>NZ_JBICUZ010000012.1:0-161979 GCF_043198675.1 Streptomyces sp. NPDC048734 | reverse complement strand
CAGGTGCTGACCGCGAAGCCCGACGGCAGCGGCAACAACTGGGGCGTCACCGTGCAGCCCAACGGCAACTGGACCTGGCCGACCGTCTCCTGCACCACCGGCTGACCGCACGCCCGGACCGGGCTCGCGGCGGGGGACACCCGAGGTGCCGGATGCCCCCGCCGCGGCGCACGGCCGCCCCCGGCCCGCCTCGCAGCCCGGGCGCCGGCGCGCGACCATGGACCGGTCCGGCATCCAGACGGCGGGAGGCGCCCGTGACGCACGACGGAACGACCGACGTACTGATCGCGGGCGCCGGACCGGTCGGTCTGAGCGCGGCGGCCGAGCTGCGCCGGCACGGAGTGCGCTGCCGGCTCGTCGACCGGCTCCGGGCCCGCCTGCCGTACGCGAAGGCGGTCGGCGTCCAACCGCGCACCCTGGAGATCTGGGACCGCATGGGCCTGGCCCGGGCGGTCCTGGAGTGCGCCGCCCCGATGCGCGGCCAGCTGACCTACGTGAACGGCCGTGAGCGGGCGCGCATCGATCTCGCCCTGCCGCCCGAGGTGCCGTACGGCTTCGCCGCGCTGCCGCAGTACGAGACCGAGCGCCTCCTGGAGGAGTACGTCGCCGGCCTGGGCACGCACATCGAGCGGGGCACCGAACTGCTGTCGTTCGCGCAGGACCGGGACGGGATCACCGCCCGGCTGCGCACCGTCTCCGGCGCGGAGGAGGAACTGCGGGCCGGCTATCTCATCGGCTGCGACGGGGCGCACAGCGTCGTCCGCAAGGGGCTCGGACTGGCCTACGAGGGCGCGGCCTTCGCCGAGGAGTACATGCTGGCCGACGTGGAGACCGACTGGGAGATGCCCCACGGGTACGGCATCCGCTCCACCCACCGTGCCGCCGACGGCTCCACCGACGACCTGCTGGTCTGCATCCCGCTGCCCGGCCGCAACCGCTACCGCATGTCGATGCTGGTCCCGCCCGAGCTCTCGGCCGGCCGCGGGCCGGCGCGGGCGGACGGCGTCGAGCACGGTCCGGTCGAGCACGGTCCGAAGGAGGGCCGCGCCCCGGAGCTGTCCGACATCCAGGCCGTGGTCGACCGTCTCGCGCCGAAACCGGCCACCCTCTCGCGGCTGCGCTGGTCGTCCGTCTTCCGCATCAGCCACCGCATCGTCGACCGCTACGGCGACGGACGGGTCTTCGTCGCCGGCGACGCCGCCCACATCCATCCGCCCACCGGCGCCCAGGGCATGAACACCGGCATCCAGGACGCCTGCAACCTCGCCTGGAAGCTCGCCCGTGTCGTCAGGGGCGAGGCGGGGCCCGCCCTGCTCGCCACCTACGACGCCGAACGCCGCCCGGTCGGCGAGGAGGTCGTCGGCCGGACCGTGCGGCACTCCACGCAGGGCATCGAGAACGACCCCGACGACCCGCGGACCACGATGCTGCGCGAGGCCCAACTGCTGGTGACCTACCGGGACGGCCCGCTCGGCGCCGACCCGTACGGCCCCGGTGAGGGACCCCGGCCCGGTGACCGGGCACCGGACTGTGCGGGGCTGACCACACCGGTGGCCTGCTATCCGCTGCGCCTGCTCGACGTCCTGCGGGGCCGCACGGACCACGTGGTGCTCCTGTACGGCGCCGACGCGGCCGCACTCGCCGAGGCCGCCGGGAGGGCGGGCGCCGACGGCACCCCGGCCGGCCCGTCGCCGGTCGTCCTCCTCGCCCGCGAAGCCGCGTCGGTCGCCCCCGACACCCTGCCGGTGCCCGCGTACCGTGACACCGAGGGCGAGTTCGCCCGGCTCTACCACCCCGACGGCCCCACCGGCTTCGTCGTGCGCCCCGACGGTCAGCTCGGCGCCCGCTTCCCGCTCGCCGAGACCGGCACCGCGCTCTTTGCCCGGCTCGCGGCGCCGTCCGGCTCAGCCCTGTGAGCCGGACGGCTCCGGAGGCTCCCCCCAGGGCATCTCCAGCACGGCCCGCAGCTCCCGCACCGACCGGCCGCCGAGGCGCTCGGCCAGCGTGCGTTCGAGCGCGTCGAGGACGGCCGTCGCGCGGTCGTGCGCGCGCCGGCCCGCCGGGGTCCGGCGGATGAGCAGCTGCCGGGCCGAGGTGGGGTGGGGGACCTGCTCCAGCAGGCCCAGGGCGACCAGGGTGTGCACGGCCTTGTGCGCGGTCTGCCGGGTGACGCCCATCCGGCGGGCCAGCTCGGACACCGTCGTGCCCCGTTCGTCGAGGACCGCGAACAGTTGCAGCTGGGTCGACGACACCGGCTCGGCGCCGTCCGCTTCGAGGGCCGTCAGCAGGGCGTCGTCGAACCACCGACGGGCCTCGCCCAGCAGCTGCGGCAGGCTGCGGCGTCCGGCGTCCATGCGCTCCCCAGGGTCGGAAGAAGAAAAGATCAGCGAAGTCTTGCACGCTCCCGAACCATTATGTCAGCCTGGCTGACACCCAGCGTCGACGCGGTCGCCGCACGTCCGCACACGCCGGTGGCCGAGCCGCGCGACCGCCGACCGGCCGCCGCGTGACCGCCGGCCGCCGACCGCAGGCCGCCGCACCACCGAGGAGAGCCGTGACCATCGAGTACGCCACCCAGTACCGCCGTGCCTCGCAGATCCCGCCCGACCCGGGCAAGCCGTACTTCATCGAGCGGGGCATGGGCGACCGCGCCCTGCTGTTCACCGACCTGTTCACCGTCTACGCGGGCGGCGAGCAGACGGAGAACACGTTCAACTTCTTCACCTGCGAGGGCCCCAAGGGCGACACCATCCCGGCCCACCTGCACCCGGACACCTACGAGGTCTTCTTCGTCACGGACGGTGCGGTGCGGCTGTTCGTCGAGGACACCGCGGGCGAGCAGTACGAAAAGCTCCTGACCAGCGGCGACTTCGGCTTCGTCCCGAAGAACTGCCCCCATGCCTACCGCATCGAGCGCCACGGCAGCCGGATCGTCGGCGTCGCCGCCGGCCCCGGAGGCACGTTCGAGCGCTTCTTCGAGAACCTCGGCACGCCCGTCGAGGGCCCCGGTCTGCCCGCGTCGCCGTACGTCCCGGAACGGAGCAAGTTCGCCACCGTGCCCCAGCAGTACGACGTGCGGTTCCTGCCCGACCACCAGTGGCGCACCCCGTGACCGCGCGTTCCGACCTGCTCGCCGTCATCGCCGCCCCCCACCCGGACGGGGCCCCGCTGCCACCGGCCGCACACCTGGAGGGCGGGGTCCGCCTCCTGCGCGGCGTCCCTTACGCGGACGTGCCGGGGGCGCGGCCGCTCGAACTCGACCTGTGGCTTCCGGAGCACCGCCCCGGCGGGCCGTCCGTCCCGCTCGTGCTGTTCGTGCACGGCGGGGCCTGGCGCCGGGGGAGGCGCGAGGACATGGGACACCGGACGCGGGACTGGGATCCCGGCCCCTTCGCCCGGATCGCCGCCGCAGGACTGGCCGTCGCCTCCGTCGACTACCGGCTCAGCGGCGAGGCGGTCTTCCCCGCCCCCCTGGACGACCTGCGCGCCGCCCTGCGCTGGCTCGCCCTGCGCGCCCCCGAACTCGGCGTGGACGCCGACCGGACGGCCGTGTGGGGCGAATCGGCGGGCGGGCACCTCGCCGCCCTGCTCGCCCTGTCCGAAGGGGCGTCCCGGCTCAAGGGCGCCGTCGCCTGGTACGCGCCCAGCGACCTGACCCGGCAGGGCGCCGACACGCCGGAGGCGCTGCTCCTCGGAGCCGCCCCCGCCGACGTGCCGGAAGCGGCCCGCGAGGCGAGCCCCGTCGCCCGGGTCCGGCCCGGCGCGCCGCCGTTCCTGCTGGCCCACGGCGAGGACGACACCATGGTCGGCTGCGACCACAGCCGCGCCCTGGCCGCCCGGCTGGAGGAGGCGGGCGTCCCGGTCGACCTGTGGACGGTCCCCGGCGCCGACCACGTCTGGCACGGCCTGCCCGACGAGCGGGTCGAGGACCTCTTCGTCCGCACGCTGAACTGGGTCCGGACGGTGACCCGGTAGGGCCCCGGCGCGGGACCGCGCCCACGGGTCCCCGGGGCAGCCGGCCGTGTCCGACCTCTTGACCTGGTCCGAACGGCCGGTTTAGCGTTCCCGCGTCGATCATGATTGAAACGATTCAATCATGAGTTGTTCTCCCGGACTCGAGGCGCACCATGGATGAAGGCATGACGCAGAGCGGCGGCATACCCCGGCGGGCGGCCCTGGCCGCGGGACTGGCGGCGGGGGCCGGGGCGACGGTCCTCGGCGCCCTGCCCGGCGTGGCGGCCGCCGCTCCCGCGACCGCGGCCCCCGCGACCGAAGCCGCGGGGACCGCGGTCGCGGAGGCCGGCCCCGGTGCCGACTGGTTCGCGAAGCCCCCGCGGTCCGTGCGCCCCAAGTTCCGCTGGTGGTGGCCGGACGGACTGGTCGACCCCGACGAGATCGCCCGCGAGATCGACCAGATCGCGGACGCCGGCTTCGGCGGCATGGAGATCGCCGCCGTCCACCACAGCATCAAGGACAAGTCCGTCCTGGACACAGCCCGGCACGGCTGGGGCGGCGGAGCCTGGCGGGACGGTGTCGAGGCGGCCCTGAGCAGAGCCGCCAGACGCGGCGTCACCATCGACCTGACCCTGGGCCCCAGTTGGCCCGTCGCGGTCCCCGGCGTCACTCCCGACGACGAGGCGGCCGCGCAGGAACTCGCCCACGGCCGGGTCGCCGTGGCCGGCGGAGCGGTGTACGAGGGCCCGGTGCCCCCGCCCGTCCACGCGCCCGCCTCCGGCGTCACCCGGCAGCGGCTCCTCGCCGTGCAGGCGGCCCGCGTCGACACCGCCAACTCCACCCGCAAGGAGACCGGCCTCGACCCCGCCGGCGTCCGCGACCTGACCTCACTGGTCACCGACGGCACCCTGTCCTGGACGGCGCCGGGGGACGGCGACTGGGTGCTGATCTCCTACTGGCGGCGCGGCTCGGGACAGCAGCCCGAGTCCGGGCCGCACTCCGCGCCCGCGGCCCACGTCGTCGACCACTTCAGCGCCGCGGGCACGGCGGCCGTCACCGGCCACTGGGAGCGCGAGATCCTCACGCCCCGGCTGCGCAAACTGCTGGAGGCCGCGGGCGGCGCCTTCTTCGAGGACTCCGTGGAACTGGAGACCGACGCACTGTGCTGGACCTCCGCGCTGCCGGAGGCCTTCGAGAAGCGCACGGGACGGCCGCTCCTGCCGTACCTGCCGGCGGTCGTGCTCGACAACGGCAACCAGGTCTTCGCGTTCGAGGCCCAGCTCACCCGGCAGATCCGGCACGACTTCTGGGCGACCGTGTCCGACCTGTTCAACCGGCACCACGTCCGCGCCCTGCGGGACTGGGCGCACTCCCTCGGCATGGAACTGCGCGCACAGCCCTACGGCCTGCAGACCGACGCCATCGCCTCGGCCGCCCTGCTCGACATCGCCGAGGGCGAGTCCCTCGGCTTCAAGAACCTCGACGACTACCGCTGCCTGGCCGGCGGCCGGGACATGGCCGGGCACACCGTCCTGTCCTGCGAGGCGGGCGCCTACAACGGATCCGCGTACAGCACGACCTGGGACCGCTTCCTGCGCACCATGGGCGGCGCCTACGCGGCGGGCGTCAACCAGACGGTCCTGCACGGCTTCTCGTACGCCACCGCACCCCAGGTGAGCTGGCCCGGCTTCGCCGCGTTCAGCCCGTACAACGGCACCTCCGGCTACGGCGAGTCCTGGGGGCCGCGGCAGCCGACCTGGCGGCACGTGGCCGACATCGCCGGCTACCTCGGCCGGGTGCACCGGGTGCTCCAGTCGGGCACCGTCCGGGCCGACGTGGCGATCCTGCGGCAGACCGGCTACACCGCGACCGGCATCGGCGCCTCCTGGTTCACCGCGACGGGCGTCCCGCTCGGCTGGACCCACCAGTTCCTCAGCGGCCCGCTGCTCGACCTGCCCTCCGCCACCGTGCGCGACGGCCGCCTGGCGCCCGACGGCCCGGCGTACAAGGCCCTCTTCGTCGAGGGCGACTTCTTCTACGGCTCCACGCCCACCCTCGCCCTCGACGACGCCCGCAAGGTGCTCGCCCTCGCCGGGGCCGGGCTGCCGGTGGTCCTGCTCGGCGCCTTCGACCAGGCACTGACGCCGGGCGTGCCCGCGGACGGCGAGACCGACCGGCTGCGGGACGTCCTCGCCGAACTGCTCGCCCTGCCGAACGTCGCCCGCGTCACCGACAAGGCGCTCGTCGGCGACGCCCTGAACCGGCTCGGCGTCACACCGGACGTCCGCCACAGCACCCCCTCCACCCTCCTCAACGCCCACCGGGCGACCCCCGGGGCGGACTTCTACTACCTCTGCAACGGCAAGCACGCGGAGACCGTGAAGCCGGCCGTCGCGGCGATCGACCACGAGGTGACGCTGCGCCGCACCGGGTCCGGCAACGCGGTGCCCTACCTCCTGGACCCCTGGTCGGGCGAGGCCGTCCGGCTCGCCCGGTACACCCGGGACGGCGAGGACTTCACCCTGCGGATCACCCTCCAGCCGGGGGAGACGGTCGTCGTCGCGCTGGGCCGGCCGGGACTCTTCGGGGACCGCCACGGCTCCCGCCCGCACGTCGTCACCACCGATGCCGACGAGGCCCTGTTCACCGACGAGGGACTCGTCGTCCGGGCGGGCGCACCCGGTACGTACACGACCCGGCCGGACCGGGGGCGGCCGGTCACCACGACGGTCCGCGCCGTCCCCGCGGTGATCACCCCGGGCCCGTGGCGGCTGGACGTCGAGGACTGGCGGCCCGGCACCGGTGCGACCCGCACCGAACGCGTCGAGGTCACCGTGAGGCTGGACGCGCTGCTGCCCTGGTCACGCATCCCCGAACTGGCGGACAGCGCGGGGATCGGCCGCTACCGCACCACCCTGGACCTGCCCGCCGACTGGACCGCCTCCCACGGCGCCCGTCTCGAGCTGGGCCAGGTCAGCGACACGTGCAGGGTGAGCGTCAACGGCGTACGCCTCGGTCCGGTGGACCGGCTGAACCCCGTCGTCGACCTCGGCACCGACCTGTTGCGGCCCGGTGCCAACGTCGTCGAGGTGGAGGTGGCGACCCCGTTGATCAACCGTCTCCGGGTGGCGCAGCCCGCCGTGTTCGGCGGCGTCGCCCGCCAGGACCACGGCCTGGTCGGACCGGTGCGCCTGGTGCCGTACGTGCAGGCGCGCGTGTCCTGATCCCCGGGGTCGCCGAGGCGTCCGCGGGGGGCGGACCCGGGACGGCGGGCTTCGGCTCCGTCGTCCCGGCGTCCCGTGTCCCGGTCTCCCGGGCGGGGAGTCGGCCTGATGTCTCCCCGCCCGTGTCCCCCCGCGGTCGTCACCTGCCCGGTGGTCTCCGTCCGGTCGTCTCCCGTCAGTCCGTACGGACCAGGTGGACGGCCGTGCTCGACCAGTCGCCCCGCGGCAGGTCGAGGTGGAGGCCGTACTCGGCGAGGACGGTGGCGTGGTGCACGGTGCCGGTTCGGGTGTCCCGGTAGCGGGCGCCGGGCGTGAGCGCCGGCAGGCGCACGGGGAGGCGCGGGCTGCCGTGCCGGGGCCCGCGCTGCCAGGCCAGCACGAGCAGTTCGGCGGCGTCCTCGGCGACGTACTGCACCACCGTCGGACGGTCGCCGAGCGGCTCGGACAGCCGGTACAGCGCACCGTGCTGCACGAGGTGGCGCACCTTCTTGTACTCGGCCACCAGCGTCGCGCCCTCGGCCAGCTCCTCCTCCGACCAGTGGGTGAGGTCGCCGCCGATGCCCAGCAGCCCGGCCATGGCGGAGTGGAAGCGGAACCGCAACGGCACCGTGCGGCCGGTGACCTGGTTCGGCACGTCGGTCACCCAGGCGGACATCGTGCGGGCGGGGTAGACCTGGCCGAAGCCGTGCTGGATGACCAGGCGGTCGACGGCGTCGGTGTTGTCCGACGCCCAGGCCTGGTCGGTGCGCGCGAGGATACCGAGGTCGACGCGCCCGCCGCCCCCGCTGCACGTCTCGATCCGCAGCCCCGGATGGTCGGCGCGCAACCGGTCCAGGACGCCGTACAGGTTGGTGACGTACGCGCTCCACAGCCGGTCGCCGTCCGGGGCGGCGCCGGGCCAGCCCGCCTCGCTGAAGGCGCGGTTCATGTCCCACTTCAGGAAGTCGACGGCGTGGTCGCCGACCAGCCGGGTCAGCCACCCGTACGCCCAGTCGGCCACGTCGTCGCGGGCGAAGTTGAGGACGAGCTGGTTGCGCAGCTCGCTGCGGACCCGGCCGGGGATGTGCAGGACCCAGTCGGGGTGTTCGCGGTACAGGTCGCTGTCGGGGTTGACCATCTCCGGCTCCACCCAGATGCCGAACCGCATGCCGAGCCCGTGCACGGCGTCGGACAGCGGGCCGAGGCCGTCGGGGAAGCGGTCGGGCGCCGGCGTCCAGTCGCCGAGACCGGCGCGGTCGCTGCGGCGCGAGCCGAACCAGCCGTCGTCGACGACGTACAGCTCGACGCCCAGTGCGGCGGCCCGTTCGGCGAGGGCCTTCTGGCTCGCCTCGTCGACGTCGAAGCCGGTGGCCTCCCACGAGTTGTAGAGCACCGGCGCGGTCTCCCGGCCGCGCGGCAGGACGTGCGCGAGCGTGTACGCGTGCCAGGCACGGCTCGCGGCGCCGAACCCGCCGTCGGTGCACAGGCCGGCGAACACGGGGGTGGCGTGCTCCTCGCCGGGAGCCAGCGGCAGGCTCGTGCCCTCGTGACCGGCGCCGCCGCTCCAGCCGGCCCGCCCGTCGGGTGTGCGCTGCACGGTGACGCGCCAGGTTCCGGACCAGGCGAGGGCGGCGCTCCACACCCGTCCGTGGTCCTCGCCGGCGTCGCCCGCGTCGAGCATCACCCACGGGTTGGCGTGGTGGCTGGTGATGCCGCGCCTGCTGGTCAGCACGGTCTCGCCGTACGGGAGGGTGTCCCGGCGCAGCTGGCTCTCGGCGGACCACTGCCCGGTGACGTGGCTGAGCCGGTAGTCGGGCAGCACGGGCAGCGTCCAGGCGGCGGAGTCGGCCCGCAGGAGCTCGACGCGCCGGTCCCCGGCGTTGCGCAGCACGGTCCGGCGTTCGATGACGTCGGTGTCCTCGCGCACCCGGTAGTGGAGGGCCACGTGCAGGGGGTAGAGGCGGTCGCGGAACTCCAGGACGAGTTCGGCGCTGCCGGGCGCGGGCTCGTGCACCCGGTGCCCGACGGGCTCCCACTCGAAGGCGCGGGAGCCGTCGGAGTGGCGGACCTGGAGGGAGGGCGGGCCGAAGCGGGTGCCCCCGTCGACGGGGAGCTCCTCGCCCACCGCCGGCCGCCCCTCGAAGCTGTCGCCCGCCGGCCCGGCGGGGGGCAGGAGCCCCTCCGCCTCCGGAAGGGTCAGCCGCGGCCCCCACGCCAGATGGCAGGGGGCGCCCGTCTCGTCGATCCGCAGGGCGTACGAGGTCCGCGGGGTGGTCAGCAGCCAGATCCCGGTGTCCGGGGAGAAGGAGATCATCGGTGTCGGGCCTCACGTGGATGAACGGACGAAGGAGGGGCGAAGTGGCGCGAAGCCGAGCGTGACCTTCGATCACATGACAGGACTCCGCCCTCATCGCGGCTTGCAAAGGAGATCACAGGTCCTGTCGGCCGTTCAAGGGTTGGCGGGTTCTTTCATTGACAGCGGAAAATAAGGGACCTAGGTTCCCGGCCATGTCCTCGCCCACCGACGCCGAGAAGTTCCCCGCCGCCACCCCGGCCGCCTCACACGTCTTCACCACCGTCCTCTCCCGCGGCCCCCTGACCCGGGGGGAGGTGGCCCGGCGGGCCGGTCTGTCCCCGGCCGCGGTCACCAAGGCCGTCCGCCCCCTGATCGAGTCGGGCTATCTGGTGGAGGACACGGACGCGGGGGCCCGTCCGGCGCTCGGACGGCCCGCCGGCCTGGTGCGCGTCGACGGTGGCCGCGCGCTGTTCATCGGCGTGAAGCTGACCGGTGACGAGATCATCGGCGTGCTCACCGACCTGTGCTGCCGCAGCCTCGTCGACCGTCGCGTACCGCTGGCCGACCGCGCCCCCGGGGCGGTCCTCGACGCGACCGCGGACCTCGTGCGGGAACTGCTCACCGAGGCGGAGGGCTACGGCGTCCGGGTGGCCGGCCTGGGCGTCGCCGTCTCCGGTGACGTCGACCGCGCCGAGGGCGTGGTGCGGTACTCGCCGTTCCTGGAGTGGCGCGAGGTCCCGCTGGCCGAACTCGCCGCCGCCGTCACCGGGTTGCCGGTGACCGTCGACAACGACGTACGGGCCCTCACCGTCGCCGAGCAGTGGTTCGGTGCCGGTGTGGGCCTGTCGGACTTCGCGGTGGTCACCGTCGGCGCGGGCATCGGGTGCGGCCTGGTCGTGCACGGCCGGGTGGTCGCGGGAGCGCACGGCGTGGCCGGCGAGATCGGCCATGTGACCGTCGACCCGGACGGGCCGCCCTGCCACTGCGGCAACCGCGGCTGCGTGGAGGCCGTCGCCGCGGACGCGGCGATCCTCGCCCGCATCCGCGAGACGGGCGGAACCGGGGTCGCGGACACCGCCGAGGCCGTGGACCGGGCCCGGCACGGGGACGCCGGGGCGCGCGAGGCGTACGCCAGGGCCGGGAACGCCATCGGCCGCGGCATCGCCACCGTCGCCAACCTGCTCGGACCCTCCCGCGTGATCATCTCCGGCGAGGGCCTGGCCGCCTACGACCTGTTCGCCGAGCACATCCGTGAGGCGTTCGCGGCCGCCGCGTTCGGCTCGGCCGCGCGGTGCGACGTACAGACCAGGCCGCTGCCCTTCGAGGAGTGGGCGCGCGGGGCCGCGGCCACGGCGATCCAGTCCTTCATCGACGCACCTGTTTGACGGACGATCAGCAGGAAATTGCGAAAATTGCCGTAAAAGACCCAACTGGCGCGAAGTCGGTCGAGGTCGATCGCGGGGCGGAGTGCACGGCCGAAGGACGGGTACCCGGGGCTGCGTGATATCTCCGACCTCCCGCATCCCCGCGACAGGGGAGCGCGTGTCCGTACACCCCCGGCCCCCGGTAGCGGAACGCCCCCGCGAGGGGCGGGTGCTGGCGGGCCGTTACCGGCTGGGCTCCCTGGTCGGGCGGGGCGGCGCCGCCGACGTCCACGCGGGCTTCGACCTCCGGCTCAGGCGGCGGGTCGCGGTCAAGGTGTTCCGGGGCGGTGCGGAACAGTCGGAGAAGAGTTTCACCGACGAGGCCGTCCTGCTCGCCGGACTCCAGCACCCCGGCCTCGTCACCGTCTACGACTCCGGCCGGGACGGGGAGCTGCCCTTCCTGGTCATGCAGTTCCTCGAGGGACCGACACTGCGCGCACGCATAGGGGCCGGAGCCCTGCCCCCGGCCACCGTTCGCGAGCTCGGCGCGGCCCTCGCCGAAGCGCTCGCGTACGTGCACGCCGCGGGCGTGGTGCACCGCGACGTCAAACCGTCCAACATCCTCCTGGACACCGCCGGCGCGCCCCACCTGTCCGACTTCGGCATCTCACGCCCGGCCGACGGCACCGGGCAGACGGCCCCCGACGTACTGGAGGGCACCGCGGCCTACCTGGCACCCGAACAGGTCCTGTCCCGTCAGGCCGGGCCCGCCGCCGACGTCTACGCCCTCGGCCTGACCCTGCTGGAGTGCGTCAAGGGCGAGCTGGAGTACCCCGGCGCGCCGCTGCAGGCGGCGATCGCCCGGCTGCACCGTCCGCCGGTCCTGCCCCGTTTCCTCGACGACGAACTGACCGGCCTGCTGGCGGCCATGACGGCCGAGGACCCGGAAGCCCGCCCCGGCGCCGCCTCGTGCGCCCGTGCGCTGGCCGCCATGAGCACACGGGACGCCCCCGCCACCGGCGCGGCCGTGACGTCCGGCGTCGGGGGAGCCTTCTTCGCCCGCGCCGACGAGTCCCGCGCCGCCGCGGGCCGGACGGCGACCCCCGCCGCTTCCCGGCGGCCGGGCGGGCGCGCCCTGGCGGTGGCGGGCGCCGCGCTGGCCGCCGTGCTCGGCGTCACCCTGACCGGGTCGATCGGAGCGGCGCCCGACGACGGCACCCCGCGCGCGAAGGACGCCGGCACCGGCGCGCCGCCCGCCACCGGACCGGTGAACCCGCCCGCGACCGCCCCGGACACGCCGGCCGGCCCGGCCTCCGACGCCCCTTCCGCAGCCGCGGACGAGACCGTGCCCGCGACCCCCGCGGCCCGTACCCCGTCGGCCGGGCGGGACGGCGAGGCCGACGGCCGTGAGCAGGAAACCCAGGCGGCCGGCGGCCCTCGGACGCGTGGCAAGCCCGACAAGACCCAGGCGCCGGCCGCGGCGGCCAAGGGCCAGGAACAGGCCAGGGGCAAGCAGAACCGAGCCGCGAAACAGTGACGGTCGGCCGGCCCTTTACCGGCTGGCCCTTTACCGGCCGGCCCTTTACCGGTCGGCCCTCCACCGGCCGGCGCCGACGGCGGGGCGGGGTGGTGAGGGAGCCGGGGTGGAGCGGCGGGTGGTGACGGGGCGGGAGGACTGGGTGGAGCGGCCGGTGATGGCGGACCGCCGGACTGCCGGACCGCCGTCGGTCAGCGGCGGGGGTGCGTCGGCGCCGCCCGTACCGCCCGCACCCCGACACCGTCTCCGCCTCGACCCCGCCCCGTCGGCCGGTGTACTGCACATGGCAGTCCCGGGCGTCCCCCGAAGCCGCTAAACCCTCCTGCCTCCGGCATCCCTTCGTGCGCCATGGGCAAGGCCTCGCGTCATCCGTCCCTGACCCGAGGAGACACTCCGCATGGTTGCCAGACCCCTCGCCGGCAGACGCCGCGCCGCCCTGACCGCCGTCAGCACCCTCGTCCTGGCGGCCGTTCCGGTGGTCGCGGCCGCCGGGCCGTCGCACTCCGCACGGCCCGGATCCGCCGCCGCAGCCCGCACACCCGGTGTGGAGGAGCCCCCGCGGGAGGTGCTGAGCGCTCTCCGGCGCGACCTGCGCCTGACGCCCGAGCAGGCCACCGCACGCCTGGCCAACGAGGCGGAGGCGGGCCCCCGCGCCGGCCGGCTCCACAACGCGCTGGGCGCGCGCTTCGCCGGGGCGTGGGTGACCGGCCGGACCTCCGACGCCCTCACGGTCGCCACCACCGACGCGGCCGACGTACCCGCGATCCGCGCCGAGGGCGCGCGGGCCGCCGTCGTCACCACCCCCCTCAGCGGCCTGCTCTCCCTCAAGAACACCCTCGACGAGGCGGCCGGCCGGTTCCGGACCGCGCAGACGCCCGTCTGGTACGTCGACGTCAGGGCGAACCGGGTCGTGGTCCAGGCGACCAGCCGGGCGGCCGCGAACGCCTTCATCGAGGCGGCCGGTGCCCAGGGCAAGGGCATCGGCATCCGGGTGGCGGCAGAGCGCCCGCGCCTGATGGCGGACATCGTCGGCGGCGACGCCTACTACATCGACGACACCGCCCGCTGTTCCGTGGGCTTCTCCGTCACCAGGGCGGAGCAGCAGGGCTTCGCCACGGCGGGTCACTGCGGCAGGGCCGGGGCCACGACGACGGGTTCCGACGGGACCGACCAGGGGTCGTTCCAGGCGTCCGTCTTCCCGGGTGAGGACATGGCCTGGGTGGGCGTGAACGCCGACTGGACCGCCACCCCCGACGTGGAAGGGGAGGGAGGCGCGAGGGTCCAGGTCTCCGGCTCGGTCCGGGCGCTCGTGGGCGCGTCGGTGTGCCGTTCCGGCTCGACCAGCGGCTGGCACTGCGGCACGGTCGAGCAGCACGACGCGAGCGTCACCTATGCCGAGGGAACCGTCGACGGCCTGACCCGCACGACGGTGTGCGCCGAACCCGGCGACTCCGGCGGGCCGTTCCTGGCCGGAACCCAGGCCCAGGGCGTCACCTCGGGCGGCTCGGGGGACTGCACGCGCGGCGGCACCACGTTCTTCCAGCCGGTCAACCCCCTCCTGAGCCGGTACGGGCTGACCCTGAAGACCGCGGGCGAGGCCGTGACGCCCGCTCCGCAGCCGGGCGCCTCCACCGACACCTGGGCCCCCGGCCGGGTCTACGAGGTGGGGGAGACCGTCTCCTTCGGCGGTGTCGACTACCGGTGCCTCCAGAACCACCAGGCGCAGGGCACGGGATCGCCGGAGGCCGCCCCGGCCCTGTGGCAGCGCTCCTGACCGCCGGCTCGCGCCGGGTCCGGCGGCGGAACGGATCCCGCCGCCGGACCCGCCCGTCCCATTCCGGGCGTCATTCCCGCGCGAGGAGTGCGTAGGCGGTGACCGCCCAGGCGGTGGGTGGGTGAGCGATGCAGGGCCCGCCCGGCGACAGGTGCGTCGGATCGGCGCCGGACAGCGGTCCGACGATCCGTCACCTAGACGGTCCGGGCGAGGAGAAGGGCGACGTCGTCGTGGTCCTCGGGGTGGCGCAGGCCGTGCAGGAGCAGGTCGCAGGTCTCCTCCAGGGGACGCCCCGGCTCGTCGAGGAAGCCGAGCAGCGCGTCGAGACGGTCGTCGATGGAGTGGTGACGGGTCTCCACGAGGCCGTCCGTGTAGAGGACCAGCATGTCGCCGGGGACCAGGTCGGTCGTGGTCGTCTCGAAGGGCACGCCGCCGACGCCGAGCGGGGCCCCGGTGGGCAGGTCGAGCAGCCGGGGCTCATGACCGGGGCCGGCCAGCGCGGGCGGCATGTGGCCGGCGTTGGCGATCCGGCACCGGCCCGTACGGGGGTCGTAGACGGCGTAGAGGCAGGTGACGATGTAGTGCTCCAGGCCGCGGGTGATCTTGTCGAGGTGCTGGAGCACCGAGCCGGGGTCGAGTTCGAGATCCGCGTACGCACACGTGGCGGTGCGCAGCCGTCCCATGGTGGCGGCCGCGTCGATGCCGTTGCCCATCACGTCTCCGACGACCAGCGCCGTCTTGCCGTCGGTGAGGGGGATGACGTCGTACCAGTCGCCGCCCACCTCGCTGGTGGCCTGGGCGGGCTGGTAGCGCGAGGCCAGCTCCAGACCGGGGTGCCGGGGCGGATGGTCGGGCAGCAGGCTGCGCTGGAGGGTCAGGGCGGTGTTGCGCACGCTCTGGAACCAGCGCGCGTTGTCGATGGCCACGGCGGCGCGGCCCGCCAGTTCGGCGGCGAGGATGACGTCGTCCTCGTCGAACGGGAGCGGATTGCGGGTGCGCTTCAGGTCCAGGGCGCCGAGCACCTCGCCGTGGGCGATCAGCGGAACGGCCAGGTACGAGTGCACCCCGGCCCGGGCCAGGAGCGCGCAGGCCTCGGCGCTGCGGGCGATGCGCGGCAGATCGCGCTCGCCCACGTGCCGTACCAGGACCGGCCGGCCGCTGTGCACGCACAGGGTGACCAGACGGTCGCCCTCGTACGTGGTGAGGTCGCCCGGCGGGTCGGCGGCGCGCTCCGCCACGGTGGGGTGGGAGGCCTTGAGCGCGAGGGCGCGGAAGAGCTCGGGCCCGTCGTCCGGCCGGCGTCTGCGGCGGCAGGCCAGCGCCGAGTCGAGGATGTCGACGGCGACCACGTCGGCGAGTTGCGGCGTGGCGACCTCGGCGAGTTCCCGGGCGGTCCGCTCCACCTCCAGCGTGGTGCCCACACGCGTGGACGCGTCGGCGATGAGCGCCAGGCGCCTGCGGGCCCGGTCGGCCTCGGCGGCCGCACGGTGGCGTTCGGTGACGTCGACCAGCGAGAGGGCCGCGCCGAGAACCTTGCCGCCCGGATCCTCCAGCCGGTAGAAGGACAGCGACCACGCGTGTTCATGGTCCGGGTCGGTGGGCGGCCGGCCCACGTGGAACTGGTCGAGCAGCGGGGTGCCGGTGGCGATCACCTGGCGCAGCGCCGACTCGACGGTGTCGACGTCGGGCAGGGGCAGCGCCTCCCGCAGCCGACGCGCGACGTGGTCCCCGGCGGGAATGCCGTCGATGCGCTCCAACGCCGGGTTGACGAGCAGGTACCGCAGTTCGGTGTCGACGAGGGCCAGACCGATCGGGGACTGGTCGATGAGCCGCTCGCACAGCGCGAGGTCCGTCTCGACGCGCTGGAGAAGCTGGTGGTCGGCCACGATGCCCAGGGCGTAGACGTCCCCCAGGTCGTCCTGCAGCCGGATGTTGCGGAACTCCACCAGACGGCTGCTGCCGTCCTTGTGCCGGACGGGGAACGCGCCCGCCCAGCCACGGCCGGTCTCCAGCACCTCCGCGAACAGCCGTACGACGGCCTGCAGGTGCTCGGGGTCGATGAACAGCCGCGCCGCGTACGCGCCCAGGGCCTCCGCCGCGGTGTAGCCGAACAGCTCCTCGGCCTGCGGCGTCCAGAAGACGATGCGTCCCTCGGTGTCGAGGACCACCGCCGCCACGCTCAGCATGTCCAGCAGGCCAGTGGTGCGGGGCGGCTCGAGACCGTACGGGGCGTTGTCGGACCGGAAGGAATCGGACGTCATCCCTGAGCCTCCTCCACCGGCCGGCGGAACGGGGCGGCGACGGCCGGTACCGCCGCACACCCGGATCGCGGGCACCGGCCCTTCCATGCTCCCTCCGCACGGCGGATCCCGGAAGCCGGGCCGCCGTCGGCACCGGCCGGCCCGGCCGGTGCCGTGCGCATCGGCCGGACTAGCAGGACCATGGTCGTGAAGAGGATGGCAGCCATGGAATCTGCTCGAGGCACTCCCGACGGTCCGCCGCCCGACGGACCCGGACACTTCCCCGGCGGGCCGACGCCCGACGGCCCCCAAGACATGCCCGGCGGCCTGCTGCGCGGTGAGTCCGGGGATGTTTCCGGTGGCCCGCCGCCCACCGGGCCGGGCCGGAGCCCTGGTGGGCCGGTGGAGGTCCCCGGTGGGCCGGCGTTCGGTGAGCCGTGCGGGGGCCAGGGTGGGGTGGCGCCCCATGAGCCCGAAGACATGCCCGGCGGCCTGCTGCGCGGTGGGTCCGGGGATGTTTCCGGTGGCCCGCCGCCCGCCGGGCCGGGCCGGAGCCCTGGTGGGCCTGCACCTGGTCGCGCCGACGGCGGTCCCGGTGTGTCGGCGGCCGGTGAGCCCGATGGTCTTCCCGGTGTGTCGGCGGCCGGTGGGCCCGGCGGTGTTCCCGGCGGGCCGCCGGCCGGGGGATCCGGTGAGTCGGCGGCCGGCGGAGCCGGCGGGGTTCTCGACGCGTCCACCGACGCGGCGGCCGTCGTCACCGTCGGCGGCATCGTCATGGGCTGGACCCGGGCCGCCGAAGCGCTGCTCGGCCGCCCGGCGGACGAGGTGGTCGGCGGCTCCGCCGCACCTCTGGTGGCGATGTCCGCGGACCCGGCGCGGGTGGCCGCCGTCGCCGAGCGCTGCCGCGCCGGAATGGGGTGGAACGGACACATCTCCGTACGCCACCGCGACGGCCGGCCCCTGGACGTCGACCTGCGCGTCTCCGCGTCCTTCCGCCTGGGCGACGACGAGTGCTTCCTGCTCTCGGCCCGTGAGCGGCGGACGCGGTGGGCGGTCGGCCAGTCCGTCCTCGACGGGTTCCTGACCCGCTCACCGATCGGCATGGCGGTGATGGACCTGGACCTGCGGTACGTGTGGCTGAACGACACCCTGGAGCGCTTCGGCGGCGTCCCCCGCGAGCAGCGGCTGGGACACCGGCTGAGCGAGTTGCTGCCCGGCCTCCAGGCGGAGACGCTCGAAGGCCTGATGCGCAAGGTCCTGGAGACGGGCGCCCCGGTCACCGACTACGAGTACGTGGGATGGAGCTGGGCCGACCCGCACCGGCAGCACGCCTACTCGACCTCGTTCTTCCCGCTGGTGGACGTCCACGACGTGGTCACCGGGGTCTGCTACATGGTCCTGGACGTCACCGAGCGGTGGAACGCGCGCCGCCTGCTGTCGATGGTCAACGAGGCCGGAACCTGCGTCGGCACCACCCTGAACGTGATGCGGACGGCCCAGGAACTCGCCGACTTCGCCGTTCCGGGCTTCGCCGACTTCGTCATCGTCGATCTTCTGGAGCCGGTCCTCAGCACCGAGGGGCACGGCGCGTGGCTGACCGACGCGGGCCCGGCGCCCGCCAGGCCGGTGATGCGCCGCGCCGCGCTGAGGTCGGTGCGCGAGGGCTGCCCGGAGGCGGTGGCGCAGATCGGCGACCGTGTGGGCTTCCTCCCGCCCCCGCACGGGATGCATCTGCTCATGACGGGGGACGTGGTCCTCATCCCGGTCCTCGATCCCTCCGAGGGCCTGTGGGTGGCGGAGGAGCCCGCGCGCGCGGAGCGGATCCGGGAGTTCGGACTGCACTCGCTGATCTCCGTGCCGATGAGGGCGCGGAACACCGTCCTGGGGGTCACCACGTTCATCCGCTCGCTCAACCCGGTCTCCTTCCAGTCCGACGACGTGCTGCTGGCCCGGGAACTGGTCGCGCGGGCGGCCCTGTGCGTCGACAACGCGCGGCGCTACACGCGGGAACACACGGCCGCCGTCACCCTGCAGCGCAGCCTGCTGCCGGACGTCCTGACCGGAGGTTCGGCGCTGGAGGTCGCCTCCAGCTATCTGCCGGCCGACCCGACGGACGGCGTGGGCGGCGACTGGTTCGACGTCATCCCGCTCTCCGGGGCCCGCGTGGGCCTGGTGGTCGGGGACGTGGTGGGGCACGGCATCACCGCCGCGGCGACGATGGGCCGGCTGCGCACCGCGGTGCAGACCCTCGCCGACATGGAGATGCCCCCGGACGAACTGCTGGCCCACCTGGACGACCTCGTGCTCCGGCTGAGCGCGGAGGGCAGCGACGACGAGGCGGCCCGCACGACGGCGGACACCTTCCTCGGCGCGACGTGTCTCTACGCCGTCTACGATCCCGTCAGCCGGCGGTGCTCGATCGCCCGGGCCGGGCATCCGCCGCCCGTCGTGGTATCGCCCGACGGGCGGGTGACCTTCCCGGAGGTTCCCGCCGGGCCCCCGCTCGGGCTCGGCGGCATGGGCTTCGAGACCACCGAGATCGAACTCGCCGAGAACAGCCTCCTGGGCCTCTACACCGACGGCCTCATCGAGGGGGCCGACCGCGACATGGAACGGGGCATGGCCCGGCTCGGCGAACTGCTGGCCCACCCGGACGGCGACCTCGACACGCTGTGCTCGACGGCGGTACGGCACCTCGTGCCCGCGCCCCGGCCCGACGACGTCGCCCTGCTCCTGGTCCGCACCCGCGCCCTGGACGCCGACGACGTCGTGTCCTGGGAGGTCCCCGTGGACCCGGCCGCCGTAGCCGACGCACGGACCCGCGCGATCCGCCAGGTGGAGGCGTGGGGGCTGGGGGACCTGGCGATGACGACCGAACTCGTCGTGAGCGAGCTGGTCACCAACGCGATCCGGCACGCCGTCCCCCCCATCCGGCTCCGCCTGCTCCGCGACGCCCGGCTGACCTGCGAGGTATGCGACGCCAGCAGTACGGCCCCCCGGCTCCGGCACGCCCGCAGCACGGACGAGGGGGGCCGGGGCCTGTTCCTCGTCGCCCAGCTCGCGCATCGCTGGGGGGCGCGCTACACGCCCGGCGGCAAGATCATCTGGGCCGAGCAGGAGATCCCGGTGCCCCCGTAGACGGGGGCACCGGGAGGTTCACGCGTCGGGGTTCACGCACAGCCCCAGGCGTTCATGCCCTGCATCGCCGCGAGTCGGCGGGCGACGGCGATCTGCGACCTCCTGCTCGCCAGGTCGGCTCGCGGCGCGTGTCTGAGTCCGCCCGCGGCGACCCAGCTGCGCTGCGAGAACTGCAGGCCGCCGTAGTAGCCGTTCCCGGTGTTGGCCCGCCAGTTGCCGCCGGACTCACAGCGGGCGATGGCGTCCCAGTCGGCCTTCGCGGGGATGTTCGGGGCCGCCCCGGCGGCGGGGGCCGTGACGGTCAGGAGGGCGGCGACGGGCAGGCCGAGCCACAGGGCGGGGCGGGCCGACCGCAGTGGTCCGCGCGCATGACGGCGCGTCAGGTGTTTCTGAAGTGAAAACATGACAAGTGACATTAAGTGTATGAATTCGCCGCCGCCCGCCGTCACGCCCGCGCGCGGCCCTTTGTGCGGCCTTCCGGGTGACGGACCGTCATTCCACCCCGCCTCCGGCGATCAGCCCTCGCCGCCCGCGGACCGGGCCGTCGCTCCTCGCCGCCTGCGGACCGGGCCGTGGTCCCCGGGGGCGCCGCTGCCCGCCCCGGCGGCATCACCGTCGGGGACGCGTCCGGCCTCGCCGTCATCCCCGCCGTGACGCGCTGCGCGGGCGTCGAACCGGGCCGTGTCGTCCTGGTGACCCGCGCCGACGGCGGTGGCCCGGTCGCGGCGTCCGGCGGGGCCGCCCGTGCCCGTCTCGCGAGGCCTCCCGTGCCCGTCTCGCGGGGACCTCCTGCCCCGGCGTCCGGCCGCTCCGCGCCGCCCGCGGGCGGTCCCCCGGAGGGGCTCCCGCCGGTCGGGGGAGGGCGGCGGAAGCTCTCCCCTCGCACCCGTCTACGATGTCCTGGCCCCTGCCCGACCGGCGTGGGAGCGAGTCGGCGTCCGGTGACCCGGTCCGACTCGGTGGACAGGGGTCGACACCGGCGTCGAACCGCCTCGTCGACCGTGCCTGTCCGCCGGCCCAACTGGCCCTGTCGTGGCCGCCGTCTGCCGAAAGTGACGTCCCTTCGTGTTCCAGGAAACGCCGATCTTCCATCGTCTCGTCGCCGAGCGGGGCGACATCCCGACCCAGGTGAGGGGCGAGGCCGAGCGGATCCAGCGCGATCTCGCCTCGGTCATCCCGTCCCCGTCCGCCGCCGGCAACCTGCCCGCGCAGCACTTCCTCGCCGTGCGGGGCCGCCCCGAGTGAACCGCTCCCGCCGGTCGTGACACCAGACCGGTTGACGGGACGCGCAGACCTCGCACCCGTGCCGAGCAGCCGCTTCGTTTCACGGCCGGACGACGTCTGAGAGCACTTCGTCCCTTTGCGCGAGAGGTGAGGAGCCGTGAGGACGGCGCGTCAGGACGCCCCACAGCCATCCATCCGGCCACCCTCACCTCTTGGCGAAGAGCCGTGCCGCATCCCCTTGCGCAGGTCGCGGCCACGGCCGGCCGCCGCACTCACCGTCCTGCCGCAGACCCCGGCGGCCAGACACGCCGCGATCGCCCACCCGCCCGGGACGCAGGCCCGCGACCGCGCGCACCACTACGCCGACCGGCGCCCCACCACCACCACCGTCGTCGACGACTGCGACGCCACCGTGAGCGTGACCGGCGACCGCGCCGACGGCCAGTGGGCCCCGCGCCGCACCTGCGCACCGCACGGCACCGCCACCTCCGCCGGACACGGCTTCGGCGAGAATCGCGTCATCGGTCCCAGCACCCGCCCGCCGGAGACCGTCCGGCCGCACCCGCGCCGCCCGACCGGTCCGCGGCGCGCCCCCGGCCCCGCTCGCCGGCCCCGCACCCACCGCTGAGCGGGTGAGCGACCGTGCGGACCAGCTGCACCGTCCACGGCGGCGGCTCCCGGCGGACACGCGGCGGCGGCCGGAAGTCGCCGTGTGTGCGTCGCGGGTATCGGGTACTCGGCCCGCGATCTGTTCGACGTTCGCGGAAGGGACGGCCCTGATGACGGTGCCGGAAGAGAACCGGAAGAAGACCGACACGACCGACGAGCCGATCGACGCGGGCGCCGGCTCCGGGGGTTCCTCCCGTCCGGGCACGGCGTCCGGCCGCACGATGCGCGAGGCGATGGAGGAGGCCGGTGTCCGCTCCGAGGACCACCGCGCCTCCGGCGGGCCGAAGGCGGCGTAGCGCCGAGCCCGCCCGGTGCGTCCAGCCGCGGCGCGCGCCCCTTCCGGCGATCCGTTCCGGTTCTGCCCGGGTCCCGCTGCCGTCGGTCACCCGGCTGGTGGACGAGCCACTGCGGCGGACTCCCCGCCGTGCCAGATTGATGCACGGAACCACCTTTTCGTAGGCCTTTGTGCGCCTTGGACGCCGTGGTCCCCATGGCCCGCCGCCACCCGCGAGCAGGTGGAGGCGGACGTCGTACGCCCTCCGCTGCCGTCGGCAGCCGGACCGCCACGCGGCCCCGGCACACATCCGCGCCACGAGTGAGAAGCGAAGGAAGCGATGAGCGAGAGCAATCCCATCAAGCGGGCGGCGGAGAAGGTCGTCGACACCCTGCGCGCCGACGGGGCGGGCCCCGAGGACGGGATCCCCGGGAAGCCGGGCCCCCAGTCCCCTCCGGTCGCCGAGCCGACGACCCCGGCGGACCCCCTGCCGCCCAAGCCGGACCAGAGCGGGCCCGACACCGTGTCCCCGACGGGACAGCCCACGGGAGCCGACCAGGCCCGCGTCGCGCAGTCCGGCAGCTACCTGACGAACGCCCAGGGGACCCGCCTCCACGACACCGACCACTCGCTCAAGGCCGGACCCCGCGGCCCCGTACTGCTCCAGGACCACCACCTGCGCGAGAAGGTCATGCACTTCGACCACGAGCGCATCCCGGAGCGGGTGGTGCACGCCCGGGGCGCGGCGGCCCACGGGGTGTTCCAGAGCTACGGCACGGCGGCCTCCGTGACCAAGGCCGCCTTCCTCGCGGAGGACGAGGAGACGCCCGTCTTCGTGCGGTTCTCCACGGTGCTGGGCTCGCGCGGCTCGTCCGACACCGTGCGGGACACCCGCGGTTTCGCGACGAAGTTCTACACCAGCGAGGGCGTCTTCGACCTGGTCGGGAACAACATGCCCGTCTTCTTCATCCAGGACGCCATCAAGTTCCCGGACGTCATCCACGCGGGCAAACCGCACCCGGACCGCGAGATCCCGCAGGCGCAGAGCGCGCACGACACCTTCTGGGACTTCGTCACCCTGCACACCGAGGCCACCCACCACACCCTGTGGAACATGTCCGACCGGGGCATCCCGCGCTCGTACCGCACGATGGAGGGCTTCGGCGTCCACACCTTCCGCCTGGTCGCCGCCGACGGCGGCACGACGCTGGTGAAGTTCCACTGGAAGCCCAAGCTGGGTGTGCACTCCCTGGTCTGGGAGGAGGCGCAGATCATCAACGGCGTCGACCCCGACTTCCACCGCCGGGACCTCGCCGACGCCATCGAGGCGGGCGCGTACCCCCAGTGGGAGCTGGGCATCCAGACCTTCCCGGACACCCCGGACCAGACCTTCGAGGGCATCGACCTGCTGGATCCGACCAACCTCGTCCCCGAGGAACTGGCACCCGTACGGCCGGTCGGGCTGCTGACCCTCAACCGCAACCCGTCGAACTTCTTCGCCGAGACCGAGCAGGTCGCCTTCCACGTCGGCCACCTCGTGCCGGGCGTCGACATCACCGACGACCCGCTGCTGGCGGGACGCCTGTTCTCCTACCTCGACACCCAGATCACCCGGCTCGGCGGCCCCAACTTCCCCCAGCTGCCCATCAACCGGCCGCACGCGCCGGTCAACGACATGCTGCGCGACGGCATGCACCAGACGGCCGTGCACCGGGGTGTCGCCCCCTACCGGCCCAACTCCCTCGACGGCGGCTGCCCGTTCACCGCCGGCGCGGACACCGGGGCCTACATCGAGTCGCCGGTGCCGGTGCCCGCGGCCACCAAGGTGCGTGAGGCACCCGAGTCGTTTGCTGACCACTTCAGCCAGCCGCGTCGGTTCTGGCTCAGCATGAGCCCGGTGGAGCGCGAGCACATCATCGGCGCCTACACCTTCGAACTCTCCAAGTGCTACGAACAGGCCATCAGGGAGCGCGCGTTGCAGGTCCTGGCCAACATCGACCCGGAGCTGTGCGGCGAGGTGGCGACGGGCCTCGGTCTGCCGGCGCCGCAGCCGACCGTGCCGCTCGCGGACGTCGAGCCCAGTCCGGCCCTGTCGCAGGTGGGCCGCACCTGGCCCACGGACGGCCGGATCATCGGCATCGTCGCGGGTCCGGACGGCGACCTCGACGGGGTACGCGCCGTGCGCGACGCCGTCCTCGAAGGCGGCATGGTCCCCCTGGTGATCGGCCCGGTCGGCGGCACCCTGGGCCCCTTGACGGTGCAGCGCACCTACGCCACCGCGCGGTCCGTCGAGTTCGACGCGCTGCTGCTGGCGGGAACTCCCGCCGTGGGCGGCGACGCCTACGGTGCCCGTGACGCCAAGGGGCTCCCCGCCGCCGCGGGTCCGGCACCCCTGGACCCGCGCGTCGGCCTGCTGGTGTCGGAGGCCTTCCGGCACGGCAAGGCCCTCGGTGCCTGGGCGGGCGGCGAGGCCGTCCTCGACGCGTCCGGGGTGCCCGCCGGCGCACCGGGCGTCGTCGCCGGCACCTCGGGCACGGCCGTCCTGGAGCAGCTCACCCGCCTCCTGGGCGAGCACCGCGCGTGGGACAGGTTCACCGCGGCCTGACCGGCCGAGTCCCGGCCTGACCGGCCGACCGGCCGACCGGCCCACGAGGCCCGTCCACCCGCCCGGGGGGGGGGGGGGGGGGGGGGGGGGGGGGGGGGCGGGGGGGCCCCGCGGGCCCCCCGGCGGCGCGGCCCCCCGCGCCCCGGCGCCCCCCCGCCCCCCCCCCCCCCCCCCCGCCCCCCCCCGCGGGGGGCGGGGGCCCCCCCCCCCCCGCCGGGGCGCCCCCCACGGCTCCTCCTTCTCCGGCGTTCTCCCGCCAGGAGCGGCCCGTGCAGACCTTCCTCCCGCATGCCGACTTCACGGCGTCCGCCGTGACCCTCGACCCCCGCAGGCTGGGAAAACAGCGCGTCGAGACCCTCCAGGTGCTGCGCGGCCTGACCGTCCCCGGCTACGGCTGGCGGCACCATCCGGCGGTCCGCATGTGGACCGGCTACGAGGAGGCGCTGGTCCGGTACGGCCTGGAGGTCTGCGGAACGTGGACCGCGGCCGGGCGCGCCGACACCTGCGCCGTCTCCCTGCTGACCGGCTTCACCGGCGACCGCGGCGAAACCCGTGTCCGCACCCAGCGGGAGCTGGCCGACGCCGGTGAACTGCCGCCGTGGCTGGGCGACCCGGAGTTCCACCGCAGCCACCGGTCCGCACTCGTGCGCAAGGACCCGGACTTCTACGGCCCCCTCTTCCCGGACGTGCCCGACGACCTGCCCTACGTGTGGCCCGCCTCGGACCGCACGCCCTGACGCCACGCCCCGAGGCGGCGGAGGCGTGGCGTCAGGGCGTGCGGTGGCACGGCGTGAAAGGCCGGGAGCGGTGTATCAGTTGTCGACGTCCCGGTCGAAGTCCTTGGCGCACTGCTCGCGTTCGGCCTGCGTGCCGGCGTGCTCGACACAGTCGGAGTAGTTCTTGAACTCGTCCGAGTTGAGCAGCGACACACCCGCGGCGAGGATGACCGACGAACCGATCAGGCCGAGGGCTCCCGTCACCGCGCCGACGATGGCCATGACGCCGTTGGTGGCGATGCCACGCCTCGCGCGGCGGTGTCCCAGGACGCCGAAGACCAGGGCGAGCAGCCCGAGGACGATGCCGCCGAAGACGGTCCAGAAGAGCACGACGGCCACGATGCCCAGCACGAGCGCCGCGATCCCGAATCCGTTGCGGTGCCCGGGCGTCGTGCCGTACGGCGGCCGGGGCTGTCCATACGGGTCTTGGGCCGAGGTCATGATGGTGACTCCCTCCGGTACGTGGAACGCGGTCGCGGTGCCGTCCGCGCGGTCGCGGCCGGCGGTGCAGGTCGGTTGCCCCCTGGGTCCCGGCCCATGCCCGCGGTCGGCGCGCCACCCGCGACGGCCGAACCCGTCCGCCGGTCGAGCCCCCTTGTGCCTGATCGGCGTCCGGCAGGGTAGGCGGACGGGGACAGCGACCGATCCGATCCGAGGAGGACCACGATGGGCACCGTCATCCAGCGCATCAAGGAGTTCAGCAGGAGCCCCCAGGGCCGCCGCACCATGGAGCAGGTGCGCCGCACGGCCTCCGACCCGCGCCGGCGGGCCCAGGCGCGCCGGCTGCTGGACCGGCTGCGCACCCGGCGGTAGCCGGCCGGGCGGGCCGGTGACCGACTGTTCTAAAGTGACTGCCGTCAGTCAGTTCCCGATGACCTGGGACGGAGAGGTAGTCACCCATCATGCCGACCGAAACGTTTGAGTTCCGCGTAGAGGCCCGTCAGCTTCTGCAGCTGATGATCCACTCGATCTACTCGAACAAGGATGTCTTCCTGCGTGAACTCGTCTCCAACGCCTCGGACGCGTTGGACAAGCTGCGCCTGGCGGCGCTGCGCGACGACACGCTGGACGCCGACGTGTCCGACCTGCACATCGACATCGAGGCCGACGGCGAGGCCCGCACCCTGACCGTGCGGGACAACGGCATCGGCATGTCGTACGACGAGGTGGCGGAGCTGATCGGCACCATCGCCAACTCCGGCACGGCGAAGTTCCTCGAACAGCTGCGGCAGGCCGACGACGAGGCCGGCGCCGAGAACCTCATCGGGCAGTTCGGCGTCGGCTTCTACTCCAGCTTCATGGTGGCCGACGAGGTCACCCTGGTGACCCGGCGGGCCGGCGAGGCACAGGGCACGCGCTGGTCCTCGCGCGGCGAGGGCACCTACACGCTGGAGACCGTCGACGGGGTGCCGCAGGGCACCACGATCACCCTCCACCTCAAGCCGGCCGACCCCGAGAACCAGCTCCACGACTACACCTCGCCGTGGAAGCTCCGGGAGATCGTCAAGCGGTACTCGGACTTCATCACCTGGCCGATCCGGATGGCCCCCCAGGCCCCGGCCGGCGACGGCGGGGAGAGCGACGGCGCCGCGCGCGAACCCGAGACGCTGAACTCGATGAAGGCGCTCTGGGCGCGCTCCCGCGACGAGGTCGAGGACGCGGAGTACCACGAGCTCTACAAGCACATCAGCCACGACTGGAACGACCCGCTGGAGACCGTCCGGCTCCAGGCGGAGGGCACCTTCGAGTACCAGGCGCTGCTGTTCATCCCCTCGCACGCCCCGCACGACCTGTTCACCCAGGGCCACAAGCGCGGCGTCCAGCTCTACGTCAAGCGCGTCTTCATCATGGACGACTGCGAGGCCCTCCTCCCGCCGTACCTGCGGTTCGTGAAGGGCGTCGTCGACGCCCAGGACCTCTCGCTCAACGTGTCCCGTGAGATCCTCCAGCAGGACCGCCACATCCAGCTGATGCACCGGCGGCTGGCGAAGAAGGTCCTGTCCTCGGTGAAGGACATGATGAACGCCGCCCCCGACCGGTACGCCACGTTCTGGCGGGAGTTCGGCCCCGTCCTCAAGGAGGGGCTGGTGACCGACGCGGACAACCGTGACGCCCTCCTCGCCGTCTCGTCGTTCGCCACCACGCACGACGCCTCCGAGCCGACGACGCTCAAGCAGTACGCGGAGCGGATGAAGGACGGACAGGACGCCGTCTACTACATGTGCGGCGACTCCCGCGACGCCATCGAGAACTCGCCGCACATGGAGGCCTTCAGGGACCGCGGCATCGAGGTCCTGCTGCTGACCGACCCGGTCGACGAGGTGTGGACCGACGCCGTCGCCGAGTTCGACGGCAAGCCGCTGCGGTCCGTGGCCAAGGGCGAACTCGCCCTCGACGGCGACGGCGACGAGGAGAAGCCCGCGGAGGGCCGGGAGAAGCAGAACGAGGAGTACGCCGACCTGCTCACCTGGATGAAGGAGCAGCTCGGCGAGGACATCAAGGAGGTCCGGCTGTCCTCCCGACTCACGGTCTCCCCGGCCTGCCTGGTCTCCGACACCGACGACCTGACCCCGGCGCTGGAGAACCTCTACCGCGCGATGGGCCAGGACGTCCCCCGCGCCCGGCGCATCCTCGAACTCAACCCCGACCACACGCTCGTCAAGGGCCTCAACCGGGCCCTGCGCGACCGTGCGGACCGGGCCGCGCTCGCCGAGGACGCGCAACTCCTCCACGGCCTCGCGGTACTTGCGGAAGGCGGCCGGCCGAAGGAGCCCGCCCGCTTCACGCAACTCCTCGCCGAACGCCTGGAACGCGCCCTGTAGCAGCAGGAGTTGAGAAAAGGGCGGCGCCACGCCCGAGGCGCCGCCCCCCGACGAACTGTCAGCGGTATGTTGAAGAATGAGAGAAAGAGAGATCAACTCCGGGCAAGACGGGGTAGGCGATCTCGAGTCCCTGCCCTGAAAGAGGTCCCGCTGATGCCGCTCACCGCGATCCGGCCGCAGTCCGCCGACACGCCTCGCACCCCGGCCACGGCCGACATCCTGCGCATCGTCTCGGACGCCCGCACCCCGGTCTTCGTCACCGTGCACGCCAACGGCCGCCGCAGGTACAGTTATTGGCGCCCGCTGGACTCCACCACCGGCAGAGGCGGCTGCTACGTCGCCCTCCCCACCGCCGAGTGCGACGAACTGCAGGCCGCCGGCCGCATCACCCTCGGCGACCCCCTCACCGACCCCACGAAGACCACCTACCGGGTCCGGCCGCTGCGCACCGCCCAGCCACCCACCCGCATACCCCCGGCCACCCGTCGCCCGTATGCGGTCCCGGCCCCGGTCCGGACCCGGGAGCGCATACGGGCGGCGTGAGCCGGCACGCGCGGCACCGCCCCGTCAGACCGGCGGCGCGACCACCGCACGCCGCGTCGGCGTCATCGCCCAGCGGATCGCCGCCGTCATCGCGGCGCCCAGCGGCCGTACGCACAGGTTGTCGACCACGGCGAACCGGGGGAGGCGCAGCTCGGCGGCGGCCCAGTCGGGCAGCAGCGACACGGCGTTGGCGGCCAGTACCGCGTAGGGCAGGCGGGCGACGAGGGGGACCGGCGGGTTCAGCAGGAGGAAGCGGGCGGTGTCCCGGGCCTCGGGAGTGGCGCGCAGCTCCGGGCGGTACGCCGACAGCCGCGCCGCGAGCGACGCCCTGCTGCGCGGCGGATCGGGGATGCCGAGGGCGACGGCGATCCGCGCCGTGTCCTCGACGTATCCGTCGCATTCTTCGTCCGACAGGGGGCGCAGGCCGTAGCGCTGGTGCGCGCGCAGGAAGCTGTCGACCTCGGCGACGTGCACCCAGGCCAGCAGGTGCGGGTCCGAGGCGCGGTACGGCTCCCCGCTCGCGGTGACCCCGCGGACGCGTTCGTGGACGGCGCTGACCTGGTCGCAGGCCTGCTGGGCGTGCTCGGCGGTGCCGTACGTCGTCGTGGCGAGGAAGGTGCTGGTGCGCTGGAGCCGGCCCCACGGGTCGCCCCGGAAGCCCGAGTGCGCGGCCACGGCGGCCATGGCGAGCGGATGCAGCGACTGGAGCAGCAGGGCGGACAGCCCGCCGACGAACATCGAGGCATCGCCGTGCACCCGGCGGACGGGACGCTCCGGTCCGAACCAGCGCGGGCCCGGCGTGCCGTGGATGCGGGCGCGGTTGCGCGCCCCCTCGGGCCCGGCGACGCGCGCGAAGAGACCCTGCCCCAGCCGCTCGCGCGGACCCGGGCCACCCGTTCCGATCGTCCTCATGGCTGCCGTGGCCTCCTCTCGGCCCACCGGGAAGCGCAGGCCCGTGGCGTCCGTTCCTTTCTACCTCCACAGGGGCGCGCGAGGCGACGCGCCGACGGCGGCAGCGGTGCCGGACGGCGACCGGGAACAGGCGACCGGGAACAGACGATCAGGAGCAGTCGTACACGAACCGGGCCTCGGCCGACCGCCGCTCGGGTGACAGCACCCGCAGCCCCGCCACCGCCGCGTGCCGGCCGGGCCCCCGGAAGGTCCACAGCAACTGGAGCCGCACATGCCGCTGTCCCCGCGCGACCGTGGCGTGCCGTACGGCGGAGGAGGTGCCGTCGCTGCGCACCCACCGGTAGGAGAGCGTGCCAGGCCGGCCGTCGGTGCGGACGACCCCGACCACGCCGGCGGTCGTGTCACAGCCCTGGAGCTCCCGCGCGACCGCCACCGACACCTCCCGCACGCCCACCGTGGATGCCGTGTGCTGACGCCAGAACACGAACAGGACGGCGGCGACCAGCACCAGCGCGGGCAGCGCGTGTCGCCGCAGCCGGCGGCGCGGCGGCGGAGCCACGGGCGCGGACGGCGTGGGCCGCGGGCGCCGGGTCGGGGCCGCCGTCACGCCGGGACCGAAGCGCAGGACGGTCCCGTCGTCGGGGACGGCCACCGTGCCGGCCACGAGGGTCGGGGCGGGGCCCGGGGCGGAGGCGGGTCCGGGGTCGGGCAGCTGGACCCAGTGGCTGGCCAGCACGGTCGCGCTGTAGTCGTCGTCCCCGGCCCCGGGTTTCGCCGGGGGGAGGGAACCGGGTGCGGGCGTCGCGCCGTCGGGGGTGGTCATCGGAGTTCACACTGCCTGGTCAGGAGCTGCTGGGAGGCGCCGCCGCCGGCGGCGGCGGCGCCGGTGCCGACCTGGACCGTCCAGTAGCAGCCGGTGCCCTGGAAGGCGTGGTCGACGGTGAAGGAGTACTGGGTGGCACCGCTGCGTTGCTGCGTCGTCGGTGTCCCGTCGCCGGTCCCCGGCCGGCCGCCGACGTTCCCGGTGAACCAGCCGACGGTGACGGAGAACGGGCCGGTGCCGTCCGTGGTGACGGTGACCGTCGCCGTGGCCGTGCCGGGCCCGGTCTGCCGGAAGCCGGTCACGGTGACGTCCTCGACCGCGGGCGGGCCCGGGGGAGCGGAGGTGCCGGCCGTCGCGCCGGGAGAGGCCGGCACCGAGGGCTCCGCGGTGGCCGGCCCCGCGCTCGGGGTGGCCTGCGACGCGGAGGGCGAGGGGTCCGGGGACACGGACGGGGGAGCCGGGCTGCCGGACGAGGCGGTGGCGGACGGCGCGTCGGAGGGCGTCGGCGTCGGCGACGCGGCGCTCGGTGGGACCGTGCCCGTGGGCGCGGCGGGTACGGCGGGTACGGCACTCGTGGTGGCCAGGGCCTGCGCGGCCTGACGGGAGTCGGCGACGGTGTCCGCGCCGACGCCGCGCCCCGCCAGGATCGCCACGAGCACGACGGCCACGGACACCGCGAGCCCCGGCCAGGTGGGCCGCCACGGGCGCAGGCCGCCGCCCGCGCCCCGGCCGAACACCGTACGGGCCGTGTCGGTGGCGGCCGACGGCGTCTCCCGGCCCGCCGGACGGGGGAACAGCAACAGCGCGACCAGCGCGGCCAGCCGGCCCCGTCCCCGCTCCTCCCAGTCGCTCCCGTACGCCGCCACGGCGACCCCCTCCAGCTCCGCGACGAACGCCGTCGCGTCCGAGGGCCGCTGCTCCGGCGACTTGGCCAGACCCCGGCCGACCAGCGACCGCACCGTCTCGGGCACCTCCGCGACCGGGATCGCGCCCTCGACGTGCTGCAGCGCCAGCTCGGCCAGGTTGTCGCCCGTGTAGGGCCGGCGCCCGGTCAGGCACTCGAAGAAGGTGGCCGTGGCGGCGTACACGTCACCGGCGGGCGAGGCCGGGGCGCCGGTCCACTGCTCCGGGGCCATGTAGGCGGGCGTCCCCGCGGCGCCGGCCCGCACACCGGCGTCCACGGCGATGCCGAAGTCGACCAGCTTGGACACGCCCTCGGGGGAGACCAGGACGTTCTCCGGTTTGTAGTCCCGGTGGACCACGCCGACCCGGTGCGCGTCGGCGAGACCGAGCAGCGAGCCCTTGAGGACGACCAGCGCGGCCTCGGGCGACAGCGGGCCCCGCCGGGCCAGCGCGGTCCGCAGGGAGACGCCGTCCACCAGTTCCATCACGATGGCGGCGCCGTTCGTGGCCTCGACGTACTCGTAGAGACCGGCCACGTGCGGGCTGCTCAGTCCGGCGAGCAGCTGCGCCTCCGCGCGGAACCCGTGCACGAAGCCCGGCCGCGTCCGCAGCGACTCGCTGAGGTACTTCACCGCGACCGGCACACCCGTCGGCTCGTGGACGGCCAGCACCACCCGCCCGCTCGCCCCGGACCCGAGTTCGAGCGACTCGGAGTACCCCGGTACCGCCCATGTGTTCATCGCCGTCCCCCAGCCCGCACCACGCCCGTGTCACCGCGCCCCGGCACACCGGGCCACGCGGACGAAGACACGTTTTCGGCCAGAGCGGTTGCAGGCCGGCCGCGGACGTCACACCCGACAGCGGCCGTCACACCCGGCCGCGAACCCGCCCGCGGCGGCCGGCCGCCGGAAGTCGCGCATCGGGGCGGGCGGGGTCGGCCCGGTCGTCGCCGTCCGGGTGAGCGGGACGGTCACCGTCCCGCCGGCGGGCACCGGACGGGCCGACGTGCCGGAGCCGCCGGGCCGGCCGTGGCGGCCGGGCCCGTTCCATCGGCGGACCCTTTCGACGTCCCACGTCCCACGTCCCACGTCCCCGGGGTCAGGGGCGGCACGGGGCGGCCGGCCGGTGCCGGTTCTCTCCGGCGTCCTCGTCCTGCCGGGTCCCTCCCCGGCGCGCGGCGGCGAGCCCGCCGGCGGCGAGGAGGGCGCTCAGCGCGGTGAGGATCGTGCCCCGCCAGCCGAGCGCGTCGAGGAGGGGCCCGGTGACGGCCGCGCCCAGCGCGCCGACGGCGAAGTAGAGCACGAGGTAGACGCCGGTGAGACTGCCGGCGCGGCGGGGGTCGACGGCGACGACGACGCTCTGGTTGGCGGCCTGCGCGGCGAAGCAGCCGGCGTCGAACAGGGCCAGCCCCACCACGGTCGCCGCCGGGTGCGGGAAACCGGCGGCCAGGACCGCCGTGCCGAGCGCGGCTACCGTCACGGCCCCGACGGTGACCCGGCCCGGCGTGTACCGGTCGACCAGGCGGCCGGTGAACGGCAGCGCCGCGAACCCGAGGAGACCGGCCAGGCTGTACAGACCGATGGCGGCGGCGTCGAGCGAGTGGGGCGGACGCGCCAGCGTCAGGGCGAGGGCCACCCAGACGACGTTGAACGCGAAGTACCACAGGCCACCCAGGGCCACGGCGCGGCGCAGCGGGCGGCGCCGGAGCAGCAGGGGTGCCATGGCCGCGAGCGCGGCGGGATACCCCTCCGCGGGGCGCGGGCGTTCGCGGGGCAGGAGCCGCGAGGCGGCGATCGCGCCGAGGAGGGCGAGGCCGGCGAAGACCAGCAGCATGCGGCGCCAGCCGAGCAGGTCGGCCAGGCTCCCGCCGGCCCAGCGGCTCAGCAGGATGCCGGCGGACAGGCCGGTGGCGACCGTGGCCATGGCCCTGCCGCGCCGGCCGGGTGCGGCGTACCGGCCCGCGATGGCACCGGCCTGCGCCGCGACCCCGGCCATCGCGCCGATGAGCACACAGGCGGCCAGCAGGACCGGCGCGTTCGGCGCGGCGGCGGCCAGCACGAGCGCCCCGGCCAGAGCGCACAGCTGGACGCCGACCAGCCGGTGCGGGGCGATCCGGTCGGTGAGGGGCAGCAGCAGCGCGAACCCCGTCGTGCAGCCGACGAGGGTGGCCGTCGGGACCAGCCCCGCCGTGGCGGGGGACAGGCCGAGGTCGGCGGCCACGTCGGTGAGGGAGGGCTGGAGGACGTAGTTGTTGGCGATCGCCGTCGCCGCGGTGCCCGCGAGCAGCAGGGTGCCGTACCGGGGGAGGGCAGGGCCGCTCACGGCCGGTCGGCCTGGGCGCGGATGACGACGTACCGGCACTCGGCGTCGCCGTCGTTGGCGAAGGTGCAGGGCGCGGGCTCGCCGAGTTCCACGGTGTCGCCGGGGCCGAGGTCGTGGACGGTGCTCCCCTCGTGGAAGGTCAACCGTCCGTCCAGCACCCACACCACCTGCCGGGCGAACGCGAAGGACGCCGCCGGGTACGACACCGCCGCCCCGGCGGGCAGCCGGATCTCCGCCGTCTCCACGGGGAAGCGCGGTCCGGTGATCTGACGGCGCCGGTAACCGGTGTCTGGATCGCGCCACTCGGCCGCGTCGCCGTACCGCCTGACCCCGGCCGTGCCGTCGGGCCCGTGGCCCTCGGCCTCGGCGAGCGCCAGGAGCGAGGAGACGCTGAGCCGGAAGGCGGCGGACAGCTTGCCGAGCACGACGGCCGTGGGGCTGCTCTCGCCCCGTTCGATCCGGTGGATCATCGCGCGGGAGACCCCGGAGGCCTCGGCCAGCTCGTTGAGGGTCCAGCCGCGTCGCTCGCGCTCGGCGCGCACGCGGACGGCGATCCGCCCCACCAGGGGATCTACTATGTTGGACATGGTGACAATATATGAGAAGCGTGAGGTGGTGCGGGTCCGTCCGGCGACCGCGGCCGACGGCGAGGCCATCCGCGTCATCCGCAACCACGCCGTCGCCACCTCGACGGCCCTGTGGACCGACACCCGGCAGTCGCCGGCCGACGCGGCGGTCTGGCTCGCCGCGCACCTCGCGCGAGGCTCGGCGCTCGTCGCGGAGTCCGGCGGTGAGGTCGTCGGGTTCGCGGTCTACGGCCCCTGGCGCGACCTCGACGGCTACCGCCACACCGTGGAGAACTCCGTCTACGTCCGTGAGGGCAGCCAGGGCCTGGGGATCGGCGGCGCGCTGCTGGGCGCCCTCGTCGAGGCGGCGCGCGGGGCCGGGCACCACAGCATGATCGCCGGGATCGAGTCGGGCAACGCCACGTCGATCCGGCTGCACCGGCGGTTCGGTTTCACCGAGGTGGGCACGGTGCGCGAGGCGGGGCTGAAGTTCGGCCGGTGGTTCGACCTCACCATCATGCGGCTGGCACTGGAGGACTGAACCCGCGGCGACCGGGGCGGGCCCGGGAGCGCCGGCGTACGGACCCGGGGCGCCGGCGTACGGACCCGGGGCGCCGGCGTACGGACCCGGGGGCGTGACCGGCCTGCCGGCCGGGGCTCCCGGGTCCGCCGCGGATCAGGCCGTGTGCAGGGTCAGCCCGTAGCGGTTGAGGATCTCGTTGACCGGCTGGAACCAGGTCTCCCCGCCGCTCGCGCAGTTGCCCCAGCCGCCCGAGGTGACGCCCTGCGCCTGGTCACCGCTGAGGAACGAGCCGCCCGAGTCGCCGGGTTCCGCGCACACACTGGTCTTCGTCATCTGGTGCACCGCGCCCTGGCTGTAGTTCACCGTCTCGTTCTTGGCCAGCACCCTGCCGCAGTGCCAGTGCGTCGTGGAGCCCGACCGGCAGATCGAGCTGCCGACCGGCGCCTCGGCCGAACCGCGCACCAGCTGGTCGGGGATGGTTCCCCAGCCGAGCACGACCGGTACGGTCCACCAGCCGCTGCCGACGTTCACCCAGGCGTAGTCGTTGTCCGGGAACGACGAGCCCTGGAAGGTGCCGACGTAGGAGCGGTCCCAGCCGCTGACACCGGCGCCCGCCCGGCCGCAGTGCCCCGCGGTGACGAACCCGCCGTGCACCGAGAAGCCTATGGAGCAGCGGACGTTGCCCGTGTAGTACGGGTCGCCGCCGACCGTGCCCGCCGCGAAGGTCCGCGGCGCCGCGGCGACCGTCTCGACGCTGACGGGACCGGCCTCGCGGGCCCGGGAGACGAACCGGCGGACATCGTTGTCGGCGGCCCTGTCCCGGACCACCTCGACCACCAGCGTGTTGGCCTCGGGGTCGACGTGCCAGCTGCTCACCCCCTGTGGGGCGGGCAGCCGGTCCACGCGCTCCTTGGCCGCGTCGAGTTCGCGCGCGCTGTGCTCGACGGTGCGCACGGCGGCGCCGGTGGAGCGGACGGCGCGCAGCGTCGCGGGGGAGGCGTCGGAGGTGACGGCCACGGTCAGCCGGCCTTCCGCCGCGTCGAACCACGCACCGCCGTAGGACGCTCCGGCGGCGCTGCGGGCCCGCGGCTCCACGGCGGTGGCGGTGCGCTCGGCCGAGAGCCGCTCCTCGGCCTGACGCTTCGACAGGCCGAGGTCGCGCTGCATCGCGGCCAGCAGTCCGGTGGAGACCGGCCGGGAGTCCGCGGCGGCCGGTGCGGGGGAGTCGTTCGCCGCCGCGGGCAGGACGGAGCCGGTGGTCCAGCTGCCGGCCAGGAGCAGGACGGCGAGTCCGGCGTACTTGAGTCTGCGGTGTCTCAAGGGAGTTGCCCCTTCGTCGTTCCAGCGGGGTGGGGGTGGAACAACCGCGTCTGAGAGCGCTCTCGTACGGATGGGTAGAGGGTAGCCATCCGTCGTGGACAGGTCCATGCCAATCACAGACTTCGGTTTCCGGTGGCTCCGTGGCGCGCGCCCCGACACGGGTGCGCCCCGACAGCCGCACGCCTCGGCGCACGCCGGGTCGGCGCGCGCCGAGGCGCTGGGCTGGGGTGTGCGTGTGTCGAGGCGCTGGGCTGGTGTGTGCGTGTGTCGCGGAGCCGGTGTCCTTCCGGTGACCGGTCCGATGGGGGCGCCTCAGCGGTTGCGCAGGGCGCTGGTGGCGAAGAAGCCGGTGGCGGCCGCGGTGATCAGGGCGCAGACGGCGAGGAGGAACGTACGTCGCATCGAAGTGCCTTTCCCGATGACGGTGGTTGGGTCCTGCACAACGCCGCCCGGCCCCGTGCCGCTTCGCCGCCCGGCCGATGCCACCCGTACGGACGCGCCCGGAAGGACGGGCGGGGCGCGCGCCGCTCCGGGAGCCGTCGCGCGGCACCGCCGGTCCTCACCCTCCTCGTCGCGCCCACCGCCTTCGGGCAGGACGTCGCGGACGCGGTGGACGGCTTGCCGACGGTCGCCCGACGGCCGCCCGACGGCGGGCAGTCGAGTCGGGCGGTGGGCCCGGTGTGATCCTCCCCATTGCGGTGGCGAGGGCAGTGCGACGAACATCGCACCACACGAATTTCCGAATAACTGTTATCCGAGGCCGTCTCAGAGATCTCCCTTGTCACGGACAGCAACGTGTTCGGCATCGACGACAGGGAAGCGGCAATGAGTACTCAGCACACGAGGGAGCAGGCGGCACTGGTGACCGCTGCCCGAAGGGGCGACCCGGCGGCACAGGACGCTCTGGTCAGCGCGTACCTTCCGCTGGTCTACAACATCGTGGGCCGGGCGCTGAACGGCTCCGTGGACGTGGACGACGTGGTCCAGGAGACCATGCTCCGCGCCCTGGACTCGCTGGCCGCGCTGCGCGACCCCGGGAGCTTCCGGTCGTGGCTGGTGGCCATCACCATGAACCAGGTCCGCGCGCACTGGCAGCAACGGCAGCTCGCCCAGGGCCCCGTGGAGGAGGCCGGCGACCTGGCCGACCCGGGCGCCGACTTCGTCGATCTCACCATGGTGCGGCTTCAGTTGTCGGGGCAGCGCCAGGAGACCGCGCGCGCCACGCGCTGGCTCGAGCCCGACGACCGGAGCCTGCTGTCCCTGTGGTGGCTCGAGTGCGCCGGCGCGCTGACCCGCGCCGAGGTGGCCGAGGCCCTGGAACTGTCCCCGCAACACGCCGCCGTCCGCGTGCAGCGCATGAAGGCGCAGCTGGAAGCCGCACGCGTGGTCGTGCGAGCGCTCGACGCCCAGCCGCTCTGCGAGGAGCTGCGGGGCGTACTGGGGAGCTGGGACGGACGGCCGTCGGCGCTGTGGCGCAAGCGAATAGCCCGGCACGCGCGCGGCTGCACGCGCTGTTCGGGCCTGTGGAGCGGGTTGTTGCCCGCGGAGGGACTGCTCGCGGGCCTCGCGCTGGTGGCGGCGTCGCCCGCGCTCGCGGCCAGGGTCCGCTCGGCCTGTGACCCGTCGGCCCTGGCCGCGACGGGAGCGGCCTCCCCGCTCGGCGCCGGCCACGGCCTCGGTGGCGGGAGTGCTGCCGGTGGCCCCGGCACCGGCGAGAGCGTCGGCGACGGCCTCGGTGGCGGTCCCGGAGCGGGCGAGAGCGTCGTGGGGACCGTTGCGTCCGGCGGCCACCGCTCACCGGGAGGACGGACCACCGCCCGCGACGCGGCGCGGCGCAGGCGTCGCGTCCGGCGGCGGGCGGCCGGCGCGGCGGTCGTGGCCGCCTGTGTGGCGGGCGGCGGCCTCTACTGGTTCGGCACCCGGCCGGGCGACGAACCCGGCGGGGAGACCGCGGCACGGACCGTCGACGAGGCGCTCCTGACGGATCCCGCCACGACCGGCACCACCCCCGGGAACTCCCCGTCCGTCTCCCCCTCCCCCTCCCCGTCGGCGTCCGCGTCCGCCTCGGCGTCGCCCACCCCGAGCGCCTCCCCGAGTCCCCGGGAGAGCAGGAGCACGCCCCCGGCCACGGCGAAGGCCCCCGCGCCGAAGCCGGCGGCCTCGCGCACGCCGGTCGCGCAGTCGGCTCCGTCGGGCCTCGGGGCACAGGTGATCGCCCTGGTCAACGAGGAGCGGGCGGCGGCCGGTTGCGGCCCGCTGACCGATGACGCGAAGCTGCGGGACGCCGCGCAGGGCCACTCCGAGGACATGGCCGCCCGCGGCTTCTTCGACCACACCGATCCGGACGGTGGCGACCCCGGCAAGCGCATCACCGCCGCGGGCTACCGCTGGTCCACCTACGGGGAGAACATAGCCAAGGGCCAGCAGACCGCCGAGTCGGTGATGACGTCCTGGATGAACAGCCCCGGACACCGCGCCAACATCCTCAACTGCGCCTTCAAGAACATCGGTGTGGGCATCCACGACGGCAGCGGCGGCCCCTGGTGGACGCAGAACTTCGGCGCCAAGCTGTGAGCGGAGGCCGTACCGAGCCCGCTCCGGCGGGCGGTACGGCGTTGCGGGTGCGGCACCCGGCCGTCCGGGAGCGACCCACGGCCGGGCCGGAGGCGCGCACATCGCGCACACGCCCCACCGCACATCGCGCACACGGCCCATCGCGCGACCGGCCCGTGGCGCACGCCGAGTGACCCCGCACGGGTCGCACCCGCGCGGGCACGTCCCGCCCGGACCCCGGGCGGGACGTGCCCGCGCGCAGGTGTTCCGGGGGACGTGACGGGCCCCGCACGGGCCGGCCGTGCGCCGGCGGCCCGTGCGGGGCACGGGATCAGAGCTGGCCGGAGGCCGCGATGGTGATCTTCGCGGAGGTGCTGCCGCTCTGCGAGCCGAGGGACTCGATCTTCCGCACGAGTTCCATGCTCGCGTCGTCGGCGACCTCGCCGAACACCACGTGCTTGCCGTCCAGCCAGCCGGTCACGACCGTGGTGATGAAGAACTGCGAGCCGTTGGTGTTCGGACCGGCGTTGGCCATGGACAGCAGGCCGGGCCGGTCGTGCTTGAGGGTGAAGTTCTCGTCGGCGAACTTCTCGCCGTAGATGCTCTTGCCGCCCGTGCCGTTGCCGCGCGTGAAGTCGCCGCCCTGGAGCATGAAGGAGGGGATCACGCGGTGGAAGGAGGAGCCGGCGTAGCCGAAGCCCTTCTCGCCGGTGGCCAGCGCGCGGAAGTTCTCCGCGGTCTTCGGCACGACGTCGTCGAACAGGTTGAAGGTGATGCGCCCAGCGGGCTCGTCGTTGATGGTGATGTCGAAATAGACCTTGGTCGTCATGCCCCCATCCTGCACGTTCCGGCGACCGCTGCCGAATCGGGCCCCCACGTGTCGGGCAGCACGTGCCCGCGCGGGCACGCATCGGGACCCCGCCGGGCACCACCGTGCCGCCCGTTCGGCGGGCCCAGCAGCTGTCGTCGGACGGCGCAACCCGTGCGGATGCGCCCGGTGTCCGGCGGGTCGTGGTGCCCACGGCGGTACCGTCGCCCGGTGTACGACTCCTACGGTGCCGGCCACCGGGCCGCTCAGCGGACCGATGTCCCCCCAGGCCGCCCAGGGAGTCGCCGTGCAAGCGACCACGCCCACGGCCAGGCCGTTCGTACCACCACCGCCGGCGGCCACACCTACGCCGAGGGATCCGGCCGGGCCATGGGCCTGTACGACACCTTCGTCACCCACACCCCAGGGGAGTCACCCGTCACCCACCCCCCAGGGGAGTCACCCGTCCGCCGCTTCACCGTCGCCGGCACCGCCTGCCCCTGATCCGGGGCCGTGACGGACGCCGGCCGTGCACGGAACGGCCGTGCACGGCGTCAGCCCACTCGAAGTACGGGGCAGGCACGGCGGGCGCACCCATGTCCGGCGCCCTCCGCCGCCGACTGGCCTCCAGCCGTCAAGTCCGCTCCCGCTGGAGGTCGTTCATGGTTCCGCTCCCCACCGCCGCCCCGCCGCCCCGCCGCCCCGCCGCCCCGCCGACGAGACGGCGTACCGTCCTCGGCGCCGTCACCGTGGCCGTGGCCCTGCCGCCCTCACCCGCGGAGGCGGACCCGGCCACCCCGCTCAGGGAATGCCCCCTCGCCGACCGACCGGCCGACGCGGAGTGAGGAGCAGGCGCACGGCGCCCGGAACGGGCTCGGTGGTCGTGTTCGTCGCGAGCACAGGAAACGGCTCGACGGTCGCACGGAGCGTGCGGTCCGGTGCCGGCTCAGCCGGCGAGGAGGGCGTCCATCTGGCCGACCGCCTGCGCCAGGCCCTCCTCCATGCCCATGGTCATCAGCTGCTCCATCTGCTCACGGGTCTCGAAGGCGGACGTGATCTCCATGCGCGTTCCGCCGTCGTGCCCGGTCAGGCGCACGCGCACGGTGGTGGTCGGCATCGCGGTGCTGGGGGTGCCGTCCGGATCGGCGAAGCCGTCGGTGAACTCCAGGGAGGCCGGCGGCGTGACCGAGGTGACGCGCCACCAGCCGCGGTGCTTGTCGCCCTCGGGGCCGGTCATGAAGTAGGTGGCCTCTCCACCAGGGGTCAGGTCGTGGTCCTCGAAGGTCGCCGGGTAGGTCGGCGGCCCCCACCAGCGCTCCAGCCGACGGGGGTCGGCCCACAGCTGCCACACCTTCTCGACCGGGGCCGCGAAGTCGGCGGTGAGGGTGAGGGTGAGGCGGTCGAGGTCCTTGTCCACGCTGGTCACGGTCATCTGTCCGGTCCTTTCCTCTGGGTGTGCGCCCTACGGGGGTTCCCGCTCCGCCGTGCCGGGTTCCGGCGTGAGCAGGGAGGACATGCGGTCCACCCTGCCCCGCCAGAGGTCTTCCAGCTCGTCGAGGGCCTGCCGCGCCCGTGCCAGGGCGGTGGGCTCGGCGCGGACGAGCTGCTCGCGTCCCCTGCGCCGTTTGGAGACCAGTCCGGCCCCCTCCAGCACCGTGACGTGTTTCTGCACCGCGGCGAAGCTCATCGCGTACTCGTCGGCCAGTCGTGACACCGACAGGCCGCCGGACACGCAGCGGCGCAGGATGTCCCGGCGGGTCGGGTCCGCCAGGGCGTGGAAGAGGCGGTTCAGGTCACCGTCGGCGGCTTCGTCTACAACCATTTGGTTGTAGGTTAACTCCTCGGGCGTCCCGTGTGAAGCCTCCGCCCGGCGGCGCCGCCCGTCCCGCCGGGCCCCGCGGGCGGAAGTCGCCCCACCGGCGAGCGTGACAAACAGGGCCGGGCGGGCGTTGAACCTCCCATGGAACATGCCCTCACCACAGCCGTCCCGCCGACGCCGAGCGACCGTGCGAGCTCGTGGTCCCGTGCTCGTCACGACCGCGGCCCGACGGCCGGACGGAGCCGCCGATGACCGGGCGCAGGCGTGAACACCGCTTGCAGTTCGAGGGGTTCACCTATCTCTGCCGGGTGGCCGAGGCGCCCGACCCGGTCACCGGGCCGCTCGTAGTGATCGGCGGCATGATGCAGGACCGCGGTTCCTGGGCCAACTACGAGAAACTGCTGCTCGGGCACGCCTCACTGGTGACCGTCGAACTCCCCGGTTTCGGCGCGGCCGACCCGCTCCCGGCCGCCCACGGCTACGACTTCCTCGCCGCCGCCCTGCACCACCTGCTCGTCGAACTCGACCTCCGCGACGCGAACCTGCTCGGCACCTGCTACGGCGGCGCGATCGCCCTGCGCTGTGCCCAGCGGTACCCCCGGCAGGTGTCCCGGCTGCTGCTCGGCGCGATGACCGGACGGCTGCCGCAGCCGTATCTCGGCATGATCCCGCGGTGGCGGGCGATGGTCGCGGAGGGCCGGCGCGACGAACTCGCCGACAGCCTGATGGCGACGTTCGTGAAGCCGCCCGACCGCCGTATCCCGCGGCACTCGGCCGTCTGGCGGATGCTCAGCCACCAGTTCCGCACCCAGAGCGGCCAGGACCTCGCCAAGGCCTGCGACCACAACGCCCGCATGCTGCTGCACGAGTGGTACGAGCCGATCGTCCTCGACGTGCCCGCCGTGGTCTACACGGGCGAGCAGGACCACCTCACCACCCCGGCCCAGGGACGGCGGCTGGCCCGCGAACTGCGTGCCCCGTTCGCGACGTTCCGCGACGCCGACCACATGTTCACCCTGGAGCAGGACGTCGCCCACGCCGACCTCATCGTCCGGTTCTGCACCGGCGAGCCCCTGACGGACCTGCCCTACCTCAGCTTCCTGGAGCACCCCGCCGACGCCGCCGCCGTCTGACGCGCCGCCGCCTCCCGGTCCGCGCCCGTGGCGGGAGGCGGCGGGGCCGTCACCTCCCCGCCCCGGGGCCGTCACCGTGTACCGGACACCGGGCGTCTAGGGTGCGCTCATGACCTCGCGCGACTACCTCTCCGACCTGTTCTCGCTGGACGGCCTGACCGCCCTGGTCACGGGCGGCAGCTCCGGCATCGGCAGGGCCGTCGCCGGGGCGCTCGCGCGAGCGGGGGCGAGCGTGGTCGTCGTGGCCCGCAACGAGCGGGAACTCGCCTCCACCGTCGACGAGCTGACGGCGGACGGCTGCCGCGCGGGATGGGTGAGCGGCGACCTGAGCACCCGAGACGGGGTGCGTACGGCGGCGGAGCGGGCGGTCGCGGTGTTCGGCGAGCCCGACATCCTCGTCAACAGTGCCGGCGTCAACCCGCGACCGCCCATGGGCGAGCTGGACGACGACGTGTGGGACGCGACGATGGCGGTGAACCTGGAGGCGCCCCACCTGCTGGGCCGGCGGTTCGGACCCGGCATGGCCGAGCGGGGCTACGGGCGGATCATCCACGTCACCTCCCAGCAGGCACACCGGGCGTTCGCCGACAGCGGTGCCTACGGCGTCTCCAAGGGCGCGCTGGAGTCCCTGGCCCGCTCCCAGGCCGAGGCGTGGTCACCGCACGGCGTCACCTGCAACACGCTGGTGCCCGGGTTCGTCATGACGCCGCTGAACGCACGGCTGTCCTGCGACCCGGAGAAGGTGGCGGCGCTGGCCGCGCGCACGATGGTCGGCCGCAACGGGCTGGCCGAGGACTTCGCCGGGGCCGCGGTCTTCCTGGCCGGCCGCTCCTCCGGCTACGTCACCGGTCAGTCGGTCTTCGTGGACGGCGGCTTCTCCGTCCACTGAGCGTCCGGTGACGCGACCGGCTCATTCCCGGTGGCCCGACGCCCGGTGAGCGACCCCCGGTGAGCGACGCGCAAGGGCGGTCCGGCACCCACGGGTGCCGGACCGCCCTTCACGTGCCGGGACGTCAGTCCGTGCCGAACTCCATGGCGGCGCGGTCCAGCAGCTCGTCGTCCCCGGTGACCTCGCCGCGCGAGGCGATGGCCTCGGCGCCGCCCTGCGGCATCTCCGGCATGGTGCCGATGAGGCCGGTCGCGGCCGCCTGCGCGGCACCGATGGCCGGGCTGCCGGTGCCGATCAGACCGAGTCCGACGTACTGCTCCAGCTTGGCGCGCGAGTCGGCGATGTCCAGGTTGCGCATGGTGAGCTGGCCGATCCGGTCCACCGGACCGAACGCGGAGTCCTCGGTGCGTTCCATCGACAGCTTGTCCGGGTGGTAGCTGAACGCCGGGCCCGTGGTGTCGAGGATCGAGTAGTCCTCACCGCGCCGCAGCCGCAGGGTGACCTCGCCGGTGACCGCCGAGCCGACCCAGCGCTGCAGCGACTCCCGGATCATCAGCGCCTGCGGGTCCAGCCAGCGGCCCTCGTACATCAGGCGGCCCAGCCGGCGGCCCTCGGCGTGGTACTGGGCGAGGGTGTCCTCGTTGTGGATGGCGTTGACGAGCCGCTCGTACGCCGCGTGCAGCAGGGCCATGCCGGGCGCCTCGTAGATGCCGCGGCTCTTGGCCTCGATGATCCGGTTCTCGATCTGGTCCGACATGCCGAGGCCGTGCCGGCCGCCGATGGCGTTCGCCTCGATCACCAGGTCCACGGCGGAGGCGAACTCCTTGCCGTTGATCGTCACCGGGCGGCCCTGGTCGAAGCCGATGGTCACGTCCTCGGTGGGGATCTCGACCGACGGGTCCCAGAAGCGCACGCCCATGATCGGCTCCACGGTCTCCACGCCCGTGTCGAGGTGCTCCAGGGTCTTGGCCTCGTGGGTGGCGCCCCAGATGTTGGCGTCGGTGGAGTACGCCTTCTCCGTGCTGTCGCGGTAGGGCAGGTCGTGGGCGACCAGCCACTCCGACATCTCCTTGCGGCCGCCCAGTTCGGTCACGAAGTCCGCGTCCAGCCAGGGCTTGTAGATCCGCAGGTGCGGGTTGGCGAGCAGCCCGTACCGGTAGAACCGCTCGATGTCGTTGCCCTTGAACGTCGAGCCGTCGCCCCAGATCTGGACGTCGTCCTCGAGCATCGCCCGGACCAGCAGGGTGCCCGTGACCGCGCGGCCGAGGGGCGTCGTGTTGAAGTAGGCGCGCCCGCCGGAGCGGATGTGGAACGCCCCGCAGGTGAGTGCGGCCAGGCCCTCCTCGACCAGCGCCGCGCGGCAGTCGACGAGACGCGCGACCTCGGCGCCGTACGTCTTGGCACGACCGGGCACCGACGCGATGTCGGGCTCGTCGTACTGGCCGATGTCGGCGGTGTAGGTGCAGGGGACGGCGCCCTTGTCGCGCATCCACGCGACCGCGACGGACGTGTCGAGGCCGCCCGAGAAGGCGATGCCGACGCGCTCGCCGGCGGGAAGGGAGGTGAGGACCTTGGACATGGGAAGAGTATGCAGCATCTCGCATGATCATGCAAAGGCGGTTGTCCGCGCCGGGCGCGGCGCCGCCCCGGACCCGCCGGTGAGGTGCCGGATCAGCTCCCGGTCCCGCCGCCGGCCCCCGCCCCTGTTCCGTTGTCGGGCTCGTCGTCCCTCTCGCCCTCGGCCTGGGACGGCGTCGGGTGGTCAGGAGAAGGCGTGTCCGTCCTGTTCCCGGTGTCGGGCTCCTCGGGCTCGCCCTCGGCCTGGCTGGGGGTGTGGTCGTTCATGGGAGGTCCTCCTGGATCGTGTCGTCGTCCGGACGGGTGCGCCGGAGCGTTCCGGGCCGGTCGTGGCCGGAACGTCCGCGTGGCGCCCGGGTGCCCCGGCGGCGTCGCCGTCAATCGGCGTGACCGCACCCGGGCGCCCGCGCGGAGGCGCCTCGGGCTTCGTTACGGCGTGGCCCCGGGGCACCGGGGGATACCGGAACGGGCGGCGGCACAGCACGCGGGGCCGCGGGGACGCCGGTACCGTGCCGGGTGCCACCGGGGTCGGCGGAGCCGCCCGGACGGGGTGCCGCACCGGTCGATGGCCCAGGAACCGCCGGGAGGCAGACATGGACGTTTCAGTGGACCGGATCGCGCGGCCGTGGGGCAGCCGCACCCCCTACGGGCCGCACGAGCCGTGGCCCGTGCGCGTCGACACCCACCTGGCGGCGGGCGTCGATCCGGCGCGGGTCCAGCGGTGGGTGCAGGCGGCGTCGATCCTGCACCCCGACGGCGACGCCATGGACATCGCCGTGCTGGACGGCCGCATGGTCGGCGTGCGCGGCCGGGCGGACGACCGGGTCAACCACGGACGGCTGGGGCCCAAGGACCTCTTCGGCTGGCAGGCCAACGCTTCCCCGGACCGGCTGACCACACCGCTGATCCGCCGCGACGGACGCCTCGTCGAGTGCGACTGGGACACCGCGCTGGACCGGATCGTCACCCGTTCACGGGAACTGCTGGACGAACGCGGCCCAGGTCGATCGAGGCGTGGAAACGGTGCAGCGCCGGCCGGCCGTGCGACTGCATCGGCATCACCTACGACAGGCTGCGGGGCGGCAGCGGCATCCAGTGGCCCTGCAACGAACAGGCCCCGGACGGCACCGAACGCCTCCACACCGACGGGATCGGCTGGGCCCACCCCGACGTCTGCGAGAGCTACGGCAAGCACCTGGTCACCGGCGCGAGCGCCGACGCGGTCGAGTACCGCTCCCTCAACCCCGACGGGAAGGCCGTCATCAAGGCGGCCGGCTACCTCCCGCCCCACGGGGTCCCCGACGCGACCTCGCCGGCTGGTCCCGCGAACACGTCCGGCGCCTGGGCGACGCGGGCCGGGCCCACGGCCTCGACCTCGGCGACTCCTCCGGGGCATCCGCGCCGGGCGTTCTGTCGACGCTCCGGGAGAGGGCCGCCGAAGCGGTGGGCCACCGCCCCGAGCCCGGCCTGCTGCTCCTGCGCGACCTGCGGCAGCTGCACCTGGACGCCACCGGGAACTCCCTCCATTGGGAGATGCTCGCCCGGGCCGCCCGGGCCGCCCGCGACGACGACCTCCTCGCCCTGGCCACCGCGTGCCACCCGCAGACCCTGCGGCGGATGCGCTGGACCAACACCATGATCAAGATCCTGTCGCCCCAGGTCCTGACCAGTCCGTGAGGCGGCGACGGCCGGGCAGCCGGGCGTCCCCCCCCCGCCCGGGAGGGCGAGCGGGCTGTCGGTGGGCGGGCGGCGAGGCCGTCGGTCCCCGCCCGGTAACCTGGCCCCGTGCAGGCCCCCCGTCTCCGTCGTGTCGCCGTCCTCGTGCTCGAAGGGGCGAAACCGCTGGACGTGGGCATTCCCGCGCAGGTGTTCACGACGCGGGCGAGCATGCCGTACGAGGTACGGGTCTGCGGCGCGGCGCCGGGGCCGGTGACCGGTGGCGACGGCCTCTCCTACCACGTCGCGGACGGGCTCGACGCCCTCTCCCGGGCCGACATCGTCTTCATCCCCGGCTACCGCTTCCCCGACCGCGACGACCCCCCGCCGGCCGTCGTGGACGCGCTGGTCACCGCCCACGGCCTCGGCGCCCGTCTCGCCGCCATCTCCACGGGCGCCTTCGCACTCGCCGCCACCGGCCTCCTCGACGGCAGGCGTGCCACCACGCACTGGCACTACGCCCGGGCCCTCGCGGCCCGGTACCCGCTGGTGCGGGTCGACGAGAACGTCCTCTTCGTCGACGAGGGCAGCGTGCTGACCTCGGCCGGCGCCGCCTCCGGCATCGACCTGTGCCTGCACATCCTGCGCGGCGACCTCGGGGTGGCCGCGTCCAACCACACCGCCCGGCGCCTCGTCGCGGCCCCCTACCGCAGCGGCGGCCAGGCGCAGTACGTGCCGCGCAGCGTGCCCGAGCCGCTCGGCGAACGGTTCGCGGCCACCCGCGAATGGGCACTGCGCCGCCTCGATGCCGCCCTCACCCTCACGGTGCTCGCCCGGCACGCGGCGGTCTCGCCCCGCACCTTCTCGCGGCGATTCGTCGAGGACACCGGATACACGCCCATGCAGTGGGTGATGCGCGCCCGTATCGACGCGGCCCGGGAACTGCTCGAACGGTCCGAGCGGAGCGTCGAGCAGATCGCCGCCGATGTCGGCCTCGGCACCGGCGCCAACCTGCGGACGCACTTCCAGCGCATCCTCGGCACCACCCCCAGCGAGTACCGGCGCACCTTCACCCGGGGCGAGTAGCGACCCGGCCGGGCACACGCGCGGCTGGCGCGATCCTTTCGAACCGTGGCGATCTCGCCGCTGTCCGGGCCGCGGGCTGCGCGCGAACCTGGGGAGGCGAACGGAAGGGACACCACACATGACTCGCATCGCCATCAACGGATTCGGCCGTATCGGACGCAACGTGCTGCGTGCGCTGCTGGAACGCGACACCGACCTCGAGGTCGTCGCCGTCAACGACCTCACCGAGCCCGCCGCCCTCGCCCGGCTGCTCGCCTTCGACTCCACGTCCGGCCGTCTCGGCCGCCCGGTGAGCGCCGAGGGGGACACCCTCGTCGTCGACGGCCGCCGCATCAAGGTGCTCGCCGAGCGCGAGCCGGCCCAGCTGCCCTGGGCCGAACTGGGCGTCGACATCGTGCTGGAGGCGACCGGCCGCTTCACCTCGGCGAAGGCCGCGCGCGCCCACCTCGACGCGGGCGCGAAGAAGGTCCTCGTCAGCGCGCCCTCCGACGGCGCCGACGTCACGCTCGCGTTCGGCGTCAACACCGACGCGTACGACGCGGAGCTGCACACGATCGTCTCGAACGCCTCCTGCACCACCAACGCGCTCGCGCCGCTGGCCGCGGTCCTCGACGACCTCGCGGGCATCGAGCACGGCTTCATGACCACGGTGCACGCCTACACCCAGGAGCAGAACCTCCAGGACGGCCCGCACCGCGATCCGCGCCGCGCCCGCGCCGCCGGCGTCAACATCGTGCCGACCACGACGGGCGCCGCCAAGGCGATCGGCCTGGTACTGCCGAACCTCGAGGGCAAGCTGTCGGGCGACTCGATCCGGGTGCCCGTCCCGGTGGGCTCGATCGTCGAACTCAACACGACCGTGTCCCGCGACGTGACCCGCGACGAGGTGCTGGCGGCCTACCGCGCCGCCGCCGAAGGCCCCCTCGCCGGGGTCCTGGAGTACTCCGAGGACGCGCTGGTGTCGGCCGACATCGTCGGCAACCCGGCCTCGTCGATCTTCGACTCGGCCCTCACCCGCGTCGACGGCCGCCACATCAAGGTCGTCGCCTGGTACGACAACGAATGGGGCTTCTCGAACCGCGTCATCGACACGCTCGGACTGCTCGCCGCCGGCTGACCGGCCACGCTCGTCCCGCGCCCGCGCCCCCGCCGCCCGCATGCGCGTCCTCGCCTTCGCCGGCGCGTCCTGGCCCGCGTCACCAGCCCGTCCTCAGCAGGTGGTTGAGCAGCAGGGCCAGGACCGCCTGGGCGGCCGGCCAGGCGCGCGTACGGGGCAGGAGCGCGCAGGCCGGGAACAGCCACAGCGCGAACGGCAGCCAGATGCGTTCCGTCTCCGCCTTGCTCATGCCGGACAGGTCGGCGGCCAGCAGCGCCAGCGACGCGGAAGCGGCCAGCAGCGCCAGCCTGGCCTCGGCGGCGGGACGGTCCTGGTCGCCGGGGGCGGTGAGCACCGCGCGCGGGTGCCGCAGCAGCACCGCACCGGCCCGTCCCAGGCCCGCCGTCGAGGCCGGGCCGACGACGAGGACGGTGCAGGCGAGATTGGCCCACACCCAGTAGCCGTAGGGGCGGACCCCGCCCGCGCCCTGGCGGTAACGCGTCACGAGCAGGCGGTACGCCTCCCACCAGTCGAACCCGGCGAAGGTGAAGAGCGACGGCACCACCGCGAGCCCGGCGAGCAGCGGCAGGAGCAGCGACGCGGGTCGCTCCCGCACGCGCCGCCGGCCCAGCAGCAGCACCGCCGCGCCGACGACGGCGAACAGGGTGAGGCCGTAGGAGAGATAGCAGGTCAGGCCGAACAGCAGGCCGGAACCGGCCGCCCATCCGATCGAACGCCGGGCTGACCGGGCGGTGACGGCGAGGACCAGCAGGGTCACCGACCAGGCGGCGACGGCCGCGAAGTAGGCGTCGGCCGACGTGCCCATCCACACCGCCGCCGGGGCCACCACGAGGAACGGGGCGGCCCGCCGTGCGAGTTCCTCGCCCGCCAGGGCCCGCACCGCGACCAGCACGGCCGCGCAGGCCGTCGCGCCGACCGTGACGCACCACACCCCGGCCCAGCCCCCGCCGTCCAGACCGATCCGGTCGAGCAGCACGAAGGTGAGCGTGGCGGCCGGGGGGTGACCGGCGACGTGGGCGGGCCAGTTGTCGGGCGCGTCGAGGAGGATGTGCCCGTCGAAGCCGCGCAGCGCGGCCGGGACGTCGGCGAAGCGGTCGACGACCCGCAGGTACTCGTGGCGCGTGGTGAGCCGGCCGGCGACGCCCCGCCGCCAGCCGTCGACCAGGGCGAGGGAGAGGATCCACGCCGTCGCCGTGCCCCAGACCGCCGCGAGCAGCGCCCGCCAGGGCAGGCGGGCCGCCACGGCGGGGCCGTACGCCACGCAGGCCACCGCCAGGACGACCGCCGCCGGGGTGCCCGGTCCCACATGAGGTCCCCAACTCGCCAGCAACGGCGGCCAGTCGACGAACAGGGTGCGGCGGTCGCGCTGGATGTGACGGCCGATCAGCACGGCCGCCGTCACCAGCAGGACGGCCGCCCCGACGGCGTACAGATCGCGGCGTACGCTGCCGGAGCCGGAGCCGGAGCCGGAGCCGGAGCCGGAATGCGGGGTGCGGGGCCGGGTGGGGCGCGGGGTGCGGGTCACACCGGAACGCTAGGCCGCGCGGCCCGCGCCGGGCCGCCCGCGGCGCCGGACGTCAGCGTTTCGTCATGGGTCGCGCGCCCGTCCGCCGGGGTGCGCGGGCCTACGGTCGGGGCATGCGAGACGATCCACGGCTTCCCTCCGCGCCCGGCTTCTGGCGCAGCCCTCTGCGCGGCCCCTGGTTCACCTCGGTGCTGGGCCTCGTCCTCCTGGCCGGCGTCACCGTGCTGTTCGTGACGGGCCTGCTGTCGTACGCCGCCTACAACCCGGACCTGGCGCCGGTCAACGACAAGACCCCGGACAAGGGGATCCTCGGCCTCTACCTCCTCGCCTGGCCGACGGACCCGCACTGGCTGTACCGGCTGAACCAGGGCGTCCACGTCACCCTGGGCATCACCCTGATCCCGGTGCTGCTGGCCAAACTGTGGTCCGTGGTGCCGAAGCTGTTCGCGCTGCCGCCGGCCCGCTCGCTCGCGCACGCCCTGGAGCGGATCTCCCTGCTGCTCCTGGTCGGCGGAGCGCTCTTCGAGTTCGTGACCGGCGTGCTCAACGTCCAGCTGGACTACGCCTTCCCGGGTTCCTTCTACCCGCTGCACTTCTACGGCGCGTGGGTGTTCTTCGCCGCGTTCGCCGCCCACGCCGCCCTGAAGTCCCCGGCCGCCGTACGGAACCTGCGCGGACTGCGCGACGAGCGGGAACCGCGGCCCGGGACGGACCCGACCACCGGTACGGACCCGACCACCGGGGCGGACCCGACCACCGGGGCGGACCCGCTGGTCTCCCCGCGGCCCGACCCCCCGACGGTCTCCCGGCGCGGCGCCCTGGGGTTCGTGGGCGGCGGCGCGCTGCTTCTGTTCGCGACGACGGCCGGCCAGACCACCGACGGCCCGCTGCGGCGCACCGCCCTCCTCGCGCCGCACGGCGGAGCGGACCCCGGCACCGGACCGAACGGCTTCCAGATCAACAAGACGGCCCGGTACGCGGGCATCCGCCCGTCGCAGACGAGCCCCGACGCCTGGCGGCTCGTGGTCACCGGACGCACGGGCACCGTCCGCCTCACCCACGACGACCTCCTGCGCCTCCCGCCGCACAGCGCGGCCCTGCCCATCGCCTGCGTCGAGGGCTGGTCGACGTCCGACCAGTGGTGGCGCGGCGTACGGCTGCGGGACCTCGCCGCGCTCGTCGGACCCGACGACGATCCGCCGGACGTGTTCGTCGAGTCCCTCCAGCTCCGCGGCGCCTTCCGCCGCGCCGCCCTGCGCGCCAACCAGGTGGCGGACCCGCGCTCCCTGCTCGCCCTGTACGTCAACGGCGAGGAACTCTCCCCCGACCACGGCCACCCGGCGCGGATCATCGTGCCCGCCGCGCCCGGTGTGCTCAACACCAAGTGGGTGGCCCGCCTGACGTTCGGAGACCTGTGATGAGCCGGACACCCGCGACGAGTCCGGCGCGACGACGGTTCCCCGTCGGCAGCCCCTTCCAAGTCCTCCTGCTCGCCTGCTCGTTCGCACTGGCCGGTTACGCGGGCGTACGGCTGCTCGCCGGCGACTGGTTCGGCGTGGTCCTGTGGTTCGCGGGGGCCGCGGTCCTGCACGACCTGGTACTGCTGCCCCTGTACGCGACGGCGGACCGGGCCCTGGTCCGGGGGCTGCGCACGGCCGGCCGCGCCGAGTGGACCGGGTACGTCCGCGTCCCGGCCGCCCTGTCCGGACTGCTCCTGCTGGTGTGGTTCCCGCTGATCAGCGGGACGGCGGCCGGACGCTACCGGTCGGCCACCGGGCTCCCCGCGGACGGGTTCGCGGCCCGCTGGCTGCTGATCACCGCCGTACTCTTCGGCACTTCGGCGCTGCTGCCGGCGCTGCGGCTGCGCAGGGCGGCGAAGCAACGCCCGCCCGCCGCCCACTGATCGACGGCACTCCAGCCCGCCCGGTCCGCGTACCGGGACAGGGCCGGGGTGCCGAGCCGCGCCCACGGGAACGGACCGCCGCTCCCCGCGTGGGCCTCGGTGACGCCGACGACCTGTACCTCGGCGCGTTCGTCGACGTCCACCGGCAGGGTCTCGGCGATCAGCAGTCCGCCGGGGGACAGGAGCCGGGCCGCCCGGTCCAGCAGGGCGCGCGGATCACCGCCGATGCCGACGTTGCCGTCCATGAGCAGGACGGTGCCCCAGCGGCCCTCGCCGGGCAGCGGCTCGAAGACCGAGCGGCGCAGCGCCTGTCCGCCGAGCCGGACGGTGTGCTCGACGGCCGCCTCGCTCACGTCGACACCGAGGGCCCTGCGGCCGCGGGCGGCGAGTTCCGCCACCAGCCGCCCCGGCCCGCAGCCGACGTCGAGCACGGCGCCCTCGCACCGGTCCAGCACCTCAAGATCGACCCGGTCGGCCCGCGCGCACCAGCGCTCCACCTCCAGCGGCAGCAGCCGGCCGTCGGCGCGGCGCAGGAACAGCGGACCGCGACCCGCCCGCAGCGCGGTGGAGTACGGGTCGGCCGCGGCCCAGGGGACGGCGCCGGCCTGCCGGGTCCTCATCGGTGCGCCGCCGCGCAGCGGGCCAGCCGGGCGGCGAACCAGCCGTGCGGGGCCAGCGCGGCGACGGCACGGGCGTCCCGGGCGTCGTCCACGTCCCGCAGGCGCGGCAGGTCGCGCACCCGCAGCCCGGCGGCGACGAGCCGCTCGCGCTGCACGGCCCCGGTGAACGGCGTCGACATGGGCACGCCCCGCAGCAGCGCGGCGTCCGGCACGGAGAGTCCCAGCGCCCAGAAGCCGCCGTCCTCGGCGGGCCCGAAGTACGCGTCGCAGCCCGCGAAGTCCACCGTCAGCAGCTCCGGCGTCACCTGCGGGGTGTCCATGCCGATCAGCAGCGCGGGCCCCTCGCAACCGGCGAAGGCCTCGGCCAGCCGTTCGTCCAGACCTCCCGCGCACTGCGGCACGACGTCGAAGCCGGGCGGCAGCCACGGCCCGGGCGCGCCGTCCAGCACGAGGAGCCGCCGGACGGCCGGAGCGGCGGCGACGGCCGCCAGGGTGTCCGCGAGGGCGGCCTCGGCGAGGGCCGCCGCCTCCCACGGCGCGAACGGAGGGGTGAGCCGGGTCTTCACCCGACCGGGCACCGGCTCCTTCGCGATGACGAGGAGCGTGGTCACCGGGGCCGGTGCGGTCACCGGGTCCGGCCGGATCACCGCGGGGTCCCTTCGCGGACGGGGACGTCGTTCAGGACGCGGCTCATGTCCCGTACCGCCTGCCAGGTGCCGCGCCAGGTGCCGGTGACCTTCGAGGCGCCGGCGCGGGGCAGGTAGGGGACGTCGTGCTCGGTGATCCGCCAGCCCGCGTCGGCCGCCCGCACCACCATCTCCAGCGGGTAGCCGCTGCGCCGGTCGGTGAGGCCGAGGCCGAGCAGCGCCTCGCGGCGGCCGGCCCGCAGCGGGCCCAGGTCGTGCAGTGGCAGACCGGTGCGGCGCCGCAGCAGCCGGGCCAGGGCGAGATTGCCGGCCCGGGCGTGCGCGGGCCAGCTGCCCCGGCCGTGCGGCCGCCTCCGGCCGAGCACCAGGTCGGCCCCGCCCGCGCGGACCTCCCGCACGAACGGCTCCAGCAGGGACGGGTCGAGCGAGGCGTCGCAGTCGCAGAAGCACACCACCTCCGCGGTGGCGGCGGTCAGCCCGGCGTGGCAGGCGGCGCCGAAGCCCCGGCGCGGCTCGTGGACGACGGTCGCGCCGAGCCCGCGGGCGATCTCCGCCGAACCGTCGGTGGAGCCGTTGTCCACCACGAGCGCGCGCCAGCCGACCGGGATCCTGGCCAGCACCCAGGGCAGGGCCCCGGCCTCGTCGAGACAGGGCAGGACGACGTCGACGCCGTCCGGGGGAGAGGGAGGAAGGGTCACGCCGTTCACCCTACGAACGCGAACAGGACGAACCGGACTTCGGCTCCTTACGAAACGCGGACGTCGACGCCGTGCGCACGCCCCGCGGCCCCCGCCGGCGACGCGGTGGTGCGAGGCTGGGGGCATGCAGCCGCCGTTCGAGTCCCCGCAGGCAGGAACCACCGCCGGGCACGCGCCGGGCGCCACCGCCCGCATCCTGGTCGTCGACGACGACCCCACGGTCGCGGAGGTCGTCACCGGCTACCTCGACCGCGCCGGCCACACCGTCGACCGGGCCGACGACGGCCCCGCCGCCCTGGCCCGCGCCGCCGCCCACCGGCCCGACCTGGTGGTGCTGGACCTGATGCTGCCCGGCATGGACGGCCTGGAGGTCTGCCGCAGGCTGCGCGGCCACGGGCCCGTCCCCGTCATCATGCTCACCGCCCGGGGCGACGAGGACGACCGCATCCTCGGCCTGGAGGTGGGCGCCGACGACTACGTCACCAAACCCTTCAGCCCGCGCGAGCTCGTCCTGCGGGTGGAGTCCGTGCTGCGCCGCGCCCGGCCCGCCACCATGACGCCCCCGCTGGGCGCGGCCGGCCTGACGGTCGACCCCACCGCCCGCCGTGCCACCAAGAACGGCGTCGAACTCGCCCTCACCCTGCGCGAGTTCGACCTCCTCGCCTTTCTCCTGCGGCACCCGGGACGGGCGTTCGGCCGCGAGGACCTGATGCGTGAGGTGTGGGGCTGGGACTTCGGCGACCTGTCCACCGTCACCGTCCACGTCCGCAGGCTGCGCGGCAAGGTCGAGGACGACCCGGCCCGCCCGCGCCTGATCCAGACCGTGTGGGGCGTGGGCTACCGCTTCGACCCCCGCGGCCAGGAGGCCGGCTGACCGTGCGCGACACCCTCCTCATCGCCCTGTACGCCTTCGCCGGCGCCGCCGCCACCGGCATCGCCGGAGCGGCCGCGCTGCGCCTGATCCGGCGTCGCTCGCTCACCGCCTCGCTCGCCGTGGTCGCCGCCGTCGGGGTGGTCGCGATGCTCGCGGGCACCCTCGCCGTCGCCCGGGCGATGTTCCTGTCCCCGCACGACCTCACCGTGGTGACCACCGTCGTGGCGATGGCCGCCGTGGTCTCCCTCGCGACCGCGCTGCTCCTGGGCCGCTGGGTCGTCGCCCGCAGCCGCGCCCTCACCGCCGCCGCCCGCTCCTTCGGGGACGGCGGCGCCTTCGCCGTCCCCGCGGGCCCGACGACCGCCGAACTGGACTCGCTGAGCCGCGAGTTGGCGTCGACCAGTGCCCGGCTCGCCGAGTCCCGCGACCGCGAGCGCGCCCTGGAGACCTCCCGGCGCGAACTGGTCGCCTGGATCTCCCACGACCTGCGCACCCCGCTCGCCGGCCTGCGCGCCATGTCGGAGGCGCTGGAGGACGGGGTGGCCGCCGACCCCGGCCGCTACCTGCGGCAGATCCGCACCGAGGTCGAACGCCTCAACGACATGGTCGGCGACCTCTTCGAGCTCTCCCGCATCCACGCCGGAACCCTCCCGCTCACCCCCGCACGCATGTCCCTGTACGACCTCGTCGGCGACGCCCTCGCCGGCGCCGACCCCCTCGCCCGCGAGCACGGCGTCCGCCTCGTCGGCCACCCCGTCGAGGCGGTGCCGGTGGAGGTCGACGGCAAGGAGATGAGCCGCGTCCTGGGAAACCTCCTGGTCAACGCGATCCGGCGGACCCCCGCGGACGGCACGGTCGCGGTGAGCGCCGAGAGCTGCCCGGACGGGGTCGTGGTGTCCGTGACCGACGGCTGCGGCGGCATCCCCGAGCAGGACCTGCCGCGCGTCTTCGACACCGGCTGGCGCGGCACCCACGCGCGCACCCCGCCGGCCGGAGCGGGCCTCGGCCTCGCCATCGTGCGGGGCATCGTGGAGGCCCACCGGGGGCGCGCCACCGTCCGCAACATCCCGGGCGGCTGCCGCTTCGAGGTGACCCTGCCCCCGGCGCCGTAGCCGTCCCGTCTGGGCCGTCCCGTCTGGGCCGTCCTGTCCCGGCCGTCCCGTCTGGGCCGTCCCGCCCCCGGCCCACCCGTCTCGGCCGTCCTGTCCCGGCCCGCCCGCCCGGCCGGGATCAGGCCTCGCGCAGCCCGGCCCGCGCGAACTCCCGCATCCCCTCCGCGAATCCGACCTCGGGCCGCCAGCCGAGGTCGGCCCGCAGCCGGGCGGAGTCCGCGGTGATGTGCCGTACGTCGCCCAGCCGGTACTCGCCGGTGACCACGGGCTCGGGGCCGCCGTACGCGGCGGCCAGCGCACGGGCCGCCTCGCCCACCGTGTGCGGCTCGCCGCTGCCGGTGTTGTACGCCGTGAGCAGGCCGGCCGGACCCCGCGCCTCCAGGGCGGCCACGTTGGCCGCGGCCACGTCCCGCACGTGCACGAAGTCCCGCCGCTGCCGGCCGTCCTCGAAGACGCGCGGGGCCTCGCCCCGGGCGAGCGCGGAACGGAAGAAGGAGGCCACACCGGCGTACGGAGTGTCGCGGGGCATCCGCGGTCCGTACACGTTGTGGTAGCGCAGCGAGAGTGCCGAACCGCCGGTGGCGCGCGCCCACGCGGCAGCCAGGTGCTCCTGCGCGAGCTTGGTCGTCGCGTACACGTTGCGCGGGTCGAGAGGCGCGTCCTCGCCGACCAGTCCGGGGGACAGGCTCTCCCCGCACGCCGGACACGGCGGCTCGAACCGGCCCGCGTCCAGGTCGGCGACGGCCCGCGGCCCCGGCCGTACGACACCGTGCCGCGCGCACGCGTAACGCCCCTCGCCGTACACGACCATCGACCCGGCCAGCACGAGACGCCGTACGCCCGCCGCGGCCATGGCGGCGAGCAGCACCGCCGTCCCCAGGTCGTTGCGGGAGACGTACTCCGCCGCGTCGGCGACCCCGTCGCCGAGCCCGACCATCGCCGCCTGGTGGCAGACGGCGTCGGCACCGGCGAGCGCGGCGGCCACGGCCGCCGGATCGCGGACGTCGGCGGCCGGGTCCTCCCGCACGTCGAACACGAGGGGCTCGTGCCCGCGCGCCCGCAGGGCGTCGACGACACGGGACCCGATGAACCCGGCACCGCCGGTGACCAGTACACGCATGCGCCCACGCTAGGACCGCCGTCCCGCCGCGCACCGTGACCCGCCCGGCACGTCACCACTCCGTAAGACGGGGCCGGACCGGACACCCGGACTCCGTTGTCGGTGCCGTGGGGCACGGTGTCCGCGGTGAGGCCGGCCAGGTCCGGCCGGGTATCTCGGCCAGGACCTGGAAGATCCGCTCAACGGCCCGGAGATGGCATGTCCCCGCGGATGACACTGAGAGCGATCACGCTCGACTGCTCCGACCCCCTCGCCCTGGCGGCCTTCTACCAGGAGGCGACCGGCCTCGATCCGCACCCGGGGTCCGACGCCGAGTTCGCCGGTCTCACCGGTGAGGACGGGCTGGTCATCGGCTTCCAACGGGTCGACGCCCACCGGCCCCCGGACTGGCCGGCCCAGGCGGTCCCGCAGCAGATCCACCTCGATTTCGCGGTCGACGACCTGGACGAGGCCGAGGCCCGGCTGCTGGAACTGGGGGCGGGAAGGCCGGACCACCAGCCGGGCGGGGAGAGGTGGCGGGTCCTCACGGACCCGGCCGGCCACCCCTTCTGCCTGGTGCGGGGGTGACCGCGAGGGCACGCCCCCGGCCGGGGCTCACGGCCGCAGGCGTGCCCGCCGGACAGGGACGCGGCCGTCGCCGACGGCCGGCCGAGTGGGGCCGAAGACGTCCCGGCAAGGCTCCGGCAGGAGAGTTGTAAGGGATTCAAGAAGTTCGGTCGACCGTGTTGACTCGGCTGCCGGGCGCCTGCACATTACCTGTGGGTAGAACCACCGGGTAACCATGCGACCCGCGCCGCACGGTCGTCGGTGTACGCCTTCGCGCATGGGGCGCCGTCGGCACTCTTCCCCCTGCTCGAGCCGCCGCATTCCTCGCGTTCCGTACGTCCGTGGGCATCACCGTGCCCGCTTTCGTCGTGTCCGCACTCCCGAGAATCGAGAGCACATGCCGAAGTCCGCCCTCCGCAATGTCATGACCGCGTCACTCGCGGCGGTCGGTGCGCTGGCCCTCAGTCTCACCGGGGCCCCCGCACAGGCCGCCACCCCCCTCGACTACGCCGCCCTCGGCGACAGTTACAGCGCCGGCTCGGGGGTCCTCCCGGTGGACCTCTCGAGCCCGCTGTGCCTGCGGTCCACGGCCAACTACCCTCACGTCATCGCCTCCCGGACGGGTGCCCGCCTCACGGACGTGACCTGCGGCGCCGCCCAGACCAAGGACTTCACCCAATCCCAGTACCCGGGCGTCGGCCCCCAGGTGAACGCCCTCGACGCGGGGACCGACCTGGTCACACTGACCATCGGCGGCAACGACAACGGAACCTTCATCAACGCCGTGACGGCGTGCGCCGCCGCGGGCGTCCTCAGCGGCGGCCAGGGCAGTCCCTGCAAGGACGCCAACGGCACGCGCTTCGACGACCAGATCGACGCGAGCACCTATCCCGCCCTCAAGGCCGCCCTCGGCAGCGTCCGCGCCGAGGCCCCCGGCGCCCGGGTGGCGGTGCTGGGCTACCCCTGGATCACGCCCGCCACCGCGGACCCGTCCTGCTTCGCGAAACTGCCGGTCGCCGCCGGCGACGTGCCCTACCTGCGCGGCATCCAGGCCCACCTCAACGCCGTCGTCCGGCGCGCAGCCGAGGAGAACGGCGCCACCTACGTCGACTTCGCCCAGGTGTCCGACGGCCACGACGCGTGCAAGCCCGTGGGCACGCGGTGGATCGAACCCCTCCTCTTCGGCAACAGTGTCATTCCCGTCCACCCCAACGCCCTGGGCGAGCGGCGCATGGCCGAACGGGCCATGAGCGTCCTGGGAATCGGCTGACGGAGCGTCCGGCGACGGCCGCGAGGTCCGCCGCCGGACCGTCACCACCGTGCGCACCCCGCTGCGCCCGAGCCGGGCACCGACCCGGGTACGTACGGCACTTCGCGACCGGGGGTAGCCTGCGCGGGTGAAACCGGGAGAGCGTGCCGTCGGCGCAGTCGTGGGGTCGGCGGTGGGGGACGCGCTGGGAGCCCCCTTCGAGTTCGGTCCGCCGGGGGCGTTCTCCGCCCGCTTCCCCACCGCCGGACGCGGCGGCGAGATGTGCGGTGGGGGCGGCTGGGAGCCGGGTGAGGCCACGGACGACACGCAGATGGCCGTCCTGGTCGGCGAGTCCCTGCTGGAGCGCGGCGAACTGGACCTCCCGGACATGTTCGGCCGCTTCCGGCGCTGGGCGGCCGCCGACCCCAAGGACATCGGCCTCCAGACCGAGGACGTGCTGACCAACGGCATGCCCTGGGACCAGGCCGCCGCGGTCCACTTCCAGGTCAACCTCCGGGCGGCCGGCAACGGTTCACTGATGAGGGCGTCGACGTCCGCCGTCCGTTTCGCGAGGGCCGGCCGTGCCGCCACCATGGACGCCGCCCGGCGCATCGCCGCGCTCACCCACGGCGACCGCGCCGCCTGGGAGGGCACGGCGATCTTCCACGAACTGGTCCGCGTCGCGCTCACCGGCGCCGACCCCGTCGGTGCGCTGCCCGACGTGCTGACCCTCGTCGCCCCGGACCACCGCGCACGCTACGCCGCGGTCCTCGCCCCCGACTGGCATCCCGACCGGGCCACCGAGTTCAACGGCGCGGTCTGGCCCTGTCTCGGGTCGGCGGTGTGGGCCCTGCGCAGCACGACCGGCTTCGAGGACGCGGTGCGCGCGGCGATCGACCTCGGCGGTGACACGGACACCGTCGCCGCCGTCACCGGGGGCCTCGCGGGCGCCTGCTACGGGCCGGACGCGATCCCGGCGCGCTGGACCGAGCCGCTCCACGTCCCGCTGCCCGGCTTCGACGGACGGGTGCTGCGCCTGCCGGAGCTGACCGACCTCGCACACCGCCTCGTCGAGTGACCCCAGTGGTCCGCCGGTCTACCGGTCCGCCGGTCCGCCGTCCGGTCCGACCAGGGCGGCGACGGGGAGGTGGTCGCTGCCGGTGGCGGGCAGGGTGCGGACCTGGCGCACGCGCGCCGAGCGGGCCATCACCTGGTCGATCCGCGCGAGCGGGAAGGAAGCGGGGAAGCTGAAGGCGAAACCGCTCTCGGCCGTGCTCATCCGGGAGGTCAGCGGCGTCAACCCCCGGTCGTCCACCGTGCTGTTGAGATCCCCCAGCAGGATCACCCTGGTCAGCTCCTCCGCCGCCACGGCCCGCCCCAGCAGGCCGGCGCTCTCGTCCCGCCACGTGGAGGCGAGGCCGCTCGCCCGGACGCGGACCGAGGGCAGGTGGGCGACGTACACCGCGATGTCGCCGTACGGTGTGCGGGCCACCGCCCGCAGTGCACGGTTCCAGGGCTGTGCGAGGCCGCGGGGTCTGATGTCCAGCGGCCCGGCTCCGGACAGCGGATGCTTCGACCAGAGTCCGACGGTGCCCTGAACGGTCCGGTAGGGGTAGCGCGCGGCGAGTGACCGCTCGTAGACCGGCAGTGCCGGGGGCAGGAGTTCCTGGAGCGCGATGAGGTCGGGCTCGGCGTCGGCCAGGGCGCGGGCCGTGCCCGCGGGGTCGTCGTTCTCGTCACTGACGTTGTGCTGCACCACGACCAGGTCCCGCGCGCCGGGTTGTGCCGCGGGCACCAGCAGGCCGCCGTAGTGATGCGTCCACACGGCCGCGGGCAGGAGCAGGGCCAGCAGCGCGAGGGCGGAGCGGCGCAGCAGTGCCATGCCGAGCAGCGCCACGACCGGCAGGCCGAGCCAGGGCAGGAACGACTCCAGCAGACTGCCCAGCCGCCCGGGGGAGTTGGGGACCAGCCGGTGGAACGCCAGCAGTGCGGCCGTCGTCACCGCCGACGCGGCGAGCACCCGCCCGTGGTGCATGGCAACCCCCTTGCGCCGGTGACCGGTGCGGACCCGGACCGCCGGTCACCGTACACGGCGGTCGTCGGCACGGCCGAGGTGAGCCCCGTCGTGGTGGTCCATACCAAACCCTTGACAGGCGTATTGCTCACTCCTTAAATCACACAGTGAACTAAGCGTGTCCCCCCACCGCCCCATGCTGCGCCGACCGGCCGGTCCCGTTCGCGCGCATGTCTGTCATGCGCATGCGGTTGCTGGTCTCCGCGTCATGCCCGACGAAGGGAGAGTCATGGACTCCCCGCGTTTTCCCCGTCGCCTCCTGTGGTCCCTCGCCCCGCTCCTCGCCTTCGCGTCGCTGTCCACCGGGCTCGCGCAGGGCGCGTCGCCCGCGCCAAAGACCGCCGCACCCGCCGTCACCGAGGCCCGGGCGGCCGCCGTCGCCTTCTCCGACGAGTTCGACGGACCGGCGGGCGCCGCCGTGGACGGCACCAAGTGGCAGATCGAGACCGGCGACAACGTCAACAACCACGAGCGGCAGTACTACACGGCCGGCAACCGCAACGCCGCCCTGGACGGCCAGGGCCATCTGGTGATCACCGCCCGCCGTGAGAACCCCGGCGACCACCAGTGCTGGTACGGACGGTGCGAGTACACCTCCGCCCGGCTGAACACGGCAGGCCGGTTCACCACCACGTACGGTCACGTCGAGGCCCGGATGAAGATCCCGCGCGGCCAGGGCATGTGGCCCGCGTTCTGGATGCTGGGCAACGACATCGGCCAGGTCGGCTGGCCGAACTCGGGCGAGATCGACGTCATGGAGAACGTGGGCTTCGAGCCGTCCGCCGTGCACGGCACCCTGCACGGGCCCGGCTACTCGGGGTCCGGGGGCATCGGCGCCGGGTACACCCTGCCCGGCGGGCAGGTCTTCGCCGACGCCTTCCACACCTTCGCCGTCGACTGGAGCCCGAACGCGATCACCTGGTCCGTCGACGGCACGGTCTACCAGCGGCGCACCCCCGCCGACCTCGGCGGCCGGCAGTGGGTCTTCGACAAGCCCTTCTTCCTCATCCTCAACCTCGCGGTCGGCGGTTACTGGCCCGGGGACCCCGACGGCAGCACGGCCTTCCCGCAGCAGCTCCTGGTCGACTACGTCCGCGTCAGCACCGACACCGCCCAGCCGGGCGGCAGCGGACCCGTCACCGGCGTCGGCGGCAAGTGCGTCGACGTGGCCGGGGCCGACACCGCGAACGGCACGGCCGTACAGCTCCACGACTGCAACGGCACCGCCGCGCAGCGGTGGACGGTGGGCGGCGACGGCACGATCCGCGCGCTCGGCAAGTGCCTGGACGTGGCCTCCGGCGGCACGGCCGACGGGACCCTCGTCCAGCTCTGGGACTGCAACGGCACCGCCGCCCAGCAGTGGGCCGTCCCCGCCGCGCGGGACATCGTCAACCCGCGGGCCGACAAGTGCCTGGACGCGACCGGCGGCAGCTCGGCCAACGGGACCCGGCTGCAGATCTGGACCTGCACCGGAGCGGTCAACCAGAAGTGGACGGTGACCCGTTGAGCACGCGCCTGTCGCACCCTCCCGCGGCGACCGGGCCGGGCCTTCCCACGGCCGGTGGCTGACCCGGCCCCCTCGCGTCACCGCGCACGGGCCGGCGACAGCGCCGCCCGTGCGGCGGCGGGGATCCCGTCGATTACCCGGGAGTCCTCTACCCGGGAGTCCTCGACCGCGCGGGCCAGGACGGCGGCGCCGACCTGCTGCCCGCCGCGGTGCTTACCTCCCGGGTAATCGACCACGACCCTCCCGTGGCGCAGGATCGTGGCCGTCGAGAGCGTCACCGGACGGAAGGACACCACCATGACCGCCTACGCGATCGCCCACCTGCGGGAGGCGGCACCGCACCAGGAGATCGCCGAGTACGTCGAGCGCATCACCGCGACCTTCGAGCCGTACGGCGGCCGCTTCCTCGTGCACGGCACGCAGCACGAGGTGATGGAGGGCGCCTGGCCCGGTCACGTCGTGGTGATCGGTTTCCCCTCGATCACCGAGGCGCGGGCCTGGTGGGCCTCCGCCGCATACCGGGAGATCGCGCCCCTGCGCGCCCGGCACATCGAGGGCGACGTCATCCTCGTCCCGGGCGTCCCCGCGGACTACGACGCGAGCAGCACGGCGAAGATGATGCGCGAGGCGCTGCCCGCCCGCTAGCGGAGCCGCCTCCGGACGGACTTCGGGCAGCCGTCCGTTCAGCTGGGCCGGTCCTTCGCCTCGGGCGGACTGAAACAGGCCGTGATCGTCTTCCCGTGCGGGCAGGGGTGCGCCTCCCAGCTGTCGGCCAGGGCGTCGACCAGGAACATGCCCCGCCCCCCGACCCGTTCGGTGCTGGGCTCCCTGGGAGCGGGCAGCTCGTCCGAGTGGTCGTGGACCGCGATGTGCAGACAGCGGCTGTCCCACGCCATGACGAGCTGGGCGCTGCTGTGGGCGTGCCGGTGGGCGTTCGTGACCAGCTCGGAGACCGTCAGCAGAACGGCGTCCGCGGTCTCCGGGGCCTCGGTGTTCCAGCCCAGCGAGTCTAGGTGACCCCTCGCCCAGTCGCGGGCGGCCTTCACCGAACTGTCCATCGGCAGGGTGCGCGCCCACCCGACCGCCCGCAGCGCCGACCTGTCCATCGTGACCCCTTCCCCGAGTACGTCTGACGGGAGGGCGGGTACCCCGGGACGCCGAGGTGAGGCGTGGCGCGCTCGCTTCCCCGCTGTCCGTCCTCCCCCGCCGCGGTCCGTCCGGCGGGCCGGACCGCGACGCCGGGTCCGGGCGCGAGGCGTCGTGGGCCGGGTCCGGACGCGGAACGAGAAGGGGCGGCAACCTTTTCGCGGCGGGCGGCGACCGGGTGACGTGAAGTCGACCCGCTCTCGTGAACGGACGGACATGAAGACCAAGAGGCACGCCGCGCGGCGCCGCCCGAGCACGCGCGCACGGTGGACGACGACGGCCGCGGCGCTGGTCGCCACGGGCGTACTCGTCTGCCTGGTGGCGGTACTGCGCCCCGACGGCGACGCCGGTCCCGGACGCGCCGTCGCGGTACCCGCCGCCGACGCCCCGTCGAGCACCGTGACGCGCCCGCCCTCCGCCTCGCCGTCCCCCTCCCCGTCCCGCCCGTCCTCCGCGTCGCCCACGGTGAGCCCGGGTGCGAGCCCGTCGAAGACCCCGGCGGTGACGCCGGGGGCACGCGCGTCGGCGTCGAGTCCCACGCGGGCGGTCGCCGCCGAGCCGCCGCCGGCGGGCCGGATCCGCCCCGGCGTCACCTACCGCGGGCTCGCCACCCACTACGACGCCGCGGACGGCGACGGCGCCTGCCTCTTCGGCCCGAGCGACGACCTCATGATCGCGGCGATGAACCACACCGACTACGAGACGTCCAGGGCGTGCGGGGCCCACCTCCTCGTCCGGGCGGCGAACGGCGCCTCCGTCACGGTCAAGGTCACCAACGAATGCCCGTTGCCCTGCGCGCCCGGTCAACTCGACCTCAGCAAGCAGGCGTTCGCGAAGCTCGGCGCTCTCTCCGCGGGGGAGATCCCGATCACGTGGACCCTGTTGAGCCCGAGCACCTCCGACACCGTCGCGGTCCGGTACAAGACCGGTTCCACCCGGTACTGGTGCGGCGTCCAGGTCGTGGGCCACCGCAACCCGGTGGCACGACTGGAGGTCCGGGACGGCGGCACCTGGCACCCGCTGCCCCGCGCCGAGTTCAACTACTTCCTCTCCGAACGGGGCACCGGCTGCGGAGGCCCTCTGCGGATCACCGACATCCACGGCGAACAGCTCCGGCTCGACGGCATCGCGGTGCGCGCCGACGTCCTGCAGCCGACCGGGCTCCAGTTCCGGCGGCACTGAGTTCCGGCCCGCGGCCGCCGTCGGCCCACCCGGTCGCCGCTCGCGACGCCGAGCACGTCGCAGTCCAGCGTGAGGGTGGCGACCCGGGGGTGGCCGACGGTCTTGCGCGACGCCTCGTGCCGGCCCGGGGCGCCGGACTCCCACAGCGCGGCGAACCGGTGGCTGTGCGCGCGCAGGTCGGCGATCGGCTGCCGCAGCCGTCCGCCCGCCGGGTAGCGGCTCGCCGCCACCCGCAGGTCCGCGACCACCGCCGTCTCCATCGCCCGCCGGGAACGCGGCGGGTCCGCTGCCCTGGCAGGCCGCGCCCGGCACGGCGGGGCGGGGGCGACGCTCCCGGAGCCGCCGTGCCCAGGCGCCGTTGACGCGCGTAGCGCGGTGCTCCACTCTGTGCACGGGCCGCCGTCGAGACGGGGGCGGCCGGTCGGTGCCGGAGTCGACGGTCGGGAGGCCGGATGTTCAGACGCGTGTCACGTCTGCTTGTCTCATTTGTCATGATCATGGCTGGTGCGGTGATCGGGGTGGGCGCCACCTCGGGCACCGCGCACGCCGACGAGTGCTACACCTGGAGCCGCACCCTGTCCGAGGGGTCCTCCGGAAGCGACGTCACCCAGCTCCAGATCCGCGTCGCGGGATGGGTGACCTCCGGCGAACGGCTCTCCTACGACGGCCAGTTCGGCGCGCGGACCACCGCCGCCGTCAAGAAGTTCCAGGCCGCGTACGGCCTGACCGCGGACGGTGTCGCGGGATCGCGGACCTTCAGCAAGCTCTACGCCCTCCAGGACGCGGACTGCACCCCCGTCCACTTCACCTACGCCGAACTCAACAGGTGCAACTCCGACTGGTCCGGCGGCGCCGTCTCCGCGGCCACCGCGAAGGCGAACGCCCTCAAGACGATGTGGAGGCTCGAGGCCATGCGGCACGCCCTCGGCGACGTACCGCTCACCGTCTCCAGCGGCTTCCGCTCCTACGCCTGCAACAACGCGGTCGGCGGATCCTCCACCAGCCGCCACCTCTACGGCGACGCCGTCGACCTCACCGGATCGCCGACCCTGTGCCGGCTCGCCCAGCAGGCCAGGACCCACGGCTTCTCGGAGATCCTCGGCCCGGGCTACCCGGGCCACAACGACCACACCCACGTCGCCCTCGACCCGTCCCCGTACTGGTCCGCACCCACCTGCGGCATCTGAGCCCACGCATCCCCACGGCACGCCGGCCGCGCCCGGTCCGCGGTCGGCGGGCCCGGTCGGCGGCCCCGGGCCCGCCGCACGCTCAGCCTCCCGGCCGTCCCCGCGGGCCGTCCGGCACCAGGGCGCCGAGCACGGCCGGCAGTCGTGGCGGCTCGACCCGGTCCGGCAGCGAGCGCAGCTCCGGCCACGCGACCCAGCGGTGCGTGTCCAGGGCCGCCCGCTCGCCGGGAAGGAGACCGCTCCCCACGACGGCCGGCCGCGCCCGGTCCGCCGTCGGCAGGCCCGCGCGAGGAAGAAGCGCTCCGTCCCGACGTACCGCCGGCCGTTCCACCACACGTCCCGGTCCACGGGCGCCGAGCGGTCGACCACCGCGGCCGGGTCGAGCCCGGTCTCCTCGGCCGGTTCGCGTCGCGCCGCCGCCGGCGGTGTCTCGCCCGGCTCGATCCCGCCGCCGGGCGTCTCCCACAGCAGGCTCCCGTCGGACGGATCACGCCGGCGCGGGAGAAGCACCCGACAGGCGGCGTCCGGGCGGATGACGCGGGCGGCGGGCCGGTGTGTCGTGTCCACGGCCCCGACGTCATACGGCGAGGGCTCAGGAACCGGGCCCCGGGTCTGGCCGGACGGGGTCCCCGAGCCCGGCCCGTGCCGCCTCCAACTGGGCGGCGAACGCGATGCCCAGGAACAGGGCGACGGCCGTGACGTTGGCCCACAGGAGCAGCGCGACGAAGGCGGTCAGCGGTCCGTACACCGCGCCGAACGACGAGCTCGTGCCGACGTACAGCGACAGCAGCCAGGTGGCCCCGACCCACAGCACCAGGTGCACCGCGCTGCCGAAGGCGAGCCAGGTGTAGCCGGGCTGCCGGCGGCGCGGGGACCAGCGGAAGACGACGGCGGAGGCGATCCACGCGAGCGCCAGGCCCACCGGGATCCGCACCGCGTTCCACCAGCGGGTCCCGCCGGCGCCGGACCCCAGCGTCTCGGCGACGGCGTCACCGAGCGGCCCGCCGGCCACGAGCGCCACGAACCCGAGGACCAGAGGCATCCCGGCCCCGAACGACAGCAGCAGGGCACGTCCGTACTTGCGGGCGAAGGGGCGGTCCCGCTCGATGCCGTAGATGCGGTTGGCGCCCCGCTCTATCTGGGCCATCGCCGAGGCGAGGTTCAGCACGGCGAACCCCAGCCCCAGCCACAGGGCGAGGGTGCTCCACACGTCGCCGTGAGCGCTGCGCCGCGTCCCGGCGAACGCGTCGTCGACCACGCCGGCTCCGGCACCGGGCACGATGTCCCCGAGCGTCAGCTCGATGATCCGGCCCACGGAGTCGGTGTGCACGGACGTAGCCAGGCCCACCAGGGCCAGGGTGAAGGGGACCAGACCCAGCACGACCTGGAAGGCGAGCGCCCGCGCGTTGGTGAAGCCGTCGGCGTACCGGAACCGGGCGAACGAGTCGACGAGCAGGGAGAAGCCGCCGTAGCGCCGCAGCGCGGTCAGCGCCTCGTCGCCGGACAGCTCCTCCCCGATCATGTCCCTGGTCTGCGGCACGTGGACGGCGGTTCCCATCGTGGACAGGCTCCCTGTGCTCGGCCGGAGCTGCCTCCGGGTGTCTGCCGGTCCGACTGCCCCGACCGGCAGACCGTATCCCGGGACGGCCCCTCAGGACCCGCCGCTCACGGTTTCTCCCGGCCGTGCAGGGCGCTCACCTCCTCCGCGGTGAGGGCCCTGTCGAAGGCGTGGACCTCGTCGACCGCTCCGTTCCAGAAGTCGGTGTCGGCGCCGTTCCACTGGGCGCGGCCCACGGCGAGGGGGCCCGAGCCGACGTAGGCGGGACCGGCGTCGGCCGTCGCCGCTGCCGCGCCGTCGACGTACAGCGTGATCGTGCCGCGCGCGCCGTCCCGCACCCCGACGAGGTGGTACCAGCGGCCGAGCTCGGGAGTGACCGCCAGGCGGGCGCGCTTCTCACCGGGGGTGCTGAAGGCGAAGGCGCCCCGGCCGTACTGGAGGTAGAACGGACTCGCCTGACGTCGGCCGTCCTGGCTGACCGCGGTGGCGTAGTTGCCCGGCAGCGCGTCGAGGGTGACCCAGGCCGACACCGAGTAGCTGCCGGTGGTGTCGAGCACCGGGCCGTCGGTCTCGGCGTGCTGTCCCTCCCCGTCGAACTTCAGTGCGCTGCCGCTGACACCGGGTGTCCAGGTGGTGCCCTCGGAGAGCTTCAGGCCCTCGTCGTTGGGGCCGTCGTCCTTCGCGGTGGTACCCGCGCCCTCGTCGAGGGACCAGTGCCCGCCGCCCTTCAGCTCCTTCCGGTCGCCCGCGGCGGCACCGGCCGCGATCACCGCGCGGTTGATCTCCCGGACCCGGACCGGGTCGACCTTGATCTCCCGGCGGTCGTAGGTGTACAGGCCGTTGAGCTCGTTCTCGAGGTCGGTGATCTGCGTGTACACCGAGCCGGACAGTTCGGCCCCGGCCTGGTCGAGGTAGTACCGCTCGGTGTTCTCGACGTACGTGCGGGTCAGCGCCTCCTTGTCGGCGACACCGCTGTAGATCACGGTCGGGGTGCCCGGCCACATGTGGCCCGGGACGCGCAGGGTGAAGCCGCCGTGCTCGCCGTCCATCGCGGCCCGCGTCCGGTCGGGGAAGGCCGGGTCGGTGTTGTTGTAGTCGTGGTGGTCGATGATGTCGCCCTTGCCGGAATCCCCCTTGGAATTGCAGCAGTTGACCCCGCTGTGGGCGTTGACGACCCGGGACGGGTCGGCGGCCTTCACGGCCTCGGCGATACGGCCGCTCTCCTCGCGGTCCCACTCGCCCCAGCCCTCGTTGAAGACGGTCCAGCCGGTCACGGAGGGCGCGTTGTGGTGCTGGCGCATCATCTCCCGGCCCTGGTCGACGAACGCCTTCTGCCCCGCCTGGCCGGTGATGTTCCCGGAGACGAAGTCCTGCCAGACCAGCAGGCCCAGCCGGTCCGCGTGGTGGAACCAGCGCGCCGGCTCCACCTTGATGTGTTTGCGCACCGCGTTGAAGCCGAGCTCCTTGTGCGCCTTCAGGTCGAAGGCGAGGGCCTCGTCGCTGGGTGCCGTGTACAGGCCGTCGGGCCAGAAGCCCTGGTCGAGCGTGGCGAGGGAGAAGACGGGCTTGCCGTTGAGCACGAGCTTGCGGTAGCCGCCGACGTCCGCGATGCCGACCTCGCGCATGCCGAAGTAACTGCTCACCCGGTCGACGGACCTGCCGTCGGTGAGCTTGACGTCGAGGTCGTAGAGGTAGGGGTCGTCCGGGCTCCACAGGTGCTGCTCCGCCACGGGCAGCCGCAGTTCCTCGTTGGCCGGCCCGCTGACCCGGCCGACGACCCTGCCGAGCCCGTCGCGGGCGACGGCCTCCACGCGCGCCTTCGTGGAGGCGCCCTCGGACTCGACGGTCACCGCGAGGCTGCCGGTGTCGATGTCGGGGGTCGTGACTACGTTGTCAACAAAGGTGTCGGCGACCGGCTCCATCCACACCGTCTGCCAGATGCCCGACGACTGGGTGTAGAAGATGCCGCCCGGGTCGGTGGACTGCTTGCCCGTCGGCTGGTCGGCGCCACCGGTGTCGGTGACCGCGACCACGATCTCCTGCGGCCCGGTGCCCGTGAGGGCGTCGGTGATGTCGGCGCCGAACGCGGTGTAGCCGCCGGTGTGTTCGGCGACCTTCCTGCCGTTGACCCAGACGCGTGCCCGGTAGTCGACGGCACCGAAGTTGAGCTTCAGCCGGTTGCCCTTGCCGACCTTCCAGTTCTTCGGCACGTCGACCAGCCTGCGGTAGAACATGTGGTCCTCGTGCCGCTCAAGACCGGAGAGCTGCGACTCGACCGGGAACGGCACGACGATCCGTTCGTCGAGGGCCTTGCCGAACACCGGCTGCTCGCCCGCCTCGGCGCCGCTGAACTGCCAGGGGCCGTTGAGGTTCTTCCACTTGGCGCGCACCTGCTGCGGGCGGGGATACTCCGGCAGCGGGTTCTTCTCGTCGAGGGCGTCGCCCCAGGTGGTGGTGAGCCGGTGCGTGGAGGCGTTCCGCGCCGAGCGGACGACGCGGGGGACGGTCTCGGTGCCGGACGTCAGGCCGCCGAGGCCGTCGTAGGTCACGCGGACCTGCTGGCCCTTCTGGACCGGCTCCGCGAGCGTGACGTCCAGGGTGTCGCGGTCACCGGGGGAGACGGCGAGCGAGGCGACGGGCATCGCGGTGGTGTCGGCCTCGACCTTCAGGTGGTCCCCGGCGTCCTGGAGGCCGCCGACCTCGTTCTCGAAGCGGGCCCGCAGGTGCCGCCCGTCCTCGGTGACCGAGAGGTCGACCGGGTAGACCTCGAACCCCGCCGGAGGGGTGAACGCCGACTCGGGGACGAGCTGCTTGGGCATCGCCGGGGTCGACCAGCGCAGGAACATGTTGGACCCGCCGAGGTCCTGGAACATCTCCAGGCGGAAGTCGTGCGGTTCACCGGCGGTCAGGCGGACCGGCGCGCTCGTCTGCTCCCGGTCCCAGTCGGGTTCCCAGTGGTCGATGACCGGCCGGCCGTCGACGAACAGCCGGAAGCCGTTGTCACCGATGGCGTGGAAGGTGTAGTCGCCGGTCGTCGGCGCCTGGATGCGGCCGGTCCAGCGGGCCGTGGTGTGCTCGGTCCTCCCGGTCAGCTCCTCGAAGGTGCCGGTCAGTCCGGAGAAGTTGATCTGCGGTTCGAGCAGGGTGCCACCGAGCGTGGCGAAGTCGCGGGCTCCTGGTGCCGACATGCTGAAGTACTCGCCCTTCAGCCCGTGCACCTCGACGGCGGCCCGGCCGGGGGAGGCCGCCGGTGTGCCGGCGGCCGGTTCCGCGGCCGAGGCGGTGGGTAACAGGCCGCCGGCGGGCAGCACCAGGACTGCCGCGATCAGCAGCGTCCACAGTCTTGTGGCCGGCCGGCGGTGACGTGCGGTCCGTGTGGTCATCGAAACCTTTCTCGCGCGGGGGCATCGAGCGGGTATCGAGCGGGCACCGAGCGGGGACGACTCGGGAACGGCTCGCGAACGGCTTGCGAACGGTTTCCCCACGGCCGGTCCACCCGCGAACGGCCTTGCACAGCAGGGGACTTGCTCGCGGGCAGTGGAGGGAACCAGCGGCTCTTCGGACGTGGCGGACCGTGCGCGCAAGCGGAATGACAACATGCGTGTTCGAGGGTTGTCCAGACCTTTCGCACGGTGCGACCGCGGGCGCGCCCGGCCGGCGACACGGCGGAGCCGGGGCCGACACGTGCGGTCGGCCCCGGCTCGGGAGAGCTGTCAGGACGTCGCCTACTCGACCTCGGCCCAGTCGAGGGTGCGTTCCACCGCCTTCTTCCAGCCGGCGTAGCCCTCGGCCCGTCGCTCGTCGGACCACTGGGGCTGCCAGCGCTTGGACTCCTGCCAGTGGGTGCGCAGTTCGTCGGTGTCGCGCCAGAAGCCGGTCGCAAGGCCTGCCGCGTAGGCGGCACCGAGCGCGGTGGTCTCGGCGACGACCGGGCGGCTGACCGGCACGCCGAGAACGTCGGCCTGGATCTGCATGCACAGGTCGTTGGCCGTCACGCCGCCGTCGACCTTGAGGACGTCGAGGTGGACCCCGGAGTCCTGCTCCATGGCCTCGACGACGTCACGGCTCTGGTAGCAGATCGACTCCAGGGTCGCCCGGGCCAGATGGCCGTTGTCGTTGTAGCGGGCCAGGCCCACGATCGCGCCGCGGGCGTCGGAACGCCAGTACGGTGCGAACAGACCGGAGAACGCCGGGACGAAGTACATGCCGCCGTTGTCCTCGACGGTACGGGCCAGCGTCTCGCTCTCGTCGGCACTGCTGATGATCTTCATCTGGTCGCGCAGCCACTGCACCGCGGACCCCGTGACCGCGATGGAGCCCTCCAGGGCGTAGACCGCCGGCTCGTCGCCGAACCGGTACGCCACCGTGGTGAGCAGCCCGTGCTGCGAACGCACCAGCTCGGTACCGGTGTTGAGGACCAGGAAGTTGCCGGTGCCGTAGGTGTTCTTGGCTTCGCCGGGGGCGTAGCAGACCTGTCCCACCGTGGCCGCCTGCTGGTCGCCGAGCACCCCGGTGATGGGGATGGCGGCGCGCAGCGGCCGGGAGGTGCGCGTGACGCCGTACGCCTCGCGGTGGGAGGAGGGGTTGATGACGGGCAGCATGGACCGGGGGATCCCGAAGAAGCCCAGCAGTTCGTCGTCCCAGTCCAGCGTCTCCAGGTCCATCAGCATGGTCCGGCTGGCGTTGGTCACGTCGGTGGCGTGGATTCCGCCGTCCGGGCCGCCCGTCAGGTTCCACAGGACCCAGCTGTCGGTGTTGCCGAAGACGGCGTGGCCCTGTTCCGCCGCCTCGCGGACCCCGTCGACGTTCTCCAGGATCCACTGGATCTTGCCGCCGGAGAAGTACGTCGCAGGGGGCAGGCCCGCCTTGCGGCGGATGACGTCGCCCTTGCCCGAGCGTTCCAGGGCCGCGGCGATGGAGTCGGTGCGGGTGTCCTGCCAGACGATGGCGTTGTAGTAGGGGCGTCCGCTGCGCGGATCCCACACCACCGTGGTCTCCCGCTGGTTGGTGATGCCGATGGCGGCCAGGTCCTCCGGGGACAGGTTCCCGTGCCGCAGGGCGTTCTGTATCACCGAGTTGGTGCGTTCCCAGATCTCGACGGGGTCGTGCTCGACCCATCCCGACCGCGGGAGGATCTGGGCGTGCTCCAGCTGGTGCTTCGCCACCTCGTTCCCGGAGTGGTCGAAGATCATGAATCGGGTGCTGGTGGTGCCTTGGTCCACCGCGCCCACGAAGTCAGCCATGGGATGCCGCCTTTGCTGCGGGGGTCAGCGCTCGGAGTCGTCGGGGGCGGGGACGCGGCCGGGAGGCTCCGGTGCCGCCGTCGGCAGGAACCGGCCGACGAGCGCCTTGTACAGGCCGGCGCCGAGCAGGCCGCCGATCAGGGGACCGAGGATCGGCACCCAGAAGTAGAGGTTCCCGTACTGATCCCGCCACGCTCCGCCGTAGCCGGTGAAGAAGCTGGCCAGCCGGGGGCCGAAGTCACGTGCCGGATTGATCGCGTATCCCGCGTTGGTTCCCCATGCCATGCCGATCGCCACGACGATCAGGCCCACGATGAACGGGGCCAGGTTCGCGCCGGGCGGGTTGTTGAGCAGGTCCGTGACGGCCAGGATCAGCAGCAGCAGGATGGCGGTGCCGATGACCTGGTCGCGGAAGGCGCCCCATTCGTGGACCGGCAGGTTCGGGTTGCCGTTGGCGGGGAGCGTGGAGAAGACGCCCTGCGTCTTGATGGTGTGACCGGGGTCGGCCTTCGCCAGTGCCTCGGTGTAGTTCCACCGGACGATCAGGGCTGCCACGAAGGCGCCCGCGGTCTGCGCCAGCGCGTAGGGCGCGACCTTGCGCCACGGGAACCCCTTGAAGGCCGCCAGGGCGACGGTCACCGCGGGATTGAGGTGGGCGCCGCTCAGCCGCCCCGCGACGTACACGCCGAGGGTGACGCCGAGACCCCACGCCCAGGCGATGCTGTCGTGGTTGCCGAGGCCGCCCGGCGGCGTCGTCAGGGCCCCGCCGGCGACCACCTGGGCCACGACTCCGCATCCGAAGAGGATGAGAACCATCGTGCCGGCGAACTCGGCCGACAACTCGCCGATCAGTCCCGACCTTTTGAATCGCTCAGCCATGGAAGCTCGCTTCCCGCCGGTCGAAGGACCGGCTCTCGATTACCGAGCCCTTCCGACGTCAGGATAAGTCGACGGGAATGAAATCGCTCGAACGGATCATATGGCCGCAAATCGGGCAGTGTGTGGCCGTGGCTGCCGTGGCTGCCGTGCGGTTCCCGGCGGTCCGGGCGTCACGGCTCTGCCGCCTGGTGGACTCCCCTCTTCCAGATAGGGTGTTTTCATAGGAAATGTTGCCTGGGGGTCAGGACGTGCGGTGGACGCTCACCAGACGGCGGGACCGGTGCCCGAACAGCCCTCCACGGCTGTCGGGTACGCGGGTGTGCTGCGCGAACTGCTGCCGATCGCGCTCTGGCGGGAGGACGCCGACGGACGCGTCGTGGAGTGGTCGCTGGCCGCCCAGGACCTGCTCGGCCACCGGCCCGAGGACGTACTCGGCCGGCCCGCCTCGGCCCTGCTCGTCCCCGAGGGCAACAGCGAACTCGCCGACCAGCTGACCCGCCGGGTGCACGCCGGGGAGACCGTCGTCGGGACCCTGTCGGTGCGCCACCGCGAGGGCCACCAGGTGACGATGGAGATGTGGATCGTCCCGGCCGCCGACGCGCTCGGACGGGCCGGCGCCCTCCTCATCGCCGTGGAGACCTCCCAGGTCCTGCGCATGCGGGACTCACTGGCCGCCCTGGAGAGCCTCTTCCGCCAGTCGCCCATCGGCCTGGCCACCCTCGGCACCGACCTGCGCTTCCTGCGGGTCAACGACGCGCTCGCCCGGATGAACGGCCTCTCCGCCGCCGAGCACCTGGGCAAACGCCTGTCCGAGGTGGTGCCCGACGTCAACGCCGCCGCCCTGGAATCGACGATGCGGCAGGTCCTGGACCGGGGCACCGCCGTCGTCGACGTCCGCCGCACCGGACGCACCGCCTCCGACCCCCACCACGACCGGACCTGGTCCTGCTCCTACGCCCCCCTCGTCGACGGCGCCGGCCGGACCCTCGGCCTGATCGCCTCCCTCATCGACATCACGGAGAGCCAGCGCGCCGAGGCCGACGCCGAGCGGGCCAGACGCCGTTTCGCCCTGCTGGCGGAGGCGGGCACCCGTATCGGCACCACCCTGGACCTGCGGCAGACCGCCGAGGAGATCGTGCAGATGCTGGTGCCCCAGCTCGCCGACTCCGCCGACGTGCAGCTCCTCGAGGAGGTCCTGCAGCCCGACGAGTCCGCCGCCTCCACCCACGGCGTGGTGCGGCGCATGGCCGCCCACTTCCCCGACCCCGCCGCCCCCACGGCGAAGCTCCTGCCGGGCATGACGTCCCAGATCCCGCACGGCTCGCTGTACGAGAGGGTCATCACCGAGGGACGTCCCACGAACCTCTACCGCTCCGACGTCCCGGCCCTCGTCACCGACCCCCGCTCCGACCGCCTGCGCGCGTACCTGATGAGCCTCGGCTCCGCGAGGCTGATCCCGCTGGTCGCCCGCGGCAAGGTGCTCGGCGCGGTCGTCGTGACCCGGCTCCGCACCCGCGAACCCTTCGACGAGCAGGACTGCGTGCTGATCGACGAACTGGCCGCGCGCGCCGCCCTGAACATCGACAACGCCCTGATGTACACCCGGCAGCGCGCGGCGGCCCTCACCCTGCGGCGCAGCCTGACCAACAGCGCGCTGCCCCTCGTCCCCGGCCTCGAACTCACCGGCCGGTACCTGCCGGCCAGCGAACACGACGTCGGCGGCGACTGGTTCGACGTCATCGCGCTCCCCGACGGCAGGACCGGACTGGTCATCGGGGACGTCATGGGCCACGGCATCCACGCGGCGGCCGTCATGGGCCAGCTCCGCACGGCGGTGCGCACCCTCGCCCGGCACGACATCCCTCCGGCCCGCATGCTCCGCTCACTGGACGCCGTCGTGGCCGACATGGGGGAGGACGAGATGGCGACCTGCGTCTACGCCGTCCACGATCCCGCGTCCGGCGGATGCCTGGTCGCCCGGGCCGGCCACCCGCCGCCGGCCGTCACGGCACCCGACGGTTCGGTCACCTTCCTCGACGGCCCGCCGGGCACCCCGCTGGGGACCGGCGGGCACGAGTTCCGCACCGAGGAGGTCCCGCTGCCGCCGGGCGGCCTGCTGGTCCTGTACACCGACGGTCTCGTCGAGGCCCGCGGCCGGGACTTCGACCAGGGCCTGGACCGGCTCGCCCGCGCCCTGCGGGCACCCGCGCGCTCACTGGCGGAACTCTGCGACGACGTCCTCGCACGGATGCTGCCGCACCCCGCGCAGGACGACGTCGCCGTCCTCATGGCCCGCCCGCAGTGACCGGCCGGCCCCCGCGGTCCGCCGCCCGCGCGTTCAGCCCTGGTACTCGGTGAGGTCGATGGCGTGCACGGCCAGCGGGACGTCGTGGACCGGGTGGACCGTCACCCGCTCCGGCACCATCCCGAGCTTGCGGATGACGTTCTCCGAGGCCTCGTCCCCCACCCGGCAGATGCCGACGACCCGGTCGAGGCCCCGGTCCTGGAGCGCGAACTCCAGCGTGGCCTGAGCGGCCTCGGACGCGTACCCCTGGCCCCAGAACGGTGTGCCGAGCCGCCACCCGATCGCCACCTCGGAGGCCACCTCCGGCAGGGACCCGGGCACGTACAGCCCCGTGAAGCCGGCCAGCTCGCCCGAGGCCAGCAACTCGACCGCGAAGAGGCCGAAGCCCTCCTCGTCCCACTCCTCCTCCCACCGCTCGATGGCCTCCGCCGTGCCGTCCAGGTCGAGCACCGAGCCGTCGCCGACCCACCGCATCACCTGTGGGTCCGCGTTGATCTCGGCCATGGGGACCAGGTCGTCGTCGTGCCAGCGGCGGAGGAGGAGGCGGGGGGTGAGGATCTCGGTCATGGGGCCATCCTGCCGAAGCCATGGCCCGTACCGGTAATCAGCGGGGTGCGGGCGGTCTCAGCCGGCCGCCTTCCCGACGAGCTGGACGATCCGCGCCTCCGTGCCGGCGGTCAGTGCCGTGTCGCACCGGAGCCGGACCAGGTGGGGAAGCGGGTCTCCTGGATCCGGCTGCGCCGGTACGTCGCCCTGCGGGCGGAGGCCTCGGTGTTCGCCGGCCACCCGGACGTCCGTGACCGGGTCGTCGCCGCCCGCGGCACGGTCGTCGGCCATCCGGTCCGCCACCGCCCGGCTGGAACGGGCCCGGGCGCTGCTGGACGGCGCCCCGGCACCTCCGCTCGCCGCCGGGGCGGCCTTCGAGGCGGCGGGCTGCCCCTACCGGTCGGCACCGACGCCGCGGCCGGCCGGCCCCGGCCACCGGGAGGACGGCCGGCGCGCCCTCGCCGGCCCCGGCCCCACGGACGGCTGAGACCCCCGCACGTCAGGCCCCGCCGTCCTTGTGCCAGGCCCCGCCGTCCTCGTCGGCGAGGGTCACGACGGACCCGGGCGCGGCCGGTCCCGGGTCTCGTCCAGCAGGCGGCGTACGGCGGGCAGGGCCCGGTCGCGGTCTTCCGGTACCAGACCGACTCGGGTGCGGCGGTCGAGGAGGTCGGCCTCGTCGAGGGCGCCTTCGTGGCGCAGTGCCCACACCAGTTCCGCGCCGGTGACGGGATGGCCCGCGAGGACGGGCTCGGCGAGGTGCGGGTGGGCGGCGGCGAGGGCCTGGACGGCCGGGGCTTCCGTGCCGTAGCGCCGGACGAGGCGCCGGGGCGCGGCGAGGGCGCGCAGCGTGTGCGGGGGCGCCGCGCCGACGAGGGGGAGGCGGGCCGTGCGGCAGGGGGCGGCGGTGAGGCGGCCCGAGGCGACCGCGGCGTCGACGGCGTCCTGGGCCATCCTCCGGTAGGTGGTGAGCTTGCCGCCGACCACCGTGACGACGCCGTCGTCCCGGCTGACGACCGCGTGCCGCCGGGAGAGGTCCGAGGTGCGGCCGGTGTCCGCCGAGTCCAGCAGCGGGCGCAGCCCGGCGAAGGCGCCCACCACGTCGCCGCGGTCCACGGGCGTGTCGAGCACGCAGCCGAGGACGTCGAGGAGGAAGCCGATGTCCGACTCGGGGGCGGCCGGGACGTCGGGCGGGTCGCCGTCGACGGGTTCGTCCGTGAGGCCGACGTAGACGCGGCCGTCGCCCTGGGGGAGGACCAGGACGAAGCGGTTCGTCTCGCCCGGGACCGGGACGTGCAGTCCCGCCGGGAGGGTGCCGAGGCGCTCGGAGCGCAGGACGAGGTGGGTGCCCCGGGACGGCCGGATCCGGATGCCCTCGACCAGGTGGCCGGCCCAGACGCCGGAGGCGTTGACGACCGTGCGGGCCCGGATCTCGCCCTCCTCGCCGGTCAGTTCGTCGCGGACCACGGCTCCGCGGCCGGTGAGCCGCAGCGCCCGGACCCGGGTGAGGACGCGGGCGCCGTGGGCGGCGGCCGTCCGGGCGAGGGCGGTGACCAGGCGGGCGTCGTCGGTGACCTTGCCGTCCCAGGACAGCAGACCGCCGCGGAGCCCTTCGGGACGTACGGCCGGGGCGAGGTGGCGGGCCTCCGTCGCCGAGAGGCGGCGGGGCGCCGGCAGTGTGGCCCGTGCGGTGCGGGCGGCGAGCCGCAGGGCGTCCCCGGCGCAGAAGCCCGCCCAGGCCAGGGTCGCCCGGCCGCGCGGGACCAGCGGGGTGAGCGGCAGGACGAAGGGTTCGGCGTGCACCAGGTGCGGCGCGGTGCGTTCCATGAGCAGCCCGCGCTCCACCGCGCTCTCGTGGGCGACGCCGAACTGTGCGGAGGCGAGGTAGCGCAGACCGCCGTGGATGAGCTTCGAGCTCCAGCGGGAGGTGCCGAAGGCGAGGTCGTGGGCGTCGACGGCGGCGACCGTCAGTCCCCGGGCGGCCGCGTCGAGGGCGACTCCGGCACCGGTCGCGCCCAGGCCGACGACCAGGACGTCCACCGTCGGTCCGCCCACGGCCTCGGCGAGTTCGCGCGCGCGGCGGGCGGCCGACAGCGAGGAGGCGCCGCGGGGCGGGGCGGTGCTGCTGGTGCGGCTCATGGCGCGAGGGTCCTCTCCAGAAGGGTCCGCAACTCCCCGAGGAAGGCGGCGGAGTCGAGGTCCGGGTCGTCCTCGTCGGTCATGGTCCGCAGGGACAGCGTGAACGACTGGACGACGAGCAGCAGCGAGCGTGCCTGCCGTTGCGCGTGGCCGGGCCGCACCGAGCCGTCCGCGTGGCCCTCGCGCACTCCGGCGGCGAGCAGTTCCAGCAGGGCCTCCTGACTCGCCCCGCGCCGGTCGAGGACGTAGGGGAGGAGGAGCTCGGGGTCCACGTCGACGATCTTGCGGAACAGCGGATGGGCGCGGAAGGCGGTCACCCCCGCCACCAGGCCGTCGACGAGGAGGGTGCGCGCGTCGGTGTCCGGGCGCCGCTCGGGCATGGCGCCGGTGGCGACCCCGACCCATTCCCGGGTCATGAGGTCGCCGACCAGCGAGCGGACGTCGGGCCAGCGCCGGTAGAGGGTCATGCGGGAGACCCCCGCCCGGCGGGCCACGTCGGTGAGCGTCGTACGGCGGACTCCGACGGCCAGGACGCAGTCGCGCACCGCGTCGAGCACCGCGTCCCCGTCCGACTGGTTGTGACGAATAGGCGTCATGTGTCACAGTGTAACGCCTCGTGGGGGCCGCGACGAGACGGCCCCGTACCGCCGACCTGGAGGACGACACCGATGGACATGCTGTGGAGCGGCTGGGGCGATCCCGCCGCGGCGACGGTGCTGCCCGACACGGTGGTCGGGCTGCTGCAGGACCTGCTCGGCGTCGAGCCGCGCGTCGCCGCCCCGGTGCCGCTCGACCGGATCGCCGTCCCCGCCGCACCCCTCGACGCCGGGGCGTACGACGCCCTGCTGGCCGCCGTCGGGGGACACCCCGAGCACGTCCGCACCGACGCCGAGCCCCGCGTCCGGCACACTCGCGGCAAGTCCACCCCCGACCTGCTGCGCATCCGCGCCGGCGAGGTCGACGACCTCCCGGCGGCCGTGGTGCTCCCCGCCGGACACGACGAGGTCCTCGCCGTCCTGCGGGCCTGCGCCGCCCACGGGCTGGCGGCCGTGCCCTTCGGCGGCGGCACCTCGGTCGTCGGCGGACTCGCCCCCGTCCGGCGCGGCGCCTTCGTCTCCCTCGACCTGCGCCGCATGAACGGCCTGCTGGCCGTCGACCCCGTCTCACGCACCGCCACCCTCCAGGCCGGACTGCGCGCCCCGCACGCCGAGGCGCTGCTCGCCGGACACGGCTTCACCCTCGGCCACTTCCCCCAGTCCTACGAGTGGGCCACCATCGGCGGATTCGCCGCCACCCGCTCCAGCGGACAGGCCTCCGCCGGCCACGGCCGCTTCGACGACATGGTCCTCGGCCTCACCCTCGCCACCCCCGAGGGCACCGTCGAGACCGGCCGCGCCCCCCGCTCGGCGGCCGGCCCCGACCTGCGCCAGCTCCTGCTGGGCTCGGAGGGCGCGTTCGGCGTGATCACCTCGGTCACCGTCCGCGTCCGCCCCGTCCCCAGCGCCCGCGTCTACGACGGCTGGCGCTTCCCGGACTTCCGGCAGGGCACCGACGCCCTGCGCCGGCTCGCCCAGGACGGGCCCCGGCCGACGGTGCTGCGCCTGTCCGACGAGACGGAGACCCTCGTCGGCCTGGCGCAGCCCGACGCCATCGGCTCCGGCGCCCCGGACGAGAACGCCGGCTGCCTGGCCGTCGTGGGCTTCGAGGGCACCGACGAGGACACCGCCCACCGCCGCGCCGCGGCGACCGCGGTGCTGCGCGAGGCCGGCGGACAGCCGCTGGGGGAGGAGCCCGGCCACCGCTGGGCGCAGGGCCGCTACTCCGCCCCCTACCTCAGGGACGCGCTGCTCGACGCGGGCGCCTTCGCCGAGACGCTGGAGACCGCCGCGTTCTGGTCCCGCCTGCCGGAGCTGTACGCCGGCGTCCGCGACGCCCTGACCACGACACTCACCGCAGCGGGCACCCCGCCCATGGTCATGTGCCACGTCTCGCACGTCTACGAGAACGGTGCCTCCCTCTACTTCACCGTCGTCAGCGCCCAGGGCGACGACCCCCTCGCCCACTGGACCCGCGCCAAGCACGCGGCCAACGACGCGATCCTCGCCGCCGGCGGCACCATCACCCACCACCACGGGGTGGGCACCGACCACCGCGACTGGTACGTACGCGAGGCCGGCGGCCTCGCCGTCGACGCCCTGCGAGCCGTCAAGCGACGCCTCGACCCGGCCGGAGTCCTCAACCCGGGCGTCCTGCTTCCCGCAGACTGAACCGACCCGGCCCCCGCTCCACCGCCGGCCGGTCCGCTCGTCCGTCCGTCCGTCCCACCCGCCCACGCGTCCATCCGTCGACCGCCCGGAGGCCCACCCGATGCGACAGTTCACGGCCGTCGTCAACCCCACCGCAGGCGCTGCCACGGGCGCGGCCGCCCTCCTCGGGGTGGCCCGGCTGCTGCGGGAGGCGGGCGCCGACCTGGAGACCGCCCACAGCCGGAGCCTGCGACACGCCCGGGAACTCGCCCGGACCGCCGGAGAACGCGGACGGATCGTGCTGGCGGTCGGCGGCGACGGCATCACCGGCGCCATCGGCGGAGCCCTCAGCGGCACCGACGCGGTCCTGGGCCTGATACCGGCAGGGCGCGGCAACGACTTCGCCCGGGCCCTGGAGCTGCCCACCGGGGCGGACGCCCTGGCCCGCGTCCTGTTGGAGGCTGAACCGCGCCCCGTCGACACCATCGAGGTGCGCTCCGCGGTCCACGACCGCACCGTCGTCCTCGGCAGCGTCTACGCCGGGGTCGACGCGCTGGCCAACCGCCACGCCAACCACGCCGGACTGCTCAGGGGCGCCGCCGCCTACTACGCCGGAGGCCTGCGCGCGGTGGCCGGCTGGCGCCCCGCCCGGTACCGCGTCACCGTCGACGGCGTCGAGCACGCACACCACGGCTACACCGTCGTCGCGGCCAACTCCGGCTTCTACGGCTCGGGCCGCGTCATCGCCCCCGACGCCAGGATCGACGACGGCCTGCTGGACGTCGTGCTGATCCGGCACGCTCCCCGGCACCTGTTCTTCGCCCTGATGAACGAACTGAAGACCGGCACCCACGTCCGCCGCCCCGAGGTGCGCGTCCTGCGCGGCACCCGGGTCCGCGTCGAAGCGGACCGCGCCGTACCCTACGGCGCCGACGGCGAGGTCGAAGCCGAACTCCCGGTCACCGCCACGGTGCTCCCCGGCGCGCTGCGGGCACTGCACTGAGCCCTGCCCCCCGGAGGGCGCGCCGGCTGAAGCCGAGAGCCCGTGGCAGAGCGCCGGGGCGCGATGGGCCTCCGCGTCGAGCACCCGGGGCCGCCGGAACGCCGGGCAGGACGACGGCGGACCCGCCCGTCTGCCCGTCTGCCCGTCTGCCTGTCTGCCTCGTCCGGCCGCCTGCCCGTCCGCCTGTCCGCCTGCCCGTCCGCCTTGTCCGCCTGTCCGTCCGTCCGCCCGCCTGGCCGTCCCGAGTGGCTGGGCCGCCGCATCGCCCAGATCATCGGTAGGGGGCCACGGGCCCCACCTCACGGGACGGGCGCGGAAGGCACCGAGAGCACCGCGGGCGCCGCCGACGGCCGGCACGGCGCACCAGGCCCGGTCGGCCGCACCCGGTTCGACCGCCCCGTCGTGAGGCCATGCCAGGCGAGACGCGGGAGGACCGCACGGATGGACACGCACCGGCCCCGGACGGCGTCACGACGAGGGTCCCTGGCGGTCTTGGCGACGGCGCTCGCCCCCGTCCTCGGCATGACGGCGCTCGCCGCGTGCGGTTCGGACGACGGCGGTGGCACGACCTCGTCCGCGAGCGTACGGCCCTCGGCACCCGCCACCGCCTCCTTCACCGGCTCGGCGCCGTCCGCCCTGCGGTCGCTCGCGGAGTCGGCGAAGGCCGCGGTCTCCGCCGCCGCGTCCTCCGCCTCGGCCCGTGCCTCGGCCTTCGAGGCGTCGGTCTCCGCCGAGGCGGCCCGCGCCGGCGCCGCCGCCGAGAAGGAACTGAAGGACGTCGACGGCCGGGGCAACGCCACCGCCGACGTCTCCCTCACCGGCAAGCCGCGGGCGCAGACCGGCGGGCTGCTCGCCGTCGTCGTGAACATCACCAACCGATCCGGCGACACCGCCTCGTACGCCGTCCGGGTCGACTTCCGCGACCCCGACGGGAAGGTCGTCGAAACCCGTTACGTCGGCGCCGAGGACCTCGCTCCGGGCGAGCGGGCACAGCCCCTCGCCGTCAGCCGCAGGCCCTCCGAGCCGCAACTGACGGCGGAGATCGCCAAGGCCCAGCGGTACTGAGCGCCCGGGACACCCCCACGCGAGAGGAGCGGCTCCCCCGTCAGCGGAGGGGAACGTCCGGCAGCCGGTCGCCTGGGGAGCGGACGTGGATGTCGGTGATGCAGCCGCCGTACAGCGGCGGACAGGCCCACCAGCCGTTGACGTACGGCGGCACCTCGCCCCGCCGGTCCTGCTTCCGGCAGCGGATCAGCACCTCGACGCCCGCCGGGAGTCCGGTGAGCACGAAGGGCACCAAGGAACGGGCCCGGGCACCTGGGCCGCGCTTCCCAGCGATCGCCCACGGCGTGCGCGCCCGCTACTGTGCGTCGCATGACCGAGAGCACCCTGCGTTCCGTCACCGTCGAACGGACCGGCACCGGACACTTCACCGCCACCAACCCGCGTGGCGGCACGATCAGTTTCGGCACCGGTTCCGCGGACGACGGCGAAACCGACTTCACACCGGTCGAGTTGCTGCTCGCCGCGCTCGGGGGCTGCACGGCCGTCGACGTCGACGTGGCCACCGCCCGCCACAGCGAGCCGACCCGGTTCACGGTCACCGTGACCGGCGACAAGGTCGGCGACGAACTCGGCAACCGGCTGACCGACCTCTCGGTCGGCTTCTCCGTCGCCTTCCCGGACGACGAGGCCGGCGGCCGTGCCCGCGCGATCCTCCCCCGGGCGGTCAAGGTCTCCCACGACAAGCTCTGCACGGTCAGCCGGACCGTGGAGGCCGGAACGCCCGTCACGGTCACGGTCGAGGACGCCTGACGGGGCGGGTTCCCGGGTGCGGCGGACGCCGTCGGCCCGCCGGGGCCGTCGCGGAGGTCACGCGGCCCCGGCGCCGGCCCCGGTGTCGCCACCGCCCTGCGGCCGGGTCTCACGGCCTCCCGGATGCCGGTGGCGCCAGGTCCAGAAGACCCCGCAGGACACCGCGGCCCATCCTGTCAACACCAGGAAGGGGAAGGCGTGCTGGTGCCCCGCGAAGTACACCGCCGTGTGCTGGGCGTTGACGGACGCACCGGGCGGGAGCCACCGGCCGATCACGCCCAGCGGGGAGGGCAGCAGCGGCCACGACACCGCGCCGCCCGACGACGGATTGCCCAGCAGGACCATCAGCCCCCAGGTCGGCAGCATCGCCCAGCGGCCCACGAGCGTGTTGAACATCGTGAAGACCATGCCGCTCGTGAACATCGTGAGCGCCAGGATCAGCCACGACTCGACGAACGGCAGATCGAGCGCGCCCAGCAGCCAGTCAACCGTCGCGGCGATGGCGAACCCGCCCAGCAGCGCGTACGCAGCGGTGCAGGCGATGCGCTCGATCGGCGTGAGGGCCCGTGCGTGCACGCTGAGCTGGATCGCGCCGACGAACCCGATGATCACCGCTGCGAGGGAGACGTAGAAGATCGCCAGCCCCCGCGGGTCTCCCTCCTGGAGGGGGTTGACGTCCCGGACGATGACGGCGACACCCGTTTGCCGGCCCACCGCGGGCGCCGCCTCGGCCAGCACCTCCGCGACCGACGCACCGGACGCCGCGGAGAGATCCAGCACGACGGCCCGCTCTCCCCTGCGCACGTCGACGATCGCGAAGACCCGCTGCTCATCGACCGCCGTCCGGGCTTCGGCCGCCGTGTCGTAGAGGCGGATCTTCACCGCCGTGTTGAGGGCCTTCTCCATGCCGTCGAGGAAGCGCCGGCCCTCGGGCTGCTCGGGGGAGCCGACCAGCGCGGTGGGGATCGAGCGCGGGGTCGGGTCGGCCATGGAGTAGGTGTAGGAACCGGCGAACAGGGCCGCGGCCGCCGTCAGGATCAGCACGAGCACGGTCGCGGGCAGGAGCGGGGACTCCTTGAACCTGGCCCACCCCCGCGGCGGCGGAGACGGCTCACCGCGGGCGTCTTGTGACATTTCGGGCATGCGGGCCACGTTAGCCGCCCCTGTCCCGGGAACCGGCCGATGCGCGGAACCCCGGACGGTCCCGGCGCCGGCCCCGTCCGCCGGCGGCGCGGTCCGCTGCCTCCGCCGGGACCGGGCGCGGTCCGCTGTCCCTGCCGGGGTCGGGCGCGGTCCGCTGCCCACGCCGGCATCGGGCGCGGGCCGCGTCGTCCACCGGCACGGGGCGGGTGTTTCGTCCGCCGTTCGGCTGACAGGAGGACGCCACCGGGCGTGGCGCCTCCACTGTGGGCGCGGTCACCGCTGGGCTGGTCGCACACTGCCGCACCCGAGCGCCCGGCTCGGTGAGCGGGCAGGACTCCCGGTGCCCCTTCGTCCACCGGGACCCCCACTGCCGACCGAGGGAACTGATGGCGACCCAGACCGAACCTGTTGCTCCCGTGCCCGCGGTGGCGCGCCGCGGCCGGGGCCGAGTGATCGTCAGCTGGCTGACCACGACCGATCACAAGAAGATCGGCCACCTCTACCTGATCACGTCGTTCGCGTTCTTCCTGGTCGGCGGAGCGCTGGCCCTGGCGATCAGGGCGGAACTGGCCAGGCCGGGGCTGCAGCTGCTGTCGAACGAGCAGTACAACCAGGCGTTCACCATGCACGGCACGGTGATGCTGCTGCTGTTCGCCACACCGACGTTCGCCGGGTTCGCGAACGCCATCATGCCGTTGCAGATCGGTGCCCCGGACGTCGCCTTCCCGCGGCTCAACATGTTCGCGTACTGGCTGTTCCTCTTCGGCGGCCTGATCGCGATGAGCAGCCTGATGGTTCCCGAGGGCGCCGCCGACTTCGGCTGGACCGCCTACACGCCCCTCAGCGGTGGTGAGCGCACCCCCCAGGTGGGCGGTGACCTGTGGATCATGGGGCTCACCCTGGGCGGGTTCGGCACGATCCTCGGCGCGGTCAACTTCATCACCACGATCCTCTGCATGCGCGCACCGGGCATGACCATGTTCCGCATGCCGATCTTCACCTGGAACGTGCTGCTCACCTCCGTACTGGTCCTGCTCGCCTTCCCCGTCCTGGCCGCGGCCCTGCTCGCCCTGGAGGCGGACCGCAAGTTCGGCAGCCACATCTTCGACGCGGCCAACGGCGGCGCGCTGCTGTGGCAGCACCTGTTCTGGTTCTTCGGCCACCCCGAGGTGTACATCCTGGCCCTGCCGTTCTTCGGGGTGGTCACCGAGATCCTCCCGGTGTTCTCCCGCAAGCCGATCTTCGGCTACATGGGTCTGGTCGGCGCCACCATCGCCATCACCGGCCTGTCCGTGGCCGTCTGGGCGCACCACATGTTCGCCACGCAGGCCGTCCTGCTGCCGTTCTTCTCCTTCATGAGCTTCCTGATCGCCGTGCCGACCGGGGTGAAGTTCTTCAACTGGATCGGCACCATGTGGAAGGGCTCGATCTCCTTCGAACCACCGATGCTGTGGGCGGCCGGCTTCCTGGTCACCTTCCTCTTCGGCGGGCTGACCGGCGTCCTGCTCGCCTCCCCGCCGATGGACTTCCACGTCACCGACAGCTACTTCGTGGTCGCCCACTTCCACTACGTCCTGTTCGGCACGATCGTCTTCGCGATGTTCGCCGGCTTCAGCTTCTGGTGGCCGAAGATGACCGGCAAGATGCTGGACCCCCGACTGGAGAAGGTCCATTTCTGGACCCTGTTCATCGGCTTCCACCTGACGTTCCTGGTCCAGCACTGGCTCGGCGCCGAGGGCATGCCCCGGCGGTACGCCGACTACCTCGCCGCGGACGGTTTCACCGCCCTCAACACCCTCTCCTCCGTCGGCGCCTTCCTGCTCGGCCTGTCCACGCTCCCGTTCCTCTACAACGTCTGGTGGACCACCCAGAAGGGGCAGAAGGTCGAGGTCGACGATCCCTGGGGCTACGGCCGCTCGCTGGAGTGGGCCACCTCCTGCCCGCCGCCGCGCCACAACTTCGTCACCCTGCCGCGCATCCGCTCCGAATCCCCCGCCTTCGACCTGCACCACCCCGAACTCGCGCACATGGAGCAAGAGGTCAACGCCGGTCAGCGGGACGCCGTCGACGCCGAGGGCCACAAGGGCGAACCGCGGTGACACGCGGGCGGCACCCCGCACCCGACGGGCGGGACAGCGCCCTGGCCGCCGAAGCCGAGGGTTACCTCCTCGCCCGCGCCCACCACGACCAGGCGCACCGCGACGCCGAAGACCTCTGCGCCCGGCTGCCCTGGCTGACCACGGGCCAGGCCGACGACCTGACCCGCCACTACGTCCGCCAGCGCACCGACCTCACCCGCCGGATGCTCCAGGACACGGTCCGCCGGGCCGCCGAGCTGCGGCAGGAGTACGAGGCCCGCTACGCCGTCCTGCGCCGCGACCTGCTCAAGCGCCACGCCGCGTTCGCGTCGGCGGTCCTCGGCTGCGCCGCCGCGGTGAGTACGGCGGTGGTCCTGCTCGCCCGCTAGGTCTCTCGCGTGGAGCGCGCCCCGGCCCGGTCCCGACGGGAGGCCGCGGGCGTGCTGTTCGCGGGGACGGAACCGGGCGGGCGGGGCGCCGCGCGCAGGCGGACGTCAGTCGTGGTGCCGGCGGAGAACGGCGGCCACGCCCGCACCGGCGCCGCTCGCGTGCCGGCGCCTCGGCCGGTCGTGCCGGGGCAGGCGGATCTCGACGTGGCCGTCGAGGATCCGGGTGTCGAAGGCGGGCTGGGGCGCGGTGGCCGGGCCGCGTACGTTCCACCCGTCGGAGAGCCGGAAGACGCTGCCGTGCCACGGGCACCGCACGCACCCGTCGGACACGGTGCCCTCGGACAGCGGACCCGCCAGATGGCTGCACCGTTCTGCCAGCGCGTGGACGGCCCCGCCGGACTGGCGCACCACCAGGACCGGCACGTCGTCCACCACACGACGTACGGGCTGCTCGACCGGGAACTCGTCCACGGCGCCGATCCGGTGCCAGCCCTCGCGCACGACGTGCGGGACCTCTTCCGCGTGGTTGGCGCCGGACGCCTGCCGGTAGGCCATGTGCCCGCCCAGCACGCCTCCGAGCCCGACCGCCGTCAGGCCGAGGAAGCCGTAGGCCCGGCCGGCGGCCGGGCGGCCCCGGAGGCGACAGGTCAGGGAGGTCGCGTAGAGACCGACGGCGGCGAGATTCGCCACCGCGTGCACGAGTCCCACGCGGGTCTGCTCCCGGTGCAGCTCCGCCCAGTCCACCGCACCCGCCAGCGCCGCGGGCGCGGCGGCGGCCAGGCCGACGCCCACGAGCAGGCCCGCCTCGCGGGAGCGGCCGGGAAGGGTGTCGAGGACGGCCGCCGACAGCCAGCTCCCGACCGGCACCTGCACCATCACCGGATGGACCGGGTGCCCCAGCCAACGGCCGTGCAGCACATCCCGTCCCCGTCCGAGCGGCAGGGCGCGTACTCCGTTGCCGAGGGCGTCGATCAGGGGATCGGCTCGCGGACTGCGCTCCAGACGGTCCAGGAGCCTCAGCAGCCTGCTCTGCTGCGGTCTGCTCTGCTTGGGACGGCGGCGTCGTGGCGTTGTGTTCATGCGCAGCCGGGTCCCCGAAGCGCGGGCGTCGCAAACGGCGGACGGAAGGCGGCGGCCGCGCTCCCGGACGGGCCGCCGGCACCCACGACCCACGGGGCCGCCGACAGGTGCACACCGGTGAGGAAGGCCGGGGCCTCGACGCCCTCGGGCACCCTGCTGCGCGCGGCCTTGACCAGCTGGGACACCTGGTTCGACAGCAGCCGAAAGGGCCGCTGCCGCGACAGAAGAAGATCCCTTCGAGGGCAAGGAAATCTGTCATGACGGCGGTAGACATTGCCCGATGCGGGGACTAACGTTGGGCTCGTACTCAGGAAGTCGAAGCAAGCGGCAGGACGAGCTGCCGTGCAGTAACCGCACATGTCGACACCGCGCAACCGAATGAGGTGAGGAGCAGACGCCATCAGGATCGCCCGGGTGAGGACGGAGTACCGCCCGGGTACCGCAGGCCCCAGATCGGAAGGTGGTCCACGGTCACGCATTCGCGATCCCCGCAGTCCCGCCCACGCGGCGGGCAGGCGGAACAGAGAAACCGGTGCAGGTCAGCCGGTCGATGGTGTTGAAACCTCGGGGCCCTGGACGCAGACAAGCGTCCAGGGCCCCCCGACGCGTCCTTGGAAAGAAGAGGTCTATGCCCCCTGCTGATCCCCGTACCCTCGACCCGCTCGACGACGACGACTACCCCGCCTACACCATCGGCCGGGCCGCCGACATGCTCGGCACCACTCCCGCCTTCCTCCGCGCCCTGGGCGACAACCGCCTGATCGCGCCCCTGCGCTCCAGCGGCGGGCACCGTCGCTACTCCCGGTACCAGCTGCGCATCGCGGCCCGCGCGCGGGAACTCGTCGACGCCGGCACCCCCATCGAGGCCGCCTGCCGGATCATCATCCTCGAGGACCAGCTCGAAGAGGCCAGGCGCATCAACGAGGAGCTTCGCGAACAGGCCGACCGGCGCAGGGCATCGGCCTGACCTGCGACAACGGCCCCCGGCCCGCGGTGCGGACGAGGGGCCGGACCGCCTCTCGTCAGCGGCCCCTGCGCACCCGGGCCGCCGCACGGGCCTCCGCCGTCCTGCGGGCCTCGGCAGTCCTGCGGGACTCCTTGGCTGCGCCGGCCGGACGGGTGCCCAGCCCGCGGAAGGGGGCGTTGCCGCCGCTGCCCTTCGTCCCGGCGGGTGGACGCTTCGCCCCGGTGATCGCGGTCAGCGCGGCCTCACCGGAGCGGACCTGCGTGACCGTCGGCCTGATCCCGGCCTCGGACATCATCCGGTTCACCTCACGCCGCTCGTTGGGCGTGACCAGCGTGACCACCCTGCCGGACTCCCCGGCCCGCGCCGTACGCCCGCCCCGGTGCAGATAGTCCTTGGCGTCGGCCGGCGGGTCCACGTTGACGACGAGGTCGAGCGCGTCGATGTGGATGCCGCGCGCGGCGACGTTGGTGGCGACCAGCACGGTGACCTCACCCTTTTTGAACTGGGCCAGCGTGTGGCTGCGTTGGGGCTGCGACTTCCCGCTGTGCAGGGCGGACGCCCGCACCCCGCCGGCCCGCAGGTGCCGGGTGAACTGGTCCACGGCTGCCTTGGTGTCCAGGAACATCAGCACCCGGCCGTCCCGCGCGGCGATCTCGGTCGCGGTCGCGTACTTGTCGGCGGCGTGGATGTTCAGGACATGGTGCTCCATCGTGGCGACGGAGCCGGCCGAACGGTCGACCGACGCGAGGACCGGCTCGTGCAGATGGTCCCGTACCAGCTGGTCGACGCCCCGGTCGAGCGTGGCCGAGAACAGCAGCCGCTGCCCGTCGGCGGGAATCTGCTCCAGGATGTCCGAGACCTGGGGCAGGAAACCCAGGTCGCACATCTGGTCCGCCTCGTCCAGCACCGTGACCCGCACGTGGTTCAGGAAACAGTCCCGGCGCGACAGCAGATCGGTCAGCCGCCCCGGCGTGGCGACGACGACGTCGGCGCCGGCCCGCAGCAGTGCCGTCTGCCGGTTGATCGACAGGCCTCCGACCACCGTCGCCAGCCGCACGTCCAGCACCCGCGCGTACGGCTCCAGCGCCTCGCCCACCTGCTGGGCGAGCTCTCGGGTCGGCACCAGGACCAGCCCCCGGGGCCGCTTCGGCTCCGCCCGTCGGCCTGCCGTACGGACGAGGAGGGCGAGGCCGAAGGCCAGCGTCTTGCCGGAGCCGGTCCGTGCCCGGCCGAGGACGTCGCGGCCGGCCAGCGCGTCGGGCAGGGTCGCCGCCTGGATCGGGAAGGGCTCCGTCACCCCGAGGCCGGTCATCGTCGTCAGCAGCTCCGGCGGGAGGCCGAGCGCGTCGAAGGACGCGGCCGGCGGCAGGCCGGGGGAGATGGTCGGGGACGTCGGGAGTTCACCCTGCGGCGCTGTCGCCGGCCGGTGCTTGCCGGTGTGCGGGAGTCCAGGGGCCGGCGGCTTCGCGTTCATGGGGAACCTTCCTCGGTGTGACGCCCGCAACGCGCCGGGGTCCGTACCCGTTGGTACGGACCCCGGCGACATCGAAAGCGTTCGCCCATTTTACCAGCGCCCGCCCGCACGCCCACGGACCGGTCGGCCGGTACCGGACACCTGAACTCCGCGGGCACCTGAACTCCGCGGGCACCGACGGGCCCCGCACCGCGCACGAGACCGGTCCCCTCCCTGTGGTGATCGCTGATCAGGAGGCGATCGGGTCAGGCACAATTGACGGACGAGAGGGCATCGGAGGGGGCTGCTGTGGTGTACGGATCGGACTTCGGCGCCGGATCGCGCAACGGACCGGCCGGAGCGTACGGCGTGACGCGGCCCGCACCGCCGTCGCGCCGGGCGCGCACCCGGGACGCGGCGGTGCTGGTCGCGGGGTGGGTCGCCCTGCTGTGGGTGCTGGAGGTCGTCGACGCCGTCAGCGGCCACGCCCTCGACTCCTACGGCATCTCGCCACGGGAGTTCGGCGAGTTGCGCGACGTCGTGCCCGCCGCCTTCCTGCACTTCGGCTTCGACCATCTCGCCGCCAACAGCCTGCCGTTGCTGGTGATGGGCTTCCTCGCCGCCCTGTCCGGCATCCGCCGCCTCCTCGCCGTCACCGCGCTGATCACCCTGGTGAGCGGCCTGGGCGTCTGGCTCACGGCACCGGCGTACTCCACCACCGCGGGCGCCTCCGGCGTGGTCTTCGGCCTCTTCGGCTACCTGGTCGTCCGCGGCTTCGTCGACCGCCGCGTCGGGGACGTGCTGGTGGGCCTCCTCGTCGGTGCCGTCTACGGTTCGATCCTCTGGGGCGTGCTGCCGACGGCGACCGGGGTCAGCTGGCAGGGACACCTCTTCGGCCTGATCGGCGGCGTCGTCGCGGCGGTGGCGTTGCGGCGGACTCCCGGCCGCCGGGGATGAGCCGTCACCCGGCCTCGCCCTGAGACCGGGCACGGGTCGCCCGCCGGGATTTTGGGCGGTGCCGGGACGGTAGGAGCGGCGTTTCGGGGTACTGGGCCGCCATGACACCGGAGAACGATCACGCTGAATCCGTGCGTGCCGCTCGGCAGTTGCGGCGCGTCCGCCCCGTCTACGCCGGTGGAGCCGCCCTGTGGGCCGCCTCGGCCGCCTGGGCGGGATGGGAGGACCCGGGGAGCCGGCAGATGTGGGTGTCGGTGTTCTTCCTGGTGGTCTTCACCGGCCTGTTGTCCATGACGTCCCTGTGGCTGGGACGCCGGCGGCCGGCCGATGCCGGCGGGGTGGTGCACCACGCCGCACCGCGGAGGATGGCCGCACGCCGGCAGGCGAGCGCCTGAACAGGGCGGTTCGAGTTTCGCGCGGCGGGCCGTCCCGTCCTGCTGCTCCGGGCGGCAGGTCGCTCCGCCGCGTCGGCGAGCCGCGCCGCCGCCGCGACTGCCGGCCCCGCCGACTCCCGCCGCGAGGGGGGTCGGCGGGGTCGTCCGCCTTCCGGACCCCGGCGGGGCCCCCTTGTCAGGAGCGGGGACGGGCCCCCGGCCCCGGTCGGGCGGTGACCTCACCGGGGGTGAGGGCCGAGTGGTCGGCGGAGCACTCGACGACGACGCGGACCGGAGCGTCGCAGCCGGTGTGGCGGACGTCCAGCACGGGGCCCTCGGCACCCAGGGCGTAGGTCTCGCCCCACTGGCCGAGCGCCATGAGGACGGGCCACAGGTCCCAGCCCTTGCGGGTCAGGCGGTACTCGTTGCGGGAGCGGTTGCCCGGCTCCCGGTAGGGCACGGTCCTCAGGACGCCGGCCGAGATCAGTTTCCGGAGGCGGTCGCTGAGAACGGCCTCCGACAGGCCGATGTGACGGTGGAAGTCGTCGAAGCGGCGGACCCCGTTGACGGCGTCACGCAGGATCAGCAACGTCCATTTCTCTCCCACCACGTCGAGCGTGCGCTGGACGGGGCAGTTCTCCGTGCTCGCCTCAAGCCACTCCATTCCGTCATGGTAGAGGGCTGACTTCTTCATTGACAGTCAGGTGGGCCGAGGGCTAGCTTCATTTGCAAAAGTCAGACGGGAAGGCCTCGGCTCGTGGGACGAACGCGTACGTATCAGTGGGACGACCCCGCGATCCTGGCGGAAGCGGCCGGACGCATGGCCGGCATCGACTTCCTGCGCGAACTGCTGGCGGGGCGGCTCCCGGGTCCGCCCGTCAGCCGCACCGTGGACTTCACCCTGGACGAGGTGGAGCCCGGCAGGGCGGTGTTCTCCCTGACCCCGGGGGAGGAGCACTACAACCCGATCGGCAGCGTGCACGGCGGCGTCTTCGCCACCCTGCTCGACTCGGCGGCCGGCTGCGCCGTGCAGTCCACCCTTCCGCAGGGCATGGCCTACACCTCGCTCGACCTCACCGTGAAGTTCCTGAGGCGGATCACCGTGGACACCGGAACGGTCCGTGCCATCGGCACGGTTGTCAGTCAGGGCCGCCAAACCGCCCTGGCGCAAGCGCAGTTGGTCGACGGAGCAGATCGTCTGCTCGCCCACGCCACCAGCAGCTGCATGCTCTTCCCGGTACCTGCGGCGTCGTAGGCGTTGGCGGTGCCCGGATTCCCCACGGGACTCCGGGCGGTCGCCGGCCGCCCTCGTCGGCCACGAGCCCGGACGGGCGGCGTTGGAGTGGACGGTGCGGTGTCGCATCCGCGAACGGGGAACCCCTGGAACACAGACGGATGCGGCACCGGCCGCGCCGAGACGTGGGAGAGGTGGTCTTGTGTCCGCAGCCCGGGACGCGACGGACGTGCTGGTGGTCGGAGCCGGACTCGCCGGGCTCGCCTGCGCCGCGGACCTGCTGGCGGCCGGCGTCGCCGTACGGGTCGTGGAGGCCGGCGACGAGGTCGGCGGGAGGATGCGCTCCGACCGGGTGGAGGACTTCGTCGTCGACCGCGGGTTCCAGGTCTTCAACACCTCCTACCCCCAGGTCCGGCGCAGGCTGGTTCTGAAGGACCTGAGGCTGCGGCCCTTCACCCCCGGCGTCCTGATCCACAGCCCCTCCGGCCGGCTCCGCTTCAGCGACCCCACCCGCCGCCCGCGCACGCTGCCCGACCTGCTGCCGGGCCGCCTCGCCGGACCGCGCGACCTGGCCGCCCTCGGCCTGTTGTCCGCCCGCGACATGCTGGCTCCGCCCCGCCGGCTCAAACGGCTCGCGGACACCACCACCCGCACGGCGCTCGCGGACGCGGGGATCTCCGACGCGTTCGTCGAGAGGTTCTTCCGCCCGTTCCTGTCGGGGGTCTTCCTGGAGGACGACCTGGAAACCTCGGCCCGGGTGTTCCACCTCGTGTGGCGGAGCATGCTGCGCGGCACCCTGTGTCTGCCCACCGAGGGCATCGGAGCCGTGCCGCGAGCCCTGGCGGCCGCCCTGCCGCGCGGCACGGTCCACCTGGAGACCCCCGTGGAACGGCTCACGGACGACGGCGCGCTGACGGCGGACGGTCGCGAGGTCGCCGCACGGGCCGTCGTGGTCGCCACCGGCCCCGGACCCGTCAACGACCTGCTCCCCGAGGTCGGCCTCCCCGACTACCGGGTGGTGACGACGTACTACCACGTCGCCCCGCGGTCCCCGCTCGGCGAGCCGACGCTCCTCGTGGACACCCGGCGCCGCTTCCTCGACACCTGTGTCCTCAGCGAGGTCGTGCCCGCCTACGCCCCGCCCGGCCACGCGCTCGTCGCCACCTCGGTCCTGGGCCGGGACCGGGAGGGCGGGGAGCGTGCCGTACGGGCGGCGCTCGGCGAGGCGTACGGCACCGGCACGGACGGCTGGGACCTGCTGACCGTCCGGACGATCGAGGACGCGCTGCCCGCGATGCCCCCGCCCCGGCCGCTGACCCGCACCACGCGTGTGACGCCGGGCCGTTACGTGTGCGGCGACCACCGCGCCACCGGGTCCGTGCAGGGGGCCCTGGCGTCCGGGGCGCGGGCCGCCCGCGAGGTGCTGCGGGATCTGCGGCGGTAGCCGCACACCCCTGCCGCGGTTCTGCGGCGGTCGCCGGACGCCCGGCTGCCGGGTCCGTGGCGTCGGCCGGATGTCCGGCTGTCGGGTCCACGGAGCCGGCCCGCCCCGCCGCAGGATCCGCGGTGGCGGGGCGGCACCCGTCAGGGCGGGCCGTCGCCGCGCTCCCGTTCCCGGCGCAGCACCTCTTCCGGGTCCGCCGGCCGGTCCAGGACCCGCACGGGCTGCGCCATCCGCGGATTGCGCTCCGGGCGGGCCCGGCGCCGGTGCGGGAACGCCCAGTGCCCGGCGGTGTACGGACAGGACCGGTCGCCCACGCGATCGCCCGGCCGGTAGGCGCACGTGCCGCACAGATCGCTCATCCGGTGCACGTAGGAGCCGCCCGACGTGTACGGATCCGTCGTCATGCGCCCGGTCATGCGCCCGCCGTCGGCGTACTGCGGCACGCCGACGACGTTGGGGACCCGGTCGCCGAGTCCCGCCGCACGGTGGCGCATCGCGGACAGCACCGGGTGCGCCTCGGCCCGGTGGAAGCGCCGGCGGCGGAACACCGAGCGGGCCTCGATCATCACCACCGGCGCGTCGGGAGCGCCGGTCAGGAAATGCGGCCCGAGCTGGTCACCGAACAGCCGGTGGGGGACCGTCATGACAGCTCCTCCTCGCCTCCGCGTCCGTCCCCCGGCGGGGCCGCCCGCCCGGGCACGCCGCCCGCTTTCCGCCGCGCGGCCACCTCGCGGAGGCAACCACGAAGACGCTGCAACCGCTCGCCCCCCGTCCTCGGAAGTGGTGGCGAAAGCGGACGGGACGGAGCATCGGCTCCGTCGTGAGCGGCGGCGCTGCCGGACGGGGCAGCGACCCGCCGGAGCCGGCGCCCGTCGTCCGTCCACGCGTGCTGGGACAAGGAGGTGGCCGGTGGAGGCGAACGGTGCTCGTGTCCTCGTGCCCGGCGCCACCGGCGCCATCGGTGCCGCCCTCGCCGAGCGGTTGCACGGACTCGGCGCACGGGTCGCCGTGGCGGGCCGTGACCCGGCCTCCCTGGCACGGGTCTCCGCCGCCTGCGGCGGTGCGCCGGCCCGTCGCTTCGACGCCTACGACCTGGACGGCTGCGCCCGCACGATCCCCTGGGCGGTCGACGTGCTCGGCGGTCTGGACACGGTGGTGGTGTGCGTCGGGGCCGCCGGGTTCGGTCCGGCCGAGACGGTCGGCGACGCGGTCGCCGAGCACCTGCTGACGGTCAACGCCCTCGCTCCCGTCGCCTTCCTCCGCGCGGCGCTCACCGTCGTACCGCCGGACGGCACCCTCGCCGCGGTGACCGGTGTCGTCGTGGACGCCGCACCGGCCGGCATGGCCGACTACACCGCCTCCAAGGCGGCGCTGGCGGCCTGGCTGACGTCGGTCCGCCGTGAGCGCCGGCGCACCGGTACGGCGGTCCTGGACATCCGGTTGCCGCACGTGGAGTCCGGATTCGCGGAACGCGCCGTGGTCGGCCGCCCGCCGGCCCTGCCCCCGGGGCGTACGGTCGACGAGGCGGTGGACATGATCGTCGACGCCCTGACGGCGTCCCGCGCGCCGTCCACCCGGTGACGGCGGCGTACCGGGACGCGGCCCGGGACATTCCTCCTCCAACCGCCCCGGGCCACGTGGGCCTGCGGCCGGTGAGGCTCGGCCGCGTCGGCCCGCAATCCGCAACCCGCATCCCGTGCTCTGCGCAGTCCGCGCCGGGAACGGCTGTCCGCCTCGCCGGTGCAACCGTCCCGGGGTCTTCGGCCGAATGATCCACAGGTCGGGCCGGACGCCGGGCGGCGTCGCCGCGCCCACGGGACCGTCTCCTGCCGGAAGGAACGCGTGATGAGCGATCGCGGCGAACGGTACACCGGCGGCGTCGAGTCGCTGACCCCACTCGCCCCTCGCCGCCTGCGCCGTGTGCTGTTCCGACAGTTCTGGCGCGACCTGGTGTTCCTGCACTGGGAGGTCGCCCCCTTCGACGTCGCCCGCCTCCTGCCGTCCGGGACGGTCCCGGACCTGTACCGCGGCCGCGCCTACGCGGGCCTGGTGTTCTTCCGCATGGAGGACCTCGCTTTCGGCAACGGCCCGCCGTTGCCGTACCTGGGCACGTTCAACGAGGTCAACGTGCGCCTGTACAGCCGTGACGCGCTCGGCCGGCGCGGTGTCGTCTTCCGCTCGCTCGACTGCGACCGGTTGCTGCCGGTCCTCGCCGCGCGGGCGGCCTTCGGACTGCCCTACCGGTGGGCACGCGTGTCCCGGCAGTGGCACGGGCGGCGTCTGGTGTACCGCACCAGGGGCCGGGTGCACGAGCGCCCGGGCGGCCTGGTCCGGGTCCGGGTGTCGGACGACGCGGTGAGGCCCCGGCCGCTGGACGAGTTCCTGACCCACCGCTGGGGGCTGCACGAACGCGGGCCGACAAGGACGTACTACCTGCCCAACGTCCATCCGGCGTGGACCTTCCGGCGCTGCGACCTCCTCGACCGGGACGCGTCCCTCCTCGCCGCGGCGGGGGTCGCTCCGTTGCGCGCGGAACCCGACAGCGTCCTGTACGCGCCCGGTGTTCCGGTGCGGTTCGGCACGCCCGTGCCGCTGCCGACGCCGGGCCGCGCGAGGTGAGGGGGCCCGGCCGCCTCAGCGCGCGGGAACCGGCTCGCCCATGACGGCCAGGAGCCGGGCGGCCGCGTGGTCCGGGCCGCCCTCACCGGCCTGCCGTGTCCACCGCCCCATGCGGTCGCGGACGGTCGTGGTCAGGAGGTGCAGCACCGCCGGAACGTCGCGGGGCGACAGGGCGTTCGGGTCCCGTACGACCCCGACGCCGGCGCGTTCCGCGTCGCGCGCGACGGCGAACTGATCGCTGGAGAACGGAAGGACCAGCGCGGGGACCCCGAACCGCAGGCATTCGGTGAACGAGTTGTTGCCCCCGTGGTGGACCATCGCGTCCACGTGGGCGAGCAGGGACTGCTGCGGGACGGACGGCGCCACGACGACGCGGTCGCCGGCCAGGTCCGCGAGGGCGGCCGTCCGCCGGCCCGCCGCCACGACGACCGCTGTGCTGTCGGTGCCGTCCACCACCCCGGACACGACGGCCCGCAGAACGTCGTCGCGGGCGCTCAGGAAGGTGCCGAGCGCGACGAGGACGACCTGGTCGGCCCGTTCGCGCAGCCGCCGCAGCCGCCGGGACCAGTCGTCGTCCAACGGCTCGGTGGCGCCGACCATGTGTCCCGCGTACACGTGGTCCGGGCCCGCCGGCGGCACGGGCAGCCAGGGCAGTTCCGGATAGGAGTACAGGACCGCGTCGGGCGACGTCAGCGCGAAGGCGCGGCCCGGGGCGGGGACGTCGGGCGCCTCGGTCCGGGCGAACGTCTCGAACAGCGCCGTGAACGCGTTGTCGTTCTCGCGGGCCGCGGCCGTCAGGCCGGCCAGTCGCCGCGGGTCGGGCCGCAGGGCGGCGGGCCAGTCGTAGGGCACGCCGAAGTAGCTGTCGGGACCCCCGAGGACGTAGGTCGGGTGCCCCGGGCAGAACGTCGCGTACCGCACCCCCAGACAGTGCAGGCCGAGTGTCACCGCGTAACCGAGCTGGTCCACCACGTACCAGTCGGGGCGCGACCGCTCGTCGAGGACACGCAGCTGCGCGAGCACGTTCTCCGGGTCGGCCAGCATGTCGGCCCGGCGGTGGCGGGCCTGCGTCATCAGGGCGGGAACCGCGCCGTGCCGGGTGGCCTCGAGGAACTCGTCCAGCCGGGCCGCCTCCGCGGCCTCCTGCTCCGTGCACCGCGACCGCCTGGTGGACCGGGCCGACACCGTGATCGGCATCCCCGGCCGCCCCGGCACCGGTGACCTGCTCCGGCACTTCCCCGTCCTCGGCGACCGGTACGGCCCCGCGGGACCGCCCGCACCGCCCGAGGGGATCGCCCCGTACGTGCCGGCGGCCGACGAGGCGTCACTGCGGCGGCGGATGCTGGACGACCTGTTCGCCGACGGCGGCCGGCCCGACGCGCTCGCGCCGGCCGACCGGGGCCTCCCGCTGCTGCTGTGCGTGGGACGGCTCCACCCCGTCAAACAGCAGGACCTGCTCGTGCGCACCTGGCTCACGACGGAGTTGTGGCGCACGACCGCGCTGGTCCTCGTCGGAGGAGGCACGGACCGCCCCACCCCGGCCGAACAGCGGATGCACGACACGCTAGGCGCCCTGCCGGCCGGGCAGGCGGCGGCGACACGGCGCCTCGCGATGCTCCCCGCGATGCCGAACAACGAGGTGAGACGCCTGGAGCGGGCCCTGGCCGACAGCCGCAACGGCGTGCCGACCTGGTACGTGTGCCGAGCGCCAAGGAGGAGTTCGGGATCGCCGTACTGGAGGCGATGGAGGCGGGGCTGCCGGCCGCGGGCCCGCTCCGCGGGGGAGTGGCCCACTATCTGCGCGACGGCGTCAACGGCATCCTGCTCGACACCTCGTCCGCCTCCGGCCTGGCACGCGGCCTGCACCGGCTGGCGTCCCTGCCCGAGGACCGGCGCACCCACCTGGCGCGCGCCGCCCGGGAGACGGTGACGACCCGCTACTCGGTGGCGGACATGGCGCAGGCCCTGGCCGCCGAGTACCGGGCGGCGCCGCGCGGCTCCGCCGACGAGTGACGGTCGTCGCCGCGTGACGGCGGCCACGGGGCGAGTGCGCCGCGCCCGACGAGGGCCCCGCGTCGGGGGACTTGGGGCGGTGGGGGAGTGCGCTGGGCTCGGATGCCGAGGGGTGCGGACGAGACGGCCCGCCCGGTGGTACGGGGCGGGCCGTCGGGGCGGCGGGGCCGGCTCACAAAGTGATGACGCGCACCAGGAAGAACGCGGCGACGAGCAGGCAGCCGGCCGTGATCAGGAACAGCCAGATGCGCGGGTGCTCCCAGATGCCGCCGTCCGGTCGTTCGCAGTGCGCCTCGGCGGTCGATCCCTCCACGGGAGGGGTCTCGCCGGGAGGAGGCAGTGACTCGCTCATGGTCACACCTCGTGGAGCGAACCGGAGGGGGCCCCACCGGCGCGGGCCGCCTCCCGGTCCTCGTAGTTCGCCAGGGCGAGACCCAGACCGAAGAACGTGGGAGCCCACTCGCCGACGAAGATGCCCCAGCGGTCGGCACGCTCCAGGCTCTCGTTCCTGCTGGAGGTGAGCCAGGACACGAGGGACAGGCCGATCGAGGCGGTGGCCGCCAGGTAGGCGTGCTCGCTCGTGACGCCGGCCTCGTGCAGCTTCTTGACGATCATGAGTTCTCCTCGGGCGGTGGGAAGGGTCGCGTCTCGTCCGGCTGTAACAAAAGCCGCATAACGGGATGTAGTTCACGATCAGTTCTATCCGAGGACGGCACTCGGATGCGTCCGCCCACCGAGCCTTCGGGGCGTGCGGAACCCCCGGACGGCAAGAGGGCCGGGCGCGGCCCGTCCGTCGCCGCCATACCGCCGAACGGGTGAATCCGGCCGGGGTGCATCCGTCCCCGGAACTCCTGGCGAAGTGGTCCGTGCAGGGGACAAGGGCTCTCGTGCCGCACCCCGAGCCGGAACGAGAGCCCGCCTCCGTCCCACCCCTGTCCCGGGCGTCCTCACCCCTGAAGCCCCTCCCCGCCCGCGTTTGCCGGATGCCCTGGCGGGGACCCGGACGCCGGCAGCCGTACGGCGACCGCCCGCCGTCCGGGTTCTCGGGCCCGGCCTCCCGGGCGGTCCGCGACCGGAACGGCGAGCGCGCACGGACGACACGGGTGACGGAACCGACCTGCGGACGCAGCAGGCCAGGAACGGACGCGAACCATGGGCACAGCAGCCGGCAGCCGCTTCACCGGACGCCTGGAGGGACTTCTCCGGGGCGCGCAGCGCGACTACTCGGCCGGCCACGAGCGGCCGCTGGGCGGTTATCTCGCGGCCATGACGGGATTCGGGGCGTACACGGCGGCCTGGACGACGGCGGTACGGCTGCGGCGGCGCCCCCTGCCCGACCGGCCGGAGCCCTGGGACGTGATCCTGACCGCGGTGGCCACCTTCCGGCTCAGCCGGCTGCTGAGCAAAGCGTCGGTGACCAGTCCGCTCAGGGCTCCCTTCACGCGGTACGTCGGTCCGCAGGGCCCGGCCGAACTGCACGAGGAAGCGCGCGCCGACGACGGCAAGGGCGCCGTCGGCGAGCTGGTGACCTGCCCGTTCTGCACGAGTGTCTGGGTGGTCTCGACCCTGACCGCGGGCCGGCTGCTCTGGCCGCGTGGCACGCGGACGGCCATGGGCGCGCTCACCGCGCTGGCCGGGGCGGACGCGCTGCAACTGGCCTACGGCGCCTTGACGGACAAGGCCACCGGCGGCGAGTAGCCCGCCGCCGCGCCTTTCGGCACCTCCGCTTCCGGCCGCACCGGCGGACCGGCCGCGACTGAGCGGAACGACATGATCGACCAGGTGCGCGTGCTCAGGCGCGAAGGACCGTCCGCGTGCGGCACCGCGCGGCCCGGCGAGCCGGCCAGGACCGGCCCGGGCACCACGGGGAGTCACGGCGGCACGTCCTCCGCCTCGCGGATCGCGGCACGAGCGCACCGGTGAGGACTAAGCGGCCCACGTGCTGGGAACTCGGCGGGGGCAGTGATCGCCGCGGCTCTCCGACCGGGCGGGCGATCGTCCGGCGGGAAAAGGGAGAACCGTGGCCGTTCGCATAGGGGTAGAGGAAGAATTCCATGTCCTGGACATCGAGAGCGGGCTGCTCGTGCCGCGCGCCGGTGAGGTCCTCGGCCGACTGCGCCGCAGACCCGATTTCACCGCGGAGCTGCAGCAGTCGGCCGTCGAATGGAACAGCGGGGTGCACTCCTCCCTGGACTCCCTGCACGCCGACATCGTCAAGGCGCGGCTGCGGCTCGACGCGGCAGCCTCCCCCCTCGGACTGGCCGTCGCGGCGGCCGGGACCGTGCCGCTCGCGCGGGTGACGTCCGGCGACACGACCGCCGACCCCCGCTACCGGCACATGGCCGACGAGTACCGGCAGGTCGCCGACGAGCACCTGGTCTGCAGCGCACAGGTCCACGTCGACGTGCCCGACCGCGACACGGCCGTACGGATCATGTGCGCGGTCTCGCCCTGGCTGGCCCCGCTGCTCGCCCTGTCCGCCAGCTCGCCCTTCTGGCTGGGGGCGGACACCGGATACGCCAGCTGGCGCACGATGCTGTGGCAGCGGTGGCCCACCGCAGGACCGGCCGGCTGCTTCACCCGGGCCGAGGACTACGACGCCGCCGTCTCGGACCTCGTCCGCTCCGGGGTGATCAGCGATCCGGGGATGGTGTACTACGACGTACGGCCGTCCGACCACCAGCGGACGCTGGAGCTGCGCATCTGCGACGCCTGCCCGCGTGCCGAGACGGTCGTCCTCGTGGCCGGGCTGTTCCGCGCCCTGGTCGAGGACGCGCGCGCCCGGCTGGAGCGGCCCGGCGCCCAGGACTGCGACGGACGGCACGAAGGGCTGCGGGCCGCGAACTGGCGGGCGGCCCGGACCGCTCTGGAGGGTCCCCTGGTCGACCCCGCCACCGGCCTCGCCGCGCCCGCGCCCGCCGTCCTGCGCGACATGCTCCGGCGACTGCGCCCGGCCCTGGAGGCCGCCGGCGACTGGGACACCGTGCGCGTCCTCATGGAGGAAGCCCTGGCCCGCGGAAGCGCCGCGCACCGGCTGCGCGGGATCGTCGAGGAGGAAGGCCTCCCCGCCGGCGTCGAGACCCTGGTCGAGGAGACCCGCGGCGGGCGCAGGCAGCGGCCCGCACCGGCGGCCGCGCGCCGGCCCGTCGCGACGACCGGTGCCGCTCGGGCGGCGGGCTCGGCGCCGGGCCGGCAGGCGCCGCTGAGCGGCTGACACCCACGGCCGCGCCGACGGGACAAGCAGTGCCTGCCGCCGGAACAGGCAGCGCCGACGGAACAAGCAGAGGAGAGCAGCTCACCATGCCCAGCAGCAGTACCACCCCGCACCGAACCGGCTCGTCCACGTGCTCGTGCTCGCCCGGGGATCCGCCGGCGACCACGCCGTGCCGGGCCGACGGCGCCTCGCGAGGGGGTGGGATCTGATGTGCGGCCTCAGCGGAGAGGTCCGCTTCGACGGCGGACGACCCGACCTGGCGGCGGTCGAGCGCATGACCGACCGGCTCGCCGCCAGGGGACCGGACGGCAGGGGGCTGTGGTCGCAGGGCGCCGTCGCGCTGGGCCACCGCCGGTTGAAGATCATCGATCTGTCGGAGTGCGGGGCCCAGCCGATGACCGACCCCGCGGCGCGGATCGCCGGTGTCTTCAACGGTTGCATCTACAACTACCGGGAACTGCGTGACGAACTGCGCGGGCTCGGCCACCGCTTCTTCTCCGGCTCCGACACCGAGGTGGTGCTCAAGGCGTACCAGCAGTGGGGAACCGCCTGCGTCGACCGCCTGTACGGCATGTTCGCCTTCGCCATCGTCGAACAGGCCACCGGCCGGGTCGTCCTCGTACGGGACCGGCTGGGCATCAAGCCGCTCTACCTCACCGAGACCCCGGGGCGGCTGCGCTTCGCGTCCTCGCTGCCGGCGCTCCTCGCCGGGGGCGGCGTCGACACCTCGCTCGACCCCGTCGCGCTGCACCAGTACATGAGCTGGCACGCCACGGTGGCCGCGCCCCGCACCGTCCTCGCGGGCGTGCGCAAGCTGCCCCCGGCCACCGTGCGCGTCGTGGAGCCCGACGGCCGCCACCGCGACATCCGCTACTGGCAGCCGTCGTACACCCGCCGGGAGGAGTACGCGCACCTGGGTCCGGACGACTGGCGGGACGCGGTGCTCGACGCGCTGCGCACCGCGGTGCGGCGCCGGATGGTCGCCGACGTGCCCGTGGGCGTCCTCCTGTCGGGCGGCCTCGACTCCAGCCTGATCGTGGCGCTGCTGGCCGACGAAGGACAGCGCGACCTCGCGACGTTCAGCGTGGGCTTCGAGTCGGAGGGCGGCGAGGAGGGCGACGAGTTCCCGTACTCGGACCTGGTCGCCCGGCACTTCGGGACGGACCACCACCAGCTGATGGTGCCCTCGGACCGCGTGTCGACCGCCCTGGACGCGGCGATCGAGGCGATGAGCGAGCCGATGACCAGCCACGACGTGGTCGCCTTCCACCTGCTGTCGGAGCAGGTGGCGAAGGAGGTGAAGGTCGTCCAGAGCGGTCAGGGCGCGGACGAGGTCTTCGCCGGCTACCACTGGTACCCGGACCTCGCCGCGGTCCCGAGGCAGCGTGAACCCGAGAGGTACGCCGACACGTACTTCGACCGGTCGCACGCCGACCTCGCCGACGTCCTCCAGCCGCATCTGCTGCCCGATCACGACGTGTCCCACCGCTTCGTGACCGAGCACATGGCGGAGCCGGGCGCCGAGACCGCCCTCGACGCGGCGCTGCGGCTCGACACCCACGTGATGCTGGTCGACGACCCGGTCAAGCGGGTCGACAACATGACCATGGACTGGGGGCTGGAGGCCAGGGTCCCCTTCCTCGACCACGAACTGGTGGAACTCGCCGCCGCCTGCCCGCCGGAGCTGAAACTCGCCGACGGCGGCAAGGGGGTCCTCAAGGCCGCCGGCCGCGAGGTCCTGCCCCCGAAGGTCGTCGACCGGCCCAAGGGCTACTTCCCGGTCCCGGCCGTCAAGCACATGGCGGGCCCCGTCCTGGAGCGGGTCCGCGAGGCGCTGGCCGCCCCCGCGGCCAGGTCGCGGGGCGTCTTCCAGGACGCGTACCTGAACAGGCTTCTGTCGGCTCCCGACGATCACCGGACCAGGCGTGGGGCGAACGCCCTGTGGCAGGTGGCTCTGCTGGAGACATGGCTGCAGACGCACGGAATCGCATGACCGGGGCGCCGGGGCCGCATCCCCCGCCCCCGACGACGGGAGCCCGGCCGCACCCGCACGGCAGCCCGCCCCTGGGCACCTCCGCCGGCACGGCTCCCGCCGGGGGGATGCCGCGGCGGTCCCGCAACGGTGGCCCGGCGCCCCGGGCGGGCACCGCGAAGGCCGGTGGTCACCCCGACCCGGCCGGGGCCGGCCCGGTACCCGCCTCCACCGGTCCGGTACAGGCCTCCACGAGTCCGGTGCCCGTGCCCCTGCCCGACACCGCCGGGGCGCGGGACACCCCGCAACGGCTGACGTCCCACGGCTGCTGGTACCCCTCGGTCGACCCGAGCGGCAGGTCCGTCGCGTTCATCTGCGACCGGGGCGGCGTGCCGCAACTGTGGACGGGACCGGTCGACGGACACGAGGTGCACCTGCTCGACTCCGACCCCCACCCGGTCAAGGAGGTGGCCTGGTCGCCGGACGGCCGTTGGATCGCCTACACCACGGCCCCCGGAGGCGGCGAACACACCCGCGTGCTGTGCGTACGCCCCGACGGGACCGGGCGGCGCGTCCTCGCCGGTGCCGAACCGGGCAGCTCGGCGCACCTCGGCTGCTGGCAGCACGACGGCTCGGCGCTGGCCGTCACCGTCGCCGAGCCGGTCGCCGCGCGCGGCGCGGGCGACCCGGAGGAGGGGCCCGCCCGCGAGGGCCTCGCCGATCCCGGCACGTACACCGCCCCGCGGGCCGCCGGCTGGGCCTCCCGGGACGGCCGGGCCGTCCTGCTGGGCAGCCCGCACCACGCGGAGGCCGGACCAGCCGCCCACCCAGGGGAAAGGGACGAGGGCGACGGCGCCCGGGGGCCGCTGCGGCAGGACGTGCCCTCCGGGCCGCCGCGCCACGAGATTCCCCCGGCCGGCTCCTCCCTCGGCCTGGACGCCGGCTCCTCCCGCGCCCCGGACGCCGTACCCGCCGCGTCGGTGCGTACGGACGCCGCACTCGAGGGCGTCGCGGCGGGCCATGGCGCGGGCGCCCCCGATCCGCACGGCGCGGGCGGTCCGGACGGAGCGGTCGGCGGGGGACTGGCCGCCTACCTCGTCGACCCCGAGGGGGTGGCGGCCCCCGCCCTGCTGGCGGTCGAGCGCGCCGCCGCCACGCTGCGCGTCTGCGACATCAGCCGGGACGGACGGCTGGCACTGGTGCGGCGCGGCCCCCGCGGCCGGCGCGAAGCCCTCGTGGTCCGCACCGCCGACCTGCGGACCACCTACGCGCTGCCGGTCGCCGACGGTGATCCGTGGGTCGGCCGTTTCTCGCCGGACGGCAGGACGCTGTGGCTGCGCAGCGACGCGGCACGCGAGTTCGCCGCGCTGTTCGCCGTCCGCCTCTCTCCCGAGGGGGAGAGGCGGGCACTGGCCGTCGCCGCCGAGCGCGCGGACTGCGGACTGGAACTGCTGGCCTTCGGCCGTGACGGGTACACCGCGGCCCTGGCCTGGAACGTGCGCGGCGCGAGTGAGCTGGAGATCCTCGCCCTCGCACCGGCCGCGGACGCCGGGGTCCCCGCGGACGCCGGGGTCCCAGGGGACGCCACGGACGTCGGGGTCGCCCTGGTGGGCCCGCCGCGGGCGGTGCCGCTGCCGCACGAAGTGGTGACACGCATCGCGTCGGCCGAGGACCGGGCGGGACCGGTGCTGGCACTGTCCGGATCACAGCGCCGGCCCGGCGTGTGGTGGCTCCCCGACGGGGCAGCGCTGCGCACCCCGTGGTCGTCCCGGGACGAGGACGCCGTCCCGCCCGGTCGTCCCCCCGTACGTCCCGTACCGGTGCGGCTGACGGCACGCGACGGACTGCCGCTGGGCGGCTGGTACTACCGCGCGCCGGGCCGGGGGCCGGGAGAGCCGGCGCCCTGCGTGATCCATCTCCACGGCGGACCGGAGGAGCAGGAGAGGCCGGTGTTCAACCCGCTGTACCACGAGCTGCTGGGCAGGGGCCTGGACGTCTTCGCACCCGACGTACGCGGCTCCTCGGGCCACGGCCGGTCGTTCGTCGACGCCGACCTCGGCACCGGGCGCTTCGCCGCGATCCAGGACGTGGCCGACTGCGCCGCCCACGCCGTGGTGGCCCGTCTCGCCGACCCCCGGCGGCTGGCCGTGATGGGCCGCTCGTACGGCGGCTACCTGGTGATGGCCTCCCTCGTCCGGCACCCGGACCTCTTCCGCACCGGCGTCGCGGCCTGCGGGATGTCCGACTTCGCGACCTTCTACGCCGGTACCGAGCCGTGGATCGCGGAATCGGCGGCGCACAAGTACGGCCACCCGGAACACGACCGCGAACTGCTCCGCGCGCTGTCCCCGATGACCGGAATCGACGCGCTGCGGGTCCCGGTCCTCGCCGTGCACGGCGAACACGACACCAACGTGCCGCCCGGCGAGTCCGAACAGTTCGTGCGCGCGGCCCGCGAACGCGGCGTGGCGGCCGAACTGCTGACACTGCGCAACGAGGGCCACGACTTCCTGCGTGCGGACAGCCGGCGGATCTACCGCCGGGCCGCGGCCGACTGGATCGAGCGCCACCTCGCGGGGTGACCCCGCCGGCAGGCGTCCCGGGGCGCGGGGCGTGTCGGCCGTGCGCCGCCGGCTCGCCTCCGCACCGGGAGGGGCCGTGCCGGTCCCGACCGTGCCGGGGACGTCGGACGGCTCCGGCGGGTCGGCGGCCCGATGCCACCGGGCGGGCCCGGCCCCGGGACGACCCGGACGGCGACCCACCCCTGGGGCCGCGCCCGGCCCGCGAAGCCCGCCGCGGGAGCGGTCTGCTCACCCTGCTCGAGCTCTCGCCGTCACATCTGCCGGGTTAGTGTGGAAGCGGTCGCGGCACTCGGAGGCGGCCCGGATCCGTGTCCCGTTCCCAGGCGATCGACACCGCCTGACGGATGTGAGCGCGCCGCGAGCCCGGCCACGGCAGTGACCTCAGGGGAACAGAGGGCGGTCGATGACGACGATCGGCGTGGAAGAGGAATACCTGCTGGTTGACCCCGTCGTGGGCCTTCCGGTGCCGTACTCCGAGAAGGTGCGTCTGGCGGCGGACCTGGCCGCCCTCGCGGGCGGTAAGGAGGTCCAGTCCGAACTGCTCCAGGTCCAGGTCGAGGTGGGGACTCCGGTGTGCGACACGCTGGGGGAGGTCGGTGGGCACCTGCTGCGTCTGCGGCACGCGGTCGGCGCGGCCGCCGAGGAGCACGGCTGCCGGATGGTGGCCGTGGGGACGCCGCCGCTGCGGGACGGCCGGCCCGTGGGCGTCACCGACGAGGCGCGTTACCGCGCCATGCTGGTGCAGGCACCTCAGCTGGTGGCTGAGCAGCTGGTCAACGGCATGCACGTACACGTCGCCGTGCCCGGTCGGGAGGCGGGCGTGCAGGTGCTGAACAGGATGCGGGTCTGGCTGCCGGTGCTGACGGCGATGTCGGCCAACTCCCCGCTGTGGGACGGCCACGACACCGGGTTCGCCAGCTGGCGCACGGTGGTCTTCAGCCGCTGGCCGGTCACCGGCGTCACTCCCTCGTTCCGTGACGCGGCGGACTACGACCGCCGGTTGCAGCGCCTGCTGGAGAGCGGTCTGATCTCGGACACCGGGCAGGTGTACTGGCAGGCCCGTCTCTCGGAGCGCTATCCCACGGTCGAGGTGCGCTGTCCGGACGTCCAGCTCCACGCGGACGACGCCGTCATGCTCGCCGGAATCGTCCGGGCCCTGGTGGAGACGGCCCTGGCCGAGGCGACCGCCGACCGGACACCGCCGCCGGACCCGGCGCCGGAACTGCTGCAGGCAGCCATGTGGCACGCCGCCCGGCACGGGCTCGACGACACCCTGATCAGCCCGAACGGCGACCGCCGCCGCGCCGGCGACGTGCTGTGCGGGCTGCTGCGGCACATCGCCCCCGCTCTCGACGCCGCCGGCGACACCCGGCAGGTCACGGCCCTCGTCCACCGCCTCCTGCAGGACGGGACCGGTACCGACCGGCAACGGGCCGCCCTCGCACGGGGCGGCATGCGCGCGGTCATCGACCTGCTCACCGGTGAAAGCACCGCGCCATGAGCGGTGGGGCGGGTCCGCGACTCCGCCGTCGACGGGGCCGACTCCCGACGGCTCGGCCTGCCACCGGAATCCCCCCGAGCCGGTCTCGCACCCAGGTTGCCGCATACCGGCGCCGGGGCGTTCCGTCCAGTTGGTTCACCGTCTTTCACTCCATCGAGCAGCTGCGGGTGAAACCTGCCCAGCCGCACCACGGCGGCAGTACTTTTGCCGTCACCACCCTCGACACGGGAGGGACCGGCGGCCGTGCTCGTCACCCCGCCGGGCGTCGTCCGCGAGGGGTTCGGCCGTGTGCCGGAGTGGCCGGTGGGGCCGATGCGGGCCCACGTGTCCCGAGTCGCCCGACGGCGCGCCACGACAGGGAATTGACGGACCAACAGGGGGAGCGACGTGTCCGGCGTGAGCCTTCCGGAACACCGCTACAGCCGTACGGAGGCCACTCGCCTGCTGTGCGCCGGTGTCTATCAGGACGCGGGCTTCCGACGACGCGTCATCGAGGAACTGCTCGATCACCGTGAGCGGCCGGTCGCCGCACCCAACGGGGTCGACGTCCTGCCCGTGCTGTCCCACGCCCTGCGGGTGACCCGGCAGGAGGCCCGCGCCGCACTGCTGCTGCTCGGAGCCTGGGTGGGCTTCTTCCTGTCCGACGTGATCATGTTCTGGGACAGCCTCTCCGACCGCTGGGGGGACGGCGCCGACGTCGACTTCGGCGACGTGGTCGCCGCGTTCTTCGAAGGCGACGACCGGCTCACCGGCGGGATGCCGCTGCCCTGGTCCGTGCTGTACGCGATGGTCTGCCTGGCGCTGTGGTTCGCCCGGACCGCCCGCGGCGGTGGCGGCGCCGCCCGTTCCGCCGGGTTACCGGACCCGGTCGCCAAGGCCGCCGACGGCGCCGGCTCCGTGGTCTCCCTGGGCGCCGGGGCGTTCGCCCTCTTCTACTGGTTCTGGTACGTCCGCGGTGTGCTCGGCGGCGACGTCCAGACGCCGTACCCGCTGCTGTTCCCCCTCGCGATGGCGCTCATCGTCTGGTGGTACCAGACCTGGCAGCGCAAGGCCCTGTGCCTGCGACTGGCCCGCTGGACCTTCCCCACCGCCACCCAGCCGGAGCTGCCCGCCGGGCACCTGTACGAGACGGTGCGCGACGACGTCCGACGGGAGCAGGAGGCCGCGCTCACGCTGTACGGCGACGACAGCCCGTTCGTCGGCCTCGGTGTCCAGGGAACTCCCTGGTCGTTCGCGATGGAGCTGCGCAAGCGAGCCCCGGGGACCGGCGGGGCCGACACCGCGGACGCCGCTCCCGCCGACACCGACGGCACTCCGGTGCCCCACCAGGTCAGCGGCCCCCTGACCGCCGATTCCGCGCTCTCCATGATCGAACCGCAGCTGACCCGGCTGCGCGAGTCCGCCGCCCTGAGCGGCCGCGACCGGCTCCGCGACCTGGAGGTCGAGCGGTTCGTCTACCTCCCGGGAGGCGTGGCGCGCGACGAGGGACTGGAGGTCGGCGGTGTCCCCGACCCGGCCGCCCTCCCGCACGGCCCCGGCCGGGGCCTGTCCGTCTACGACCCCGCCCAGGTCGCCGCCCACCTCCGCGAGGCCGTCGACGAGGGAGGCGAGGGGCGGCGCGTGTTCCTGCGCGTCCGGGTCGGCGCCTGGCACGAACAGGTCGTCGTCACCGTCCTCGTCCGCGTGCACACCCAGGGCCGCATGCTCATGCTCGAAGTGCTCCCCTTCGTCCTCGGTCCCCTCCGCAAGGACTTCCGCTCCGTCGACACCTTCGTGGACAAGCTTCCCGAGACCTGGATCCGCGCCGCGCTGCGCGCCCTGCGACAGGCGCCGGCGATCGGGGTCGACACCGGCACCGGCGGGTTCGCCACCCTGACCAACGCCGTCACGGCCGGCTGGAAGGACGGCGAGGGACTCCCGGACGTGCCGCGAGTGTCCCTCCGTGAACTGGTGAGCGCCAACCAGCTGTCGGCCTTCCAGCGGATGGACAGCACCCGCTACGTGAAGACGATCCAGGAACGCATCGTCAACGGAGTCCGCGAGGCCCTCAAGGCGCACGGCTACCGCACCGAGGAGTTCGAGCAGCACGTCTACCAGCTCAGCGGCGGCAGCGTCTTCATCAAGGACATGTCCGGCGGCGCGGTGGCCACCGGCAGCCACGGCAGCGCGGCCCACCACGCCACCACGCCGCCCCCGTCGGCGGCCCGAGCCGACCACACCCCCTGAGACGCGAACACAGTCCCGCCGGGCCGACCACGCGCCCACCCCACGCCCTGAGAAGGGCACCACACGACCCGACAAGGCATCACACGCCCTGAGGAAGGGGACACCCCATGCCGAGCAGCGGACACAGCGGTCCGGAGCAGCCGCCGAGCAGCGGCGGCAGCGTGAACATCGGCTCGATGACCGGAGGATCGGTCGCCACCGGCAGCCACGGCACGGCGACGTCGTACAACACCACCGGCGCCGTAGTGGATCCCCGTCACGCCGAACTCCTCGCCGCCATCCGCGACTTGCGCGGTGCACTGCCGCCGGTGACGGACCGCGGCGCCGAGGACGCGACGCTCGACGGCGAACTCGCCGAGGCCGAGGCCGAGATCGTCGGGACCGGCACCGCCGGCACCGGCCGGCTCACCCGACTGCTGGGCGGAGTACGGAGTTGGCTCGGGTCCCAGGGCGCCGCCGTCGGCGCGGTCGCCTCGGCCACCGCCGTCGTCCAGGGCGTCGCCCAACTGCTCGGCTGACGAGCCGCCTTCACCCGACGACGGACCCGCCACCGTGGCAGGGAGGACAGCAGCGATGAGAGTGTTCGACACCGAGCGGCAGGAGTGGGGTGGATCACGACGCGAACGCCTCTTCCACGTCGAGCAGTACCTCGACCTGCCGCGCCAGCGGAGCGCCCTCCAGCGCACGGCGGTCGTCCTCGCCGTGTGCGGGGTCGCCTTCGGCACGTGGGCCCTGGCCTGGAAGGACGAGCCGGAACCCTACCGTCCGCCGGCCCAGGAGGCGCCCGTCGGTCCGGGCGCCACCGACGACGGTGTCGCGGGGGAGGAGGGGGAGGGGGCGACGGCCGACCCGGGCGTCACGGCATCGCCGGCGCCGCCGTCGGGCTACGAGGCCCTGGACGACTCCGAGGGCTTCCGCATCGCCCTGCCCGAGGGATGGTCCCGTGACAGCGACCCGTCGCAGTACGGCATCGACGTCGTCGAGTACCGCGCTCCCGACGGCATCCGCAGGGTCCAGATCTTCCAGCTCATGGAGGACTCCCCGCACGCCTCGGTGGTCGAGGCCCAGGCGACGGCGAGCAAACTCGACGGGTACCAGGAGATCCACGTGCAGTACGTGCCGGACCCGTCCGGGAACGAGGCGGCCGAGCACGAGTACACCGCGGACGAACTGAGCGGTGAACCCGTCGCCGGCTCCGCGTACCACGTCATCGACCACCGCTTCGAGGCCGTCGACGGAGAGCGGTACGCCCTCATCGCCTACGGCGCACAGGACGACGGAGCCGAGGACGAACGCGAACTGCTCGACACGGCGCGCGCGTGGTTCTGCCCGCCGTCCACGCAGTGCCCGGCGCCGGAGCCGTCCTGAACACGTCATGATGCAGCCATGATCACGATTCATCTGAAGTACGAGATCGACCCCGACAAGCTCGACGACTTCGAGGAGTACGGCCGCCGCTGGGTCGGACTCGTCAACCGCTTCGGCGGGACGCACCACGGCTACTTCCTGCCGAGCGAGGGCGACAGCGACATCGCCTACGCCCTCTTCTCCTTCCCCGGCCTCGCCGCGTACGAGCAGTACCGCACGGACAGCATGTCGGACCCGGAGTGCCTGGCCGCGTTCGAACTGGCGCGCAGCACCCGCTGCATCAGACGGTACGAGCGCCGCTTCCTGCGGCCGCTGGACGGGGTGTCGTAGGCGCGGGTGAGGCCGCGGCCGCCGGGAGCCGTGGCCGGCGAGTTCGGCATCCACTCACATCGGTGGACACCCCTGCACGCCACCGCCGAAGGGTGGGTGGAGTCGCTCGCGCTGACCCACCGTGCGTCCATGCGCGCGAGGCAGATCACCAAGGTCACCGGCGGCGACGTCGACAGCATCGCGCTGGACGGATACGAGCCGGTGCGAGAGGTGAAGGGGCTGGCAGACACCTGGTGGCGAGGAACCGACTCGCTGGTGGCGGTCTATTCAGGGGAGGCCGACTGCTCGTCCTTCCCCACGGCTCGCACTGCGTTGATCTACTCCGGCCTCGACGAATGGGGGCTGGGAGGATGAGCTGAGGACACAGGCGGCCGAAAGTACCGGAGAACGCTCCCCGACTCGTCGCCGGTCTCGCTTCAGGGGAACCGAGCTTTCTTCGCGTCGGCAGGCCGGCCCGCGCAGCCGGGAAGGAAACGCGCGATCACCTTCCCCTCCGGTCCTGTGCAGCGATACTCGCCTTCGTCACCCGGGAAGACGTCAACAGCCGGCAACAGCCGGACCACGATTCACATTTTCTCTGCAGGTTCAAGCACCCGCCGTCGCTCCGCTCCTCCGGGCGGGAGTGGGCGGCCGGCGGCACACGGCGTGAGGACGGAACACGTCGTGGCTGGGGCGGTCGGCTCCACGGCACTCCGCTCGCGTACGCGATCTTCAAAGCTGCTACCGGCACATTTGGCGTGAGTCATCCGAGAGCGCCCGTACGCACAGCAGTACGACGCCCGGTACGCGGATTCTGATCTCGGGCGCGCGACCTCCCGTCCAACTGATGTCCTGCCCCGCCGCTGACGAGTCGAGAGCTGTTTCCCATTCGACCAGGTCGCTGGGCAAGAGCCAGACTTCCAGCCGCCCACTGACGAACCCGGTCGTCACCAGGACGTTCGCGATCAGCGTGTCGTGTCCTGTCGGTTGAGGGTGGCGGTGCGGGCCTTCACCGCGGAGCGGGCGGCGTCGTGCAGGGCGCGTATGCCGGTGACGCTGTCGTCCTCGGGGGCACTGGAGGCCCGTCCGGACAGGGCGGCGCGGGCGGCTGCGTAGGCGTCAATGGGGGCGGACTTGCCGATGCGGCGGCGTTCGTCCCGGTCGGGCCGGTTGACCTCGATGACGTGCTGCCCGTGTGAGAGCGCGGCGCGGGTGAAGCCTGCTCCGCAGGAGGAGGTGCCTTCCACGCCGATCGCGATCACGTGGCCGTGGGCGTTCAGGAAGGCCAGGGCGGCGGCGTATCCGGCGGTGGTGGTGGTGAACTCGGCGTCCGCGAGGTGGCCGCCATTGTCGCTGATGACCGCGATGTGGAGGGTGTCGGCATGGGAGTCGACCCCGACGAACACATCCTGGTCCGCTGTGTCCTGTACCGCCGCCGATGTCATGCTGATGGCGCCTTCCTTGCCGGAGGCGGGCGCCGGCCGGGTGGCGCGGACAGGACATTGAAGGGGCTTCTGACCAAGCTCCTATCAGGTCGTGTTCCACCCGGCCGGAGCCATGAGAACAGGTCCCGGCAGCCGGACAGAACAGCCAGAGGACAGCCCAGCAGGACGTCAGTCAGTGCCTGAGCCACGGCCACCAGAACCTGCCTGGCAATATCAATGTCAGAGCCTGGGCTTACGGTCCAGGTATGGCGATCAGACCTTCAGCACGTTGGCGTGCGCGCGTGGACGAAGAGGCGAGAGAACTCACGGCCGGGACGCGCGCCCCGAGCGATGCTTTCCTGTCCGAGCTCTTCCCCGAGTCGCTGCTGGCGGCCACCGACGAGGCACTGCACGCGTTCGAGTCGGAGGTAGAGGCTCTCCAGGGCCAGGACGACGAGCAGGTCTTCAACGCGATCAAAAACGTCGTTCTGGCGCTGAACGAGATCAACGAGGAGCACAACGGCGCCGGTTACGAGACCGAGGAGCGTGAAGAACTGTGCCTCTACATCGATCAGACCCTGACGGAGCACAGCGTCGACGTCCCGGCGCTGGCGGCAGGACGAGGCATCGACCGCGCCGAGATCACGGATGACTGGCGGGACTGGTAGCCGTTGCCGCACGGCAACGGAGTACGGCAGTCCCAGCAGTCGTCAGCGCCCGACACCGGCCCTCGCGGTCCTCCCGGCAGCCTGCACGACCTCCGATGACCGCTCTCTGTAGAGAGTTGCGGATCAGAAGGCTGTCCAGACACACACCGGCCGGCGCCCACAGGACAGCGGCCTTCGGCTCGTGAACGGCAGAAGCCGATGGATCGAGGCGACAGCCTGGTTCGTCGTCAGGCGGGGCCTGGCAACAGCCGACACGCGCCGCGATGGCCGTCCCTTCGGCGACCCACACCACAGGCGCACCAGGACGAAGTGGAGATCACGGAGTACAAGCAGGAGTCGTGGAACCTGAACCACTCGGGCACCGGCATCGGCTTGTCCGTCCTCGGTGACGAGGTAGGCGTCACGGTGCCGTACCGGCATGCCGGGGACGATGCTGTGGCCGTGCTCGGCAAGGTCTCCGCCCTTGCGGCCGTCGTGGAGAAGGAGACCGGGCTGACCGCCTACGCACCCGGACAGAAGGCCCGCTGTCGGAGACGCCGTCGGAAAGCCCGATCGGGCTGATGTCGCGAATCGCCGGGGATCTGCACAGCCGCTACGGCGGTTGAGCACATCGGATTCAAGGGGCCGCCAAAGCGGTGGGCGGCGTCGGCGCGATGAGGAAGTCGTACTCGGGGCGCTCCCACCCCACCGCGGGTGGGTTCGCGGGCGCGGTGCCGGTGCGCACCGCGCCCATGCCCCGGTAGAAGCCCTCGGCCGGCGGATGCGACACCACCCGGACGCGGTCGAGCCCGGCGGCGCGCGCCTCGGCCCGCATGTGGGCGACGAGCAGCCGCCCGATGCCGCGGCCCTGCGCCTCGTCGGCGACGAACAGCAGGTCGAGTTCCTGCGGAGCGAGGAGCAGCGAGTAGAAACCGAGGACGCGGCCCTCGTGCTCGTCATCGGCGACGGCCACGAAAACGCGGTGGGCCTCGATGTAGCCGGGCCCGACCCGGTAGTCCGCGACCATGGCCGCGTACTGCCCCTCGTAGGCCCGCGAGCCACGCACCAGCCGCGTGAGCCGCTTGGCGTCCTTCGCGACGGCCCGCCGTACGGCGACCGGTCCGCTCCGCGGTGTAACACCTGACGTCATAAGGAGAGTATTACCCATCGGGAGGGTGTCCTCGCGCGGGGGTGGTCCGTCCGCCTCGTCCGCCTCCTCCGCCTCGTCCGCCTCCTCGGGCTCCTCGGGCAAGGACATGATCCGGAAAACGGGGCGATGCAGTCGTATCCGGCGGGCTCCCGGGTACCCGTCGCCGCGGGCCCGACTGCCGGTCGGGCCGATTGCCCGGTGGGCGACCCCCGGTGGCCGACGGCCCCGGCGTCGCCGTGGAGAAGGGAGCGCGCAGATGAGCAGGGTCAAGGAAACGGTCGAGGTGGACGTCCCCGTCCGCACCGCCTACAACCAGTGGACGCAGTTCGAGCAGTTCCCCCGGTTCATGGAGGGCGTGGAGGAGGTCAGGCAGCTGGACGACCGCCACAACCACTGGACGACCAAGATCGGCGGAACCCGGCGCGAGTTCGACACCGAGATCGTCGACCAGCTCGCGGACGAACGCATCACCTGGCGCACCACCAGCGGCGACACCCAGCAGAGGGGCACGGTCCGGTTCGAGCGCCTGGACGACACGCACACCCGGGTGGAGCTCGTGATGGACATCGAGCCGAGCGGGATGGTGGAGAAGGCCGCCGATGTGCTCGGCACGATCGACCGGCGCGTCAAGGGCGACATGAAGCGCTTCAAGCAGTACGTCGAGGAGCGCGGGAGCGAGTCCGGAGCCTGGCGCGGCCGCGTCAAGCCGGGTGACGCCGGCCCCTCGCTCTGACACGGCGGCCCCGCTCCCGGTCCGCGGCAGCCTCCGCCTCCGTACAGGCCGCCGCGCAGGCCGTCGCGCACACCGCGCAGGCCGTCGCGTACGCCGCCCGGGTCCCCGGACCGACCGCGGCGATCGACGCGAGGCGCGATGCGGGAAGACGCTTCGAGCCGTGGATCCAGGGGGCGGGAGTGACGCTCCCGCCCCCTGGATCCGGGGCGAGGGGAAAGCCACCGCGGATGCCGGTGCGGCCCGTCCCGCCCCCGGTTTCAGGGCGCTGAAACCGCGTTGAGGGCGAACTGAATCCGCTCCGCGCCAAGCTGTGGGGCATGACAACGACACCGACCGCACTCGCCATCGCGGTGAAGGGGCTGCGCAAGGCCTACGGGGAGAAGGTGGTCCTCGACGGCATCGACCTGGCCGTCCCGCAGGGCACGGTCTTCGCCCTCCTCGGCCCCAACGGCGCCGGCAAGACGACCGTCGTCAAGATCCTCTCCACCCTCGTCACCGCCGACGCCGGCGACCTGCGCGTCGGCACCCACGACCTGGCCGCCGACCCGCAGGCGGTGCGTGCCGAGATCGGCGTCACGGGGCAGTTCTCCGCCGTCGACGGCCTGATCACCGGCGAGGAGAACATGCTCCTCATGGCGGACCTGCACCATCTCCCCCGCAGCGAGGGCCGTCGCACCGCCGCCGAACTGCTGGAGCGCTTCGACCTCTCCGAGGCCGCCAGGAAGCCCGTCTCCACCTATTCCGGCGGCATGAAGCGCCGCCTGGACATCGCCATGACGCTGGTCGGCGGCCCGCGCGTCATCTTCCTCGACGAACCCACCACCGGCCTCGACCCCCGCAGCCGCCACACCATGTGGGGGATCATCCGCGAGCTGGTCTCCGGCGGCGTCACCGTCTTCCTCACCACCCAGTACCTGGAGGAGGCAGACGAACTCGCCGACCGCATCGCGGTGCTGAACGACGGCAGGATCGCCGCGGAGGGCAGCGCCGACGAACTGAAGCGGCTCGTCCCCGGCGGCCACGTGCGGCTGCGGTTCACCGACCCGGCCGCGTACCGGTCCGCCGCCGTCGCCCTGGGCGGGGCCACCATCCCCGGCTCACGGCTCCACCCGAGCGGGGCGACCCCCGAGGACGAGGCGCTGTCCCTGCGGATTCCCAGCGACGGCAGCCAGCGTGAACTGCGCGCCGTCCTCGACCGGCTGGACGCCGCCGGCATCGAGGCCGACGAGCTGACCGTGCACACCCCCGACCTCGACGACGTGTTCTTCGCCCTGACCGGCGGCACCGACCAGCCCAAGGAGACCGTCCGATGAGCGCCTCCCTCACCCCCGCCCGCCCTGCCCGGATCTCCCTCGCCGTCCGCGACTCGTCCACGATGCTGCGCCGCAACCTCCTGCACGCGCGCCGCTACCCGTCCCTCACCCTGAACCTGCTGCTCACGCCGATCATGCTGCTGCTGCTCTTCGTCTACATCTTCGGCGACGTGATGAGCGCGGGCATCGGGGGCGGCGGCGCCGACCGCTCCGACTACATCGCCTACATCGTCCCGGGCATCCTCATGATGACCATCGGCGGCACCGTGATCGGGGCCGCGGTGTCCGTGGCCACCGACATGGCCGAGGGCCTCATGGCCCGCTTCCGCACGATGGCGATCCACCGCGGCTCCGTGATCATCGGGCACGTCGTCGGCAGTGTGCTGCAGTCGCTCGCCAGCGTGGTCCTCGTCGGTGCCGTCGCGGTGGCCATCGGCTTCCGGTCCACGGACGCCACCGCCCTGGAGTGGCTGGCCGCGTTCGGGCTGCTCGCGCTGTTCGCCACGGCGCTCACCTGGATCGCGGTCGGGATGGGCATGGCAAGCCCGAACGCCGAGGCGGCCGCCAACAGCGCGCAGCCCCTGATCCTCCTCCCGCTCATCTCGAGCGCCTTCATCCCGGCCGACACGATGCCGGGCTGGTTCCAGCCGATCGCCGAGTACCAGCCGTTCACACCCGCCATCGAGACGCTGCGCGGCCTGCTGCTCGGCACCGGGATCGGCGACAACTGGTGGATCGCGATCGCCTGGTGCCTGGGCCTGACCGCGCTCGGCTACCGCTGGTCGACGGCGTCGTTCAACCGCGACCCGAAATGAGCGCGCGGACTGCCTCCCGCAGCTCGTCCCGCGTCAGGGCGGCGTACTCCGACACCGCGTCGGCGTACGCCGCCCGGTCGGCGTGCTCGGCCGCCCGCCGGGCGCGGTCCCGCGACATCGTCGGCTGGAACTCGCGCGCCACCCGCAGCCGTTCGGCGAGCGCGATCATCCGCACGGCCGAGGGGTCGCCGGACGCGATCCCCGCCATGCCGACCGCGTGCAGGACCGTCCCGTACAACAGCAGCTCCATGGGCGGACCGGCCGGGCGGCGGAGCAGGGTCCGCAACGTCTGCCGGAGCCGCTCGACCGGCTCCGTGACCAGCTCGGGACGGCCGGCGTGCGCGTGGGCCGTCACAGCCGCCGAGTGGATCTGCAGCGCCGACGGGTCCAGCCAGGGGTCGTCGCCGCGCTTGGAGCCGGCCTCGAGCATCCGCTCCACGGCGCCGCGCCACAGGCCGAGCCCGGCCTCGGTCAGCCCGCGGGCGAGTGCGATCTCGGCACGCCCGCCGAGGTCGGGCCGGTGGAAGGAGTCCTGCTGCGGGATGCCGTGGCTCTCCGCCTGCCGCAGCCAGTCCTCGGCCTCGTCGGGGTTGCCGCGCTGCAGGCAGGCGAGGACCAGACTGGTGCGGATGAAGAGGTAGTCGTGCCCGTCGCCGAGCCGCGGCATCACCTCGAGCGTCGCCCTGAGGTGCTCGTAGGCTTCCTCGCCCCGCCCCGTCCGCAGGCACAGCTCGCTCAGCCGGGAATGTCCCATGAGCCGCATGGACGGATTGTCGACCGGAGCCAGCGCGGTGAGTGTCCGGCGGGCCGAGGCGAGCGCACGGTCGATGTCGTGCTCGTACTCCCAGACGTAGGTGGCGATGCACTCGGCGACGCCGGCGACCAGCGGCTGCCCGCTGTCGCAGAGATCCCGCAGCACGGCGTAGTCGGGGGGCAGCATCCCGGGGACCGCGCTCAGCACCACCGCGATGGCGCGCGGCAGGGTGTCCGGCGGGGCGGCGGGCAGCCGGCGGAGGGTGACGAGCTGGCGTACGGCGGCCGGGCCGTGGCCCATGAACAGGCCCGCCGTGCCCAACACCGCGGCGGCGCGGGCCACTTCGACGAAATCGGGCTCGGGGCGGTAGTGCGACAGCGGCGGGCCGGTGTCCGCGACGAGTGCGGCGAGACGCGGGAAGTTGGAGTCGGTCGACCACAGCGCGGCGAGGACGGCGGTGAGCGCGGCGAGGGTGGGGCCGTCCGAACGGGCCAGCGCGTACCGCAGGGCCAGCACGAGGTTGTCCTGCTCGGCCCTGACCCGCTCCCCGGCGTCCCGCGGTTCCGAGCCGAAGAACCAGTCGTGGTACGTGACCCCGAAGTCCCGCGCCCAGGCGAGGAACCGGCCGACGGCCTCCTCTTCCTCACCCGCCTCCGCGCACCGGGCCGCGCTGAACTCCCGTACGGTCTCCAGCATCCGGAACCGCACACCGGCCGGGGTGTCGGCGACGGTGAGCAGCGACTGGTCGGCCAACTGCTCCAGCAGCGACAGCGCGTCCTCACCCAGCACCTGCTCGGCCGCGTCCCCCGAGAAGCCGCCGGGGAAGACGGACAGCGTACGCAGCGCCGCCCGGGCGTCCGGGGCGAGCAGGTTCCAGCTCCACTCCACGACCGCGTGCAGCGTGCGGTGGCGCTCCGGCACGTCCCGCACCCCGCCCCGCAGCAGCGCGAACCGGTCGCCGAGGCGGCGGGCGATCTCCGGCACCGACAGCACCCGTACCCGCGCGGCGGCCAGCTCCACGGCGAGCGGCAGCCCGTCGAGGTGGCGGCACAGCTCGGCCACCGCGTACGGCGGCAGCACCACGCCGGGGCGGGCGGCCCGCGCCCGCTGCGTGAACAGCTCGGCCGAGGTGTCGGGACCCAGCTCCGGCAGCACGTACACCGCCTCCGAGGTGAGGCCCAGCGGGGACCGGCTGGTGGCGAGCACCCGCAGGTCCTTGGACGACGACACGAGGACCCGTACGAGGTCGGCGACGCCCCGGACGACCTGCTCACAGTTGTCCAGCACCACCAGGGCGGGCCCGGAGCCGAGCACACCGAGGACGCCGGCCACCGGGTCGGCCGAGGCGTGGCCGCTCACGGTGCCGTGCCGCCCCTCGCCCGCGCCGAGCACCGAGGCCACCTCCGCCGCGACGTCCTCGTCCGCGGTGACACCGGCGAGCGGCACGCAGTACACCGCGCGCTGCTCGGCCCGGCGGCTGACGGCGTGCGCGAGCCGGGTCTTGCCCAGGCCCCCGGGGCCGACGACGGTCACCGCGCGCGAGGCACGCAGCAGTTGCCGCACCGCCGCGACGTCCTCGTCCCGGCCCAGCAGCGGGTTCGGCTCGTGCGGTACGCCGTACCGGACCGCCGGCGCCTCCCCGTCCAGCAACTCCCGCTGCACCGCCCTGAGTCCGGGCCCCGGGTCCGTGCCCAGCTCGTCGCGCAGCCGGCGGCGGTAGGTCTCGTACCGGGTCAGCGCGGCGGACGGCCCCGCCGTGGCCGCCTCGCCCCGCAGCAGCTCGGCGAGCACCTCCTCGTCGCGCGGACGCTCCGCCGCGGCTTCGGCCAGCGGTCCGGCCGCCTCCGCGTGCCGCCCCAGCCGGGCCAGTGCGAGGGCCCGCGCACGGACGAGCGTGCCGCGGACGGGCGAGCGCGCGGTGCGCAGCGCGGCCACCGGGTCATCGGTGCTGCCCGTCCCCCCGGGGGCGCCGTCCCACAGCGCGAGCCCCGCCTCCGCCGCGGCCAGCGAACCCGCGTGGTCGCCGACCCTGGCCCGCTCCGCGCTCGCGGCGGCGCACAGCAACAGGGCGGAACTGTCGACCCGGTCCGCGGCGAGGGCGAGCCGGTACCCGTTCGGCGTGCCGACGATGACGTCGGCGCCCAGCTGTGCCCGCGCCCTGGACACCAGGACCTGGAGCGCCTTGCCCGGCCGCTCCGGCAACCGGTCCGGCCACAGCCCCGCGACGAGCCGCTCGGTGCCGCAGCCGGCGCGCAGGTCACCCGCGAGCAGTGCGAGGAGACCACGGAGCCGGGGCGCGGTGATCTCCTTCCCGAGATAGGCGACGCGCGGCAGCAGGGTCAGGTCGGTGGTCACCCGTGCAGATTAGCCAAGCCCGCCGATCGCCCGCGTCGGCGCCGGTTCTCCGGAGCCGGGATGGGTAGGGGTCTTGCCGGGATGGGTAGGGGTCTTTCCGTAAGAGAGCGTGAGGCAGCCGCCCGGGCGGCCGTGGGGTGCGTGGGCACTCCTCGCGCGTGCCTTCCCGGGTGACGGACGGGCCGTACCGGTGACCACGGACGCTGTGCCCCCCTTCACGCGCTCGCGTCCTCGGAAGGGGGCCCTGTGGAGCCGTGGCTGATCTGGGTGATCATCGCGGGATTCTTCGCCCTGGCGGAGATCTTCACGCTCACCGCCGCACTGGGCATGCTCGGTGGGGCCGCGTTGATCACGGCCGGAACCGCTGCCCTGGGGCTGCCCGAGCCCCTCCAACTCCTCGTCTTCACCGTCGTCGCCACGCTCAGCCTGGTGTTCCTGCGCCCGGTCGCGCTGCGACACGTGCTGCAGCCCCAGACGGAGCGGTTCGGCGTCGACGCGCTGGTCGGGAAGTCCGCCTACGTCATCTCCGAGGTGACCGGAGCCGGGGGCAGAGTCCGGATCGAGGGCGAGGAGTGGACGGCGCGCGCCTATGACGAGACGTTGGTGATTCCCCCTGGAACGGCCGTGGACGTCATGGAGATCAGCGGCTCCACCGCACTCGTCTACCCCCGGGAGTGAAACATGGAAGCTTCGGCGTTCCTCGTCGCCGGTCTGATCGTCGCCCTGCTGGCGGTCCTCACCGTGGTACGGGCGGTGCGCATCGTGCCCCAGGCGCGCGCCCGCAACGTCGAACGGCTCGGCCGTTACCACCGGACGCTGAAACCCGGCCTCAGCCTCGTGATCCCCTTCATCGACCGGGTGTATCCGGTGATCGACCTGCGGGAACAGGTCGTCTCCTTCAAACCGCAGCCGGTGATCACCGAGGACAACCTGGTCGTCGAGATCGACACCGTGCTGTACTTCCAGGTCACCGATCCGCGCGCGGCCTTCTACGAGATCGCCAACTTCCTCCAGGCGGTGGAGCAGCTCACCGTCACCACCCTGCGCAACGTGGTGGGGTCCATGGATCTGGAGAAGACCCTCACCTCCCGCGACACCATCAACAGCCAGCTCCGCGGTGTGCTGGACGAGGCCACCGGCAAATGGGGTCTGAGGGTCAACCGGGTGGAGATCAAGGCCATCGACCCTCCCCAGTCCATCAAGGACGCCATGCAGAAGCAGATGCGGGCCGAGCGGGACAAGCGGGCCGCGATCCTCGGTGCCGAAGGGCAACGCCAGTCGCAGATCCTCACCGCCGAGGGTGACAAGCAGGCCGCCGTCCTGCGCGCGGAGGGCAACCGCACGGCCGCGATCCTCCAGGCCGAAGGGCAGTCCCGGGCCATCGACGAGGTGTTCCAGGCCGTGCACCGCAACGATCCCGATCCCAAGCTCCTCGCCTACCAGTACCTCCAGACGCTGCCCCACCTCGCGCAGGGTCCGGGCAACAACTTCTGGGTGATCCCCAGCGAGATCACCTCCGCGCTCAGCGACGTGTCACGGGCGTTCAGCGAGGTCCTGCCCCAGTCGCCGGCCACGCGCGAGAAGCACTCGGACGGCGGGGCGGCCCAGGCACAGGCGCAGGCGGCCAGCGACGCCGCGCAGGCCGCGGAAGCGGCTGCCGAGGCCCTCGCCGACGCGGCCAGGGCCGACGGCACCGCTCCGCGCGCCCTCCCCGACGACCGGAGCCCCGGAAACGGGTGACCGGCGTCCGGCCGCCGTCGCCGGGGCGGCCGTACGGGTGGGCCGTTGCCGCGCCGGGTCCGCGGCGGTGGTCCGGTCGGTGAGGTCGTGGGGCGGGCCGTCGTGAAGGTCTGGCCGCTCGACCGCCGGGGCCCGCCGCCCGCTCCCGACGCCCTCGACCGGACGGGCTGAACCCCTCGGATTCGTGACCGCGCATCCCGCCGTGACCAGCGCGCTCATCGGTCCCCGCACGCCGGGGCACCTGCACGCGCAGCTCGCCGCCGCCGACACCGTGCTCTCCGCCGACGTGCTCGACGCGATCGACGCCGTCGTGGCCCCCGGCACCGACCTGGCCGCACACGAGAAGCACGACACCCCGCCCGCGCTGCTCGACCCGTCCCTGCGGTGCCGCTGACCGCCTGGGGCGGTGTCCGGCGGGCGGCGTCCACCGACCGCCCCGACCGGTCGGCCCAGGGCGATCACGCGACCGTGAGGGCCGGGCGGGATCCCCCACCCGCCGGAGGGCGGGGGAGCGGCCGGTCACCTCCGGGGCGGCACGAGCAGGGTGTGGACGTCCTGGCCGGCGAAGATCAGGCCGTCGGGGTGGCCGAGGTCGATGGCGAGCGCCAGCTCCTCGTCGGTGGGCCAGTTGGCCGCCAGCAGACCGAGCTGCACCTGATGCCCGATGTGCACCTCGGGCAGCGTGTGCAGCATGCGCTCCACGGAGGTGAAGACGGGAACCGTGTGCGGTTGCGGCGGGTCGTCGATCACCGGGAGGGTCAGCCTGCCGTCCTGCGGGGAACGACGGGCGACGAACTCGTCCGGCTCCGGAACCAGGATGTCGCAGGCGACGAGGGTGTCCAGCACCGTCCGGTCGTCGGGTGTGCGGTTGAGGTCGCGCAGCGCCTCCTGGGCGGCCGCCACGAGCAGTTCCTCGGGGATGCTGTCGTCGCGCATGGCTTCACCCCATCGTGGCCCCGGCCGGACCGCCCGGCGCGGGGTGCGCCGGGCGGCGCGTGGCCTCACCTTCCCGGTACCCGAGGCGGGTCGGGCCATGCGGGGCCCCGGGCGCCGACGCGCTCCCGTCCCCCCGCCCCCGGTAAGAGCCGCAGGGCGCCGGCCGGCGGCCCGGCACCCCCGGCGGCGCCGTGGATCACCCGGACGGCAGGGCCGCTCGTGCGACAGGCTCCGGCACGCAGGAGATCCCCCGCCACGGCGCCGACGCCCCCACGGGCGCCCGACGCGACATCACCGCCGTCGACGCGTCCGCGCCGTCGGCACGAGGGCACGGACCACCCGCCGCCCCGCCCCGTCGGCACGAGGGCACGGACCACCCGCCGCCCCGCCCCGTCGGGAACGCGGGGCCGTCGCATTAATGCCGTGCCGGGACACCGACGGTGGTGCAGACTCGCCCCATGGCCGACATGGGGGCGTTCCGGGACGAGGTGAGTGCCTGGGCGGCCGGCGGTCCCGGCGGACCGGCGAGGGATCTCGCGGCGCGCCTGGGGGTACGGACCGCGGTGCTGCTCGAAGGACCGAGCGATCTGGCCGCCGTCGAGACGCTGGCCGCACGGCGCGGCCGGGACCTGGCCGTCGAAGGGGTGTGCGTCGTGTCCATGGGCGGGGCGATGAGCGTCGCCCGCTACGCCGACCTCCTCGGCCCGCCCGGTCTCGGCCTGCGCCTGGCCGGACTCTGCGACGAACGCGAACAGCCCTTCTACGCCCGCGGCCTGCAACGGGCGGGGGTGCCGCGCCGGAACTTCTTCGTGTGCGTGACGGACCTGGAGGACGAACTCGTCCGAGCGCTGGGTCCGGCGAAGGTCGAGGAGGTCGTCCGGGCCGAGGGCGACCTCCGCGCCTGGCAGACCTTCCTGAACCAGCCCGCCCAGCACGGCCGGCCCCGACAGCAGCAGTTGCGGCGCTTCCTCGGCACGAAGAAGGGCCGCAAGATCCGCTACGGCCGCCTCCTGGTCGAGGCCCTCGCCCCCGACCGGGTACCGGCCCCGCTCGACGACCTCCTCAGGAGCCTGTGACCGGCAGCTCCGTGAGACGAAGGACGGGAGGCCGTCGGCACGACGGCGACCGGGCGCCGTCACGAAGGAGTCGACCGCATGACGCCGCCTGCGCAGGGTCGGCGGCGTCCCGCCACGACCTGATGACGGCAGCCTCCTCGCCGTCCCACCGCCCCGCACCGGCCGAGCGGGCGGTGCATGAGTTCTGCGTGCTGCCCCCTCGATGACGAGAACGCCCGGACTCGACGACGAGGACGCCCGGAAAGGCGTCAGCCGTGGCGGTTCTCCGAACAGGCCGCCACGGTGGGGGATCCGTACCCGGGACGAGACGGCCCCGCCGTCCGTGACATCACGGCACCGGCGGATGATCGTCTTCCTCGGCCCGCCACTGGCGTGTACGTTCGAACGGACTCGGCGCGGGGCGATCCTCGCCCTGCCTCATCCGCCTCATCCGTCACATCACGCGAAAAGAACACCTCACCCATGGACCTGGCCACGCGCCGCCGCAGAACGGCGCTGTTCCTCCTGTTCCTCGTACCCGGTCTGTCGATCTCCTCCTGGGTGACGCGGACGCCCGACATCAGGGACCTGCTCGGCGCGTCGACCGCGCAGATGGGGATCATCCTGTTCGGGCTCTCCGTCGGCTCCATGATCGGCATCCTCGGTTCCGGAGCGCTGGTGGCCAGGTTCGGCACCCGGCCCGTCATGGGCGCGGGGACGCTGCTGGTCATCCTCAGCATGGCGGTCGTCGGCGCCGGCGCGATGCTCACCTCCGCCCCCGTCGTCACCGCCGGTCTGTTCCTCTTCGGCGCGGGCATGGGCGGGGGAGAGGTCGCGGTCAACGTCGACGGTGCCGAAGTCGAACGGCTGGCGGGGCGCACGGTGCTGCCCACGCTCCACGGCTTCTTCAGCCTGGGCACCGTCGTGGGAGCCGCGTGCGGCATCCTGTGCACCGCGGCCGACGTTCCGGTGCAGTGGCACCTGGCCGTCGTCGTCGCCGTCACGGCCGGCATGTTCGCCCACGCCCTGCGCGCCGTCCCCGGCGGGGTGGGAAGGACCCAGGGCCGGGACCGGCGGCCCGACAGCGGTACCGCGTCGCCCCGGGCGCAGGTCCACAAGGACCGGCGGCTGCTCCTGATCGGCGGTGTCATCCTGGCCATGGCTCTGGCCGAGGGGTCCGCGAACGACTGGCTGCCCCTCCTCATGGTCGACGGTCACGGCGTGGACCCCGCCCTGGGGTCCGCCGTCTACACGGGGTTCGCCGCCGCCATGACGATCGGCCGCTTCGGCGGCGGCTTCCTCATCGACCGCGTCGGCCGCGCGCCCGTCGTACGGGCGAGCGCCGTCTCGGCGACTCTCGGGATCGCCGTCGTCGCCTTCGCCGACTCCGCCCTCCTGGCGGGCGCCGCCGTGCTGCTCTGGGGCATGGGAGCCTCGCTCGGCTTCCCCGTCGCGCTCTCGGCGGCCGGTGACTCCGGCCCGGACGCGGCGGCCAGGGTCAGCCTCGTCGCCATGATCGGTTACGTCGCGTTCCTCGTCGGCCCTCCCGGCCTCGGTTTCCTCGGTGACCACTACGGCCTGCGCACCGCCATGACCGTCGTCCTCGCCTTCACCGCCGTGGCCATCGCCCTCGCCCCCGCCGTCGGCACCCGCTCCACCACGACCGCGCGCACCCCTGACCCCGCGGCGCGCCCCTGACGTCGACGTCCCCTCGCGGGCGGTCCTCCGGCACGCGGTGCCGGGTGCCGGGCAGCAGTCCGCCGCCCCGGAGGGGATCCGCGAACACGTGAGGAAGGCCGGTACCCGGTGCGACGGCGTCGTGCACGCGATCCTTTTATCCGTTGCCCGAACAGCCGCGGATTGGTCCGAAAAAGAAATTCCCTCGATCGGATGAGCGACCAATCCGCGGGGCCGTCGGGGCCGGATTCCCCACGTGACGGACGACGAGAAGAAACCGCGGGAAACCCGCTCGCCGATGCGGACGGCGCTCGGTGCGCTCAGCGGCGTACTGGCGGGCGGCACGGCGCTGGCCGTGGCCGAGCTGGTCTCGGCGTGGGTGCGTCCGCAGGCCGGTCCGGTCATCGCCGTGGGCGGCGCCGCGATCGACCGTACGCCCGCCGCCGTGAAGGACTGGGCGATCCGTCATTTCGGCACCGACGACAAATTGGTGCTCCAGCTCGGAATTCTCGCGGTACTGGCCCTCTGCGCGACAGTGCTGGGTGTTCTCGCCCTGCGGTATCGGCTTTTCGGCGCCGGGGGAGTTCTTCTCTTCGGGGTGGCCGGAGCGGCCGCCGCACTCGGCCGGCCCGACTCCGACGGTCTCACCGACGCGCTGCCCTCCGCGGTGGGCGCGGTCGCCGGAGCGGCGCTGCTGTACTTCCTCGCCGGCCGGTTGCCGTCACGCGGTCCCGCGCCGGCCGCCGCGAGGGCCGCCCCGGAGCGCGACGCCTCCGAGGTCCCGGACCGGGACCGCCGCGGCTTCGTGATCGCCGCCTCCGCCGCGGCCCTCGCGGCGGCCGGCGCGGGCGCCCTCGGCCGCGCCCTGAACGGATCGAGCGGCCGCGGCGCGGTCGCCTCCCGGAAGGACGTCGTCCTGCCGTCCCCGGGATCCGCCGCTCCGCCGCTTCCCCGAGGCACCCGGTTGAGGATCCCGGGGATCACCCCCTTCGTCACCCCGAACAAGGACTTCTACCGCGTGGACACCGCTCTGGTGGTGCCCAAGGTGGACGCCACGTCCTGGCGGCTGCGCCTCCACGGCGAGGGAGTCACCAGGCCGGTCACGTTCACCTTCGACGACCTGCTGCGGCGGGAGCTGGTCGAGCGCGACATCACGCTCACCTGCGTGTCCAACGAGGTCGGTGGCCCGTACGCAGGCAACGCCCGCTGGACCGGCGTACGTCTCGCCGACCTCCTCGCCGAGTGCGGTGTCCTGCCTCCCTCGAAGGGCGGACCCGCCGACCAGCTGGTGGCGCGTTCCGTCGACGGCATGACCCTCGGAACGCCGGTGGAGGACGTGATGGACGGCCGGGACGCCCTCCTCGCCGTCGGGATGAACGGCGAGCCGCTGCCCTTCGCCCACGGGTTCCCGGTCCGCATGGTGGTCCCCGGCCTGTACGGCTACGTCTCCGCCTGCAAGTGGATCGAGGACATCGAGCTGACCACGTTCGACGCCTACGACACCTACTGGGTCAAACGGAAGTGGGCCCGCCAGGCACCGATCAAGACCCAGTCCCGGATCGACACCCCGAGACCGTTCGCCCGCCCCCGGGTCGGCACCGTCATGGTCGCCGGGGTCGCCTGGGCCCAGCACCGCGGTATCGACAAGGTCGAGGTGCGCGTCGACGACGGGCCCTGGCAGGAGGCACGCCTGGCCGCCGAGGGCTCGCGCGACACCTGGCGCCAGTGGTCCTTCCCCTGGCAGGCCACCAAGGGCGGCCACACCCTCACGGTGCGCGCCACCGACCGTACCGGTGCGGTGCAGACCGACACCCGCACCCGCACCGTCCCCGACGGTGCCGACGGCCGGCACTCCGTGGTGGTCACCGTCGAGTGACCCCCGCATGACCGCACAAGCCACCTTTCCCCATGAACGCAGCGCTCGCTGCATCCATCCATCAGGAGAGAACCATGATGAACACCCGTGTCCGTCGTATCGCCATGACCGTCGCCGCCGCCGCCGTACTGCCCCTGGCCCTGACCGCCTGCTCCGACGACGGTGGCGACTCCGCCTCCTCGGACTCCTCCAGCAAGGCGGCGGCCCCGGCGACGGCGTCCGACGACGGCATGGACGGTTCGACGAACACCTCCGCCGTGGACGAGCCGTTCGGCCCGGCCTGTGCCTCGGTGCCGAAGGACGGCGACGGCTCCTTCGACGGCATGGCCAAGGACCCGGTGGCCACCGCCGCGTCCAACAACCCCGCCCTGTCCACCCTGGTGACGGCGGTGAAGAAGGCCGGCCTCGTCGACACCCTCAACAACGCCCAGAACATCACCGTGTTCGCCCCGACCAACGACGCCTTCGCCAAGATCCCGAAGGCCGACCTGGACAAGGTCCTCAACGACAAGGCCGCCCTGACGAAGATCCTCACGTACCACGTCGTCGGTCAGAAGCTGGCTCCGGCGGACCTGGAGAACGGCTCCTTCGACACCCTGGAGAAGTCGAAGCTGACCACCTCCGGCTCGGACGAGTCGTACACGGTCAACGACTCCGCCAAGGTGGTCTGCGGCAACGTCAAGACCGCCAACGCCGACGTGTACATCATCGACACCGTGCTGATGCCCGGCAGCTGACGGCGGGCCGGGACCGCGGGCCGGGGCCGCGGGCCGGGGACGCGGGCCGGGGACGACGGCCCGGCCCGGCCCGGCCCGGCCGCTCGACGACGCGGACAGGAGTGGCCGGGGCAGGGTCCCCGGCCACCTCACCGCTCGTCCCGCTGTCCCGCCGCCCCGCTGTCAGGCGGAGCCTTCCGGTGCCGGGGAGTCGGCCCGGCCGCCCGCTCCCAGCAGGCCTGTGGCCTCGAAGGGATGCGCGGCGGCCAGTCGGGGCAGTTCCCTGCGGGAGAGCATGGTGACCACCGGCGGCATGGCCGCCCGGACCAGTTGCGTGGCCCGCAGCCAGGACGGCACGTAGACGGCGGGACGGCGCCGCTCGACCGCGCGGACCAGCCGTTCCGCCACGAAGGGCGCGGGATACACCTTGCGGGCCGGCGGGGGCATGTGGCCGCGTAGTTCCCGCAGCACCGCGTGCGCGTCGACGTCGCGGATCATGTCGGTGTCGGTCCAGTTGATGTAGGCGACACCCACGCCCACCCGCCGGTGGGCGACTTCGGCGCGCAGGGAGTGGCAGAACGACTCGACACCCGCCTTGGAGGCGCAGTAGGCGCTCATCATCGGTGCGGCTCCGATGGAGGCGAGCGACGCCACCTGGAGGAAGTAGCCGCAGGTGTCGAACAGGGCCGGCAGATGGGCACGGGCGGTGACGGCACTGCCGACCAGGTTCACTTCCACCACCCGGCGCCAGATCGCGGGGTCCGACTGCGCGAAGGGCCCTCCCTCCGCCAGGCCGGCATTGGCGACCACCACGGACGGCGCCCCCAGACGCTCCTTCACCTCGGCGGCCACCTCTGCCATACGGTCGTCGTCGGTGACGTCCACCTCCCAGCACAGCGACCCGGTCGGCAGCCGTTCCCGGACTCTGGCCAGCGTGTCCTCCTCGCGGCCCAGCAGCGCCACCCGGACGCCACGGTCGGCCAGCCGCACGGCGATCGCCTCCCCCAGCCCCCGTGCCGCTCCCGTCACCACCGCCGTACGGCCACGCAGCGGGCTCACGTTCCTCGTCACGCGGCGGCCCCCTCGGTTCCGGGGCCCTCGGCGCGGTGCGAGGCCGACGGCGAAGCGCCGTCCGGGTCCGCCGGCACCGTCGGGTCCGCACGGCCACGGGGCCGGCGACCACCGCCCGCTGCCTCACTCCGGCGGCCCGCCGTCGTCTTCGTGGTTGCCCTGGTCAGTCGCGCCTTGCCCATGGGAGAGTCCGTTCCGATCCAGCAGGAAGCGCCGTTGACGGCCCGGTCCCAGCCTGACCGCCCGGCCCGCCGACCGCACCCGCAGGGCCGGCCTCCGCGCCCCGATGGCTCTCGATCCAGCCGTACGGCTCAGCGGACCCGTCTTCCGGCCGGACGGGGTCCGGCTCGGGGCCGGAGGCCGTCGACCACGTGGTCGACGGCCTCCGGCCGGGCAGCGGTCTGCCCGAACAGGGCTTCGCCGGCTCCCCTTCTGCGAGACCCCCCGGTTCTGCGAAACCCACCCCGGCGGGGCGAACGGTTTGCCGGGTGCACGTGACGCCCGACGGGGCCGGTCGGCGCTCCCGGGGCGACACGGTCCGGCCCGCAGACCCACGAGGCCGCCCCGCCTTGTCGGACGGGGCGGCCTCGGTCGCCTGACGGAGCGGGTTCAGACCGCGTCGCGCCTGGGCAGGCGCCAGTTCGGGCGGGGGAAGTGGCAGGTGTAGCCCTCCGGGTAGCGTTCCAGGTAGTCCTGGTGCTCGGGTTCGGCTTCCCAGAACTCGTCGGCCGGGACCACCTCGGTCACGACCGGGCCCGGCCACAGGCCCGACATGTCGACGTCGGCGATCGTGTCCTCGGCGATGCGTCGCTGTTCGTCGTCCAGGTAGAAGATGGCGGAACGGTAGCTGGCGCCGATGTCGTTGCCCTGCCGGTTCTTCGTGGTCGGGTCGTGGATCTGGAAGAAGTACTCGAGGATGGTGCGGTAGTCGGTGGCGGCGGGATCGAAGACGATCTCGATCGACTCGGCGTGGCTGCCGTGATCACGGTAGGTCGGATGCGGCGTGCCGCCGCCGCTGTAGCCGACCCGCGTGCTCAGCACGCCGGGGAGCTTGCGGATCAGCTCCTGCATGCCCCAGAAGCAACCGCCGGCCAGCCACGCCTTCTGCTGGTCGTCACTCATCGCGGGATCTTCCTTCCTTCGTGCGTGAGCGAGGTGCTCACGTGCGGCCGGACCGGTAACCCGTACGTCGACGAACTTCGGCGGAGCGGGCGGTGAACCAATCGTCTCACCTTCAATCGTCACCAGTCAAGCAAGTGACGGTGCGGGTGGTGTTCCCCCGCGTTTCCCGAGCCGGGTCGGACTGACGCATCGGCGCGACCCGGCTCGTTCGGGTGTGGCGGCACCCCGGTGATCGTCGCCGTCGTCCAGGGCCACAGGGGCAGTGTGCCGAGCACGTCCCGCCGAAACGACGTGGGCCTCCTCGCCGAGGAGGCCGAACCGTTCACCGGCGCGCTGCTCGGCGACTTTCCGCAGGCTCTGAGCCGCATCGGTCTCGTCGGCGCGGCCTGGGTCATCCATCAGGCGGAGAGCGCGTCGGCTTGACGGCAGGGGGCGGGACCGGCGCCAGAGCACGCGACGGTTCTCCCGGTGTGCGCCCGTCATGCCGGTTGGCCACACTGGAGTGGAGGAGAACGGACCGGGTCGGCCGACTTTGGACGTCGAGCGTCCCCGGGCGGCCTGTGTCCAGGAGATCCCGACCCCGACCTGCTTCACGGACCGGATGTGTTGCACGGACCGGACTCGTTCGACGAGCCGGACGTGCCGCGGCCGGACCCACGGCGCGACCAGCACGGTTCGAGGCGTCCCGGTGCGGTGTCGACGGATCTCCACCCGGCCCCGGATCGGTTCAGGAGGCCATGATGGGAGCGCTGGACGAACGGGTGGCGATCGTCACCGGGGGAGCCGGAGGGATCGGTGCCGCGACGGCTCGGCTGTTCGCCGCCGAGGGCGCGGCTGTGGTCGTGGCCGACGTCGCCGACGCCGAGGGGGAGAAGCCGGCCGCGGAGCTCGGCCCTCCCTCCCGCTACGCGCACCTGGACGTCAGCGACGGGGACGACTGGCAGACCGTCGTCACGCGGACCGAACGGGAAGCGGGCCCCGTGTCGGCACTGGTCAACAACGCCGGGATCCTGGAGTGGGGCACCATCGAGGAGCAGTCCCCCGAGTCCTTCCGCAGGGTCATCGACGTCAACCTCCAGGGCGCCTGGCTGGGCATGCGGACGACGGCGCCCTCCCTGCGCCGGGCCGGGGGAGGGGTGATCGTGAACATCTCCTCCATCGCCGGCCTGACCGGATACACGGGGATCGGGGCGTACGTGGCCAGTAAGTGGGGGCTGCGAGGCCTGACCAAGACCGCGGCGCTGGAAGTGGCCGCGGACGGGATCCGTGTCTGCTCGGTCCATCCGGGAGCCGTGCGCACCGCGATGACGGCCGACTTCGACGACTCCTTCACGGCCGCGCAGCCGCTCCCGCGGTTCGGTGAGCCCGGGGAAGTCGCCCGCATGGTGCTCTTCGTCGCCACCGGTGCCACCTATTCGACCGGTGTCGAGTTCGTCCTGGACGGCGGTGCCACCGCCGGGCCGTCGACCGACCTGCCCGCTGCCGACTGAAGCCGGACCCGTCCGAGCTGTCCGCCCCCGGAAAGAGATCTCCCGTGCCCCACGGCACGACCCCGTGCCTGCGGCCGGCACCGATCCGGGAGGAGCGCGACGGCTGCCGGGGGTGAGCACCTGCCCGCGATCACCACGGAGGAGGCGCCGGGGCCCGGACCTCCCGCGGGACCCGGCCGGCGCCCGTGGCCCGTTCGTCGGCCGCAGCCGGTGTACGACGCCTGCTAGGGCGTGTTCCGAAAGTGGCGTCGTCTGCCCGAAGGGCAGGCCCGGCGGCGTCTGGTGCGTGCGATCGCAAGGCGGAGGGTCGCCCCGATACTGGTTGTGTCGGGGCGATCCCGACAACGCGGCGAGCGTGCGTGCCAGGCGTCGCCGGGCTGGGGGCACCCCCTCTGGGGGAGGGACTTTCGAAACGCGCCCCAGTGCGCCGGTGCCCCGGTCGCCGCCGGCGTACTCGCCGACCGCGTGCCGGGACGGGCGGGTCAGGGGTTGCCCAGAGCCTGCTCGACGGTGGCGTGGCAGGGGATGACCTCGTCGATCCCCACGATGTGCAGGACGTGCAGGACCGGCGCCTGCGCACCGGCGATGCGCAGCCACCCCTCGGTGGCACTGACGGCCCGGTGGGCGACGACGAAGGCGTTGATGCCGCTGGAGTCCATGAAGGTGACGCCGCTGAGGTCCACCACGACCCGTGACGGCGCCGCCGCCCCGCGCCGCGGCATCAGGGCCTCGCTGAGCACGTGCTTGACGTCGTGGTCGATCTCGCCGCGCACGATCACGACGCGTACGCCGTCGACCACGCTCTGCTCAATGACGAGCCCGTCCGGCCGGTCTGCTTTCGGGATGTCGGTCACTGTCTCCTCGACTGCGTTTACGCTTGCTCCGGGTCAGGACCACGCGTGGACGATTCTGCCTCACCGCCCGGGCCGGATGCACGCGATCGGCCGTTCCGGACGGCGCATCCGGGGCAGACGTAGTCACCTGGTGGGACATCCGCGCTCGGGTGGACGGGGAGTGAGGCGATGCTGGTGGGATCCGGGGCCGAGGACGGCGACTGCAGGGCGCCCGGCGACCGTCCGTTGCGTGCCGGCTTCGCTCTGGGCGGGGGCGACGGCTGCATCGCCGAAGCCCGCCACCACGCCACCGCCTTCCTCGAACAGGTCCGCGACGGTCATCGGCTCGCCGTGTCCGCGCGCGCGACGGACCTGACCCAGCTGGTGGTCAGCGAGCTGGTCACCAACGCCCGCAAGTACGCCCCCGGCCCCGTCCTGATGGAACTGCGGATCATCGCCGACAGTGTGGAGGTGACCGTGTGGGACAGCGATCCCACGGTCCCCGCCGCGCGGGCCACGGACCCGGCGAGGATCGGCCAGCACGGCCTGGAGATCGTCAAGGCGGTGACCGAGGACCTCTCGGTCCACCAGGAGCCGGTCGGCAAACGGATCACGGCCCGCATCGCTCTGGCCGACCCGGCCGACAGCGGTGCCGCCGCCCGCGGACCGGCGTGACGGACGCTCCCGTTCGGTGCAAGGACCGTGGGCCCCGGGTGTTCCCGGGGCCCACGGTCCTGCTGCCGTCTAGCGGGTCACCAGCGGTACCAGCGGCCCTTGCGGCCGCCCGTGTCCGCGCTGCGCATGACGAAGCCGAGCAGCCAGACGACCAGCACGATGACGGCGATCCACCACAGTGCCTTCAGCGCGAAGCCCGCGCCGAAGAGGATCAGGGCCAGCAGGAGAACGAGAAGCAGGGGAACCATAGTTATCAACCTCCGCCGCTCCTGGTGCCCGGCGAACGGGAGAACATACGGCCGGATCATCTGGTTTCTTCACCGTACTTCCGGGCACCCCCCTCACTTTCTCCACCGACGCTCACCTCGTCCCCGAACGCGAGGTCCCGCGGAGGCTCCCGCCGTGCGCCCGGCGAGCGCGACGCCGCTCACGACGACTCGCGCACCACCAACTCGGTCGGCAGCGTCAACTGCTGCCGGTCGGCGCCGTGTCGGGTGATGCCGGTCAGGATCCTGGCCATCGTCCGGCCCAGTTCCTCCACCGGCTGACGCACCGTGGTCAGCGGCGGGGCGGTGTGGCGGGCGAGCACGGAGTCCTCGAACCCGACGACGGCGACGTCACCGGGCACCTGCCGTTCCTGGCGGCGCAGTTCGGCCATGGCGCCGACGGCCATGAGGTCCGACGCGGCGAACACGGCGTCCAGGTCCGGCGCGCGTTCAAGAAGCGAACGCATCGCCCGGCGCCCGCCCTCCTCGGTGAAGTCGCCCCCCTCGACCAGGGATTCGTCGGCTCGCACTCCCGCCTCGCGGTGGGCGTCGCGCCAGCCGGCCAGCCTGCTGCGGCCGACGTCCATGTCGAGCGACCCGGTGATGGTGGCGATGCGGCGCCGGCCCCTGTCCAGCAGGTGCCGGACGGCCGCCGTGGCGCCTCCGGTGTTGTCCGACTCGACGTAACTGAGCCGCTCCCGCTCGTCCCTGCGGCCGGCCAGCACGGTGGGCAGCCCCATCTCCTCCAGAATGCCGGGCAGCCGGTCGTGCGCGTGGACCGAGACCAGCAGGACGCCGTCGACCCGGCGGGTCGCCACCGACGTGGTGAGCTGGTCCCGCTCGAGCTGGTCGCGGACGAGCGTGAGCTGCAGCTGGGTCCCGGTCTCGGCGAGCGCCGCGCTCACGCCGCGGATCAGGGCGGCGAAGAACGGCTCCGATCCGAGCCGGCTCTCGGACTCCGGGATCACCAGCGCCACCGAGTCGGTGCGGCTGGTCACCAGGCCCCGGGCCACGGAGTTGGGGATGTAGTTCAGTTCCTTGATCGCCGCCAGGACCCGCTCCCGGGCGTCCGCACTGACGAGGTCCGAGCCGTTGATGACACGGGACACCGTGGTCCGCCCCACCCCGGCGCGGGCGGCGACGGTTTTGATCGTGGGCTGGCGGTTCCCTGTCATGTGCTCCTCCGGGCGGCTACCGCGGCGGCAGCGCCGCGGACGTGACCAGCGGCAATTGTGGCAGACGCCACGCCGGCGGCAGCACCCTCGCCGAGTCGGGAAGGGAACGCCGGACGTCCGGTTCGGCAACGAATTGTTTTCAGGTCATTGACAGAGCCGTTCGCTGCCACGAGTCTTCCATCCGCCGGTGGGAACGTGCCCACCGTCTGGTGGGTACGTTCCCACCGCTCGTCGTGCCGCCGTAGCCCTCACGTGCAACCCGCCACTCCGGTGCGTCAGCGCCGTCGCTAGGAGGACATTCATGAGCACTCACAGGACCCCGCGCACACGAGCGGCCGCGGTCGTCGCGGCCGCCGGTGCGCTCGCGCTCGTCGTCGGCTGTGGAGGCGGTGACGACTCGGCGACGGGTGGCGGCAAGAAGGACGGCAAGGTCACCATCACCATGGGCATGTACGGGGTGATGGGCTTCAAGGAGACGGGCCTGCTCGAGCAGTACGAGAAGGAGAACCCGAACGTCGACATCAAGGCCGAGGTGGCCGGTGACGAACAGACGTACTACACCGCCCTGCAGACCCGGCTGGCCGGGGGCAAGGGACTGAAGGACATCCAGGGCATCGAGATCGGCCGGGCCAAGGAGATCGTCGACACCCAGGCCGACAAGTTCGCGGACTTCTCCGACGTGACCGGCACCGACCACTTCCTGCCGTGGAAGCAGTCCCAGATCACCACCGCGGACGGCAAGGTGCTCGGACTCGGCACCGACATCGGCCCCATGGCCGTCTGTTACCGCAAGGACTACTTCGAGAAGGCCGGCCTGCCCACCGACCGCGAGGAGGTCGCCAGGCTGTGGGAGGGGGACTGGAAGAAGTACGTCGAGGTCGGGCGCACCTTCAAGAAGGACTTCAAGGGTGACAAGGTGGCGTACCTGGACGCGGCGAGCGGCCTGTTCAACGCCATGGTCTACGGCTACTCCGAGCAGTACTACGACGCCGAGGGCGACCTGATCTACGACAAGAACCCCGCCGTCAAGGAAGCCTGGAACCTCGCCGCCGACGCCGCGGAGGCCGGCCTGACCGCCAAGCTCCGCCAGTTCCAGCCCGGTTGGGACCCCGGTCTGGCCAACGGCACCTTCGCCACGGCCGTCTGCCCGGCCTGGATGCTCGGCCACATCGGTGAGAAGGCGGGCGCCGCGCACAAGGGCAAGTGGGATGTCGCCAAGGCGCCCAAGGGTGCCAACTGGGGCGGTTCCTTCCTCGGGGTGGTCGAGCAGAGCCCGGTGCGGGAGGAGGCCAAGAAGCTCGTCGCCTGGCTGACCGCGCCCGAACAGCAGGCACACATCTTCGAGAAGCAGGGCAGCGTCCCGTCCTCGCAGAAGGCGCTGGAGATGCCCGAGGTGCAGAACCTCACCTCCGAGTACTTCAACAACGCCCCGATCGGCCGGATCTTCGGCGCGGCCGCCCGGGAGATCCCCGACAAGCAGGTCCTCGGCCGCAAGGACGGCACGATCAAGGACACCTTCTCGCAGGGCCTGGCCCTCATCGAGCAGCAGGGCACCTCGCGCGACGAGGCCTGGAAGACCACCGCGGAGCGCATCGAGAAGGCGGTCGGCTGACCCGTCGCGCCAAGGGCTGTCGTTTGGATCATGCCGGGCTCGCGGGGTCCGGCACCGCTCCCCACTCTCGGCTCCGCCCGAGCGGGAGGTACCCCCACCGCCGCGTTGTCGTCGGTCGCCGGGGCTCCTCCCCGACTCCCTCCTCCGCCTCGCGACGTCCCCCACCGCCCGAAAGGCGTAGGAGGCGCCCCCGGCACCGGACCCCGCTTTCTGATCCGGCCCGACCCAGACGACAGACCCTGGGCCGGCCACCCGGGTCCGCGCGCACCTCGCCCGCGGGCCCGGGCGACCGGCTCACACCCCCGCTCCCAGAAAGGAACTCCGGTGGCCACCTCCATCTCCAAGGCCCAGGCCGGCGAGGGACGTCGAGGACCGTCCCGGCCGGACGGCGACGGCGCGGGCCAGCGACGCGGCGCGCTGCTGCACCGGCTGGACGTCAAGGGCGCACCGTACGCGTTCGTCGCCCCGTTCTTCGTCGTGTTCGCCGCGTTCAGCTTCTACCCCCTCGTCTACACGTCCTGGATCTCCCTGCACCGGGTGGAACTGGCCACCCTCGACGTCATGGAGTGGGTGGCGCTCGACAACTACGTCGACCTCTGGAACGACTCCCGGTTCTGGAACGCGACGGCGAACACCGTCACCATCGGCGTCATCTCCACCGTGCCGCAGCTGCTGATGGCGCTCGGCCTGGCCCACCTGCTCAACTACAGGATGCGCGGCTCGCTCTTCTTCCGCATCGCCTCGCTCGTCCCCTACGCCACCTCGGTCGGCGCCGCCGCCCTCGTGTTCACCATGCTGTTCGAACGCGACTTCGGCGTGATCAACTGGGCGCTCGGTCTGGTCGGCCTGGACCCGGTCGACTGGGAGGCGGACAAGTGGCCCGCCCAGGCCGCGATCTCCACCATCGTCATCTGGCGCTGGACCGGATACAACGCGCTGCTGTACCTGGCGGCCATGCAGGCCATCCCGGCCGACCGCTACGAGGCCGCCGCCATCGACGGGGCCTCCCGCTGGAGGCAGTTCACCAACGTCACCGTGCCCGGGATCCGCTCCACCATCGTCTTCACCATCGTGCTCTCCACCATCGGCGCGACGCAGCTGTTCGGCGAACCGCTGATCTTCGGCCAGGGGCCCAACGGCGTGACGGGCGGCGCGGACAACCAGTACCAGACGCTGGGCCTGCTGCTGTACGAGGAGGGCTGGAAGAACTACCAGATGGGCCGCTCGGCCACCGTCGCCTGGGCGATGTTCCTGCTGCTCGTCCTCGTCTTCGTCACGCAGCGCCTGATCGAGCGCCTGCGCTCCCGCACGCCCTGACCAGGAGTCCCCATGACCACAGAAAGCCTCCCGGTCCGGGCGGACGCTCCGGCCCGGACCGCTCCGAAGAAGCCCGCCGCCCGCGGCGGCCGCCGGCTGCTGGGCCCGCGCGCCGGCCGCCAGCACCACGCGGGCCCGCTCGCCTACGTCCTGCTCGCGATCACGGCCGTCGTGTCGATCTTCCCGCTGTACTGGACCATGGTGGCCGCCTCGACCGACAACACCCGCGTCAGCCAGACGCCGCCGCCGTTCCTGCCCGGCCCGAACCTCTTCGGCAACCTCGCCCGCGCCTGGGACGAGGCGGCGATGGGCAAGGCCATGGTCAACAGCCTGATCGTGGCCGGCGCCATCGCCCTGTCCACCGTCATGTTCGCGACGCTGGCCGGCTTCGCCTTCGCCAAGCTGCGGTTCAAGGGCCGCAACGTGCTGCTCATGCTGGTGATCGGCACCATGATGGTGCCGCCGCAACTCGGTGTCGTACCGCTGTTCATGATGATGTCCGAGCTGGGCTGGTCGCAGGAGCTGCCCGCCGTCATCTTCCCCACCCTGGTGAGCGCGGTCGGCGTCTTCTTCATGCGGCAGTACCTGTCGGAGGCGCTGCCGGACGAGCTGGTCGAGGCCGCCCGCGTGGACGGCGCGCACTCCCTGCGGATCTTCTGGAGCATCGTGCTGCCCGTGGCGCGCCCCGCGATGGCCGTCCTGTTCATGATCACGTTCGTGCACGCCTGGAACGACTTCTTCTGGCCCTTCGTGGTGCTCGACATGACCAACCCGACGGTCCCCGTCGCCCTCACCCAGCTCAGTGCCGGATACATCCGGGACCAGTCCCTGATCATGGCGGGCGCGCTGCTCGGCACGCTGCCGCTGCTGGCGATGTTCGTCGTCTTCGGCCGTCAGATCGTCAGCGGCATCATGGCGGGCGCCGTCAAGGGCTGACCCGGTCCGCCGACCCACTGGTCCGCCGGCCCGGCCACCGGTCCCGTCCCGCACGCCCGTCCACGCCACCCATCCACCCATCCAGTCACCCACCCAGCCACCCACCTGGAAAGGACCCACGTGGTCACCGCAGCACAACAGCACACCGCTTCCGGCCCGCAGGCCCCCCGCACCTTCCCCGAGGGCTTCCTCTGGGGTTCCGCGACCGCCTCCTACCAGATCGAGGGGGCCGCCGCGGAGGACGGCCGCACGCCGTCCATCTGGGACACCTACGCCCGCACCCCGGGCCGGGTCCGCAACGGCGACACCGGTGACATCGCCACCGACCACTACCACCGCTGGCGCGAGGACGTCGCCCTGATGGCCGACCTCGGCATCGGCGCCTACCGCTTCTCCCTCGCCTGGCCCCGGATCCAGCCCACCGGCCGCGGTCCCGCCGGGCAGCAGGGCCTGGACTTCTACCGGCGTCTCGTCGACGAGCTGCTGGACAAGGGCATCCAGCCCGTCGCCACCCTCTACCACTGGGACCTGCCGCAGGAGCTGGAGGACGCCGGCGGCTGGCCGGAGCGCGCCACCGCCGAGCGGTTCGCCGAGTACGCGGCCCTGGCCGCCGACGCACTCGGGGACCGGGTGAAGACCTGGACCACGCTCAACGAACCCTGGTGCAGCGCCTTCCTCGGCTACGGCTCCGGCGTGCACGCCCCCGGCCGCACCGACCCGGTCGACGCCCTGCGCGCCGCCCACCACCTCAACCTGGCCCACGGCCTGGCCGTCCAGGCACTGCGCGGCCGCATCCCCGCCGACGCCCAGTGCTCGGTCACGCTCAACCTCCACCATCTCCGCCCGCTCACCGGCGCCGACGCCGACGTCGACGCCGTCCGCCGTATCGACGCGCTTGCCAACCGGGTCTTCACCGGACCGATGCTGCGGGGCGCCTACCCGGAGGACCTGCTCAAGGACACCGCGGCGCTGACCGACTGGTCCTTCGTCCGCGACGGCGACCTGCGGGAGATCCATCAGCCGCTGGACTTCCTCGGCGTCAACTACTACACGCCCACCGTGGTCTCCCGGGCCGACGGCAGCGGCACCCACACCTCGGACGGGCACGGCAGGAGCGCCCACAGTCCGTGGCCGGCCGCCGACGACGTCGCCTTCCACCAGCCCCCGGGCGAGACCACCGCCATGGGTTGGGCCGTCGACCCGAGCGGCCTGCACGAACTGCTGGGCAGGCTGGCGTCGGACTTCCCCGAACTGCCGCTCGTCATCACCGAGAACGGTGCCGCGTTCGACGACTACGCCGACCCCTCCGGCAACGTCAACGACCCCGCCCGCATCTCCTACCTGCGCGGCCACCTGGCCGCCGTCCACCAGGCCATCGCGGACGGCGCGGACGTGCGCGGCTACTTCCTCTGGTCGCTGCTGGACAACTTCGAGTGGGGATACGGCTACAGCAAGCGTTTCGGCGCCGTCTACGTCGACTACCCGACCGGCACCCGCATCCCCAAGGCCAGCGCCCGCTGGTACTCCGAAGTGGCCCGCACCGGCGTGCTCCCCGGCGCCTGACCCCGCCCCGGTCGGTCCCGTCGCACGGGAACGGGGCCGACCGCCGCGCGACGGAGAGCCCGCGCGGCAGGAGGTCAGCAGGCGTCGTACTTCCAGCCGCCGTCCTCCAGCGCCCACGGCTGCGCCCGCTGGTCGAACCCGGGCAGGCCCTGGACCTTGTAGCTGACGCGGCCGAGCTTGCCGGACACCTCGGCCCGCACGTCGGTCGCCGGGTGGTCCGGCCCGTGGTCGGCCTTCGCCCGCTTCACGACGGCGGCGTACGTGTCCGCGCCGATCTCCTCGCGGCAGCGTGCGGAGAGCATGCCGTACGCGGTGTCGGTGTCGGCCGCGAAGTAGGCCGAGGTGTAGACGGCCGCGGCGGCCTCCAGGTCGTCTCCCTCGTGCTCCTGCGGGACGGCGACGGTCTGCTCGGCGTCGGCCGGACCGGAGTCGCTCGCCGACGGGCCGTCGTCCTCGCCGGACGAGCAGGCCGTGAGGGCGAGAAGCCCCGCGGCGACGATGATCGAGGCGCGAGTGCGCATGATGTCCCCCCAAAACGGTGTGGCTGAGGGGAAATCGTGCCACAGCGCCGTCAGTTCGTCGCCGGGCCGGTGCCGCACACCGGCAGCGTCGGGCGCGGGCCGCCGTTCAGGGCCTGCAGGGCTCGCAGTTGGTCCTCCAGGCGGTCGGGTGCGGCGAGGAAGCGCAGGACCGCCTGGTGGAAGGCGTCGCGCAGGGCGGGGGGCATGGTGTCGGAGGCGTCCCAGCACAGACGGTGCTCAAAGCCGCGCAGGATCGAGCTGACCTTCCGCTCCAGGGGATCTTGCCCATCGTCCGGCGACGCGGCCTTCCGGTTGGCCGAGAAGTCGGGCAGCGCGGTGCCGGGGTCGGCCAGGAAGCGGATCAGCTGCCGGGCCTCGTCGGTCGCGTTCAGCAGGGCCGCGAGGTCGCCGGAGACCTCCCACCGGCCCGCACCGCCCCCCGCGCCGGGGATGACCTCGGCGGAGTGGACGAAGTCGCCCCCGACGCGCTTCCAGTGGGTGTCCCGGAACGACCCCTGGTGCTCCAGGCGCTGCCGCGGGCAGTCCTGGGCGAAGTCGTCCTGGAGCATCCGGCCGACGCGGGTCCTGTCGCCCGCGCCCACCATGTCGCCCCACGTCTGCCAGGCCCTGCGCACCCGGGGGTCCGTCCACGCGATGCCGCCGGTCGCCCACTGCTCGTAGACCCGCGGGCCGGACTGCTGGAGCAGGACGTCCTCCACCCAGTCGGTGCCCGGCCAGCCGGAGGTCGCGCCGGACCCCATGGCGAGGCACCAGCCGCCGGGGTCGGCGGCGATCCGGGCGATCCGGTCCGCCGACAGGCCGCCCGCGTGCCAGACCATGCTCTTCAGACCGGTCTTGACCGGCAGCCAGTAGGTGCGTTCCCGGCCGTCCTCGCCCGCCACCTTCGGCATCCACACACGGTCGTAGGCGCCGGCCTCGAACAGGCCGTCCAGCGGCTCCAGCCGGCCCTCGGCCGCGTAGGCCACCAGCTCGCCCGGGCCGGGCAGCACGGCCACGTCGGGCTGGGTCCCGGCAGCCAGGTCGGCGGCCAGCACCTGGCTCAGCGCGGAGCTGCCCTGGTAGACGACGTCGATGCGGTACTCGTCCTCGAACCGCCGCATGGCCCGCTCGAACTGGTCCCTCTCGTCACCGCTCCAGTTGGCGAGCACGGTCACCGAACCCGTCCAGCCGCGCGCCCACCGCACCCCCGTGACCACCCCGGCCGCGAGCAGGACCAGGCAGACGCAGACGATGCCGAGCGTCCGGGGCCGAAGGCGTCTCATCGCGGCACCCGGAACCGGTACTCGGCGACGCGCGGCCACAGCCCCACCCATATCAGCGCCATCAGCAACGCCCCTCCCACGAGGATCCATTCGGACAGGGACGCCCACAGACCGGCATCCGCCAGGTACCGCCCCACGTCCGCACCGGTCTCGGGGATCTCGTCCGCGGACCGGGTCGTGTCCAGCTCCGCGAGGGAGTCACGCATCGCCGCGTGCGCCCGTACGGTGAACCAGCCGAGGACCGCCACCCCGCTCGCGCACAGCACCGTGGCGGCGAGCAGGGGCGGGTGCACCGCGCTGCGGAAGCGGAGCCGCGCGAACCGCTGCGCCTCCACCAGGGCCGCGCACAGCACGAGGCACAGCACCAGGACCGCTGCCCAGCCCAGCCACAACGGCCAGGGGAAGGAGGCCTGTTCCCGGGCGACCCGCACCTGCTCGGCGCGCAGCTCGCCGAGGCGGTCGACGATGTCGTTCCGGCCCTGTTCGGCGTAGTGCAGGTAGGCGGCGCGCAGCGACGCATCCGTCTCCTTGCCGGCCCGCTCCACCCAGGCCGAGTAGACGGTGATCAGCCCGGTGACGGTCTGCAGGGTGTGCCGGTCCGCCGGGCCGGTGACGTTCTCCGAGGCCGCGACGGCGATGCTCTGATGGGCGACCGACAGCTGCGTGTGGAACTCACCGGTCGTGTCACCCGCCGCCCCGCGCCCGTCGACGGCCGCGTGCGCCCGCTGCAGCGCGGTCCTCGTGGTGTCCACGGCCAGGATCCCCGGGGTGCTCGACGACGCCAGCGGCACCGTGTCGTCGTGCACGCCCCGGTAGGCGGCGAACAGGGCGAGGGTGGTGAGGGCCCCGAGGGCCAGCAGCAGCCGGAGCCTGCGGGTCAGGTCCCGCCCGGTGGTGCTCACGGCCGCCCCTGGAGTCCGTGCCCGCACAGCGGACAGAAACGTGCCGCCGCGGGCACCTCCCCCTCGCAGGCCGGGCACCGCAGCATCGCCGCTCCCGGTCCGCCGGCGACCACCGGGTCGGCGGTGCCCGACGCGGGGCCGTACGTGCTGTGACTGCTGGCGGTGATCAGGTGCTCGAAGTCGACGGCCGCCACGCCGGGACGCAGCCGGACCCGCCCCGCCGCGGGGTCGTCGATCTCCACGAGCCGTTCCAGTCGGCCGAGCGACTGGTCGGCGCCGATGACGTGGGCGAGCCGCACGGCCCTGCCCAGGTGCTGCTGTGCCGCGTCACGCTCACCGTTGCGGTGGGCGTCGGTGGCGGCTGCGACGGCCTCGCCGAGCCGCTGGTGCTGCTCGAAGTGCTCGACGTGGATGTCGCTGTGCCCGGACAGCGCCGCGTCGTCGGTCCAGTGCACCAGGCACGGCCGGGGCGGCGTCAGCTCCACCCCGTCAGCGCCGGGAACGTCGAGGGACACCACCGCGAGCTGGAGGTCCTCCCCGCGGGGCCGCCCGGTGGGATCGGCGGACAGGCACAGCTGGTAGCGGCGGGTCTCGTCGCCCCACGCCCGCGTGACGAACCGCCGCGTCCCGTCGTCGCCCGTGCCGACGGGATCGAGTTCCACCTCGGTGGGGAAGACCTGCTTGAGGTAGCGCACCCCGGCCCCGGCCATGGGGGTCACCGAGATCACCAGCTCGGGAACGCTCTTGGCGAGCAGCCGGTGCATCAGTTGCTCGTACTCGCGCGCGAGCGCCGCCTCGTCCTGCACGGAGGAGCTCCGGCCGTGCAGACGGCTGGTGATACGCAGCAGTTCCCGGCCGTCCCAGCCGTCGCCGATGCCCCAGGCGTCGCACACGAAGCGCCCCGCGCAGGCCTCCAGGACGTCCGCCAGCGGCATCAGGTCGTCGTGCTGGTTCTTGCCGTCGGTCAGCAGCAGGACGTGTCCGATGGGTGCGTCCGCCTCCGTCAGCAGCCGGCGCGACAGGTCGAGCCAGCTGCCGATGCAGGTGCCCCCGCCCGCGACCAGGCGGTGCACGGCCCGCTCCGCCTCCGCACGGTGCCGGGCGTCCGCCCGGGCCATGGTCTCCGTCGGCGGATACACCATGCTCGCCGACTGGGTGCCCCGGACCACGGCGAAGGGGGTGCCGTCGGGGAGCAGCCGCAGTGCCGCCACGGCGGCCTGGTGGGCCGCGCGCAGCTTCTCCTGCGGATAGGCCATCGAACCGGAACAGTCCACCGCCAGCACCTGTGCCAGCACGGGACCCGAGGCGCCGCCGCCGTTCCCGGTGCCGTCCGCCCGGACGGTCACGATGGCGTGCATCTGCGGTTCGCGCGCCTGGCCGGACAGGTACTTCCACTGGCTGATGTCGAGGCCGGCCGAGGCACTCCTCGCCGCTCCCGTGCCGGCCGCTCCCGTGCCGGCCGCTCCCGTGCCGGCCGCTCCCGTGCCGGCCGCTCCCGTGCCGGCCGCTCCCGTGCCGGCCGCTCCCGCGCCGGCCGCCCCCGCGCCGTCCGGGTCTCTGTTCGCGGATGCCCCTGTGTTCACGGTGTCCGTGCTCCTCGCTCTCGTCGACGGGCCGTGGGCCCGCTCCGGACCCGCCGGCGCGCCGCCCGCGGGCCTTGCTCCTTCACGGCGTCCGCCGCCATCCGTGCAGCACCTCCCGCAGGCCGGCGGCCCGCGGCAGGACCGCGTACGCCCGGTCGAGCAGGTCACCGCGCTCGGCGGCGTCACCCGCCTGGTCCGCGAGTCTCTTCAGCGAGCGGGAGAGCAGCGCGCTCAGAGCCCGCGGTGTGTCCACCGGACCGAACCGGTCACCGGCCGGGAAGCCGGGCCCCCAGCCGTCGGGCGGCCGGCATGCCAAGGCGCTGCCGCGGACCTCGGCGAGCAGCCGGTGCCATGTCCCGCTGCCGGACAGGTGCTCCTCGAGCAGGGCCAGCCGCCGGTCCGCGTCGCCCAACTGGTCCACCGTGGGCCCGGAGGCGTCCAGCCGGCCGGTGAGCACCCGGATCGCGGCGACGCGCGCGGCGTCGTAGTGCCGCGAGGTGGTCGGCACCTCGTCGAGGACCGCGACGGCCCGGGCCCGGTCCCCGCGGCGCAGATGGAGCCGGGCGAGCCCGAACGCCGCGCTGCCCTGCGTGCGGTCCCGCCGCCACACGGCCTCGTAGTAGGCCTCGGTCTGACGTTCCGCGGCCGAGAGGTGCTCCGCGCAGAAACCGAGGGCCAGTTTCGGCGCCGACTCGCCGGGCAGTGAGGCGTAGACGGCGGCGAACTCGCCCTCCGCCCGCTGGACCTGACCGATCGTCAGCCATCGCAGGCCCCGGTGCCAGTAGATCCGCCAGTCGTAGGCACCGCTCTGCCGGCCGGCCCGGTCGAGCCACCGCCCCGCCAGGTCCGTGTCCCCGGCGTCGAGATGGGCACGGCACAGCCACAGCGAGGTCTCCACCGTGTCGAGCGCCGGGTCCTGTTCGGCCCGTTCCGCGATGCGCTCCGGGCTGCCGGACACGAGACCGCCGAGCAGCACCGCGGCCGCGTCGTGCGGGTCGGGAATCGGCACGGGCAGGGCCCGCGCGGTGTCCACGGGATCCGGCGCGCCGACCGGCAGCTCCGGCACCCCGGGGCCGGAGCGCCCGGTCCAGTGGGCCGGCGCGGGGACCGTGCCGAGCGCCGCGCCGAAGACCGCCGCCGTCGGCTCGAACCGGGTGGAGCGTTCCGGGTACGGCTCGTGCCCGCTGAGCGCCCGGTGCTCGCGCAGCACCTCCCACAACTGGCGGGACATCTCGGCGGCGGAACCGAACCGGGCCGCCCACTCGGGGTGGGTGGCGCGTCTGATGAGCGCGTCGAACGAACGGGCGGCCAGCCCGGCGGCCGGCTCGGCGCGGGCGGCGAGGGTCTCCAGCGTCTTGCCGACGGTGTACAGGTCGGTGTCGATGTGGAAGCCGCGCTCGTCGCGTTCCGGCTTCGCCGGCGCGTACCCCGACGTGTAGACGAGGCTGGAGGTGCGGTCGTCGGTCCGCCGGATGGCGCCGAGGTCGATGACCTTGATGTCGCGCCCGTAGTGGATGACGTTGTCGGGCTTCATGTCGCAGTACAGCAGCCCTTGGGCGTGCAGGTACTCCAGGGCGCCGAGGATCTTGCAGCCGTAGGTGATGACGTGGCCGATGCCGAAGGAGCCGCCGAACAGGTGCGCCAGCTCCTCTTCGGGGGCGCGCCGGATCCAGTCGAGCGAGCGGCCGCCCACGTACTCCATCACGAGGTAACCGGTGGGTTCCGTCTCGCCGGGCTCCTGGTGCCGCACGTACGTCACGATGCGCACGATGTCCCGGTGGTGGAGCGTGGTGAGCGAGCGGCGCTCCTCGACGGCCGACCGCCGGGCGACGGCGTCACCGGTGTTGATCAGCCCTTTGAGGACGACGTGCAGGTCCGGCACCCTGGTGTCCTCCGCCAGGTAGACCCAGCCGATGCCGCCCACGTCGAGGTAGCCGAGCACCCGGTAGTGTCCGCCGACCCGGTCGCCGGGCTTCAGCCTCGGTTCGAAGGAGTACTCCCGGCCGCACTGGGGGCAGTAGCCGCGGGTGAGGGCGGGGCCGCCGGCGTAGGCGACGCCGATGGTGCCGGCGCAGTTGTCGACGCCGCAGCGCCGGCCTCCGGTGGGCGGGCTGGCGGTGGCGGGCGCGGCCTCGGACGGATCCGGGGAGGGGACGTACGGCAGGATCAGCAGGCCGTCGTTGTCGAGCGCGTCGGCGGCCGGATCGGCCGGCGGGCGCGCGGGCGCCTCGGGGGCGGCGGCGGGCCGCGCCGGGACCACCCGGGTCCTGCCGGGCGTCCGGCGGTGGCAGGTGTCGCAGAAGCCGGTCACCATGATGACGCCGCCCGCGCAGTCGGGTCTCGGGCACGGCGCCGGTGGGGATGTCATGACGCGGAGGCACCTCCCTGTTCCTGTTCCTGTCCCTGTTTGCGGCCCGGTCCGCCGGAGGTCCCGCGGTCGACGTGGCGGGTGTAGGCCGCAACGGCGGCCTCGGCGGCCCGCACGTCGCACGGCCTGGCCTGCAGCAGCTCGTGCGCGCGGAGCCGGAGGGCGTCCAGGGCCAGGTCCTCCTCCTCGCCCTGCACGGAGTCCAGGTGCAGGACGTGGTAGCCGCGCAGCCTGCCGTCCAGTTCCGCCCGCCGCTCGCGGAGCCGGTCGAGGGTGCCGATGGCCGTGGCCATCCGCGCGGCGACCCGGTCGGCGAGCCGCTCGTACCGGACCAGGTCCTGGTGCGGTACGGCGTCGCCGTCCTGCGCGCGCCTGAGCGCCGCCAGTGCGGCATGGGCCCTCACCAGGTCCGCGTCGGCGGGCCGGACGCCCTCGTCCCGTACGGCCGCCATGCGCCGGCGCAGGGTCCGTGCCAGGGGGCCGGTGATCTGTTCCAGCCGCTCGACGAGACGCGCGCGGCGTTCCCGTTCCGGTTCGACGACCAGTTCGTGCCGGGCCCGGTGGTAGGTCGCGTCGGCGGTGCGGAAGACCAGCAGCAGGCGGCTGCCCTTGGCCCGCAGCGTCTTGAGGAGGTCCAGGAGGGCCGGCGGGTCGGCGGCCTCGTCGACTCCGACGACGACCAGGGTGAGGGTGACGTCCGCGGCCCTGATGCGATCGGCCACCGGGTCGGCCGGATGCTGCCAGAGCCCCATGCGCTCGGCGATCCGCTCCCCGATCCGGGCCGAGGTGAGCCCCGCCGCGTCCACCGCCAGGTCGTGACCGCCGGCCGACGGGACGGTGCCGGGCGGGTCGAGGGAAGCCCGGTTCACCGAGGCCGCGGTGCGCAACTCCCGGTCGGCCAGGGTGATGGCGCGGCGCAGGGTGGCGGCCCGCACCGCGTCGCCGGCCGGCACGAGGCTGATCTTCACCTGCTGTCCGTCGTTCTGGAGCCAGTCGGCGAGGCGCTGGGCGAACGGCTCGTCGAGCAGGGCCTCCGCCGCGTCCTTGCGCGTGGACCTGAGCCGGTCGTCGACGGCCGTCCTTCCCCGGGTCCACCGGTCGGTCTGGGGCAGGTGCCGGACGATGGTCTCGGCCGGGCTCATGAAGGAGAACAGGTTCCCGTGCCGGTCGCCGATCCCGCTGAGGAGCATCCCGATGACCTTTCCGGTCAGGGTGTCCATCACGCCCGAGCCGCTGCATCCCGGACTGGCGAGCTCGCCGGGGCTGGTCGGACTGAGCTGGACCTGCCCGTCGCGGCCGCAACCGCCGACGATGCTGGCCCGGAACCAGATGCCGCCGTTGTGGTCGTAGGGGAAGCCGTACATCTGCACCGCGCGGTCGGGCGCGGAGAGCCGGTACAGCGGTGTCGTCTCGCCGGGGGACCTCGGACGCTCCAGCCGCAGCAGCGCCACGTCACCGCTGGGATCCCCGTCGGCGTCCCGGGTGTTCGGCACGTACGCGTCCCCGTCGACCCACGCCGTCACCGAGGGCACGGCGCGGCCGGGCGCCGCTCCGACGAACTCCGCGGTGTACCGCGCCCTCCTGTCCTCGACCACGTGCGCACAGGTGAGGACCCGGTCCGGGCTCAGCAGGATGCCGGCGCCCGCGATCCTCCCGTCCGCCCGCCGGATGCGCACCGCCCAGCAAGGCGTCTCAAGTGACGAACCATCATCGACACCCCCGTCGGCCGCCATACCACGACTATACGAGCGCTCGGTCCTGTCGCATACTGGGGTGACACGAGATCAACGAGCTTATGGGGGTGGCGAGTTGACGGACGGGCCGGGATTCGTGGGGCTGACCGAGGTGATTCGCCAGATCCGGGGCGAACTGGAGCGGGCCCGCGACGAGGCGCAGGGCCGGGCCCTGGGATTCACCGTGGAGAAGGTGAGCCTGACGTTCACCGTGCAGGTACACCACTCCGGAACGGGCCGCGGCGGAGTGCGCATCGGCGTGGTGACGGCCGAACTCGGCGGATCGGTAGACCGTCAGACGACCCATCAGGTCCAGGTCGAGCTGAAGCCCGAGACCAGCACGGGAGGACGGGTCTCGGTCAGCCGCGACGGGGACCGGGCGGCGTCGGAGCGGAACGACGGAGGCGCCCGCTGACCACCTCGGCGGGGGCACCTCGCCGACGGCCCGCTTGAAGTCGGGGCGGTCGACGACCGGTTCGTGGCCGCAGGCGGCCGCGTGCCGCAGGCTGTCGCGCAGTCGCGTGAGCCGGCCGATCCGCTCGTCGAGGTCGCGGGTCCTGGCCGCCGTGCCCGTGCGCAGATCCGCGTCGGACGGCCGCGCCACGAGGAACCGGCCGATCCCGGCCACCGAGAAGCCGGCGCCGCGCGCGCACACGATCAGCGCCAGGCGCTCCAGCGCGTCCGGGTGGTGGGCACGGCGCAGGCCGTCGCGTCCCCCGCCGGCGATCAGGCCCTTCTTCTCGTGGAACCGCGACGCCGGGGGCGCCGACCCGGTCCGCCCCGCGACCTCGGCGGCGTCCGGCAGCGAATCGGTCACCGGCTCCTCCTCGACCCGAATCGCGGTTCACGCCGCGGCCCGGTCCTCGTGGAGACCCGTCACCTCGACCGCGGCTCCGTGCGCACCATCGAGACCACCTGCGACGGCGGGCCCGGCGAGCAGTGGTCCGGCTTCGCCGCACCGCGGGCGAGGTGGCTGCCGCCGCGGATCCGGCTCGTGCCCCTCGGCGGTCGCACCGCCGCACGCGCGGGAGTCGCCGTCCCCGACGGCGACCGACGGCTCCCGCACCGCGGCGACGCCTGCTCCTGCCACCGTGAGAGCGAGGACCTGAAGGAACCCCACCCACTGCCGGACCTCGTCCGGACGGGCTCGCAGGTGCACCGGGGCCTGCGAATCGGAACCCGGGCCCGGCCGCGCGAACCGGTCCGTGACCACGGTGGCCGGGGCGGGGTCTTCTCCGCCCCCGACCCCCGACCCCCGGCAGCCGGCCCGCCGACAGGGCGGGTGACGCCGGCGCCGGCCCGATGTCCGGGCAACCGGCTTCACGGCACGGCGAGTTCAGCGGCTCCGCACCCGTGGGGCCGCACCCGTCGGGCCACCCTCCGGACGAGAGGCCGGACGTGGCGCCGGTGGAGCGGAGGACTTTGACCGCATCGATGACAAAGTATGGACATGACAAGCGGAAGTCCCTTAGCTTTGCGGCGGAACCCGCAGCCCCTACCGCGGTAGACCGGAGCGACATCCGGCACGGTCCGGTCCCCAGTTCAGGAGGACCAATGCGCCAACGCCTGTTCCCCCGGGCCCGAAGACTCCTCATTCCGCTGCTGACGTCGGCCGTCCTCGCCGGCGGCGCCCTGGGCGTCCCGACCGCCGCCGCCGCGCCCGCCGACATCCCGCAGCAGGAGCCCGGAGTCACGCTCCGCGTGTACGACGTGCAGACCCCGCTGAACGAGATCTGCACCCTCAAACCGGGGCAGACCCCCAACCACGACAAGCTCATGCCGACGATCGACTGGTCCACGACCGCCGACTTCGGAGGCTTCGACGACCACTTCGTCACGGAGGCCACCGGCTACCTGGTCGCCCCGCGCGAGGGGTCGTACACGTTCCGGCTCACCAGCGACGACGGCTCACGGCTGGCCCTCGACGACGCCACCGTGATCGACCACGACGGACTCCACGGCGCCGAACCCAAGGACGGCACCGTCCACCTCACCGCCGGGCCGCACCCCCTGCGGATCGACCACTTCGAGCGGGACGGCGGGCAGCAGCTGCGGCTCGCCTGGAAACCGCCGGGCGCCGACGACTTCACCGTCGTACCGCCCGAGGCGCTGAGCACCGACGCCGGTGTCGTCCGCGTGACGGCACCGGGACGCAAGGAGTGCGAGGCGAGCGGCGACTCCCCGGGCGACGGCCTGCCGCTCACCTCGGTGCGGCCGGACCTCACACTGACCGACCTGCGCCCCGAGGGTTTCCAGCCGCAGGTCAGCGGCATGGACTGGCTGCCCGACGGGCGCCTGGCCATCAGCACGTGGGGCGGCAGCGGCAACGCCGCCGGAGAGGTGTACCTGCTCGACCACGTCACCGGCGCGACGAGCCGCGACAAGGTCACCGTGAAGAAGGTGGCGAGCGGGCTGCGCGAGCCCATGGGCATCAAGTACGCCGAGGGCGCGCTGTACGTCTCGCAGAAGCACGAACTGACCCGGCTGGTCGACCGGGACGGCGACGAGGTGACCGACGAGTACCGTACGGTCGCCACCTGGCCGTACGGGGGGAACTTCCACGAGTTCGCGTTCGGTCTGCTGTACCGCGACGGCTTCTTCTACGTCAACCTCTCCGTCGCCATCGACCTCGGCGGCGCGACCACCACCCCGCAGCCGGCGCCCGGCCGCGGAACCACGTACAAGGTGAACGCCAGGACGGGCCGGACCAGCCCCGTCGCGGGCGGGCTGCGCACCCCCAACGGGATCGGATGGGGCCCGGGCGGGGGCCTGTTCGCCACCGACAACCAGGGCGGATGGCTGCCCTCGTCGAAGCTGGTCCAGATCGGGCAGGACCGCTTCTTCAACCACCACACCGAGCCCGTCGGCCCCTTCGAGGATTCCCCCGTCACCCAGCCGGTGCTGTGGCTGCCGCAGAACGAGATCGCCAACTCCCCTTCCACACCCCTGTACGTGACCAAGGGTCCGTTCGCCGGGCAGATGCTCATCGGCGACGTCACCTACGGAGGCCTGCAGCGGGCCTACCTGGAGAAGGTCAAGGGCGCCTACCAGGGCGCCGTCTTCCGCTACACGCAGGGCCTGGAGGCCGGGGTCAACCGCATCACCACGGGCCCCGACGGAGCGGTCTACGCCGGCGGCCTGGGCGCCGACGGCAACTGGGGCCAGGAGGGCAAACTCAGGTTCGGCCTGCAGAAACTGACCCCCAACGGCGGCAACACCTTCGACATCCGCACCATGCGGGCCGTACCGGGCGGCTTCGACCTGACGTACACCCAGCCGCTGTCCGCCGAGACCGCCGCGGACCTCGCCGCCCGCTACCGGGCCGAGCAGTGGCGCTACACGCCGACGGCCGACTACGGCGGGCCGAAGATCGCCGAACGACGCCTGTCCGTACGCTCGGCGACCCTCTCGCGCGACGGCCGCACCGTCCGGCTGCTGCTGGACGGCCTCAAGCCCGGCCACGTGGTGCACGTGCGCTCCCCGCGCCCCTTCGCCTCCGCCTCCGGTGAGACGCTGTGGAGCACCGAAGCCTGGTACACGCTCAACGCGATGCCCGGGGCGCAGCCCCCTCCCGCCACCCTGTACGAGGCCGAGGAGGCCCGGCTCACCGGCAGGGCGGGCATCAACACCGACCACGCCGGCTACTCCGGCAGCGGCTTCGTCGACCGTTACGCCACCGAGGGCGAGGTGGCCACGACGTTCGACGTCACGGTCCCGAAGGCCGGCACCTACGACGTGAACCTGCGCTACTCCAACGGCCCGAACCCCTTCCAGGGCACCAAGACCCTCTCGCTGTACGCCAACGGGGAGAAGGTGCGGCAGACGCCACTGCCCTCCACCGGGGACTGGGACACCTGGTCCACCCGGACCGAGCCCCTGACCCTGAGAGCCGGATCCAACACCGTCTCCTACCGGTACGACCCCGGCGACACCGGACACGTCAACCTCGACCTCATCACCGTGCACCCCCAGGGCGCCGCCGTCACCCTCTTCGACGGCACCGCCGCCTCGCAGGACCGGTGGCAGCACACGGACGGGCGGCAAACGGCCTGGCCGCTCGCCGGGGAGGCGTCGATGGAGGTGTGCTGCGGCGACATCCGGACCAAGGACGCCTACCAGGACTTCGCCCTGCACCTGGAGTTCCGCGTCCCGCTCCTGCCCCCGGACGTGACCGGCCAGGACCGCGGCAACAGCGGCGTCTTCCTCCAGGACCGGTACGAACTGCAGATCCTCGACTCCTTCGGGGACACCTCCCCGGACAGCAACGAGGCCGGGGCGATCTACCTGAAGAAGCCACCCGACACCAACGCGGCGACCGCGCCGGAGACCTGGCAGACGTACGACATCGTCTTCCGCGCCGCCCGCCACGACGCCGAGGGCCGCAAGACCGCCGACGCCCGGGTGACGGTGGTGTGGAACGGCACGAAGGTGCACGACGACATCACCCTCGACGGCCCCACCGCCTCGGGCCGGCCGGAGACCGCCGCGGCGGGAGCGATCCGGTTGCAGGACCACGGCAACAAGGTCCGGTTCCGCAACATCCGCATCCAGCCGCTGACCTGACCCGACGCCGGTCCCCGGCACCACCGCGGTCGGCGACGGCGGGAACCGCCGCCGACCGCGGTCGCCGGGGACCGGGAACGGGGGATGCGGCATCGCCGGTGCGCCGGCGCACCGGACTGACGGGCAGGCGCCGTCACCGGAGCGGCCGCCGGCCGCCTCGTCCGGCCGGTGGAGTTCCGGCTCCGGCCACGCGAGAATGCGGGTCTGCCGCAGGCCGTGTCCGGCGGGCCGTCGTACCGCGGCCCGGCGGTGGCCGCTTTCCTCCCGCTCCATGAAGACGAGGCCCCGATGACCACTCCCCGCCGTCCCCTCGCCGCTCGCGCGGCCGCGTTCCGCGAGATGGCCGACCCGACCCGCATCGGCCGGCGCTCGGTACGCCGGCGTGCGGAGGGGATGACCGCGGTGGAAGTCGCGCGAGCCCTCGAGGACGCCCGGTTCCTCGCCCGCCAGGAGTCCGGGCACGAGCCCGTGGCCGACGACGAGCGCGGCCGGGCGGAGCTGGCGGAGTGGGAACGCCTCGAGCGGCTGCTCGCCGCCGCCGCCCCGAACGCCGTGTACGACCCGGCCTGCGACGACGTCGTCCGGGCGGAACTCGCCGCCGGCGCCGCATCCTCGACCGCCCGCGATGCGGCGTCGCGGGAAACCGCCCGGAGCGCGGGTGACGCCGACGGACTTCGAGAGCCGAGCGAAGACGGCACGCCGGAGCGGACCGAGGAGACCCCGCGAGGGCGACACGGCCGCCCCTGACCGGCCTGCCCGCCCACGCCGCGCCCGGCGGCCACCGGCACCCCGTGGCGGGAGGGCGCTCGTCCTCTCCCGGGCGTGCCGGGCGCCGCCGGAGCCGCGCGCACCGGGACACGGCAGGGACCCCTCACCGCAGGCTGTAGAAGTGCAGGGGCGAGTTCGGTTCGAAGCCGATGCGCGGGTACACGGGAGCGCCGGCGACGGTCGCGTGCAGGGTGGCGCGGGTCAGTCCGGTGGCCCGGCCGCCTTCGTGGAGCGCCTTGCGCGTCACGGCCTCCCCGTAGCCCCTGCGCTCCCACCGCGGGTCCGTCGCGACGAGGATCACGAAGAGGCGGCCGTCGGCCTCCACCGCCCCGGCGCACGTGACCGGGACGTCGCCGCGCAGCCCCAGGTACGCGTGCACCTTCTCCTTCCACAGCACGGAGCCGGCGAGCCCGTCGCGGCCGTGTGCCAGGGGGAAGCCGTAGGCACGCGAGTTGAGGTCCGCGTAGGAGCGCAGTTGTTCGTCGGTGCGGACACGGACGAACGTGAGTTCCGGATGGGCCGGCTCGGGAAGGGGGAGCAGGTCCGCGGCCATGCCGGTGCCGGGGAAGGCGTGCACGAGTCCCGCCCGCTCGGCCGCGGCCGCGAGGTCCGCGCGCGCCCCGGCGTCGACGAGGTCCTCGAAGAGCCACAGAAAGCCCGGGTGCTCCTTCGAGCGCATGATGTCCGCCGCCTCCGCCAGACGCCGTTCCAGGAGCGCGGCACCGACCCCCACCTCGGTCAACGTGACGCAGTTCCAGAACGCGAAGCGGCAGTCGGCCCAGCGGACGGCGATCCCCGGAAGATCCCGCACGTCGGCGTCCGCGTCCCGGTCGAGCACCATGGCCCGCCAGACAATGGCGAGTTGCTCCATCGATTCGACAGAGGCAGCAGCGCGAAGCGTCACCTTGGCTCCTTCGGTCGTCGAGTGTTCCGCACACCCTCACACGGGACAACGACCGCGACCCGCCCGCCGGAACGGGCCGGGCGTCCCGGCAAAGCCGCGCCGGGACATCCCTCGGCTCCTCGGACGTCCGCCACCGGCCGGCCCTCCGCCCGCGCACCGGCCGCCCCGCCGCCCGCCCGGCGGCGGGGGTCAGCGCCGGCCGCGGGCCTCCTGCGCCCACTTCCCGACGACGGGCACACAGGCGTCGGCGAAGTACTCGTAGTCGCCCGGAGTGTTGTAGACGTGGGCGGACAGGCGCAGGTAACCGGTTCCCCCGAAGCTGGTGAAGGCGGCCTCGACGCCCAGCTCCGCGGCCGCCCGGTCGCGCAGGGCGTCGGCCTCGACCCGGCTGGTTCCCAGCCCCTCCGGCAGCCGGACCAGACGCATCCCCGGCACGGGCATCCCGACGTCGACCGGCCCCGCCGGGCCGCCCGACGCCTCGAACGCGTCCGCCACCACCCGGGCGCCGTACTCCGCCAGCTCGTCCATGTACCGGCGGGCGGCGTCCCAGCCCCAGGTGCCGTCGATGAAGTCCAGTGCCGCCGGAGCCGCGAGGCAGCCGGTCGCGTCGAGCGTGCCCTGCTGGTCGAAACGGTCCGGGAAGGGTTCGGCGGCGCTCCAGGAGTCGATCAGCGGACGCAGTTCCCCGCGCAGCGGACCGCGGGCCACGAGAGCGGCGGTGCCCCGCGGCGCGCACCCCCACTTGTGGAGGTTGCCGACCCAGACGTCGCAGACCAGGCCCTCCAGCGGCGCGGCCAGCAGGCCGGGGGCGTGCGCGCCGTCCACGAGCAGCGGGATGCCGCGCCGGGCCGCCTCCTCGCCGACACGGCCGGCCGGCAACAGCCGTGCCGTGGCCGAGGTGATCTGGTCCAGGACGATGAGCGCGACCCGCTCGTCCACCTCCGACAGCACCGCCGCGCACGCCTGCCCGGCGTCGGCGTCGAGCGGTACGCGGGCGGTGCGCACCCGTCCGCCCCAGCGCCGGGCGAGCCGCGCGGCGCCCATGGTGACGGCGCCGTAGCCGTGGTCGGTGACCACGACGTCGCCGCCCGGACGCGCGGTGAGCGCGGCGTACACGACGCTCGCGCCGGCGCTCGCGTTGGGCACGACCGCCAGGTCCCGCGCCGGTACCCGCAGGTGGCCGGCGAGCGCTGTCCGGGCGGCGGCGATCCGGCCGGGCAGCCGCGGGAACCAGACGACCGGGGCCCGCTCCATCTCGTCCCGCAGCGCGCTCTGCCGCTCCTGCGCCACGCGGGGGACCGCCCCGAACGAGCCGTGGTTGAGGTGCCGCATCCCGGGATCGAGGGTCCAGGCCGACGCGGCGTCCCGGCCGTCGGCCAGCAGCAGGGGACGGGGCGGGGCGGGTGCGCGGGTCTCGGTCACGTGGATCCTGACGTCGGCTGCCGGACGGCCGTACGGCCGGGACGCGCGTCACGATACCCACGCCTCGCGGTCGTACGGCGGTGGGGGAGACGGTGGTCCCAGGCCCCGCCGGAGCGCCGGGGGCGCCGACGAGGCCGCGGCGGGAGGGGCCTGCGGCGCCGCGGGCAGGTTTTTGGGCGGGTATTACACCCGCGCGGACAGGCCGCTGCCGGCGGAGTACGACCACCCCGGCACCGTCCGCCGCCTCGCGGCGCTCGACGAGACCGCCGCCGAGACCGGCACGAACCGCAACCGGGTGGTGCCGGCGTGGCTGGCCGGAGGGAACCCGGCCGCCACGCCGGTCGTCGGCGTCAGCACGGTCGAGCAACTGGACGAGGCGATCGCGGGGGTGTCCTGCGAGCTGACCGCCGAGCAGCGCGAACGCCCGGACTCCGCCGTGCGAGCCGTGCCCACCCGCGCATCGGGCCCGGGTGCGCGGCGGCCCCGGGCGGCCCGGCGCCACGAGGCTGCCGCAGGCCGGTCCGTCAGGGGGCCGTGACGGGACCGTGGAGTGCCGGCCCGGTGGCGCGGGCGTCCGGCCCGGTGGTGTGCCGGCTCGGCGGTGTGGGTGTCCGGCCCGGTGGTGTGCCGCGCGGACGGGACCGGCCGCAGTGCGGCGAAGGCCGCGGCGAGGTGACGACGGCGATGCCGGACCGCCGGTGACCACGCGGTGACGCGGCCGACCGCTCGGGCCGGACAGCGGGCTCCACCGCGGGGCTCCACCGCGGGGCTCCACCGCCGGGATCCGGCGCGCTCCGCCGGGCTCCCGGACGGTCTCGGGGACGAACCACGCCGTCGGCGACGGTGTCGGGCCGGTGACCGGTGACCGGTGACTGGTGACCGGTGGCCGACAGGCGACCTTGCGGACGCTCACCGGGCCACTGGTGATTCAGCCGATGGCGCCCGCGTCCCTCCCCATGACTCTGGTCGGGTCAGGCACCCACAACCCCGCACCCCTGTCAGGAGACCCCATGCGTCGTCGTTCCCCACATCGGCTTCTCGGCGTTCTCGCCGCCGCCACGGCCGCACTCACCCTGTTCTCCTCGGCCTCGACGGCCGGCGCCGCCGATTCCGCGACCGCGGCGGCCCGCACCGCCGTCGTGGCGCAGTCGTCGGACACGACCGCCGGAGTGCTGTCGACCAGCACGCCCGTCGTCTTCGTGCACGGATACACCGGCGACGCGTCCAACTGGGTCACCGCCATGAGCGTCTTCCGGCTCAACGGCTGGGCCGGCTCCAACCTCTTCGCCTACGAGTACGACTCCTACGGCAACAACATCACCAACGCCCAGGGCCTCGCCGCCTTCGTCAACAACGTGAAGGCGCGGACCGGAGCGAGCAAGGTCGCGATCGTCAACCACTCGATGGGCGGCCTGGTCAGCCAGTACTACCTGAAGGTGCTGGGCGGCAACACCAGCGTCAGCCACCTCGCCTCGATCGCCGGCGCCAACCACGGGACCACGTTCGCCGGCGCCTGCCTGATCTACACGACGTGCCAGCAGATGTACCCGGGCTCCTCGTTCATCTCCCAGATCACCTCGGGCGACGAGACGCCGGGCACCACCAGGTACGCCACGTGGTACTCGGCGTGCGACGGCATCATCCTGCCGTACACCAGCACCCGGCTGGACGGCGCGGCCAACAACAACGTGCTCTGCACGACCCACATCGGGTTCCTCGCGGACACGAGTGTGCTCGGCCAGATCGCCCGCTTCGTCGCGTCCTGACGCACCGAGCGACCGAGCCCCCGTTCGTCGACGGCCGCTCGTGAAGCGGACCGCGCTCGACACGCCCGTCCCCGGCACCCGCCGGGGACGAGGCGTTCGCGGGTGTCCTCCCGGCCCGGTGACCGACCGGCTCGGCGAGTGACCGGCTCGGCGAGTGACCGGCTCGGTGGCCGACCCGGAAGCCTTCGCGGAGCGCCACGAAGCCCTCGGGCGGACCCGCGCGAAACCCCTGGGTGGACGGGCCGTTGACGCCGTAGTCTGCGCGGATGACTACCGTCTCCGTGGACCGTCTCGCGCGTGCGTACACCCCCGTCGGCGACCTGATCGCCGGGATCCGCCCCGAGCAGTGGGAGGCACCGACGCCGTGCACCGAATGGAACGTGCGCGACGTGGTCCGCCATCTGGTCGGCATGGACCTGGTGTTCGCCGCCATGATCGAGGGCGGCCCGATGCCCGAGCGAGGGGCGGACCCCCTCGGTGACGACCCCGTGGCGGCCTACCGGGCCTCCGGTGCCGCCCTGCGGGCCGCCTTCGCCGGGAACGGAGTGCTCGAGCGCGGTTTCCACGGTCCCCTGGGGAGTGCCACCGGCGCGGAGCGCCTGCAGATCCGCCTGTACGACCTGCTCGCTCACGGATGGGACCTCGCCCAGGCCACCGGGATCCCGGCCCGGCTGCCCGAAGACCTGGCGGAGGAGTCCCTGGCGTTCGCCCGGGACCGGCTCCCCTCCTCGTCGCGAACGGGTCGTTTCGCCGAGCCGCAACCCGTCGCGGAGACGGCTCCGGCCATCGACCGGCTCGCCGCGTTCCTGGGCCGGCCGGTGCCCTGGCGGCGCTGAGAGCGGCAGCCGGTCGGCGTGCGGGTCAAGTCCCGTCCGTGTTCGGGTCGTTGACACTGTACGCCCCGACGGTCGCCGGTTCCGCGCGAGGCGAGGGCCCGTCCGGCGCCGTCGCCGCCGCGCGTGAGCGTGCCGAGGCGACGCCGACGGAGCACGGCGAAGACCTCGGCGTCGTCCTCATGGGCGGCGGTGCCACGCACACCCGCCCGGGGCGCCCCGTGCCCGGACAGCGCGTCAGCGTGCGTGGGTCGCGGCGCGCGGGCGGCAGCGTACGGCGAGGGCCGCGACGTCGTCATCGAGTCTGCCGCCGCCGTAGCGGAGCAGGTCCGCGTGCAGCTCGTCCAGCAGCTCACGGGGCGGGGCCGCGTCGTGCCGGCCCACCCAGTCCGGCAGCGGGAAGAACTCGCCGGCGCGGTCCCGGGTTTCCGTGACCCCGTCGGTGTAGAGCAGCATCTGATCGCCGGGGGAGAAGGGCGCGGTGTCGACGTGATAGTGGTCCCCGAGGAGTCCCGAGAGATTGAGGGGCGTGGAGGGGCGGGTGGGCTCGAGGACGTCGATCCGCCCGCCGCGTACGAACACCGGTGGTGGATGCCCGCAGTTGAGGATCTTGACGTGCCCGCCGTCGTTCGGGATCTCGGCGATCAGCGCGGTGGCGAAGTGCTCCGGCTCGTCGTCGGCGGGGATCGCGGCGCTGTAGCGGGACATGGTGATCTGCAGGCGGCGCACCAGGCCCCTCAGGTCGGGCTGGTCGTGGGCGTTCTCCCGGAAGCAGTTGATCACCGCCGCGGCCGCCCCCACCGCTGACAGGCCCTTGCCGCGCACGTCGCCGATGAGCAGGCGGACCCCGTACGGAGTGTCGGCGACCTCGTAGAAGTCGCCCCCGATCCGGGCCTGTTCCTGGGCCGCCCGGTACAGCGACTCGATCTCGATGTCGTGGAGGCGGTGCGGCAGCGGGCGCAGCAGCACCTTCTGCGCCGCGTCGGCGACGAGCCGGACCTGGAAGAGCGTCTCCTCCCGCTGGAGTCGCAGATGACTCGCGTAGGCGGCGGCGAGGGTGACGGCGGCGATCGCGGCAACCGTGTACGGCGTCCCCAGATCGGAGTGGACGAAGCTGAGGCCGATCATGATCAGAAGGCATGAAGCCCCCAGCAGGACCGTCGGGAGAACCGGCCACACCGCTGCCGCGAGGGCGGGCGCCGCGGGCAGGAGGCGGCTGAAGGCGATCTCCCGGGGAGTGGAGAACGCCAGACCGGCGATCAGGACGGTGACGAGGACCGGGGACAGCAGCACGGCCTGCCGTTGCCCGCCGTGGGGAGGACGGTGGCGGCGTCCGGGCCGTACTGATCTGATCATGAATTCGATCATATCGGGACGAGCTGGGCGGGTATCGGTCCGCCACTCGTCCGCCGCTCCCGCGCGCCCGGCCGGACGCGGTGGTCGGCAAGAAGCGGTGGCCGCGGTGGTCGGCGGGGCGCGGTGGAAATTTCTGTGAGCCATCCCGCGGAAATTTCGAGGAATGGTCGGCGTGGTCGGGGGTAGGCGCGCCCTTGCGGGGAAGACGGGCCGGCGAGTGCTGGGCCGGTGACGCAGTGGACGATTGGGAGGGGC
>NZ_JBICUZ010000011.1:0-252260 GCF_043198675.1 Streptomyces sp. NPDC048734 | reverse complement strand
GGGGCTCCGCCCCGACTCCCTCCTCCGCCTCGCGAGGCTCCCCCACCGCCCGAAAGGCGCGGGAGGTGCCCCCGGCACCGGACCCCGCTCCCTGATCCGGCCCGGTCCAGACGGAAGACCCTAGCCCCGGTACGCCCGTCGGCCGTGGCCGCCGCTCGTGCGGCGCCACCACATCAGCCCGCCGCCGATGAGCAGGATCCCGGCCGCGCCGGCGCCCGCCGAGGCGGCGATCACGGTGGTGTCCGTCCCGGACGTGGTGCCCGCGGGCCGGAGCGCGTCGCCGAGCTGGTTGCGGACGTCGTTGCCCGTGCTGACGCCCTTGGCGAGCGGGCCGCGTGAACCCTCGGTCGGCAGCGCGACGTAGGGGAAGGCCTTCTCGAAGTGCTTGTCGTTCTTGTCGACCGCGTCACCCAGGTCGTTCTTGGCGCCCAGCAGTTCGCCCTCGACGACCTGCAGCGAGGCGTCGATCACGTCGTCGGTGAGCCGGCGCCCGTTCGGGAAGCCCGCGTTGTCGCCGTCCAGCACACCGAGCCGCTTGGGGGAGGCGGTCGGCTTGATGGAGGTGTTGAGGCGCAGCTGCTCCGAAGGCGTCACGTTCGGCGGCTGGTTGAGCCCCTTCACGCCCTTGAGGAACACGTCCACCAGGTCGTTGCGCGGCTCGGCGGGCGCCTTGATCTTGTAGATCGCCTCGATGAGTTTCGGCAGCTCGGGGTTGGTGACGTTCTTCAGGAACTGACCGTCGTCCTTCGGCTCGGACGCGTTGAACCTGTCCTTGTCCTTGATGGGGTTGACGACCTCGTTGACCAGCGGGCTGCCCAGCCGGGAGACCTGGGCGTAGTAGCCCTGCGCGTTACGGCGCTGGGTTGTCGACCAGACGCCCACGATCGGCTGGTGCTCGGACTCGGTGATCAGGTCCGTCGGCACCTGGAGGGCGATCGAGTTGACGTTGTAGCCCTTGAGCGTGTCGTTGCCGACCTCGGAGAGGTTCCCGCCGTACAGCAGGTCGAAGACGCGCAGGTCGAGGAAGAACGGGTCGTCGGCCTGGCCGGCGAAGGTCTGTGAACCGTTGGAGAGCTTGTAGACCGCCTGCTTGCGCAGCTTGGCGTAGTCCGGCATCGAGGCCTTGCCGACGTTCGACGGCGCCACCGGCACGTCGTCCGCGAGCTTGGTCGTGCGGACGGCCTTCCCCTTCCTCAGCTTGACCAGTTCGAGGTCGTACGTCTGTGTCACGTTCAGGTCGGGGTCGTCCAGGCTCTCGACCGCCCCGGTGTTGTACAGGAACGTCTTCTTGTTCTTCACATGCGTCTTGAAGGTGTAGCGGAAGAGCAACTCGCCCTGTGCGTCACCGTTGTTGTCGATGTGGATGTCGTACTGGGCGTCCTCCGCGAACGGGAAGAAGTTCGGGCCGCCGGCCGGCTCCTCGAACGGGGTCCAGTTCGCGACGATCGTCGTGGTATCCGGTTTGTCCGGACTCACGAAGGCGTACACGTCGGTGTTGTCGTACTGCGGGGTGCCCGAGATGAGCGGGGCCTCCCGGTGGCTGGAGGCGGCCGCCTCCCCGGGTGCCAGCGTGGCGACGCCGGCGGCCGCGAGACCCCCGGCGGCCAGTGCCCCGCATATGAGGGTCGCGACGCCCCTGCGTCCGGATCCGCTCCTGGAGATAGCTGTCATGCCGTCCGTCCTCAGTGCCAACTTGCCTGACGGACAGTGATACGGAATGGGGACGCCGACTGGATTGGTCGAAACCCAAAAACTTTTTCTTTCCTGCTCACCCGCTTTTTCGCCCCGGGAATCCGTACTCCTGCCGGAGGTGTGTGCGTTGCGAGTGCCTGGTACGACGGGACGGCCGGGATGCGGCCGCGGGGAGGGGGACCGGATGGAGGCGGACGAACTGCTGGTGCTCGTCGCGGGAGGCGACCAGAACGCGTTCGAACGGCTCTACGCCATCGTGTCCGGGCCGGTGTTCGGACTCGTGCGGCGCGTCGTGCGGGACCCGGCGCAGTCGGAGGAGGTCTCCCAGGAGGTGCTGCTCGAACTCTGGCGCTCCGCCGCCAGGTTCGACCCCCGGCGCGGCAGTGCGCTGTCGTGGATCCTCACCCTCGCCCACCGCCGCGCCGTCGACCGGGTGCGCAGCGCCCGTGCGGCCGGCGAGCGCGAGCAGCGCGAGGCGCAGCGCGCCCACCACCCCGCCTTCGACCAGGTGACCGAGGAGGTGGAGGCCGGTCTGGAACGCGAGTGGGTACGTCGCTGCCTCGACCGGCTCACGGCCCTGCAACGCCAGTCCGTCACCCTCGCCTACTACGACGGCTACACCTACCGCGAAGTCGCCGAGCGGCTCTCGCTGCCGCTGGGCACGGTCAAGACCCGGATGCGCGACGGACTCACACGGCTGCGCCACTGCCTGGGAGGTGCCGCGTGAGCGTCCTCGGTTTCCTCCGCCGCGAGGACCTGCACTCGCTGGCGGCGCCCTACGCCCTCGACGCCCTCGAATCCGGCGAGCGGCGCCGCTTCGAGAAACACCTGAGCGGCTGCGACCGCTGCGCCGCCGAGGTGCGCGCCCTGTCCGAGGACGCCGTCCGTCTGGCCTGGTCGACGGCCGCGCCGCCCCCGGCCGCGATGCGGGACCGGGTCCTGGCCGCCGTGCGCACGACACCGCAGGAGCCCGCGCGTGAGTCGTCACGGGAGCGCGCGCCCCAACTGCCGCCGCACGTCTGGGGCGTGCGGCCGCCGCCCGGACGCTCCCGTGCGCCCCGGGCGCGCCGCCCGCTGTTCGCGCCGTTCGCCACCGCGACGGCCGCCGCCGCGCTCGTCGTCGCCTCGCTCTTCGCGGTCCAGGCCGGTCGCACCCAGGACCAGCTCGACGCCGAGCGGGCCCGGGCACGTGAGATCGCCCACGTTCTCGCCGCTCCGGACGCCCGCGCGAGCACCGGCAAGGACGCGCGGGGCGGCACGATCGGAGTGATCGCCTCCGCTTCTGCGGGCGAGGCGGTCGTCACGTTGAGCGGACGTGACGGGCTGTCCGGCGGGCGGGTGCACCAGCTCTGGGTCATGCGCCCCGACGCGCAACCGCGCTCTCTCGGCCTCTTCGAGGGTGACGGGCCCCTGGTCGCCACCGGGCTCGAGCCCTCATCGACGTCACTCGCCGTGACCGTCGAGCCCGACGGGGGATCACCGCAGCCCACCACTCAGCCGGTTGTCCAACTCACCCTGGAATCGGTCGGATTCGGAGAGTAATGGTGGAGGGATCGTCAACCCCCTTACGGGGAAGGTGATTCCTGTGACCGCGATACACGTGTGCCTCGCCGGGGCGATAGGGTTACCCTGCCCGGGCCGGGTGGACTCGTACGGGTGGGGAGTGACATGGAACAGATAACGATGCGCAGCAGGGCGAGGGTCCCTGCGATCACGTGCGGGAGCAACGCGACCAGTTCGCGTCTCGACCGCCATCTCTCGGTGCTGGCGGGCCCCGCCATACCGCAGCGGGAGACGGTCGAGGCGACCTCCCTCATGCGGGAACTGACGTCGCGCGCACCCGCCCACCGCAGTCCGAGGGGTGCCCGGATCAGCGGGGTCTCGCTGTTCGCACCGCTGCGCCGACTGCGCCGTTCGCTGTTCGGCAGCAACAACAAGCACTGAGGCCCGCGCTCAGGAGGCCACACCGTCCCGGCGCAGCGCTGCGATCTCCTCGTCCGTCATCCCCACGGCACGCAGCAAGGCTTCGGTGTGCTCCCCGAGCGCGGGCACGGCCCCCATCCGCGCCTCCGTCCCGCCCGGCAGTGTGATCGGGGGCAGCAGCGCCCGCAACGGCCCGACCGGCGAGTCCACCTCCCGCCACCGTCCCCGGGCCGCCAGCTGCGGATGCCCGGCCACCTCGTGCAGATCCCGCAGCCGCGCGCACGCGATGCCCGCGGCCTCCAGGCGCGCCAGCGCCTCGTCGGCGTCCAGCGCGCCCAGCGCCCTCGCCACCAGCGCGTCGGTGCGCTCCCGGTGCGCGACCCGCGCCGCGTTCGTCGCGTACGCCGGGTCACTCCCCAACTCCGGCCGTCCCAGCACCAGTTCCGCCAGTCGACGCCACTCCCGGTCGTTCTGCACCGACAGCAGCACCCGCCCGCCGTCGGCCGTCGGATAGGCGTCGTAGGGCGCGATCACGGCGTGCGCGAGGCCGGTGCGCGCGGGGGCCGTGCCGCCGTGCATCGCGTGGTGCAGCGGATGCCCCATCCACTCGGCCAGCGCCTCCAGCATCGACACCTCCACCGGCCCGCCCCGCCCGGTCGTCCCGCGCCGCACCAGCGCCGCCAGCACGCCCGAGAAGGCGTACATGGCCGCCGCGATGTCCGCCGCGGGGATGCCCGCCTTCACCGGCTGCCCGGGCGTCCCCGTCACCGACACCAGCCCCGCCTCGCACTGTACGAGCATGTCGTACGCCCGCTTGTCCGCGTACGGCCCCGACGCGCCGTACCCGGAGATGTCGACCGCGACCAGGCGCGGGTGCGCGGCGCACAGGGTGGCGGCGTCCAGGCCGAGCCGGGCCGCCGCCCCCTGCGCGAGGTTCTGCACGAACACGTCCGCGTCCGCGACCAGCCGGCGTACGACGTCCAGGCCGCGCGGGTCCTTCAGGTCCAGCGCGATGGACTCCTTGCCGCGGTTGCACCACACGAAGTGCGAGGCGAGGCCGCGGGCGGCGGTGTCGTAGCCGCGCGCGAAGTCGCCGCCGTCGATCCGCTCGACCTTGATCACCCGGGCACCGAGGTCGGCGAGCTGCCGGGTGGCGAACGGGGCCGCGACGGCCTGCTCGACGGCGACGACGGTCAGGCCCTCCAGGGGCAGGGGCAGGGGCAGGGGTGGGGGCGGGGGCTGCTGGTCCATCCCTTGATCTTCGCAGGGAATCCCGGCCTTCAGGCCGGGCGGGAATGCGATCCTTGGTCCGGAGGCGCGAAGCGCCGGAGTTCTCCGCGTTTTCGTTCTGACGGTCAGGCCGGCCGCTTCTGGTGGTCGATGTAGTCCTTGTAGTCCTTGACGATGCTCAGTGGTGCGCCTCCGCAGGATCCCGCGAAGTACGACGGGGACCAGAAGACGGATCCGGTGCTGATCCGGTTGATCCGGCCGGTCCGCGCAGCTCAAAGAGATCCGGGCGTTCGACCCGGAGGCCGTGTTCGGGTTCGCGGTGGAGCGGGTGCTGGACGTCTTCGCGCCCAGGCCGTGAACACGTCCTAGAGGAGCGCCAACTGGCCCTCCGGGCCCTCCTCGTCCAGGGTCAGGACCGAAGCGGGGCGACGGGCCCGGTGCGGTACCGGCAGCACGCCCGCCGCGCGCAGGTCCGACGCCGTGACGCCGTCCGTCACCTGCAACTCCGCACGCTGGGGGAGGAGTTCCGCCAGCAGGGTCAACACCGTGATGAGTTCCAGGAGTTCCGAGGTCCAGGCCTGGGGCCAGGTGCGCGGGCGGAGGGCGGAGAGGGTGCCGGCCTCGCCGGGTGCCGTGCGGACCGCGCACCACCGCTCCAGGACCCGGACGCCGCCCGCCTCGAAGTCCCAGGCCCGCGGGGGGACCGGGGAGACGCGTCCCTCGTCGAGGTGGAGGACCTCCTCGCCGGGGTCGTAGCGGACGGTCAGGGGCAGGGCGGGGAGCGGGGCGCGGACGTAGGGGCGGCGGCCGCCGGGCAGCTTGGGGCGCTCGCCGTCGCGGCGCAGGAGCCGCAGCAGGCGGTGGCCCAGGGCGACGCCGCGGGACCACGGCCCGGGGTCCCGGGGGAGCGGGACCGTGAGGTCGGGACGGACGGCGGCGAGGGTCCAGGCGAGGAAGTCCAGCGGGTCGCGGGAGTGGCCGAGGTGGTCCAGCAGGCCCGGCGCGAGGTTGGGTTCCCCGCCGCCGGGGCGGCGGTACAGCGGACGGATCCGGCCGGCGCGGAGCATCGGGAAGCGGGAGGTCGCCAGGAGGTGCGGGGCCTCGGCCGACTCCACCACGAAGACCTGGTGCGCGTCCGCCACCCGCCACAGCTCGGGGCGGGCCGCGTCGATCAGCCGGTGGTCGGGGATGAGCCACTGCTCGTCGAAGGGGGCGGCCAGGACCCGGACCGGCTCGGGGCAGGGACCGGTGGCGCGGATCAGCCTCCCGGTGCCGGCGGGCCCGCCGGGCAGTTGTGCGACCGCGGTGTGCGCGGTGCGCGAGCGGGTCGGCTGGAAGAGGGCCTCGCGGTCCGCTCCCTCCGCCGCCAGCAGGCGGTCCCAACGGGCCCGCAGGGCCGCCGGATCGGGGGCCGTCGGCCACTCCCGGCCGAGCCGCGGCGGTGCGACCGACCACGGCATGAGGTCCGCCAGCGGCGGAGCTTCGTCGCGCGTCACGCGTGGCATCGTACGACGTGCTCAGTGCGCGTCGAGGGTGACCGTGAAGGAGAAGCGGTCGCCGCGGTAGTGGATGACGGCCACGTCCAGCGGGCGGCCGCCGCCGTCGTAGGTGACGCCCGTGTAGTGCAGGATCGGGCTGAGCAGCGGTATCCGGAGCAGCCGGGCGGTCTCCGGGTCCGCGAGGCGGGCCTCGACCGTGTCGGTGATCCGGCTGATGTCCGCCCCCACCACGTCCCGCAGCACCTTCGTCATCGGCCAGCGCACCAGGTCCTGCGGGTCGATCACCGCGGCGAGTTCCGGACGGACGTAGTTGCGGGCGTGGTTGGTCGGCTCGTCCGTCTTCTCGTCGCCGCGCAGCCGGTGGTACGTCGCCACCTCCGCCAGGTCCGGGAAGTGCTCGGCGACGTCCGCCGGGACCGGCGCCGAGCCGTGCGAGAGCAGCTCCGTCACCATGCCCGACTGCTGGGCCACGATCGCGTCGACCGAGCCCAGCAGCCTGACCGGGGCGCCCCGCCGGGCCGTCGGCTCGATGAACGTGCCGCGGCGGCGGTGCCGGGTGATCAGCCCCTCGTCCTCCAGCTCCTTGAGAGCCTGCCGCATGGTCAGCACGCTCACCCCGTAGTGCCCGGCCAACTGCTCCTCGGTGGGCAGCCGCAGGGGGTCCGCGGCCGAGCGGCCGAGTATCGAGGCGCGCAGCGACTGCGACACCTGGTACCAGAGCGGCAGCTTGCGGTTCAGGACGATCGAGTCCGGCGCGAAGGAGGTCACGGGGCCATCCGTACCTGGCGGGAATCCTCAGTGCAAGGGGCGGAAGTGGCGTTCGAGGCCCGACCACACGTCGTCGTAGCCCTGTTGCAGGTGGTCCGCGCCGGCCGCCTGCGGGGTGAGGGCGAGCGGCCACCGCGTCTCGAACATGAACGCCAGCCCGTCGTCGACCTTGTGCGGCACCAGGTCGGCCGCGCTGGCCCGGTCGAACGTCTCCCGGTCCGGGCCGTGCGCCGACATCATGTTGTGCAGCGAGCCGCCGCCCGGTACGAAGCCCTCCGCTTTGGCGTCGTAGGCCCCCTCGACCAGCCCCATGTACTCGCTCATCACGTTCCGGTGGAAGTACGGCGGCCGGAAGGTGTCCTCGCCCACCAGCCAGCGCGGCGCGAAGACCACGAAGTCCACGCCGGCCAGGCCGGGGGTGTCGGACGGGGACGTCAGCACCGTGAAGATCGACGGGTCCGGGTGGTCGTACGAGATCGTGCCGATGACGTTGAAGCGGCGCAGGTCGTAGACGTACGGGACGTGGTTGCCGTGCCAGGCGACGACGTCGAGGGGCGAGTGGTCGTAGGTGGCCCTCCAGAGGTTGCCGCAGTACTTGTTGACCACCTCCACCGGACCCTCGACGTCCTCGTACGCGGCGACGGGCGCGCGGAAGTCGCGCGGGTTGGCCAGGCCGTTGGCACCGATGGGGCCGAGGTCGGGGAGGCGGAACGGGGCGCCGTAGTTCTCGCACACGTAACCGCGGGCCGTCCCGTCGAGCGGTTCCACCCGGAAGCGGACCCCGCGCGGGATCAGCGCGACGTGTCCCGGCTCGGCGTGCAGCAGACCGAACTCGGTGCGCAGCAGCAGGCCGCCGCGCTCCGGCACGATCAGCAGCTCGCCGTCGGCGTCGCTGAACACCCGGTCCATGGGGGCGTCGGCGTGGTAGAGGTGCACGGCCATGCCGGCGCGCTGGGCGGCGTCGCCGTTGCCGCCCAGGGTCCACAGGCCCCCGAGGAAGTCCGTTCCCGGCGCGGGATCGGGGAGGGGGTTCCAGCGCAGCCGGTTCGGGTCCGGGACCGTGTCCGTGAAGGGGGCGGTGCGCAGAGCGCCGTTGTCCGTGCGGGTGAACGCCGGGTGCGCCGCCGAGGGACGGATCCGGTACAGCCACGAGCGGCGGTTGTCGGCGCGCGGCTCGGTGAAGGCGGAGCCGCTGAGCTGCTCCGCGTACAGGCCCAGGGGCGCGCGCTGCGGGGAGTTGCGGCCCTCGGGCAGGGCGCCGGGCACGGCCTCGGAGGCGTGCTCGTTGCCGAATCCCGTGAGGTACGTCAGTCCCTCTGCCGTCTTGCGTGCGTCCCCGCTGTCCATGCGTGCTCCCTCGACCGACGATTCCTCTGCATCACCGTAGGATTGCGGTTTCCCGGACGCAAGAGGTGCGCGGGTCCTCCTCTCGGAGGACGATCACGGGTGGCGAGAACCAGACCCTGGGGGGATCCCCGTGTCGTACCCGTGTTCTACGCTCCCGGGCATGTCGTGGACGCGTGGAATCCTGCCCGCGCTCGCGGTCTGTGTCCTGTCGGTGACCGGATCCGCGGGCTGCGGCACCAGTGGCGCGCCCGCGCCGGCCGGGCGGGAGAGCACGCTCTCGCCCTCGCCCGTCGGCACGGTGCTCGACGACACCGACGACGACGGGCGGCACTACCGGGAGATCGGCGGGAAGGGCGCGCCGCAGGTCGGTCTCGAGGTGGAGCCCGACGCGGAGGGCGGCTGGGACGTGCGCCTGAAGCTGCGTGGCTTCCGCCTGTCGCCGTCCGGTGCGGAGGCGGCGGTCAGCGGCCGCGGCATCGCCCGGCTCTTCGTGGACGGCTCGCCCCTCGCCGACCTGCGCGACCCCTCCTACCGCATCCCCGAGGGCTACCTCGCGCACGGCACCCACCAGGTCACCGCACGGCTGTACGCCGACGACGGCACGGTGTGGGCGGTCGACGGGAAGCCGGTGGAGAGCACGGCGGACATCACGGCCTCGGAGCCGGAGCCGGAGCCGGAGCCGGAGCCCGAGACGGAGCCCGAGACGGAGCCCGAGACGGAGCCCGAGACGGCGCCGGAAAGGGGAACGACGGAGCCGGAGCCGGGCGCCGGCTCCGGACCGGGGGTCGCGGACGGCGCGGGCGCGTCGTCCCCCGCCGCGTCGAGTGCACCGGGCACCTTTCTCCGTACCCAGGGGCGAGGTTCACCTGACCACGGCGGAAAGGCATCATGAAGCCCGTGCCCCACGCGACATCGCTCCGTCGCGCGCCCGTGCAGCGGCGCAGCGCCGAACGGCTGACCAGAATCCTCGACGCCTGCGCCGACCTCCTGGACGAGGTCGGCTACGACGCGCTGAGCACCCGTGCCGTCGCCCAGCGGGCCGGCGTCCCCATCGGGTCGGTCTACCGCTTCTTCGGCAACAAGAAGCAGATGGCCGACGCGCTGGCCCAGCGCAACCTGGAGCGGTACGCCGAGCGCGTCACCGAGCGGCTGCGGGGCGCCCGGCAGGGGGACTGGCGGGCCGCGATGGACGCCGTCCTCGACGAGTACCTGGCCATGAAGCGCACCGCGCCCGGCTTCTCGCTCGTGGACTTCGGCAACCAGATCCCGGTCGGCTCGCGCGCCGAACCCAACCACCGCGTCGCCGACCGCCTCACCGACCTGCTCTCCGCCTACCTCGGCCGCACCCCCGACGAGGACCTGCGACGCGCCTTCCTCATCGCCGTGGAGACCGCCGACACCCTCGTCCACCTGGCCTTCCGGGTGGCGCCCGAGGGCGACCCGAAGGTCATCGAGGAGACGCGGGAACTGCTGCGGGCGTATCTGGGGCGCGTGCTGGACTGACGCGTCCGCCGGATCGCGCGGGCCGGGGCCTCCCCAGCATGCATACCGGTCGGTATGCTCGGCGGACGAGAGCGCCACAGCCGCCGCCTTCCCAGGAGGACCCGTGTCCCGCACCGCCCTGCGAATCTGCCCCCTGTGCGAGGCCACCTGCGGGCTGACCCTGACCGTCGAGGGAACTCGGGTCACCGGTGCCCGCGGCGACCGCGAGGACGTCTTCAGCAACGGGTTCGTCTGCCCCAAGGGCGCCTCCTTCGGCGCCGTCGACGGCGACCCCGACCGGCTGCGCACGCCCCTCGTCCGCCGGGACGGCGAACTGCGCGAGGCCACCTGGGCGGAGGCCTTCGACGCCGTCGCCGCCGGGATCCGCCCGGTCGTCGAGCGCCACGGCCCGCACGCGGTCGGCGTCGTCCTCGGCAACCCCAACGTGCACACCATGGCCGGCGCGCTCTACCCGCCGGTGCTGCTCGCCGGACTCGGTACCCGCAGCCTCTTCACCGCCTCCACGGTCGACCAGATGCCCAAGCACGTCTCCAGCGGACTCCTCTTCGGCGACGCCAATGCCATCCCGGTGCCCGACCTGGACCACACCGACCACCTGCTCCTGATCGGCGCCAACCCCCTGGAGTCCAACGGGAGTCTGTGCACCGCACCCGACTTCCCCGGCAAGCTCAAGGCGCTCAGGGCCCGCGGCGGCACCCTCACCGTCATCGACCCCCGCCGCACCCGCACCGCGCGGCTCGCCGACCGGCACATCGCGATCAGGCCCGGCGCCGACGCCCTGCTGCTCGCGGCGATGGCACACGTACTGTTCGAGGAAGGGCTCGTGCGGCTCGGCGAGTCGAGCGCCCATGTGCAGGGAGTCGACGAACTCCGCGACGCCGTGAGCGACTTCACCCCGGAGGCGGTGGCGGCCGCCTGCGACGTGGACGCCGCGCTCGTGCGCACCCTCGCCCGTGAACTCGCCGCCGCCCCCACCGCCGCCGTCTACGGCCGCATCGGCAGCTGCACCGTCCCGTACGGCACCCTCGCGAGCTGGCTCGTCGACGTCCTCAACATCCTCACGGGCAACCTCGACCGGCCCGGCGGCGCCCTCTTCCCGCAGGCCGCCACGGACCGCACCCCCCGGCCCGCCGGTCCCGGCCGGGGCTTCGCGCTCGGGCGCTGGCACTCCCGCGTGAGCCGGCACCCCGAGGCCAAGGGCGAACTGCCGCTCTCCGCGCTCGCCGAGGAGATCGACACCGCGACGGACGAGGGCACCCCGGTCCGGGCGCTGATCGCCGTGGCCGCCAACCCGGTGCTCTCCGCGCCCGACGGCGACCGGCTGGACAAGGCGCTCGACTCGCTCGACTTCATGGTCAGCGTGGACCCGTACCTCAACGAGACCTCGCGCCACGCCGACGTCGTCCTGCCGCCGCCCCCGCCGTCCCAGAGCCCTCACCACGACTTCGCCTTCAACACCCTCGCCGTCCGCAACCAGGTCCGCTACACCCGCCCCGCCGTCCCGCTGGAGCCGGGCCGGATGGCCGAGACCGAGATCCTCGCCCGGCTGACCCTGGCCGTCACCGGGATGCACGGCGCCGACCCCCGCGCCGTCGACGACCTGGTCGTCGGCCAGACCCTCGGCAAGGCGGTCGCGGACCCGCACTCACCCGTGCACGGCCGCGACCCCGAGGACCTCGCGGCACGGCTCGCCGGCGACAGCGGCCCCGAACGCCGCCTCGACATGATGCTGCGCCTCGGCCCCTACGGCGACGGCTTCGGCGCCCGCCCCGACGGGCTGTGCCTGGAACGGCTGCTCGCGCATCCGCACGGCATCGACCTCGGGCCGCTGCGGCCGCGCCTGCCGCAGCCGCTGAAGACCCGCAGCGGGAAGATCGAGCTGCTGCCCGGGCCGATCGCCGACGACCTCCCGCGGCTGCGGCGGGCGGCGGGCGAGCGGCCCACCGGGCTCGTCCTCGTCGGACGCCGGCACCTGAGGTCCAACAACAGCTGGATGCACAACGTCCCCGCCCTCACCGGCGGCAGCAACCGCTGCACCGTCCAGGTCCACCCCGAGGACGCCGAGCGGCTCGGGCTGCGCGACGGGGAGCCGGTGCGGGTCAAGGGCGCCGGGGGAGAGGTGACCGTGCCCGCCGAGGTGACCGACGGGGTGCGCCGGGGCGTCGTCAGCATCCCGCACGGCTGGGGCCACGACCGCCCGGGCACCCGCCTCGGCCACGCCTCCGCCGACCCCGGAGTCAACGTCAACCAGCTCCTCGACGGCAGCCTGCTCGACCCGCTGTCCGGCAACGCCGTCCTCAACGGCGTGCCCGTCGAACTCACCCCCATCGGCTGACCTGGAGTTTTGCGCTTATTGCTCGCACGTCAACGTCTTGTTAACACCGTTTGAACGGTCCTAACGTCAACGCACCGCCGACCCCCAGGTGGGATGTTCAAGGGCGAACGTTAGGTATCCATTCATGCTGACCATCCTCGGCTTCGCCATGATCGCGACCTTCCTGGTCCTGATCATGCTGAAGAAGATGTCGCCGATCGCGGCGCTCGTCTTGATCCCGGCACTGTTCTGCGTCTTCGTCGGGAAGGGCGCCGAACTCGGGGACTACGTCCTCGACGGCGTCTCCAGCCTCGCCCCCACCGCGGCGATGCTCATGTTCGCGATCGTCTACTTCGGTGTGATGATCGACGTCGGCCTGTTCGACCCGATCGTGCGGGCCATCCTGAAGTTCTGCAAGGCCGACCCGCTGCGCATCGTCATCGGCACGGCGCTCCTCGCCGCGATCGTCTCGCTCGACGGTGACGGCTCCACCACCTTCATGATCACCGTCTCGGCGATGTACCCGCTGTACAAGCGCCTGAAGATGAGCCTGGTCGTGATGACCGGTGTCGCCGCGATGGCCAACGGCGTGATGAACACGGTGCCCTGGGGCGGTCCGACAGCCCGCGCCGCCACCGCCCTGAAGCTCGACGCCGGCGACATCTTCGTCCCGATGATCCCGGCCCTGGCCGTCGGCCTCCTGGGCGTCTTCGCCCTCTCCTACGTCCTCGGCCGCCGCGAGCGCAAGCGGCTCGGCGTGCTGACGCTGGACGAGGTCCTGGTGGAGGAGACGGAGACCGAGACCGAGACGGTGCTCGTGGGAGCCGGCACCGGTGCCGGTACCGGCAGGAAGGCCGCCCCCGTGGGCGGTTCCGGCACCGGCACCGGAGCCGGTGCGGGTGCGAATGCGGGTGCCGCGGCCGACGCCGACGAGCCCGAGGAGGACGAGCGCCTCGCCGGACTCGACCCGGACCGCGCCACCCTGCGTCCCAAGCTGTACTGGTTCAACGCGCTCCTCACGGTCACGCTGCTCACCGCCATGATCATGGAGTGGCTGCCGATCCCGGTGCTGTTCCTGCTCGGCGCCGCGCTCGCGCTCACCGTCAACTTCCCCCACATGCCCGACCAGAAGGCCCGCCTCGGCGCGCACGCCGAGAACGTCCTCAACGTCGCCGGCATGGTCTTCGCCGCCGCCGTCTTCACCGGCGTCCTCACCGGCACCGGCATGGTCGACCACATGGCCACCTGGCTGGTGGACAACATCCCTGACGGCATGGGCCCGCACATGGCCTTCGTCACCGGTGTGCTGAGCATCCCGCTCACCTACTTCATGTCGAACGACGGCTTCTACTTCGGCGTCCTGCCCGTCCTCGCCGAGGCCGGCCAGGCCCACGGGGTCTCCTCGCTGGAGATCGCCCGCGCCTCCCTGGTGGGCCAGCCCCTGCACATGTCGAGCCCGCTCGTCCCGGCCGTCTACGTCCTCGTCGGCATGGCCAAGGTCGAGTTCGGCGACCACACGCGGTTCGTCGTGAAGTGGGCGGCCCTGACCAGCCTGGTGATCCTCGCGGCGGGAATGCTGTTCGGGATCATCTGACCCGCGATCCTGGCCCGTCCGGCCCGACCCGATCCCCTCAGGTCCCACCGGTTCGACTCGATCCCCTCAGGTCCCACCGGTTCGACTCGATCCCCTCAGGTCCCACCGGTTCGACTCGATCCCCTCAGGTCCCACCGGTTCGACCCGATCCCCTCAGGTCCCACCGGTTCGACCCGATTCCCCCAGGTCCCACCGGCCCGATCCGTTTCACGCTCGTTCCGACTCCGACTGCCAGGGAGGGAAAACCCATGAGGCCCGGTGGGAACCGCGGCTGGCTGCTCCGCCTCGTCATCGCCTTCGGCTTCGCGCAGGGGGCGGTGTCGATGGCCCGGCCCGCCGTCTCCTACCGGGCCCTCGCGCTGGGCGCGGACGAACGGGCGGTCGGCGTCATCGCCGGTGTGTACGCCCTCCTTCCGCTCTTCGCCGCCGTCCCGCTGGGGCGCCGTACCGACCACGGCCGGTGTGCGCCCCTGCTGCCCTTCGGCGTGGTCCTGATAGCCGGCGGCTGCGCGCTGAGCGGCGTCGCCGGTTCCCTGTGGGCGATGGCCCTGTGGAGCGGCGTCATGGGACTCGGCCACCTCTGCTTCGTCATCGGCGCCCAGTCGCTCGTCGCCCGCCAGTCGGCACCGCACGAACAGGACCGCAACTTCGGCCACTTCACGATCGGCGCCTCGCTCGGCCAGCTGGTCGGCCCGATCGCCGCGGGCGCCCTGATCGGCGGCTCCGACATGGCCGGCACCAGCGCGCTGGCCCTCCTCGCCGCCGGAGCCGGTGCCGCGGTCGCGTTCACCTCGCTGTGGCGCATCGAGCACCCGGGCACCTCCGCCACGTCGCACACGCCGAAGGGCGGCTGCGTCCCCGTCGTACCCGTGGTCCGCATCCTGCGCACCCGGGGCGTGCCCGCGGGCATCCTCGTCAGCCTCTCGGTGCTCTCCGCGACCGACATCCTCACCGCCTATCTGCCGGTGGTCGGTGAGCACCGGGGCATCGCACCGTCGGTGATCGGCCTGCTGCTCGGCCTGCGGGCCGCCGCCACCATCGCCTGCCGCCTGGTCCTCACGCCCCTGTTGCGGCTGCTCGGGCGGACCGTACTGCTCACCGTGACCTGCCTGCTGGCGGCCCTGCTGTGCGCCGGGGTCGCGCTGCCGGTGCCGGTGTGGGCGCTGGCCGTGATGCTCGCGGCGCTCGGTTTCTGCCTCGGGGTCGGCCAGCCCCTGTCCATGACGACCGTCGTCCAGGCCGCGCCCGACGGCGCCCGCTCCACCGCCCTCGCGCTCCGGTTGACCGGCAACCGCCTCGGTCAGGTCGCCGCGCCGGCCGCCGCGGGGCTGATCGCCGGGGTGGCGGGCGTGGCGGCGCCGTTCGTGATGCTGGGCGGGCTGTTGCTGCTCTCGTCGGGGGTGGCGCTGCGCTCGCCGACGGAGGTCGGGGAGCGGGCGGCGGGCGGTAAAGAGGCTCCCGGGGCCGGGAGCGGAGCCGGGGGTCGGGGGGGAGTCCGGCGTACCGGCTCCGCGTTGGGCCGTAAGAGCGATATCTGAGGCGCGGCACGCGGTGCTTTCGTGATCGACGGGCCGAAATGTGACATCCAGTCAGATGCAAGCCAATTCGTATGAAAATCATCTGACTCGGAGGTTCTCTGATGCCGACCTCGTCCCGTCCACGCAGGGTCGCCACGCTGACGGCCCTCGCCGCCGGTGGAGCCGTCCTCCTCGGAGCACCGGCCGCCGTCGCGGCCCCCGGGGACAACGGAGACGTCAAGGTGCACGCGGTGGGCACCGCCGTCAGCGCCCAGGCCAACCAGCCCAAGGTCTGCAGGTTCTACCTCGACGCCTTCAACTTCGACGTCGCCCAGGGCATCAACTGGACCATCGCCCCGCAGTCCGCGCAGGCCGGCACCAGCGCCACCCTCTCCGGCGTCGTCACCCTCGCCAACGGCGCAGGGGTCACCGAGAACCTGTTGCTGCCCACCGGGCAGTACAAGCTGACCTGGACCATCGTCGGCGGCAACGGTGCCGCCAAGCAGAAGGTCTTCAAGGTCGACTGCCCGGACCGGCCGAACCACCCCGGCGGCCCCAACGGCGGCCCGCCCGCGGGCGGCGGCGGGCTGGCCCGCGACGCCGCGTTCACACCGGTCGCCGGCGCCGCGACGGTCGGTCTGGCCGCGGTCGGCGGAGCGGCATGGTTCCGGCTGCGCCGCCGTTCGCATGGCGCCGCGTAGGCGGATCCGCAGGCCCTGGTACCGGACGCGCGCCTACCGCCTGACGAGGACGGCCGCCCTGGCTGTCACGCTGGTGACGGGCGCCGTCTGGTGGGCCCACGCCGAGGAGCCCGCCGGTACGGCGGTCTCGGCGGTCGGCCCCGCCGGATCCGCCGTCGGGGCGGGGGACGCGCGGGGCCCCGACCAGCAGGCGCGTCCGCGGTCCGGGCCCTCGCGGGAGGCCGGCGAGGGCACGCCGCGCACACCTCCGGAGCCGGCCCGGCACGGGACGGGGCTGTCGGGACCGGCGCGGCCCCCGGAGGGCGCGCCGGCCCCGACGCCCCACGGGGCGGGGGCGCCGTCGGCACGGGCCCCGCAGTCCCCGCGGCGGGCGGCGCCGTCGCGGCCGCGGCCGACCCGGCCGGTCTCGTCGCCGTCGGGTCCCCGGCGGCCGCCGTCGGCGACGGGGACGGCGTCAGGGCCGGGCGGGGCGGACGCCTCCCGGCCCGCGCCGGGGACCACCCGCGCGGGGGCCGCGCACCCCGGCACCACGCACCCCGGCACCGCCCACCCCCGTTCCGCCGCGCCGCGCCCCGGTGCCGCGGGCACCTCCCGGGCGGCGACGCCCCGCCCCCGGCCCGCCCCCAAGGGTCCTCACGTCTTTCCGCGCTCCCGCGCGACCCGGCTGGCGATCCCGTACCTCGGCCTCGACGCGCCGGTCATGGACCTCCGCCTGGACAGCAGACGCAGGCTGCCCGCGCCCCCGGAGGACGACCCCGAGCTGGTGGGCTGGTACGCGGACGGTCCCTCCCCGGGCGGACCGGGCACCGCCGTCGCCGTCGGACACCTCGACACCGACAGCGGGCCGGCCGTCTTCGCGGGCCTGTCCGAACTCTCGCGCGGCCGCCGCGTCGAGGTCCGCCGGGCCGACGGGCGCACCGCCGTCTACCGGGTCGACCGGATCGAGAACTACGAGAAGGCCCACTTCCCCGACCGGGAGGTGTACGGCGACCGGGGCCGCCCCGAACTGCGGCTCATCACCTGCGGCGGCACCTTCGACCGCAGGTCCGGCTACTCCGGCAACCTCGTGGTCTTCGCCCACCTGACCGGGATCCGGGACCGGGCGGGCCCGGCGGGCTGAGCCGGGCGGCCGAGCCCGCCGGCCCGGGCAGCCCGTTCCGGCGAGCGGGCCGCCCGGCACTTCGCGGCCACGGGTACCGGCCGGTTCTCTTCCCCGGGCGCGCACAGTCCGTCGACTTCCGTGTCCCACAGCCTCGTCCGGTCCTTCGGAGGCCGTCGGGCGCACGCGCCCGGGATCCGCCCGCCGCCCGCCCCGTCCCCGATCCGGACGGGGCGGGCGGCGGCGGGTCCGTGGGCCCCGGGAACTCCTCCTCCGACACGCGCCGTCTCCCTGCACGACGTCGGCAAGGTCCACAGCGCCGGCGGTTCCCGCGGGGTGGACCGGCTGACGCCGGACATCGCGCCCGGCGAGTTCCTCGGGCTGCTCGGGCCCTTCGACCGCCGGGCCTCGACGAGTGACGCCCGCGGCGGCCGTCCTCCCCGTGTGGGACGCCGCACGGCGGACACCCCTGGTGCCGGAAAACTATCGGCGCTAGTTTAGGGCGCGGACGACGACGACCGCCCGGAGGGAACGCGATGAAGGCACACGACGGCATCTACCTCGACGGCGCCTGGCGCCCCGCCGCCGGGCAGGACGTGATCGAGGTCGTCAACCCGGCGGACGAGCAGGTCATAGGCCGGGTCCCGGCCGCCGGGCCCGAGGACGTCGACGCGGCAGTCCGGGCGGCCCGTACCGCGCTCCCCGCCTGGGCGGCGACGGCGCCCGCCGAGCGGGCCGCGCGCCTGAGCGCCCTCCGGGACGTGCTGGCGGCCCGCAAGGACGAGATCGCCGAGACGGTCACCGCCGAACTCGGCTCCCCGCTGCCCTTCTCCCAGGCGGTCCACGCGGCCGTCCCGATCGCGGTCGCCGGCTCCTACGCCGAACTGGCCGCCACCCACTCCTTCGAGGAGAAGGTCGGCAACTCGACCGTGTACCAGGAGCCGGTCGGCGTGGTCGGCGCCATCACGCCCTGGAACTACCCGCTCCACCAGATCGTCGCCAAGGCCGCCCCGGCCCTCGCCGCCGGCTGCACGGTCGTCCTGAAGCCCGCCGAGGACACCCCGCTCGTCGCGCAGCTCTTCGCCGAGGCGGTCCACGAGGCCGGTGTCCCGGCCGGTGTCCTCAACCTCGTCACCGGCCTCGGCCCGGTCGCCGGGCAGGCCCTCGCCGAACACCCCGGCGTCGACCTCGTCTCCTTCACCGGTTCCACCGCAGTGGGCAGGCGGATCGCCGCGACGGCCGGCGCCGCGATCAAGAAGGTGGCCCTCGAGCTCGGCGGCAAGTCCGCCAACGTCATCCTCCCCAGCGCCGACCTGGCCCGCGCGGTCAACGTCGGCGTCGCCAACGTGATGTCCAACTCCGGCCAGACGTGCAGCGCCTGGACCCGGATGCTGGTCCACCGCGACCGGTACGACGAGGCCGTCGAGCTGGCCGCCACCGCCGCCGCGAAGTACGCCGACCGCATCGGCCCCCTCGTCAACGCCGAGCAGCAGGCACGGGTGCGCGGGTACATCGACAAGGGCGTCGCCGAGGGCGCGCGCCTGGTCGCGGGCGGCACCGGAACCCCGCACGAGCGGGGCTGGTTCGTCAGCCCCACCGTGTTCGCCGACGTCACCCCCGAGATGACGATCGCCCAGGAGGAGATCTTCGGCCCCGTCCTGTCGATCCTGCGCTACGAGGACGAGGAGGACGCCCTGCGCATCGCCAACGGCACGGTCTACGGCCTGGCCGGCGCCGTCTGGGCCGGCGAGGAGGCGGAGGCGGTCGCCTTCGCCCGCCGGATGGACACCGGGCAGGTCGACATCAACGGCGGCCGCTTCAACCCGCTCGCCCCCTTCGGCGGCTACAAGCAGTCGGGCGTCGGCCGGGAACTCGGCGCGCACGGCCTCACCGAGTACCTCCAGACCAAGTCCCTCCAGTTCTGAGGAGTTCCCCGTGGTTCGTGCCGCCGTCCTTCCCGCCGTGGGCGCCCCGCTGGAGATCACCGAGATCGAGCTGCCCGAGCCCGGACCGGGGCGGGTCCGCGTCCGGCTCGCCGCCGCCGGCGTCTGCCACTCCGACCTGTCCCTGTCCGACGGCACCATGCGGGTGCCGGTCCCGGCCGTCCTCGGCCACGAGGGCGCGGGCACGGTCGTCTCCGTCGGCGAGGGCGTCACCGGCCTCGCCCCCGGCGACGGCGTGGTCCTCAACTGGGCCCCGTCCTGCGGAAGCTGCCACGCCTGCTCGCTCGGCGAGGTCTGGCTGTGCGCCCACGCGCTCGGCGGCTCCGCCGACGTGTACGCCAGGACCGCCGGCGGCACCGACCTCCACCCCGGTCTGAACGTCGCCGCGTTCGCAGAGGAGACCGTCGTCCCCGTCTCCTGCGTCCTGCCCCTGCCCGACGGCATCCCGCTCACCGACGCGGCCCTCCTCGGCTGCGCGGTCCTCACCGGCTACGGCGCCGTCCACCACTGCGCCCAGGTCCGCCCCGGCGAGACGGTGGCCGTGTTCGGCGTCGGCGGGGTCGGCCTCGCGGCCCTCCAGGCGGCCCGGATCGCGGGCGCCTCGACGATCGTCGCCGTCGACGTCTCCCCGCAGAAGGAGGAACTGGCCCGCGCGGCGGGCGCCACCGAGTACCTCGTGGCCCGTGACACCACCGCCCGGGAGATCCGCGCCCTCACCGGGAAGCAGGGCGTCGACGTCGCCGTGGAGTGCGTCGGCCGCGCGGTCACCATCCGCACGGCCTGGGAGTCCACCCGCCGCGGCGGCCGCACCGCGGTCGTCGGCATCGGCGGCAAGGACCAGCAGGTCACCTTCAACGCCCTGGAACTCTTCCACTGGGGACGCACCCTCACCGGCTGCGTCTACGGCAACTCCGACCCGGCCCGCGACCTCCCGGTCCTGGCCGGACACGTCCGCGCCGGCCGCCTGGACCTGGGCTCCCTCATCACCGAGCGCATCGGCCTGGAGGGCATCCCGGCGGCCTTCGAGAACATGCTCGCGGGCAAGGGCGGCAGGGCCCTGGTCGTCTTCTGACACCGCCGCGACCGTGCGACGTGCCGTGGGGTTCTTGTGGCCCCTGCCGGGGTCCTGAGCCCCTGGCCCGGGGCTTCCCCCTCGTTCGCACGGTCGAGGGGGAGGAAGAGGCGCATGCCGTCGACGCCGGCGGTGTGGGGAACCCGGCGGAGCTCTGGAGAACTCACGGGACGTCGCGCTGAGGCGCTTGAGTCTCCAGCCACCGGAGGGTCCAGGATCTCCCCCATGGATGACGAACACCCCGACGTGCTCACCATCGGCCGGCTCGCGCACCGCACCGGACTTCCGGTGCGTACCCTGCGCTTCTGGTCGGACGAGGGGGCGGTGCCGCCCGTGGCCCGCTCCGCGGGCGGCTACCGGTTGTACGACGCCGAGTCCGTGGCCCGCGTCGAGCTGGTCCGCGCCCTGCGGGAGCTGGGCCTCGGACTCGACGACGTGTGCCGCGTCCTGAGCGGCCGCACCACGGTCGCCGAGGTCGCCGACGCGCACGTGGCCGCGCTCGACGCGCAGATCCGCTCGCTCAAGGTGAGCCGGGCCGTCCTGTCCGCCGTGGCGAAACGGGGTTCGACCGTTGAGGAGACCACACTGATGAACCGGTTGGCGCGGCTTTCCGCCGCAGAGCGCAAGCAGATCGTCGACGAGTTCAAGGAGGAGGTGTTCGGCGGTCTCGACGACCCGCGCCTGCGTGACCGCGTAGACGCCTACGGCATCGAGTTGCCCGACGATCCCACACCCGAGCAGGCCGACGCCTGGATCGAACTGGCCGAACTGGTGCGGGACCGCGGGTTTTGCGCCCGCTTGCGCACGTGGATGGAGCTCAACACGCCCGTACCGGGGCAGGGCCGTCCCCCCGGGGCGTCCATCTGGTGGGCCAGGCAGGTCGTGCAGACCGTCGCGGAGGCAAGGAAACGCGGGGTCGCTCCCGAGGGGCCGGCAGCGGCCGAGATGCTGTCCGAGCTGTTCGGCGACGCCGACCGGGACGCCGTGCTGCACAGCCTGGAGGCCGGGATCGAGGCGGAAGCGGAGCGCTACCGCAGGCTCGTCGCCCGTGTGCGCGGGCAGGATTCGTCGCCCGACGCGACCGAGGAACTGGAATGGCTGGCGCGGGCCCTGCGCGCCGGGTACCGGGCCTGACCCGGTACCCGGCCTCGGCACCGGGCGGTCCGCCGGCCTCAGCCCACCGCCTTCTCGACCAGCGCGCTGATGCGCTGTTCGTCGGCCGCGGTCAGCTCCTTCAGGGCGTAGGCGGTCGGCCACATGGCGCCGTCGTCGAGTGCCGCCTGGTCGCTGAATCCGAGCGTGGCATACCTCGACTTGAACTTCTGCGCGCTCTGGAAGTGGCAGAGGACCTTGCCGTCCCTGGCGTAGGCGGGCATCCCGTACCAGAGCTTGGGCGCGAGGTCCGGAGCGGCGGCCCTGACGATGTGGTGGATCCGCTCGGCGAGGACCCGGTCCGCTTCCGGCATCTCGGCGATCTTCGCGAGCACGTCCTGCTCCGCCGCCGCCTCCTTCTCCGCGCGGGACGAACCGCGTCGCGCCGCCGCCCTCTTCTGCTCCTGCGCGTGCTCCTTCATCGCGGCCCGCTCCTCGGGGGTGAATCCCTCGTACTGCTCGGCGGCCGTGCCCGGGTTCTCGGCGGACGACTTCGTGGACTGCATGGCGGGTTTCCTCTCGTACGGGATGGAGCGGGTCGGAGCGGGAGTGCGGGCCCGGGAGTCAGGACAGCGCGGACGGCCCGGGGGACGTGGCGGCCCTCCGGATCGTCCCGTCCGGGGCCCGGACGGAGCCGCCGTAGTCCCACAGCGACTTCGCGGCGGGCTTCAGCACGGTGGCGCCGGCGTCCACGGCGGCGTCGACGAAGCTGTCGACGGCGGCCGGCCGGGACACCGTGAGCGCCGGGGTGGAGCCGCGCGATCCGGTGGAGTGTGCCCAGGACGCCCGCAGGCGTGGGCGCGTGTCCACCGCGAAGGCGGTGGGGCAGCGGCGGCCGGCCTCGGGGCCGGTCACCGCGAGGGTGACGGACGCGATGGACGTGCGGGATGCGGCGGGAGTGGTGATCGCCATGGCCATCACGCTAGGGGCCACCCGGCGACCGCGGCTTCTCGATTCCTGACCGGTCTTGTCACCTGCTTCGCCACACACGCCGGCATCCCCTCCACCGTGACGGCGGAGCCCGCCTCAAGGGCTGCACCCACGGCGTCGGCACGGTCGGCCGCCACATCCGCCGCCTGGCGCCGGAAGGCCCCGGGCGGCATGCCGACCAGCTCGGTGAAGCGGGTGGTGAACGTGCCCAGCGACGCGCAGCCGACCGCGAAGCAGACCTCGGTGACGCTGAGGTCGCCCCGCCGCAGCAGTGCCGCCGCACGCTCGATGCGACGCGTCATCAGGTAGGCGTACGGCGACTCACCGTAGGCGGCCCGGAACTGCCGGCTGAGGTGCCCGGCGGACATGTTCACGGTGAGGGCGAGCGCCTCCACATTCAGCGGCTGCGCGTACTCCCTGTCGATCTGGTCGCGGACGCGGCGCAGCCGCGCGAGATCAGCCAGACGCTGCGCCTGCACGCGTGCACGCCGCCACTCGGGTCGGCACACGAGCACATCCCCTCCTCTCGTCTTCCGTCGACGTCTGCGAGCGTGCGGGGTGGTGACGACCGGTTCCGCCGGAGTCGACCGGCCGGTCGGGCGACTGCCGGACAGCGGCGGGACGGAGCCCGGCCCCGTGGCCGGCTCAGCGAAGTTCCTGGATGCGGACCAGGTTGCCCGCAGGGTCGCGGAAGGCGCAGTCGCGGATGCCGTACGGCTGCTCGATCGGCTCCTGTACGACCTCGGTGTCACCGGCCTGCACCTTCTCGAACGTGGCGTCGAGGTCCGGGGTGGCCAGAAGGATCCAGCCGTAGGTGCCCTTGGCCATCATCTCGGTGATGGTGCGGCGCTCGTCCTCGGTGACTCCCGGGTCGGCCGCCGGTGGCACCAGAAGGATCGACGTGTCTGGCCGGCCGGCCGGCCCGACCGTGATCCAGCGCATCCTGCCCTGCCCGACGTCGTTGCGGACCTCGAAGCCGAGGACGTCTCGGTAGAAGGCGAGCGACGCGTCCGGGTCGTCGTGCGGCAGGGAGCTCATGTGAATGGTGATGTCGTCCACGGCGAGAAGGCTAGAACCGGTCCGTGTCCCGCGCTTCTCGATTCCTGATCGATCCGGGCACGCGCGGACGTTCACGGGCATGTCCCGCGGAGCGCACCTGGTTCCCGTGACGGTGCGACCGACGCCCCGTCAGCCGTCCGCCACGGGCGACGACGGCTCAGCGCGGGTCTTTCGTTCCGGTGCGCCGACCCCCGACCGGGACACCGCCACCCCCGCCAGGCACAGCGCCCCGCCCGCCAGGGTGAGGACCCCGGGCACCTCGCCCAGGAACAGCCACGACATCAGCACCACCAGCGAGGGCACGGCGTACGTCGTCGCGCCCATCCGTCCGGCTGTGGTCCGGGCCAGCGCGTAGGCCCAGGTGGTGAAGGCGAGCGCGGTCGGGAACACGCCCAGGTAGACCATGTTGAGCGTGGCCGACAGTGGCGCGTCGGCGGCGTCGCCGACCAGCTGCCCGGCGAAGGGCAGGCAGGTCACCGCACCCACCAGGCACCCGAACGTCGTCACCTGCAAGGCGCCGGCCCGCCCCAGCGCCGGCTTCTGCGCCACGACCCCGCCCGCGTACGCGACGGCGGCCAGCAGGCACAGCGCCACCCCGAACAGCGAGGAACCGCCCCCGCCCGACATCGACAGCCCGACCGTCACCGCGCCCGCGAACGACACCGCCATCCCGGCCAGCAGCCGCGGCGGCAGCCGGTCGCCGAGGAACCGCGCGCCGAGCAGGGCGATGAGCAGCGGACCGATGTTCACGACCAGCGCCGCCGTCCCCGCGTCGACCTCCTGCTCGCCCCAGTTCAGCGCCACCATGTAGAAGCCGAACCAGAGCACCCCCGACACCGCGATCCCGCGCCAGGCGGACCGCGGCGGCAGCCCCTCCCGCCGTACGAGACAGATCGCGCCCAGGGTCAGGGCACCGGCCAGCAGGCGGCCGAGGGCCAGCGCGCCGGGGGAGTACGCGGCGCCCGCGCTGCGGATCGACACGAAGGCGGAGGCCCACAGCACGACGGTGACCGAGGCCGCACCGGCGGCGAGCAGTCGGGTACGGCGTTCCGGGTGGCCGGCGGTGTTCATCATGCTCCTGAAAACAGTGGGTCGGGTGGTGGAGGGGCTCGCGGAAATCGGACGCCGGCCGCATCTCGCCGGGGCCCCGGTCACCGCAGTGCCGCCCCGTCGATGCCGAGCAGCTCGCCCAGCGCCCGCCGACCGGCGGCGGTCACGCGCACCGCCCGCCCGGAGCCGACGCGCTCGCACCAGCCCGTGTCGAGGGCGTGCCTGCACAGGGCCGCGCCCGCGACCCCGGCGAGGTGCGGCCGGCGTTCGGTCCAGTCGAGGCAGGCGCGGGCCAGCGGACGGCGGCCCCCGCCCTCCAGGGTGATGCCGGTGCCCGCGAACCACCCGAGCCCGGCGTCCGTCAGCGCGAAGCCGGTGTCCTGGACGAGGAGCCCGCGCGCGGTCAGGGCGTCGGTGACGGCGATGCCGAGCCGCCCGGCGAGATGGTCGTAGCAGGTCCGGCCGCGTGCCATGGCCGCCCCGGCGCTCGACTCGCGCAGGGTCCGGGGCCCTGCGGCGCCGGCGGGGGCGACCTGGGCGGTCAGGTCCTCCACGAGCTGGGCGACGCGCGCGCCGGCGAGCCGCACGTACCGGTGGCGGCCCTGCCGTTCCTCGGTGAGCATCCCGCCGGCGACGAGCTTGCCGAGGTGCTCGCTCAGGGTGGAGGCGGCGACGCCCGCGTGCCGGGCCAGCTCGCCCGCGGTCCACGCCCGGCCGTCGAGCAGCGCCAGCAGGCACGTGGCGCGCGTCTCGTCGGCGATCAGGCCGGCCAGCCCGGCCAGCAGCGGCGCGCGGGGATCCCTGGTGGTCATGGCTCCCAGCATGGGACACGGACGGTTCGGCGGGCGCCGAAGTGTCGGCGTCCGGGATCACGCCGTGCGGCGCAGCCGCTCGTACTGCTGCTCCAGCCCGTCCAGCAGGGCCGCGAGGCCCGTCTCGAAGGCCCGCTCGTCGACCTTCTCCTGCTGCTCGGCCAGCAGATGGGCCTGTCCGAGGTGCGGGTAGTCGGCAGGGTCGTAGGCGCTGGCGTCGTCCACGAAGCCGCCGGCGAAGGAGCCGAGCGCGGAACCCATGATGAAGTACCGCATCAGCGCGCCGATCGAGGTGGCCTGCGCGGGCGGCCAGCCCGCCTCGACCATCGCGCCGTAGACCGCGTCCGCGAGCCGCAGTCCGGCCGGCCGGCGGCCGGGGCCGCGGGCGAGGACCGGGACGATGTTCGGATGGTCGCGCAGGGCGGTCCGGTAGGAGACCGCCCAGTCGTGCAGCGCGGTCCGCCACTGCCGGCCGTCCTCGAACATCGACAGGTCGACCTGGGCGCTCACCGAGTCGGCGACCGCTTCGAGGATCTCGTCCTTCGTCCGGAAGTGGTTGTAGAGCGAGGGTCCGCTCACCCCGAGTTCGGCGGCGAGCCGGCGGGTCGAGAGTGCCGCGAGGCCCTCCGCGTCCACGAGCGCGCGGGCCGTCTCGACGATGCGGTCGGTGCTCAGCAAGGGCTTGCGCGGTCGGGCCATGGCGCACATAGTAGGGCTGCGACCAAGAAACTAGCAGTGCTAATTTAATGGTCGGGCGGGTCGGGGTCCGGGGACGGGTCCCCGGACCGCCCGTTCCACCGTCCGTCGGTTCTCTGTGGGGTGACGCGTCATGCATCTGGGGCTCAGCGAGGAGCAGGAGGCCGTACGGCGGCTCGCCCGGGACTTCGTGGACCGCGAGGTCACCCCGCACGCCGTGACCTGGGACCGTGCCGAGGAGGTCGACCGGTCCCTGGTGAAGAAGCTCGGCGAGGTCGGCTTCCTGGGTCTGACGATCGACGAGGAGTACGGCGGCTCCGGCGGCGACCACCTCGCGTACTGCCTGGTCACGGAGGAGCTGGGGCGCGGCGACTCCTCCGTGCGCGGCATCGTCTCCGTCTCCCTCGGCCTGGTCGCCAAGACGATCGCGGCCTGGGGGGACGAGGAGCAGAAACGGCGCTGGCTGCCGGGACTGACCTCCGGCGCGTACGTCGGCTGCTTCGGCCTCACCGAGCCCGGCACCGGCTCCGACGCCGGGAACCTCACCACCCGCGCGGTCCGCGACGGCGGGGACTACGTCATCAGCGGCACCAAGATGTTCATCACCAACGGCACCTGGGCCGACGTCGTGCTGCTCTTCGCCCGCTCCACGGACGCCCCCGGCCACAAGGGCGTCTCCGCCTTCCTGGTCCCCACGGGCACCCCGGGGCTGACCCGCCGCCCCCTCCACGGCAAGCTCGGCCTGCGCGGCCAGGCCACCGCCGAACTGGTGCTGGAGGACGTGCGGGTGCCCGCGTCCGCGCTGCTCGGCGCGGAGGGCAAGGGCTTCTCCGTCGCGATGTCGGCCCTGGCCAAGGGCCGGATGTCGGTCGCGGCGGGCTGTGTCGGCATAGCCCAGGCCGCGCTGGACGCCGCCGTGCGCTACGCGGGGGAGCGCGAGCAGTTCGGGAAGACCATCGCCCACCACCAGCTCGTCCAGGAACTGATCAGCGACATCGCGGTCGACGTGGACGCCGCCCGCCTGCTGACCTGGCGGGTCGCGGACCTCGTCGACCGCGGGCTGCCCTTCGCCGTGGAGTCCTCCAAGGCCAAGCTCTTCGCCTCGGAGGCGGCCGTCCGCGCCGCCAACAACGCCCTCCAGGTCTACGGCGGCTACGGCTACATCGACGAGTACCCGGCGGGCAAACTGCTGCGCGACGCCCGCGTGATGACCCTCTACGAGGGCACGAGCCAGATCCAGAGACTGGTCATCGGGCGGGCGCTGACGGGGGTTTCGGCGTTCTGAGTACCTCGTCTGAGTATTCCGACCGATGTGGTGCGGGCGACGTCCGCCGATGCTCGTCCCATGAGTGACACACCCGTCAAGCAGCAGAGCACGGCCGCCTTCTACGGCCAGGCCGTGGCGTCGTTCGCGGTCGCCATGGCGGCCACCGCCGTCGGCATCCTCCGGCTGGACGCCGACGCCTGGGTCCGCGGCTTCCTCGGCATCGCCGTCCTCTACCTGGTCACGTCCGCCTTCACGCTCGCCAAGGTGATCCGGGACCGCCAGGAGGCCGGGCAGATCGTCAGCCGGGTCGACCAGGCCCGTCTGGAGAAGCTGCTCGCCGAGCACGACCCCTTCGAGAAGATCTGAGCCCGCCCTCTCGCACCGGCGGCCGCCGGCGGCCACGCTAAGCGGCCGCTCACCTTCGGCGGTATGGTGGAGCTCCGGTACCGAGAGGGGCGAACGAGCGATGAGTACGGCGGAGGAGACGGCCGGCGGCGAGGTCGAGCCGTGGGAAGAGGTCACCCCTGACGCGGCCCGGCGACTGCTCGTCGCCGCCGTGGAGGCCTTCGCCGAGCGCGGCTACCACGCGACGACGACCCGCGACATCGCGGGCCGCGCGGGGATGAGCCCGGCGGCGCTCTACATCCACTACAAGACCAAGGAGGAGCTGCTCCACCGCATCAGCCGGATCGGCCACGACCGTGCGCTGGACATCCTGCGCACGGCCGCGCGCGGCGGGGGCAGCGCGACGGACCGGCTCGCGGAGGCCGTCAGCTCCTTCGTCCGCTGGCACGCGGGCCGACGCACCACCGCACGGGTCGTCCAGTACGAACTGGACGCCCTCGGCCCCGAAGCCCGCGCCGAGATCCTCGCGCTGCGCCGGCAGGTCGACGGCGAGGTGCGCGGGATCATCGAGGAGGGCGCGGCGAGCGGCGAGTTCGACGTCATCGACGTGCACGGGACCACCCTCGCGGTGCTGTCCCTGTGCATCGACGTGGCCCGCTGGTTCAACGTGGACGGCCCGCGCACCCCCGACGAGGTCGGCGCGCTCTACGCCGACCTCGTGCTGCGGATGGTGGGGGCGGCGAAGTAGCCGCGGGGGCGGGAGTGCCGCGCGGCGGCCCGCCGCTCGGGGACACGCGGCCCGCCGCTCACGCGACGGCGGGTCAGAGGTAGTAGCGGGAGACCGACTCGGCCACGCACACCGGCTTGTCGCCGCCCTCGCGCTCCACCGTGAAGGCGACGGTGACCTGGACGCCGCCGGTGACGTCGTCGACGGCGGAGATGGTCGCGGTGGCGCGCAGTCGCGAGCCGACCGGGACGGGCGCGGGGAACCGGACCTTGTTCGTCCCGTAGTTGACACCCATCTTCACGCCCTCGACCGCGATCAGCTGGGGACCGAACAGCGGCAGCAGGGACAGGGTCAGGTAGCCGTGCGCGATGGTGGTCCCGAACGGGCCCGAGGCCGCGCGCTCGGGGTCGACATGGATCCACTGGTGGTCGCCGGTGGCCTCCGCGAACAGGTCGATCCGCTTCTGGTCGACCTCCAGCCAGTCGGTGTACCCCAGCTGCTCGCCCACCGCAGCCCTCAGCTCGTCGGGGGACGTGAAGATCCTCGGCTCTGCCATGTCTGCGGCCTCTCTCGCGCTCACGGAATGTCTAAGCAACTGCTTAGCATGGTGGCCGCGGGGGGTCATGTCAACGGACCGGGCGTCCGGCGGGATGGGTAGGCTCCGAGGGGTGCCGAAGATTCCAGAGACGATCCACGAACTCACGGTCGGCCAGGTCGCCGCCCGCAGCGGCGCCGCCGTCTCCGCCCTGCACTTCTACGAGTCCAAGGGCCTGATCAGCAGCCGGCGCACCCCGGGCAACCAGCGCCGCTACACCCGTGACACGCTCCGCCGGGTCGCCTTCGTCCGCGCCGCGCAACGCGTCGGCATCCCGCTCGCCACGATCCGGGACGCGCTCGCCCAACTCCCCGAGGAGCGGACCCCCACCCGCGAGGACTGGGCCCGTCTCTCGCAGACCTGGCGGGCCGAACTCGACGAACGCATCAGGCAGCTCAACCGCCTGCGCGACCACCTCACCGACTGCATCGGCTGCGGCTGCCTCTCGCTCGACTCCTGCGTCCTGTCCAACCCCGACGACGCCTTCGGCGACCGCAGCGCGGGCTCCCGTCTCCTCCCCGAACGCAAGGCCCCCGCCCCCGGCGGCCCCCGGACCGCCCCGCCCCCGGGCGAGGACCGCCGCGCCTGACGGCCCGCCGACCGCCGGTGTGCTGTCGTGTGCGTCGCCCGCACCGAGTCGTCCGGCCCGCGGCCTGCCGGCTGTCGGTGTGCTGTCGTGTGCGTCGCCCGCACCGAGTCGTCCGGCCCGCGGCCCGCCGGCTGTCGGTGTGCTGTCGTGTGCGTCGCCCGCACCGAGTCGTCCGGCCCGCGGCCCGCCGACCGCCGGCCGGCCGTCGCGTGCGGGCCCGTGGTCACCGGCCGCTCACTCGTACTCCGTTCCTCCCTTCCGCGTCAGATACGCCGCGCTCACCGCCTTGGCGACGGCCCGCCCTCCGGTCACCGGGCTGTACCGCTCCACGGCCGGACGTATCACCACTCCCTCCCGCAAGTGCAGTTCCCGCCCCGACACCGTCTCCCGCCCGCCGGCCAGCTCCAGCACCCGCGCACTGTCGTAGGGCCCCTCGAACAGCCGCGGGACCAAGGGAAGTTCGCCCTTCAGGAGGGCCGCCGCGTCCAGCCACCGCACCGTGCCGTCGATCTCCGCGGACACGTCGAACACCGCGTACCCGAGCGTGTCCCGCCGCCCGTCGGCGCCGTACGTCAGGTCCTGCACACCCGCGCCGTACACCTCGCCGAAGACGCCGACCCGGCGCGCGCCCAGCCGCACGGCGAGCCGGGCCGCCGCCTCGGCGACACCATGGCCGCGGACGGCCCGCCAGTACAGGTTCCGCGGATCCTCCCGCAGCGCCAGAGACTTCGCGCCGAAGCCCTTCGAGGAGACGTACACCCGCTCCTCGTCGGCGACGTACGTCAGCAGACACGCCGACCCGTGCAGCTTCTCGGTGAGGACCACCCGCTCGCCGGCAGCGAAGAGGTCCGGGTACCGCTGGATGTTCTCGATGTCGACCCAGGGCAGCAGGTCCGGTGCCGGCTCCACCTCCCCGTCCATGGTGGGAGGGATCGGCGGCACCCACTTGACGATGCCGAGCCGTTCCGCGAAGTCGGTGCCCTCCCCGGCCGCCCGCGCGAGGTCGACGTCCGCCAGCGCGCTCGGCCGGCACACGATCCCCTGGGACAGCTCGCCCCGCAGCCGTACCGCCTTGACCCGGTCCGCCCTGCTCCCCGCCAGCCGTCCGGTCAGGCCCAGCTCCTCGATCAGGTCGGCCGGCAGCACCGACTGCTCGGGGATGTACACGGCCGCGTCCCCCGTCCGGTAGGCGCCCTTGGCGACGACGGCCCGGTACAGGCCCACCTGGGCCAGTTCGAGGGCGTCGGCGTTCGGGTGTTCGTGGACGGTCAGGACTTCGGCGGTGACGCGCAGCGTCGACATGCGGGGCTCCTTCAGAACCTCAGGGCTGTCTCATCGCCCCCGACTCTCCCCCACGGCAAAGAGGTGGAGCGACCCGATTAGGCGCTGGTACCGTCACCCTCCTCGGCCGGCGTCGACGCCGCGCCCCCTGCCGCGCCCCTCGCGCTTTCCGAGGACGAACGCCGGGCGCACCCGTACCGGTCCAGCCCCTCGGCCACCAACTGGGCGTTGGACAGGGCCCGTCGTCCGTCCGGCAGGGTCAAGGTGTCCTCGAGGCCGATCCGGGTGGCGAGTCCCAGCCGTCCCGCCAGCCGCAGTACGGGCCACGCCCCGCCGTCCTGGCCGTGCAGCAGCACGGGGCGGCCGTGCGCGCAGCCGAGGCCGGACAGCAGCCGGCGCGCCTCGGCCTCGGCGGTGTCCGGCTCGGGGTCCGTCACCTCCGCGAGCACCCGCAGCACCCTGGGCCCGAGCGGCGAGCCGGCGAACCGCACCGCCCCGTCGGTCCCGGACCAGATCCCGGCCTCCACCCCGATGCCCAGCGCGATCAGCGCTGCCGCCAGCTCCTCCGCCCCCGGCTCGTGCCAGTTGACCGAGGCGTGGTCGGGCCGCACCGTCCACTCGCGCACACGGGCGAGTCTCGCCGCCGGGTCGGGTTCCGCCCAGGCGCCCGTCGTCACCCCGACCGGCACGGGCACCCGCCGCCGTATCGCGTCGAGCGTCGCCGCCACCACCCGAGGGGACAGGCTGTCCCGCCCGCACGGCGTCTTCGGGTGCACGTGGATCTCCGTGGCCCCGGCCGCGACCGCTTCCGCGGCGGACCCGGCCAGCGCCTCGGGGGACAGCGGCACCACCGCGCCGTCGGCGGCACCCCGCGCTCCGTTCAGACAGACCTGCACCATGCCTCGAGGATGTCACCCGCCCCTGACATCCGCCCTGTTCCACCGCAGCGGAAAAGCAGGCGAAAGAAGCAGGCGGGAAAACAGGGGGTGCGGCATCCCGGCGCACCCCCGCCGTTCACTCGGGATCTCCCGTCCCGGAGCAAGATCAGGCCGACATGAGCAGCCGCCGTCCGCGCCTGGCGTACGCCAGGGCCTCGGGCGTGAGCACGGGGCGCGGGACGAGTATCCCGCAGTCCGCGCAGACCGGACCGGACGACGGTTCGTGGTCCAGGTCGTACCTCCACACGAGCCGCTCGCCGCCGCACACCGGGCAGTCGGAGCCCGGCTCGCGCTCCAGCGCGGCGATCAGCCGGCGCAGCACCTCCGCCAGTGGTTCACGGGGGTGGACCCGCGGGTCGTCGCACCAGGCCACACCGAAGCCGCCCCAGGTCATCCGGTGCCAGTCGTCCACACTGCCCGGCCGGCGCAGTCCGTCGTGCTTCTCCTTCCTGCGGCGGTCGGCGAACTCGACCTCGTAGGCCAACCACACCGCACGTGCCTCCTCCAGCTCGTCCAGTGCGGCCACGAGCCGCGCCGGATCGGGGGAGCGGTCCTCGGGACCGAACCCGGCACGCGAGCACAGATGGTCCCAGGTCGCCCTGTGCCCGTAGGGGGCGAACCGCTCAAGGCACTTGCGGAGCGAATAGCGCCGCAGTGCCAGATCGCACCGCGGGTCGCGCACCTGTCTCGCCAGACTCCGGAAACCGGCCATCGCCTTGCACCTCCGTCACATTCGCACCTGTACTTCGGTCACTTCGGCGTCGTCGCACGGACGTCGTCGAATAGACGTATCGACACGCGATTCGGCTCCCTTCCCGTCCATCCTCTTTCCGATTCCCTCCACGAGCCGGATGAGGCGACTCCAAAAAGTGACGCATGTTCAGCTTCAACTCCGGGGATACCGGCGGTAACTTCTCCGCCACCCCCGTCGCTAGGAGTTGCCGATGCCACGGCGAACCTCCCGCACCGCACTCGACAGACTGAGAACTCCCGGCAGAATCCCCGGGTTCCTGAAGACCGCATCCGTATGCGCCCTGATCGCCGGACTTTTGTCGCCTCTTTCCCGGACGGCGGCGGCGGCCGAGGTCACGGCGGCGAACGACCACTGCGGCAACCAGTGTTCCGACATCCTGCCGCCCGGCCAGAACGGCAACGCCACGCTGGCCCAGATCCTGCTCAACCAGGCCTTCGGCGTCCAGCCCGCGCACGCCGGGGACCAGCTCGGCCCCTACGCCGACCTCGCCAAGGGTTACTCGACGCTCACCAACTCCACGATCAACACGTTCTTCAACGACGCGTCCTTCGGGGTCCCCGCCGATCAAGTCGCCTCCACCGTCAAGCCCGCGGGCCGCGGCGACGTGACGATCGTCCGCGACAAGAAGACGGGCGTACCGCACATCACCGGTACCACCAGATACGGCACCGAGTTCGGCGCCGGTTACGCGGCCGCCGAGGACCGGCTGTGGCTCATGGACGTCTTCCGGCACGTCGGCCGGGGCCAGCTCACCTCCTTCGCGGGCGGCGATCCCTCCAACCAGGGTCTGGAACAGCAGTTCTGGCGGCACGCCCCCTACTCCGAGGCCGACCTCCAGGCCCAGATCGACAACGCGGTCGCCACCAACGGCGCCCGCGGCCGGCAGGCCCTGGACGACGCCAACGCCTACCTCGCCGGCATCAACGCCTACATCGACGCCTCCGACAGCGGCCGTTACTTCCCCGGTGAATACGTCCTGACGGGCCACAAGGACTCAATCACCAACGCGGGCACCATCGACCACTTCAAGATCACCGATCTGGTGGCGCTCGCCTCGGTCATCGGCGCCCTCTTCGGGGCCGGGGGCGGCGGCGAGGTCGACAACGCGATATCACTGCTCGCCGCCCAGGAGAGGTACGGCGTCGAACAGGGCACCGCGGTCTGGGAGTCCTTCCGCGAGCGCAACGACCCCGAGGCCGTCATGACCCTGCACGACGGCAAGAGCTTCCCCTACGCCGTCCGGCCCGAGGACCCGCAGGGCGAGGCCCTGCCCGACCCCGGCTCGGTGGTCGAGGAACCGCTGGTCCACGACCGGACGGGCAGCGCGGCCGGCGCCGCGGCCACCGGGGCCTCCGGCACGGCGGCCGCGGCCGCCACCGGTTCCGCCAGGCGCGGCATGTCCAACGCCCTCGTGGTCAGCGGCGATCACACGGCGAGCGGCCACCCGGTCGCCGTCTTCGGCCCGCAGACCGGCTACTTCGCCCCGCAGCTCCTGCTGCTCCAGGAGATCCAGGGCCCCGGCATCAGCGCCCGCGGCGCCTCCTTCGCGGGCCTGAGCATGTACGTCGAGCTGGGCCGCGGCCAGGACTACGCCTGGAGCGCCACCACCTCCGGCCAGGACATCATCGACACCTACGCCGTCGAGCTGTGCCAGGACGACCACCACTACCTGTACCGCGGCACCTGCACGGCGATGGAGAAGATCGAGCAGAAGAACGCCTGGAAGCCGACCACCGCCGACGGCACCGCGGCCGGTTCGTACACGATGCGCGTCTGGCGCACCGCGTACGGGCCCGTCGAGTACCGCGCGACCGTCGGCGGCAAGAAGGTCGCCTACACCACGCTGCGCTCGTCGTTCCTGCACGAGGTCGACTCCATCATCGGCTTCCAGATGCTGAACGACCCGTCCCACGTCACCGGACCGCAGTCCTTCCAGAGCGCGGTGCAGCACATCAACTTCACCTTCAACTGGTTCTACGCCGACTCCGAGCACACCGCCTACTACAACAGCGGCGACAACCCGGTCCGGGCGAGCGGCGTCGACGCCGAGTTCCCGGTCTGGGCGCAGCCGGCGTACGAGTGGCGCGACTGGGAGCCGACGACCAACACCGCGGCGTACACGCCCGCGTCGGCGCACCCCAACTCCGTCGACCAGGACTACTACATCTCCTGGAACAACAAGCAGGCCGAGGACTACGCGACCGCGTCCTGGGGCAACGGTTCGGTGCACCGCGGCAACCTGCTGGAGGACCGGGTGAAGAAGCTGGTCCAGGCCGGTGGCGTCACGCGGGCGTCGCTGACGAAGGCGATGGCGGACGCGGCACTGGCCGATCTGCGCGCCCAGGACGTGCTGCCCGACCTGCTGAAGGTGATCGACACCTCCCCGGTCACCGACACCACGGCCTCGGCCGCGGTCGCCAGGCTCCGTACCTGGCTGGCGGCGGGCGGCCGGCGCACGGAGACCACGGCCGGCTCGAAGACGTACGCCGACGCGGACGCCGTCCGCATCCTCGACGCCTGGTGGCCGCTGCTGGTGAAGGCGGAGTTCGAACCCGGTCTCGGCACCGCGCTCTACACCGCCATGACGCACAACCTGCCCATCGACGAGACCCCCTCGGCCGCACACGGCCCGACCGGCGCGCACGCCGGCAGCGCCTTCCAGTACGGCTGGTGGAGCTATGTCGACAAGGACATCCGGGCGGTGCTCGGTGAGCCGGTGCGGGGCGCGCTGGGCCGCACGTACTGCGGCGGCGGCGACCTCGGCGCCTGCCGCGACATCCTCCTGTCCACCCTGAAGCAGGCGGCCGGCCGCACCGCGGCCCAGGTGTACCCCGGCGACACGCTGTGCGCGGCGGGCAACCAGTGGTGCGCCGACTCGATCGTCCAGCGCACCCTCGGCGGCATCAAGCACGGCGGCATCAGCTGGCAGAACCGGCCCACCTACCAGCAGGTCGTGGAGTTCACCTCCCACCGGTGACCCCCCGGACCGGTCCGGGGCGCACGGCGTCGCCGTGCGCCCCGCTCACCGGTACGGCGGGCACCTCCGGCGCACCCGGCGGAAGGCGGGGACGCCGTCGCAGCCGTGGGCGGGGTCCGTCCGGACGGATGCGGGCCGGCTCCCGGGGCGGGGCCGGACGCGGGGGAAGGGCCGCCCGGCGTCCCGCGGCGGAGCCGGGCGCCGACACGGCCCCACGTCCTACGCCCGTGCCGCGCCGACCCTTTCCCGGAACATACCGACCGGTTAGTCTGACGGCCGGAAGTCAGACCGGAGCCGGGTCGAAGGAGATCGATGGTGGAAGCCGTTCGAGGTGCTGGAGTCGTCGTCACCGGGGCTGGAGGCGGCATCGGGGCCGCGCTCGCCCGCCGTTTCGCCGCCGAGGGGGCGCGGGTCGTCGTCAACGACCTCGACGCGGACCGGGCGAAGGCCGTCGCCGAGGAGATCGGCGGCACCGCCGTGCCGGGCGACGCCTCCGCGATCATCACGGACGCCCGCGAGGCACTCGGCGGCACCGTCGACATCTACTGCGCCAACGCCGGTGTCGGCTCGGGCGGCTCCGAGGCGGCCGACGAGTCGGTGTGGGCGCTGGCCTGGGACGTCAACGTGATGGCCCACGTCCGCGCGGCGCACACCCTGATCCCCGACTGGCTGGAGCGCGGCTCGGGCCGGTTCGTCTCCACCGTCTCCGCCGCCGGCCTGCTCACCATGATCGGTGCCGCGCCCTACAGCGTGACCAAGCACGGCGCGTACGCCTTCGCCGAGTGGCTGTCGCTGACCTACCGCCACCGCGGCATCAAGGTCCACGCCATCTGTCCCCAGGGCGTGCGCACCGACATGCTCGACGCCACCGGCAGCGCGGGCGACCTCGTGCTCAAGCCCACCGCGATCGAGCCGCGGGACGTGGCGGACGCCCTCTTCGCGGGGATGGCCGAGGACCGCTTCCTGATCCTGCCGCACCCCGAGGTCGCCGGGTACTACCAGGCGCGGGCCGGTGACCCCGACCGCTGGCTGGCCACCATGAACCACATCCAGCAGAAGTGGGAGGCCGCCGGGTGACCGCCTCCCGCTACGCGGCCAAACCCTGGCTGGACCTCCTCGACGAGGTCCAGCGCGGCCCCGTCGACCCGGCCGACTCCCTGGTGCACGCCCTGCGCCGGTCCGCCGCGAAGGCCCCGGACCGCGCCTTCCTCGCCTACTTCGACGGCCGCCTCACCTACCGCGAGGCGGACGAGCTGAGCGACTCCGTCGCCGGGCACCTGGCGGCCCGCGGCCTGGAGCGGGGCGACCGGGTCGCCGTCCTGCTCCAGAACTCCCCGCACTTCGTGCTCGCCGTGCTGGGCGCGTGGAAGGCGGGCGCGACCGTCGTCCCCGTCAACCCCATGTACAAGTCGGGCGAGGTCGCCCACGTCCTGCGGGACGGCGAGGTGGCCGCGCTGATCTGCGCCGACCGCGCCTGGGAGTCGTATCTGCGCGGGACCGCCGCCGACTCGCCGGTGCGGATCGTGCTGACGGCGTGCGAGCTGGACTTCCAGACCCGCGGCGACCCGCGCGTCCTCGGCTTCGAACGGCTGCCGCAGGCCCGGGACGCCGACGACCTCACCGCCGTCGCCCGCGCCGGGCACCCGGCGCCCGCCGACCGCGACCCGGCCGCCGCCGACACCGCCCTGATCAGCTACACCTCGGGCACCAGCGGCGCACCGAAGGGCGCCACCAACACGCACGCCAACATCATGTACAACGCCGAACGGCAGCGCACCGGCCTGCACCTGCCCGAGGCGCCCGTCTACCACGCGCTCGCGCCGCTGTTCCACATCACCGGCATGGTCTGCCAGTTCGGCGCCTGCCTCGACAGCGCCGGCACGCTCGTCCTGACGTACCGGTTCGAGGCGGGCGTCGTCCTGGAGGCGTTCGTCGAGCACCGCCCGCACTACACGGTCGGCCCGTCCACCGCCTTCATGGCGCTGGCCGCCCACCCTGCCGCCACGCGCGAGCACTTCTCCTCCTTCGTGAACATCTCCTCCGGCGGTGCCCCGCTGCCGCCGGCCCTGGTGGAGAAGTTCCGGGCGGGCTTCGGGCCGTACATCCGCAACGGCTACGGACTCACCGAGTGCACCGCCCCCTGCGCCTCCGTCCCGCCCCACCGGGAGGCGCCCGTCGACCCGGCCTCCGGGACCCTCGCGGTCGGCGTGCCGGGCCCCGACACGGTCGTCCGGATCGTCGACGACCGGGGCGAGGAGGTGCCCTTCGGCGAGCAGGGCGAGATCGTCGTACGCGGCCCCCAGGTGGTCCCCGGCTACTGGCGCCGCCCCGACGCCACCGCCGAGACCTTCCCCGACGGCGAGCTGCGCACCGGCGACATCGGCTTCATGGACGAACAGGGCTGGCTGTACGTCGTGGACCGCAAGAAGGACATGATCAACGCGTCCGGCTTCAAGGTCTGGCCGCGCGAGGTCGAGGACGTGCTGTACACCCACCCGGCGGTGCGCGAGGCGGCCGTCGTCGGGGTGCCCGACGGGTACCGCGGGGAGACCGTGAAGGCGTACATCAGCCTGCGTCCCGGCGCCGGCGCGGACCCGGACGAACTCGCCGCGCACTGCAGGGAGAGACTGGCCGCCTACAAGTACCCGCGGCAGGTGGAGATCCTGCCCGACCTGCCGAAGACGGCTAGTGGGAAGATCCTCCGGCGGGAACTGCGTTCCCGCACGCAGGGCAGTCGGTAAGGCGAACGGAAGGCAGGTGGCGGCAGTGCCCAGGACGACGGACGGTGCAGAGGCTCCTGTTCCGCAGCGGCTCCTCGCCGCCGCCACCCGGCTCTTCGCGGAGCAGGGCTACGACCGCACCTCGGTCCAGGAGATCGTCGAGGCGGCGGGCGTCACCAAGGGAGCGCTGTACCACTACTTCGGCTCCAAGGACGACCTGCTGCACGAGGTGTACGCGCGCGTGCTGCGCGTCCAGCAGGAACGCCTGGACGCCTTCGCGAACGCCGACGAGCCGATCGAGAAGCGGCTGCGGGGCGCCGCGGCCGACGTGGTCGTCACGACGATCGAGAACCTCGACGACGCGTCGATCTTCTTCCGCTCGATGCACCACCTCAGCCCCGAGAAGAACAAGCAGGTCCGTGCCGAGCGCCGCCGCTACCACGAGCGGTTCCGCGCCCTCATCGAGGAGGGCCAGCGCAGCGGTGTCTTCTCGAGGGCAACCCCGGCCGACCTGATCGTCGACTACCACTTCGGGTCCGTGCACCACCTGTCGACCTGGTACCGGCCGGACGGTCCCATGAGCCCCCAGGAGGTCGCCGACCACCTGGCCGACCTGCTGCTGCGGGCGCTGCGCCCCTGACGGCCACCCGGGAGAACGCGCGCGGGAAGGCACTCGGGACGACCGGGACGACGACGGGGGACCAGCCCCCGGCGCCCGACCGCACGGCATGGGAACCAGCACACCGGGAAGGCCCTGGCGACGGGGCCTTCCCGGTGCCACCCGCCGCTACAGGTACTTCTTCAGCTCCCGCCGCGCCAGCGACCGCTGGTGCACCTCGTCCGGGCCGTCGGCGATCATCAGGGTCCGCGCCCCGGCGTACAGCTCGGCCAGCGGGAAGTCCTGGCTGACGCCGCCCGCGCCGTGCAACTGGATCGCCCGGTCGATGATGTCCACGACCGCCCGCGGCGTCGCGATCTTGATCGACTGGATCTCCGTGTGCGCCCCCCGGTTGCCCACCGTGTCCATCAGCCAGGCCGTCTTGAGGACCAGCAGCCGCAACTGCTCGACCGTCACGCGCGCGTCGGCGATCCAGTTGTGCACCACACCCTGCTGCCCCAGCGCCTTGCCGAACGCCTCACGCGAGACGGCCCGGCGGCACATCAGCTCGATCGCCCGCTCGGCCATGCCGATCAGCCGCATGCAGTGGTGGATCCGGCCCGGACCGAGCCGGGCCTGGGCGATGGCGAAACCGCCGCCCTCCTCGCCGATCAGGTGGGTGACCGGCACGCGCGCGTGGTCGAAGACCACCTCGGCGTGGCCGCCGTGGTAGTGGTCCTCGTAACCGAAGACCTTCATCGCCCGTTCGACGGTCACCCCCGGTGTGTCACGGGGCACCAGCACCATGGACTGCTGACGGCGGATGTCGGGCCCGTCGGGGTCCGTCTTGCCCATCACGATGAAGACCGAGCAGTCCGGGTTCATCGCCCCGGAGATGTACCACTTGCGGCCGGTGATGACGTACTCGTCGCCGTCCCGCTCGATGAGCGTGGTGATGTTCGTGGCGTCGGAGGAGGCCACCTCCGGCTCGGTCATCGCGAACGCCGAGCGGATCTCACCCGCCAGCAGCGGCTCCAGCCACTGCTTGCGCTGCCGCTCGTCGCCGAACTGCGAGAGCACCTCCATGTTGCCGGTGTCCGGCGCGGCGCAGTTCAGCGCGGTCGGCGCCAGCTGCGGGGAGCGGCCGGTGATCTCGGCCAGCGGCGCGTACTGGAGGTTCGTGAGGCCGGCGCCGTACTCGGCGTCGGGCAGGAAGAGGTTCCACAGCCCCTGGCGGCGGGCCTCGGCCTTCAGCTCCTCCACCACGGCCGGGGTGTCCCACGGAGAGGCGAGCCGGGCCCGCTGCTCCTCGGCGACCGCCTCGGCCGGGTACACGTACTCGTCCATGAAGGCGAGCAGTTTGGCGCGCAGTTCCTCGGTGCGCGAGTCGAACGCGAAGTCCATGGCGTCAGCCTTCCTGGAGGGTGTTCAGACCGTGGTGGATGAAGACGGGGACCAGCTCGCCGATGCGGTCGAAGCCGCGGCCCACCGTCTGGCCCAGCGTGTAGCGGTAGTGGATGCCCTCCAGGATCACGGCGAGTTTGAACCAGGCGAACGCCGTGTACCAGGAGACGGCCGACACGTCGCGCCCCGAGCGCGCGGCGTACCGTTCGACCAGCTCGGCCGGGGCCGGGTGCCCGGGGGCCGAGGCGGTGGTGGAGACGGGGGACTGCGGGACCTCCAGCGGCACGCTGTACATCACCAGCAGGCCCAGGTCGGTCAGCGGGTCGCCGAGCGTCGACATCTCCCAGTCGAGGATCGCCCGGATGGTGTCGTCCTCGCCGATCAGGACGTTGTCGAGGCGGTAGTCGCCGTGCACGACCGCGGGGGCGGGGGAGGAGGGCAGCGACCGGCCGAGCACGGCGTGCAGCTCGTCGATGCCGGCCAGGTCGCGGCTGCGGGAGGCGTCCAGCTGCTTGCCCCAGCGCCGCAGCTGCCGGTCGAGGAAGCCCTCGGGGCGGCCGAAGTCGGCGAGGCCCACCTCGGCCGGGTCCACCGCGTGCAGTTCCACCAGGGTGTCCACGAGCGACAGCACCGCGCCGCGGGTGCGCTCCGGGCCGAGCGGGAGGAGCTGGTCGGCCGTGCGGTACGGGGTGCCCTCGACGAACTCCATGACGTAGAAGGGCGCTCCCAGCACCTCCTCGTCCTCGCACAGCAGCACCGGACGCGGCACCGGCACGCTGGTCGGGTGCAGGGCCGCGATCACCCGGTGCTCGCGCCGCATGTCGTGCGCGGTGGCCAGGACGTGGCCGAGCGGGGGCCGTCGGACGACCCACCGGGAACCGCCGTCGGTGACCGCGTAGGTCAGGTTCGACCGTCCGCCCTCGATCAGCCGGCCGGTGAGGGGGCCGTCGACCAGGCCGGGGTGCTCACGGTCGAGCAGGGCGCGCAGCCGGCCGAGGTCGAGTCCGGGCGGGTGGTCGGGGGTCATACGTCGCTCCTACGGACGGGCGGACGGGAACTCGCCCCATGATGCCGACCGGTCGGTATGTACGTCCAGAGGGGACACCCGAAGTGATCGGGGCCACGAGGGCACGACGGCTCCCCGGCCAGAAGCCGGGGAGCCGTCGCGAAACGCTCGGAGCAGGTCTTCCGGACGGGCGCGGGGCCGCCTCAGTGGTCGTCCCAGTGGCCCTCGTGCGCGGCGTGCCGGTGCCCGTCGTGCGCGTAGTCGACGTGGTCGCCGTGCGGCACCGGGGTGTGCCCGCAGCCGGGGCCGTGCCGGTGCTCGTGCACCGCGTGGGGCAGGTGCCCGCCCGGCTCGCACTCGTCCCAGTGGCCGCCGTGCTCGCGGTGCAGATGCCCGTCGTGCGCGTAGTCGACGTGGTCGCCGTGCGGCACCGGGGTGTGCCCGCAGCCGGGGCCGTGCGCGTGCGAGTGGGCCGTGTGTTCCTGGTGGAGGGTGGTCATGGCGCTCACCTTCGGGGATACGGGGACGACGCCGGACGGGCTGCCACGCGAACGGCGCACGTCCGGGCGTCCGGCTTGCGTGGCGTGCGAGTACCCCGGAGGGTCGGTGGCATGAAGGGCATCAGCTACAGCCGGTACGGCGGTCCCGAGGTTCTCGAGTACGGTGAGGTCCGCGACCCCAAGGTCGGCCCCGACACCGTGCTGGTCAAGGTACGGGCGGCCGCCGTCAACCCCGTCGACTGGAAATGCCGGGCGGGCCACCTCGACGGTGTCCTCGACGCCGTCTTCCCCGTGATCCCCGGATGGGACGTCTCCGGCGTCGTCGTCCGGCCGGGCGCGGCGGTCACCGAGTTCTCGGTCGGCGACGAGGTGATCGGCTACGTCCGCGAGGACTTCCTCTCCCGCGGCACCTTCGCCGAGTACGTCGCCGCCCCGGTGCGCACCCTCGCCCGCAAGCCGCGCAACCTCACCTGGGAGGAAGCCGCGGGCCTGCCGCTGGTCGGCCTCACCGCCTACCAGGTCCTGTACAAGGCCCTGGGGGTCAGGCGCGGCGAGACCGTCCTGATCCATGCGGCCGCCGGAGGCGTCGGCTCCATCGCCGTGCAGCTCGCCCACCATCTGGGCGCCCGCGCGATCGGCACGGCGAGCGAGGCGAACCACGACTTCGTACGGTCCCTGGGCGGCGAGCCCGTGACCTACGGCGACGGCCTGGCGGAACGGGTGCGGGGGCTCGCTCCGGAGGGCGTGGACGCGGCCTTCGACACGGTCGGCGGGGACACCCTGCAGACCTCCGCGAACCTGCTGGCCCCCGAGGGCCGCCTGGTGTCGATCGCCGACGGCGACGTCGTCGACTACGGCGGCCGCTACTTCTTCGTGCGTCCCGACGCCGAGGACCTCAGCCGCCTGGCGGAACTGGCCGAACAAGGCGTGGTGTCGGTCCACGTGTCGGAGACGTTCCCCCTGGAACGGGCGGCGGACGCCTACCGCCGGAACGAGGAGGGCCGCACCCGCGGGAAGATCGTGGTGACGGTGGACTGGCCGGACGAGACGCAGGACTGAGCCTCCCCCGGGCGCGCACCCCTCCTTCGCGACCACGTCCGGCGCCGCGCCTCGCACCGCCGACGTCGTCGTACCCGCTGCCGGGGCCGCCGCTCGCACCGCCGACGTCGTCGTACCCGCTGCCGGGGCCGCCGCTCGCACCGCCGACGTCGTCGTACCTGCTGCCGGGGCCGCCGCGCACACCGTCGGGGCCGCCGCTCACACCACCAGCGCCGCCGCGCACACCGCCAGCGCCACCGTGCACAGGACCGCCGCGGTGGCGCGACGGGGGTGCAGGGCCGGGGGTGTCGTCGTCGACGCGAGCACGCGGATGCGGTGGTGGGCCAGGACGAGGAGAACCAGCCAGAGCAGGCAGCACGCCACGCACGCGGTGACCGCGGGCGCCGACGCGCCGTCCTGCAGCGCCGTCTTCGCCCCGAGCACGGCGGCCACGGTGCCCGACAGCGTCGTACGCCGCCAGGCGAGCCGGGTCCGCTCCGGCTGGAGCCCCGGATCGCGGTCGCCGTTCACCCCTCCCACCCGAGCAGTACGGCGACGACCATCGCGACGGCCACCACGGCGACGACGACGCCGAGCAGCGCGGGGAAGCGCGACACCGGCAGGTCCTCGCCCCGCCGCATGGCCCGCTCGCAGAGCACCCAGTGGTTCACCGCCCGCAGGGCGCACAGCACCCCGGCCGCCAGCAGCGCCAGGGCCAGCCCCACCCGCCAGCCCCAGCGCAGGTCCGGCAGGAACTGGTCCACCGCGAACCCGCCGCCGACCAGCGCCAGCGCGGTCCGCAGCCAGGCCAGGAAGGTGCGCTCGTTGGCCAGCGAGAACCGGTAGTCGGGCGTCACCCCCTCCCGCCGGACCTCTTCGGGCGCGAACCACAGCCGGACGTTCCGCACGAACTCGCTCACGCGTCGGACCCTACCCGGCGCCCGCCCGTGTGCCCCCCGCTCGGTCCGCGGCCCCCACCCGGCGCCCGTCCGTGTGCCCGCCGCGCCTCAGTCCGCCGCCCGCAGCGCCCTGAGCCGTTCGTACGCCGCGAGACCGTCCGGCACCCACTTCCAGTCGCGCAGGTGGCTCTCGACCTCCTCCTCGGTGAGGAAGGCGTGCCAGGCGACCTCCTCCACCTGGGGGCTCACCGGCAGCTCGCAGCGCACCTCGTACACGGCCGACCACCAGCTCCCGCGGGCGCCGCCGTCGTAGAGGAACTTGAAGAGGAACTCCGGACGCGGCAGGCCGCTCACGCCGAGTTCCTCCTCGGCCTCGCGCAGGGCCGCGTCGTCGTAGCTCTCGCCCGCGCCGACCACTCCGCCGACGAACATGTCGTGGAGCGAGGGGAAGACCAGCTTGGTGGCGGTGCGGCGGTGGACGAAGAGGCGGTCCTCGGCATCCCTGGCCCGGACGAAGACGCAGCGGTGGCGCAGGCCCCGGGCGTACACCTGCCCGCGCGGCAGGCGGTCCACCACCCGGTCGTGTTCGTCGACGACGTCGAGGATCTCGTCAGCAGCGCTCATGCGCCCATCCAAGCAGGGCCGGGCGGCCGGGGCGGCAGGACGGCCTGGGCGGCGGAGCGGCCGGAGGTCGGAGCCGCCGGAGGTCGGAGCCGCCGGAGGTCGGAGCCGCCGGGGGTCAGAGCGGCTGGAGGTCGGACACCCGTTCGCGCCGGGCCCCGCCCTGCGGCATCGCCGGATGCAGCCCGAGCAGCACGATGCCGCCGACGACCGCCGCGAGCCCCGCCGCCTGCCAGGCCAGCGCGCCCGCGTCGGCGCGCAGCCGGTCCCCGAGGAAGCCCACCCCGCAGACGATCCCGGCCAGCGGCTGGGCGGCGGTCAGCGCGGGCAGCGACATCCGCAGCGGCGCCATTTCGAACGCGCTCTGCACCAGCACCAGACCGGTCACCCCGAGCGCCAGCACGGCGTACGGCTGCCAGCCGGTGAACAGCCCGGCGAGGCCGCCCTCGGAGAAGCGCTCCCCGCTGATCCGGGTCAGGGCGTCCTGGACGCCGTAGAGCAGCCCGGCCGCGAGGGCCAGCAGCACCGGGGCCGCGGACAGCCGGGAGCGTTTGGCGCAGGCGGCGAACAGCAGGGCCAGTCCGACCATCACGCCGATGATCAGCCACTGCCGCAGCGGGCCGGAGAGCGCCGCGCCGCCACGCGGTTCGCCCGCCACGATGAACGCGCTCACCCCGCCCGCGAGCAGCAGCAGGCCCGCCCAGCCCTGCCGGCCCAGCGGCTGCCTGGTCTGGTGGCGGGAGAGGGCCAGGGCGAACAGCAGGTTCGTCGCCAGGAGCGGCTCGACCAGGGACAGCTCGCCCTGGCCCAGGGCGGCGGCGCCGAGCGCCATGCCGGCCACCATCAGCCCGATGCCGCCGAGCCAGCGCGGTACGCGCATCAGGTCGAGCAGCAGCCGGGGCGAGAGGAAGTCGCCGAGGGGCGCCTTCTGGGCCACGTTCTGCTGGAGGACGAATCCGAAGCCCAGACAGCAGGCGGCGCTCACGGCGAGAACCAGAACCAGAACCGACACGCTGCGTACCTCGATCGTCGGGTGGGGCCACGGGGAGGGTGGTGACCGACTGTGGCCTCCCGGCGCGCTCGGCGCCCCGGACTGCCCGGAATGTGCACTTCGGCGAGCGCCCGCTCACGGGCGCCGCGCACGGTCGCGGCACCGGGGGCGGCGCGGAGCGACCGTACGGCCATGCTGCGGGACCGGAGCGGGCAGCGCCATGGCGTACGCCACATTCGTCCCCGCGACCCCCGCTGCGACCAGCCACGGTGCCGGTCAAGTTTCCTCCCCCGGGGAGGAGTTGACCTCCGTCATGTGACCCCGGCGCTTGACGCCGGTCGTCGGCTGGGGCTTTGCTGTGGGTGATCGGTCGATTGCGGGCCGATGACGGGCCCGCCGCCCGAGACGCGCGCGGCCGCCTGCCCGGCCCGTCACCGAGGAGGATGAGGAAGTCCCGCGGTGTCCCGACCCCCGTTGCCCCCGGCCCGGAGCCAGGAGCGTCCGGCCCCGACCGCCGACGCGGCGCTCGACGACGCCGTGTTCGGTCACGCCGAGCCCGGCCACGCGGCGCTCGACGACGCCGAGCTGGCCTCCGTCCGCGCCGCGCCGCCCCTGGACCGCCGGCAGGCGGCCCGCTCGCTGCTCGCCCGCACCGGCGACGACTGGGACCGGCGCGGACACCGGATCACCGTCCTCGCCCTCGCACCGGACGCCGCCGCCCTGGCCCACGCCTGGCTGCTCGCCGAGCCCGGCTCCGCCGACGCCGCGGTCCTGTTCGCCCTGGCCCAGGTCGGGCGCGCCCGGCGCGGCGGGGAGACCCCGGCCGCCGCCCGCGCGGCCTGCCGGGCCGCCGCCGCGGCGGCGCCCGCCGACCCCACCCCCTGGCTCGGCCTGCTGATGCTGGAGCGCGAGGGCACCGCCGACGCCGTCCGGTTCTTCGAGGAGGTCCGCTCCCGCCACCGCGACCACCACCACGCCCATCACCGGATGGTCGCCCTGCTCGCCGAACGCCGCGCCGACGCCGGCCCGGACCCGCTGCACGAGGTGTACGAGTTCGCCGCCTGGGCGGCCGAGCAGGCACCCGCCGACTCCCCGCTGGCCATCCTCCCGATCGTCGCGCTCGCCGAGCGCTACCGGGCCCTGGCCGTCCGCGGCCACGCCCCCGCCGATCCGACGACCGCCCCGCACTGGCGCGACCACCGGGCCGCCGACGTGATGAAGGCGGCCTTCGACTGGTGGCTGGAGTGGGAGCACGACGATCACCCCCGCCGCCTGGTCGACCTGAACTTCCTCGCCCACGCCAGGTTCTGCGAGGGTCTGCCCGCCGAGGCCGCCGCCCTCTTCCGTCGCATCGGCGACCACGTCACCCCGGCCCCCTGGGCCTACCCCGACCGCGACCCGTACGCCGCCTTCCACGCGGCCCGCACGGCGGCGCTGGGCCGGAAGCGGCCGGTGAGGTGACACGAGGCGCGGGAAGGGGACGCCGCCCGCGGCGCCGGCCCGCGGGAAGCGAGGACGGAACCCGGCGGGAAACGGTCCGAACGCCTCGTGCACCGTGCGACCGCCCTGCTCATGGGCGTGTGCGTGCTGACGGCGGCCTTCCTCCACGTCCCCCGGCTCGCGCAGCTCGTCGGCCGCCGCGAACCGGTCGTCCGCGTCCACGAGCGGGCCGGCCTCGCCCTGCCCGTCCCCGCCCTGGCCGGACTCCTCTCCCGCGCGCTCCGCGCCGACCTCGGCCGCCTCGACCGCTTCGGCCCGCACGACCGCCGCCGGCCGCGCGCGGCCCTGCGCCGCGACCGGCGCCGGGGGTCCAGGCCGGCGGGCAGGTTCAACGCCGGCCAGAAGGTCCGCGCCGCGTGGATCGCCGGGCCACGGCGGTGATGCCCGGCACCGGGCTGCTCATGTGGTTCACCCACCCGACCCCGATCGCCTGGCGGACCAGCGCGACCTTCGTGCACGACCGGCCGGCCCCGGCCGTCGGCGTCGTCCTGGCCGGTCACGTCGGCATGGCCCGCGGTGATCCGGAGGCCCGCCGAGGCATGCGCACCGGATGGGTGAGCCCGGAGCGGGCGGAACGGGAGCACCCGCTGTGGCACCGCCGACCGCCGGCGAACCGTACGGCCGCTGACGCCCGACAGCGGGTGGACCCGTCCCGTGAACCTGGGTGGCCGCGGGCCCGTACGGCCCCCGTGTGACGTACGACCCCTGTATGACCAGGGAGAGCGGCTATATGACCAGGGAGAGCAGCAGGACCAGGCCGCCGGCGACCACCGAGATGATGGTCTCCATGACCGACCAGGTCTTGATGTTCTGGCCGACGCTCAGGCCGAAGTACTCCTTCACCAGCCAGAAGCCGGCGTCGTTGACATGGCTGAAGAACAGCGAGCCGGCGCCGATCGCCAGGACCAGCAGGGCGGTGTGGGTGGTCGACATGTCGGCGGCGAGCGGCGCGACCAGGCCGGCCGCCGAGATCGTCGCCACGGTCGCCGAGCCGGTCGCCAGCCGGATCGCCACCGCGATCAGCCAGGCCAGCAGCAGTGCCGGGATCGACCAGTCCTCGGACATCTCCAGGATCATCCGGCCCACGCCGGAGTCGATCAGCGTCTGCTTGAAGCCGCCGCCCGCGCCGACGATCAGCAGGATGCCGGCGATGGGGGCGAGGGACTTCTCGACCGTGGAGGAGAGCCGGTCCTTGGTGAAGCCGGCCGCCCGGCCGAGGGTGAACATGCCGACGACGACGGCGGTGAGCAGGGCGATCAGCGGGGAGCCGACCACGTCGAACACGCGCTGCACGCTGTTCTCGGGGTCGTCCACGACGATGTCGACGAGTGCCTTGGCCAGCATCATCAGGACGGGCAGCAGGATCGTCACCAGGGTCACCCCGAAGCCCGGGCGCTTCTCGAGGTCCTCCGAGGGCCGCTGCGGGATCATCCGGTCCGGGGCCGGGACGTCCACCCAGCGGGCGGCGAACCGGGAGAACACCGGACCGGCGATGATCACGGTCGGGACGGCGACCAGCACGCCCAGCGCGAGCGTCACGCCCAGGTCGGCGTCCACGGCGTCGATCGCGACCAGCGGACCGGGGTGCGGCGGGACCAGGCCGTGCATCACGGACAGGCCGGCCAGCGCCGGGATGCCGATGCGCATCAGCGAGTAGTTGCCGCGCTTGGCGACCATCAGCACGACGGGGATCAGCAGGACGACGCCGACCTCGAAGAACAGGGGCAGACCGATCACCGAGGCGATCAGCACCATCGCCCACGGCATCGACCGGCCGCCCGCCCTGGCGAGGATCGTGTCGACGATTCTGTCGGCGCCGCCGGAGTCGGCGAGCAGCCTGCCGAGGATCGCGCCGAGCGCGATGAGCACGCCCACACCGGCGACCGTGGCGCCGAGACCGGTGGTGAAACTGGCGATCGCCTTGTCGAGCGGCGCCCCGGCGAACGCGCCGAGCGCGAGCGAGCCGATGGTCAGCGCCAGGAAGGCGTGCAGTTTGAACTTGGTGATGAGCAGGACGATGACGGCGATGCCCGCCAGCACGGCGATGCCCAGCTGGGCATGACCGGCCGAGGTGATCGGCTCGACACCGTCCGCCGCCAGCATCTCGACGCTGAGTCTGGTCACGGGGGTCCCTTACGCATTACGGGGATGGGGGAGAGGGGGTACTGGTACTACGGGTGCTGCCGGGTTGCCGCCCGGCAGGGCGGGGCGGCTACCGCCGGGTGCCGGGAAGCCCGTCGAGCGCCCGCGCGGCGCGTTCGGTGATCTCCTCGGGCGTCCCGGTCACATCGACCGCGACCCCCGTCTCGTCCGCTGCGAGCGGCTGGAGCGTGGCGAACTGGGAGTCCAGCAGCGCGGTCGGCATGAAATGCCCCTGCCGGTGCGCCATCCGCTCCTCGATCAGCGCCCGGTCACCCGAGAGGTGCACGAACACGATCCCGGGGGCGGCGGCCCTGAGCCGGTCGCGGTACGACCGCTTCAGCGCCGAGCAGCTGACGACCCCGCCCAGCCCGGCCCGCCCGTGCGCCCAGTCACCGATGGCGTCGAGCCACGGCCACCGGTCGTCGTCGTCGAGCGGGGTTCCGGCCGACATCTTGGCGATGTTGGCCTGCGGGTGGAAGTCGTCGCCCTCGGCGTAGGGAACGCCCAGCCGGGCGGCGAGCAGCGGACCGATGGTGGTCTTGCCCGTGCCGGCGACGCCCATCACCACGACGACGTGGGGGGTAAGCATCTCTGCCTCGCTGTCTTCCTCGACACCTGATGTCGACGACACTGAAACCCATTAGGTACGACGAATTCAAGAGTCTGTGACGAATAAGTCTGACTTTTTGAGTCCGTGACGTGGCGCGTACGCTGAGTGCATGACCATTCCGGGCCGGGGTCTGCACGGCCATGTACTCGACACCCTCGGTCCCGCCATCACCGCGGGTGAGTACCCCCCGGGCAGCGTCCTGCGCACCGACGAACTGGCCCAGCGCTTCGACGTCTCACGCTCCGTGATGCGCGAGGCGGTCCGCGTCCTGGAATCGATGCACCTGGTCGAGTCCCGCCGCCGGGTGGGCGTGACCGTACGCCCCAAGGCCGAGTGGAACGTCTACGACCCGCAGGTCATTCGCTGGCGGCTGGCCGGCGCCGACCGCCCCCACCAGCTGCGCTCGCTCACCGTCCTGCGTTCGGCGGTCGAACCGGTCGCGGCGGGCCTGGCGGCACGCAACGCCACGGCGGAGCAGTGCGCCGAACTGACCGAGTGCGCGCTCGGCATGGTGGCCACCTCACGCGGCCACCAGCTGGAGGGCTACCTCCTCCACGACGTGGCCTTCCACCGCGTGATCCTCACGGCCTCCGGCAACGAGATGTTCGCCCGCCTCGGGGACGTCGTCGCGGAGGTCCTCTCGGGCCGAACCCACCACGAGGTCATGTTCGAGGACCCCGACCCGGCCGCCGTCACCCTGCACGTACGGGTCGCGGAGGCGGTCCGCGAGCGCGACGCGGACCGGGCGGAGAAGCTGACGCGCGAGATCACGGTCGGCGCGCTCCAGGAACTCGACATCCTGGCGCCGTAGCCCTCGCGCTCCGGGGCGGTCCCTACGGCTCCGGGAACTCCCCGTCCACGTACGCCCAGGCCCCCGCCACCCGCTCGAAGCGGCTCCGCTCCCGCAGCGCGCCGCCCCGGTGGGAGGCCCGGAACTCCACGACTCCCGTGGCGTGGAACGCGGTCCCGTCGACCGTGCCGAGGATCTCCAGCCCCGTCCACCGCATCCCCGGATCGAGGTCCAGCCGCCCCGGCCGGGTCCGCGGATGCCAGGTCCGCAGCAGGTACCCCGCGTCGCCCCGCACGAAGGCGCTGTACCGCGACCGCATCAACGCCTCGGCGGTCGGCGCGGCGACGGCCCCGGCGTGGTACCGGCCGCAGCACTCCGCATAGGTCCCTGGCAGCCCACAAGGGCAGTCACGCGTGCTCATGACCGCCATTGTGCTAGGTCCCGTCGCCACGCTCCCGCCGGCCCCGCGACGATGTGCCCCGCGACGATGTGCCCCGTGACGACAGGGCCTGGGGTCTTTCGTCTGGATCGGGCCGGATCAGGGAGCGGGGCCCGGTGCCGGGGGTACCTCCCACGCCTTTCGGGCAGCGAGGGGCGGCACCAGGGCCCGCGAGCCCGGCATGATCCAAACGAGAGGCCCTAGACGGCCGCCCGCGTGTCGGCCCGCGGCAGCGGCGGCAGCGCCGTCGCGTACAGCCACGCGTCGAACAGGTCGTCCAGCGGCTCGTCCGCGAACCGCGCCGCGTGCGCCGTGAAGGCCGAGGTCGTCACCGCGCCGCCGCGGTGCAGGCCGAGCCAGGCGCGCAGCATCCGGAAGAACGCCTCGTCGCCCAGCGCGCAGCGCAGCGCGTGCACGGTCAGCCCGCCCCGCTCGTAGAGCCGGTCGTCGAACATCGACTTGCGGCCGGGGTCGGCCAGCTTCAGGTCCTGCGGCAGGGCGGCCAGCGACCGGTGCGCGGCGACGGCCAGTTGCTGCGCCGTACGCCCGCCCGAGCGCTCCGACCACAGCCACTCCGCGTACTTGGCGAAGCCCTCGTTCAGCCAGATGTGCCGCCAGTCGGCGATGGACACACTGTTGCCGAACCACTGGTGCGCCAGCTCGTGCGCCACGAGCCGCTCCGAACCCCGCGCCCCGTCCACGTGGTTGGCGCCGAACAGCGACAACCCCTGTGCCTCGACGGGCACGTCGAGTTCCTCCTCGGTCACCACGACCGCGTACTCGTCGAACGGGTAGGGCCCGAAAAGCTGTTGGAAGAGATGCATCATGCCCGGCTGGCGCGCGAAGTCCCGCGAGAACTCCGGCAGCAGGTCCGCCGGTATGTGCCCGTGCTGCGGCACCCCGCCGAGCCCCGGATCACCGAGCAGCACCGTCTGGTACTTGCCGATCGACAGCCCGACCAGATAGCTCGACGTCGGCGCGGACTGCTCGTACACCCAGGTCGTCGTGGACGCCTTCGTCGTCCGGGTCAGCAGCCGGCCACCCGCCACCACCGCGTACGCCGACGGCGTCGTCACCGAGATCTGGTACGACGCCTTGTCGGCGGGCCGGTCGTTGCACGGGTACCACGACGGCGCCCCGACCGGCTGGCTCGCCACCAGCGCCCCGTCGCCCAGCTCCTCCCAGCCGATCCCGCCCCAGGGGCTGTTGACCGGCTTGGGGTTGCCCGCCCAGTGCACCTCGACGGTGAACGCGGCCCCGGCCCGCAGCGCCTTGGCGGGCCGGACGCGCAGCCTGCCGCCGCGGTGCGTGTAGTGCGCCTGCCTGCCGTCCACCCGGACCCGGCCGATCTTGAAATCGGCCAGGTTGAGCTGGAACTCGGCGAGCGGCGAACGCCCCGCTATCGCGTTGATCCGGGCGGTGCCCGAGAGCCGGTTCGGCCCGGGCCGGTAGTCCAGCGTGAGCTCGTAGCGGTGCACCCGGTACCGGGAATCACCGTTGGCCGGGAAGTACGGGTCCGCCCCGCCTGCCTGCTGAACTGCCACTGCCGCGTCCGCTCCCTGCGCCGTGCTGCCACTCCCCGTCGGTGTGCCGTCGTCCGGCTCCGAGTGGCCGGCGTTCAGGGACGCCACGCTTCGATCGGGTTGCCGAGCCAGCGGGTGTCGTCCGGGACGGACTCCGCGGCCATCACGAGCGACGCGGGACCCAGGGTCGTACGGGCCCCGACCGTGCTGCCGGGCAGCACGATCCCGCCAGGGCCCAGCGTGGCACCCTCACGGAGGACCACAGTATCCGTCCGCAAGATCCGGTCGTGGAAGAGGTGAGTCTGGAGCACACAGCCCCGGTTGACCGTGGCCGCGTCCTCCAGCGTCACCAGGTCCGCCTCCGGCAGCCAGTGGCTCTCCACCCACACGCCCCGGCCGATGTGCGCGCCGAGCCCGCGCAGCCACGCCGACAGCACCGGCGTACCCGGCACCGAACCCGCCAGCCACGGCACCGCCACCACCTCGACGAAGGTGTCCGCCAGCTCGTTGCGCCACACGAAACCGCTCCACAGCGGGTGCTCCCCGCGGCGGTGCCGCCCCACCAGCAGCCACTTCGCGACGATCGACAGCAGGGCCGCCGCCCCGCCCGCCCCGAGCAGCACCGGCCCGGACAGCAGGGGGGCCCACGCCCCCAGCGCGCACAGCACGGCCACGGTCAGCACCGCGAGACCGGCCGAGCAGAACACCGGCACGATCCGGCACAGCTCCACCAGCGCACGCGCCCACAGCAGCCGCGCCGGCGGCTCGTAGGTGCGGCTCCCGTCTCCACCGGCCGCCGCCCGCGGCAGCCTCACCGGCGGCAGCCCCAGGTAGGAGCTGCCCTTCTTCGCCTTCTTCGGCGTCGCCGACAGCACCCCGACGAGCCCGCCGTCCGGCACGCTCCGCCCCGGCGCGGTCATCCCCGAGTTCCCGAGGAACGCCCGCCGCCCGATCTCCGCGCGCCCGATCCGCATCCAGCCGCCCCCCAGCTCGTACGGCGCGGTCAGCGTGTCGTCGGCCAGGAACGCGCCCTCGCCGACCGTGGTCAGGCTGGGCAGCGCCAGGACGGTCGACACCTCGGCGCCCTTGCCGATCCGCATCCCGAGCAGCCGCAACCACACCGGCGTCGCAAGCCCCGCGTACAGCGGGAAGAGCGTCTCGCGCGAGCGGTCCATCAGCTGGGTGACCGTCCAGGCCTGCCAGCCGATCCGGCTGTGCGTCGGATGCGTGCCCTCCCGCAGCCCCAGACTCAGCAGCCGCACGGCGACCAGGAGCAGCAGCGCGTACGTCAGCCCGTAGGCGAGCGTGGCCGGGACCAGCGCCAGGGCGGCACCCCGCAGCGGGGCGTCCGGCGGGACGAGGGCGTACGCCACGAGCAGCGCGGCCCCGGCCGCCGACACCGGCAGCAGCGTCAGTCCCGCCCCCGAGGCCCCGTACAGCGCCCGCCAGACCCGGCTCCGGGCCGGCCGCTCCTTGGGCCAGTTGCGCTTGGCCTTGCCGAGCTTGACCGCGGGCGCGCCCGCCCAGCGCTGCCCGGTCGGGATCTGGCCGACGACGGCCGAACCCGGCGCCACCTCGGCCCGCTTGCCGACCCGCGCCCCCGGGAAGAGGACGCTGCGCGTGCCGACGACGGCGTGCGCACCGACCCTGACCGGGCCGATCTCCAGCCGGTCGCCGTCCAGCCACCAGCCGGAGAGGTCCACCTCGGACTCGACGGCCGCGCCCCGGCCGAGCCTGAGCATGCCGGTGACCGGCGGCAGCGCGTGCAGGTCCACCTCCGGCCCGATCCTCGCCCCGAGGGCGCGGGCGTACCGCTGCAGCCAGGAGCCGGTCAGCGAGCTCGCCCCGGTGAACTCGACGAGCCGCTCGGCGGCCCACAGCCGCAGATGGACCCCGCCGCCCCGTGGGTGACGGCCCGGCGCCACCCCCCGCAGCAGCAGCCGTGCCCCGCCCGCGCCGAGCGCGAGCCGGCCGGGCGGGCTGAAGAACAGCAGCGCGCCCGCGACCACCAGCCACCAGGGCGCGGTCGGCAGCCAGCCGTGGGCGGGCAGGACGTTGCCCGCGGCGGCCAGGACCAGCGTCCAGCGCAGCCCCAGCAGCGTGAACAGCGGCAGGAGCAGCAGCACCTGCACCACCTGCGCGCGTCGCGGCACCGGGGCGACGGTGCGCCGGGAAGCGTCGTCCTGCGCGGACTCCTCCAGGTGCCGGGCCAGCTTGCGCAGCGTCGGCCGCTGGTAGACGTCGAGCACGGCGGCGCTCGGGTACCGGGTCCGCAGCCGCGTCGTCAGCTGCGCGGCGGCCAGACTGCCGCCGCCGATCGCGAAGAAGTCGTCACGGGCGCCGCCGACCGGGACGCCGAGGACCGCCGTCCACTGCTCGGCGAGCCAGGCCTCGGTGCCGTAGAGCCGTTCGGCCGGACCGCCCGTCTCCAGGCCCTCCAGCGGCCACGGCAGCGCGGCCCGGTCGACCTTGCCCGACGTCCGGGTCGGCAGCTCGGCCACCGGCGCGAGCAGCGGCACCAGCGCGGCCGGCAGCTCGGCGCGGAGCCTGTCCACGGCCGCGGCCCGGTCCCAGCCCTCCTGCAGGACGACGTACCCGACGAGGAGCTGGTTGCCGCCGCGCGCGGTGCGCACGGCGGCGGCCGCGCCCGCCACCCCGGGCAGCGCCTGGAGCGCCGCGTCGACCTCGCCCAGCTCGATCCGCCGCCCGCCGAGCTTGACCTGCTCGTCGGCCCGCCCGAGGAAGACCAGCCCCTGCGGCTCCGCCCTCACGAGGTCACCGCTGCGGTACGCCCGCTCCCAGCCCAGCGGTTCCAGCGGCGCGTACTTCTCCGCGTCCTTCTCGGCGTCGAGGTACCGGGCGAGCCCGACGCCGCCGATCACCAGCTGCCCGCTGCCGCCCATCGGCACCGGCTCACCGGCCTCGTCCACGACGGCCAGCTCCCAGCCGCGCAGCGGCAGCCCGATCCGGATCGGCTCCGCTCCGCCCAGCAGCGCCGCACAGGCCACGACGGTCGCCTCGGTCGGCCCGTAGGTGTTCCAGACCTCGCGTCCCTCGGTCACCAGCCGCTGCACCAGCTCGGGCGGACAGGCCTCACCGCCGAAGATCAGCAGACGGACGTCGTTGAGGGTCTCGGGCTCCCAGAGCGCGGCGAGCGTGGGCACCGTCGAGACGACGGTGATCTCCTGCTCCACCAGCCAGGGACCGAGGTCGGCACCGCTCCTGACCTGCGCGCGCGGCACCGGCACCAGGCAGGCGCCGTACCGCCACGCCAGCCACATCTCCTCGCAGGAGGCGTCGAAGGCGACGGACAGCCCCGCCATCACCCGGTCGCCCGGCCCGATCGGCTCGTCGGTGAGGAACAGCGCGGCCTCGGCGTCCACGAACGCGGCGGCACTGCGGTGGCTGACGGCGACGCCCTTGGGCTTCCCGGTGGAGCCGGAGGTGAAGATGATCCACGCGTCGTGCCCGGCACCGGGCCGCGCGGCCGGCGCCCCCGAGCGGCCGTGCACGGTCAGCTCGTGCCCGGCACCGACGACGGCCCCGACCCCGGCCTCCCCGAACACCAGCTCGGCCCGCTCGTCGGGGTCCTCGGCGTCCACGGGGACGTAGGCCGCCCCGGCGGCGAGCACGGCGAGGATCGCGACGTACAGGTCGTTCGTCCCCGACGGCACCCGGACGCCCACCCGGTCGCCCAGACCGACCCCGGCACCGGCCAGCCGGCGGCGCAGCCGCTCGACCTCGACGGCCAGCTCGCGGTAGGTCAGCGCGGCGGTGCCGTCGTCCAGGGCCGGTTCGTCGGGGTACGAGCGCACGGACGCGTCGAGGATGTCGACGAGGGTGCGCGGGGAGGGGGCGGGACCGCCCGAGAAACGTGCCGTGTCGCCGAGTTGTTCGCGGATCTCTTCGTCGAGCAGGCCGAGAGCGCTGCTCTCGTCGGTGGCTGCCATCGGGTCCTCGCGTCTCGTTCCCGGAGCCCTCCGGGGCGCTGGCGGGCCCGCAGGTCTGCCTGGGGTTGTCCGGCTCCAGCCCGTAACAAGCCGGAAATTTTAGTACGACGCTAGGCTCGCCCCCTTCCGCCAGCCAGCCGGGACGGCCGGACGGGGCTCGCCGGGGGACTGCGGAAATGCCGTGACCTGGCGATCTTCGAGCCGGGGAGAGATGCCCCACACCGACGAGCGAGGGGCATTCGCGAGATTCTTCGACCAGCCGCAACAGGGCTGATTGATGGCGGGGCCTAACAGGCGTGCGTCGATGCGGACGGTATGTGGAGCCCGTTGCCGCAAAGCCTTTCATCGCCTGCCCATGGAGTTGGCGCATCGGTCGTCCGCGCCGGCACCGCTCTTGCCCCGGGCCTTGCCGAGGGTCAAGTCTCGGACGGCCTCGAGGCGGGATCGGGCGCATCCTGGCAACTTCCCCAATCCAGTCGGCGGTACTGGCATCCCGTCCGGCACCAGCATCTAACCTGAGGCAGAGTCAGGTGACTGCGGCTGAGGCGCCGCTCCGGCAGCCGACGAGGAGTGGCAAGTGACAGTGGATGTCCGTGGGCCGGCATGGGCACTCGAGGGATTGGGTGTGCGGTCGGGGCGGTACCCCTTGGCGGTGGAAGGCCCGGTCATGCGGGCAGTGGACCGCTTGGTTCCCGGAGTTTCCACGGTGACCCGGTACATCCGTTACCACTCGATGTATGCGGCGATCGCGGCGTATGCCGAACAGAACGCCTTGGATGTCACCGCGTGCCGCCGGTTGGTTCGCCGAGGCGAGGTGCTGCTGGCGGCGCTCCAGCAGCACCAGGCGGAGACCCACGCGGCATGGTCCGCTCATGGGGTCGATCGGGTACGGCGTTTCTGCGCGGAGGAACTGGAACTCGCGCGAGCTGCCGACGAGGAGCAGCTGAACCACTCCTACTCACCCCGCCGCTGGGGTTTTTGGGATCAGTACGGTGGGCCCGCCATGATGCTCGGCACGGTGGATGTCCGGGAGGGAGCGCTCAGGCCCGGGCGGCACTCATGTCCTGCCGCGGTCAAGGAGCTCTTCGCCCCGCTGCTGTCTCTCGCTTCGAGGGAAGTCGTGACCTTCGCAGCCTTGGAAACGGCGGAGCAGGCGGCCCTCGGTGTCCCCTGTCCCGCTGAGCGAGGTTGGCTGACGCAGGTGTTGACCGCTACTGGTGCCGGAGGAGCCCACGTACCGAAGGACTGGGAGGAGTCCGACCGCACCCGGCGCGCGACCCTCCGTGCCCTCGCCCGGGCGATCGATCTCCACGGCCATGACGGCGACGGGTACCAGGAGACGCTGCGCTCAGCCGTCGTCTTCGGTGAGGACATGACTACCGATCCCGTCCTGGCGGCCATTCCGGAGACAGCGGGCTGGCGAGGGCTGCTGCTGCGGCATTACTCCGTGGGCGCCTGGCGCAGGCTGTGGGCCGCTCTCGTGGCCGACATTGGGTCCAAGGAGGGCGAGGCCGACCGGACGGCACAGGAACTGCGCGACTGGCTGGCGCAGCAGGCTCCGGAGGGGAGTGTGCGAGGACTCCTGGAGGATCTGCCGCCGCTCAAGAGTCCGGACGGGCTGCTGCTGCCGGCCGAACGAGAACTTCTCCAGAAGGGCGGTGACGCCCCCATGACCAACGTCCGGTTGCTGCTCGTGGGCGCCCTGCGGTCCAGGGAGGGGCACCTGCCCGACGACGTACGCGCCGTCTTCCTGGGCCGACAGCGTCGTTCGGCGGAGTTCCTCGACCCGACGTGGGTCGACGGCCTCATCCGCGACTACTCCGACCGGCCGGTCCACGACCTGGCGGCCCGGCTGGTGGACGACATGCTGGCCCAGTCCCGCCGGGTGGCGCTCGGCAAGCTGCGCACCGATTCGGCGACGGGTGGGCTGAAGATCTTCTCCCGTCTGCACGTGCGCAACGAGCGCTACTTCAAGACCGGCGACGAGGGAGATTCCGACATCGGTACGCGCATTCCTCAACTAGGCTCTTTCGGGCGGCAACTCGGACTCTTCGACGTCCGGGACGGCTGCCACGTCGTCACGGCCTCCGGCCGGAGGATCCTGGAGACGGAGCGATGAGCGCGGCGCAGCACACCCGCTTCGCTTCCCCGGTCACGCTGCTGCGTGAATGGGCCGAACGCGGCGACAAGCAACCGCTGCACGAAGTGCTCCTCCTCGGATTCACCGTCGACCTCCCGTTCCTGGAACGGGTCGCGATCCCGGTCGCACGTGGCCTGGGCGCACGCACCGCGGTGATCGGTGATGCGGCCCAGGGACTGTACGACCCGGTCGATGTACGCATGGCAGGCCGCAGTTACTTGCACGGCCTCGCCGGCTGCCGGGGCGCCTTCCACCCCAAAGTGGTCCTGCTGATCGGTGAACACGCCTGTCGGCTGGCCGTGGGATCGGGAAACCCGACGCTGTCCGGCTGGGGAGCCAACGACGAGCTGTGGACCGTGGTGGAGACCGAGGACGACGCCTCGCACGCCCTGCTCGCCGATCTCGCGGAGTGGCTTGAGGAACTGCCCGCCGTCGTGGACATGGCCCCCTGGACGGCGAGCCACCTCGGAGAAGTGGCGACCCTCCTGACCGAAAGACACGTCAACGCCCCCGCCGGGCCGGAAACCGGCCCGCGGCTTCTGCACAACCTCCACCGGAGCCTGGTGGAACAGCTGCCACCGGGGCCCGTGGACGAGATTCAGGCGTACGCCCCGTTCATCGATCCGCAGGCCCACGCCCTGCGAGCACTCGTCGACCGCCTGATGCCGGGCCAGGTCACTCTCGGTCTCCAGCCCCGCTGGTCGAGCTACGACGCCGAGACGGTCAAGGGGGCGCTCGACGGCTGCTCCACCGGGATCCGACTCCTCGAAGAGACGCGGATGCGGCACGGCAAGTTCGTCGAGTGGCGCATCGGCGAGCGCAGGCACGCACTCACCGGAAGCCCCAACCTCACCCGCGCCGCTCTGTGCACGAGCACCAGGGAAGGGGGCAACTGCGAACTCGCCGTGCTCTCCGCCGACACCTCACCCCTGCTTCCCGAAGAGGGACCCACCACCGCGCTCTCGGTGCTGAAGGGCCGCACTCTCCGGCCTTTCACCACCGGCACCGGTCGTGCGCTCGTCCTGCTGGGCGCCAAGACGGACAGCGAAGGCCTTCACGTCTCCCTGGCCCGCAGCGAGCCGACCCCCGTCGCGATCAGCACGTCCCCGGACGGATCGCCGGGCTCCTGGACCGGCATCGGCTCCATCCCCGCCGGCGAGTCGGCCTTCTCCTTCCCGATGCCCGAAGTGCCCGGCGCGGCCGTACGCGCGACCTGCCGCCGACCGGACGGCAGCAGCGCCGAATCACCGGTGGTCTTCGTCTACAGCCCCGTACACAGCGCACGCCGTCATACCCACGACAGTGGGCCCCGACTGAGCCACGACTACACCACACAGGCGTTGTTCACCGACGAACGTGCGGCGCGGCGCTTCGAGACGGACCTGCTGCGCCTGCGCGAGCTCACCGCCGGCATGTCCGCTCCCCGGGTGAGCCCCGCGACGGAAAGCGCGACGAGTACGGCGGTCACGAGCGGCGTCGACCGCTGGGACGCCTACCTCGCCGACTGCCGTCGGATGATCGGACTTCCACTGGCCGGTCTGGCGTTCGGTACCGCGCAGATCGATCTCCCCGAGCCGTCGGCCTCCCGGTGGACCGTGTCGACGGTCACCTTCGCCGTGTCCGCGGAGGAGGACGAGGAGTACCCCGAAGGGGCAGAGGACGAGGATCCGGCCGCCGACGGGTCGGCTCGCGTCCCCTGTGTTCCCCCTGATCAACGAGCTCGCTGCCGCGGCTGGGTGCGGCGCTGTGCCGACAGTCTCGTCGTCTCCGACACCTCCGACGGCTCCGAGAAGCTGCTGGTGCGGCCACTTCCGGTACGGCTGCTGGTGGCAGGTCTGTACGTCCAGCTCCTGGCCGCAGGGGTTTGGGACGACGACGACCACAGCTGGCGCGAGGGCCTGAGCGTCCTCCTCAAGGCCCTCGCCCTCCAGAGCGCACCGAACGACGGGACGGCGGAACAGCAGGACCCACCCGAGACCGGACGTCGAGTGGACGCGGTGGCGGCCGTACTGATGACCTTGCTCAGCCAGGACGCCACCTTCACCGGCGGCGGTGAGCACGACGTGTCGGCCGCCCGCGCGTGGCAGAACCACAGGAGCATGATCGCGCGTGCCGACCCCGCCGGGGCCGAGGACCTGATGCTGCCACCGGAGCAGGCGCTCGCCCGCGTCGCGTCCTGGAGCGAAGTGGAGCGGATCATCGCCCTGGCGCGGGACGACGACCCCTATGCGGAGGTGATCGAGGAGTTCAGGGACGAGGGCTGGTCGGTCACGTACGAGGACGGGATCTGGGAGGTCATGGGTTCCTTCGGTAATCCGGTACCGGTCGCGGCCAGAGTTGCCGCCCGGCTCGGGCGACAGCGTGCGGACTGCGTACTCGTCCGGGCCTGGAACGGGCACCGATGGACATTCGTCGCGTGGGACGATCCTCATCTCGTCCTGCTCAATCATCCTGTCAGCGTCTGGCGCTCCTATCGGGTCCGTCCGCCGGCCACCCCGGAGTCGCGCTTCAGCAGTGGTGATCTTTCGACCGTCCCCGGGCGCGTCGGCCCCCTGGTACCGCTACAGGGCGGCCCGCCCGAGCCCCTGCGGAAGGTCCTCGCCGACGTCGGCAAGGCCTACCCGGATCTGATTCGGCTGCTGTTCGCGGACGTCACCTGAGACATATGCTGCATCGACATATGCGGAGGTCTGTCGGGGGGCCATGAGGCAGCGTCGGCTTCCGTGTCATTGGCGAACCGGAGGGGAACGGTGGTGTCGCACACCGTGTCGGGGGGCACCGAGGGGAACGGTGCGGCGGCCGAGAATCCATCCGCTGTGCTCGAGCAGGCCGTTGTCGCCTACGTTCAGGAACGTTTCGCGGTTGCCGTCGGTCTTCTGCGCCGGTGGGACCGTGTCATGGAAATCGGTCAGGCAACGATCGACGCCCGCCATGCCGCCCTGCGCGGGGCACTCGCGGCTCGCGCAGGAAACTGGCCCGACTGCTGTGGGTGGTACGTGTGGTCGTTGACTTTTCCTCCTGACGGTCGCGCGCGCCAGCAGACTCTTTTCTGTTTCCACGAGGATTGCCTCGAGTCCGGACGCGACCTGTGCGGTCAGTGCGGCCGTTGGTTCTGTCCCGCACACGGCGCCAAAAGCGAGAAGGAAGTCGCCCGCTGCGGCCCGTGCCTCGATGTGGCACTGCAGAACCTAGCGCAGGGCGCGATCCTGGCCGACCGTGTCGAGACGGCTGTGGAAGTACTCACCCCCTGGGCTCGCACGGCGAACTGGGCCACGGCGAAAGCACTGCTGGCCTGCCTTGCTCCGGAAGACGCCGCGGACTTCGGTGACCAGTCCGACGTACTTGACTCCTTCGCACCCGACCGGCGCGAAGCGCTCCTGCTGTACCGCGCGTCCGCGACCCTCGACAACATGGACCTGGAGCGGGCCTGTGTCCTGGAACCCGATGCCTCGGACTGGCCGTTGTCCTTGACGTACGGGTGGTTGCGCCCCTGGGAGGCACGGGGGTTGAGCCGGGCGGGCCGTCACACCGAGGCGTGGCGGGTCCGGTACGAGGAGTGGCTGGCGAAGCCGCTCGACACCGCTGTGGTGCACGCCCTGGCGCTCACGGCTCTGCGGGTCTTCGCCGGTGACGCCGAGACGGACGACCGGGTGCGTGAAGAGGCCGCGCGGCAGGCCATCGCCTGCTGGGCGATGGTTCTGCACTCCGTCTCGTACTGGTGGGAGCTCGGGCGACACTCCGGGCGCTCGTTGACGGCCGACGAACGGAAGGCCGCTTCGGACGCTCTCACCGAGCGCATCCGCCAAGCACTGAGGGACGACGACAGAACCGCGGGACGGCCGACGGCGGACAGCCTGGAACTGGCCTGGGAGGTCGAACTGGCCGTTGCCCAGAACCTGCCCGAGATCAGGATGGACGTCCTGACGCCCCTGGACTCCGAGTACGACTTCTCCTTCGGTCCGGGCTTCCTCGACCTTCTGTCGTCGGTCGGCGGGCGGTGGAAAGACCTGGTCGCGGACGTCCACAGTGCGGTGTCGGAGGCAAGCGGCGAGGGTGACGAGGTCGGCGGTCGGCTCAAGGGCCTGTTGTCTCCTGAGGGGCGCTACCTGACACTCCTGGAGTCCGGCAGGTTCGACGAGGTCATCGCAGACCTCGAAGCCGAAAACACTGCGCGACACGGTGTCGGGGAGAACGTCGAGCTCCTTCAAGGCCCTCGACGTCTCCTCGGCGCCGCACTGTTCGCCCGGGCGCGTGCGCATGTGGAGGGCAGACGTTGGGCGGCTGCGATCCGGGACTTCGAGGGCGCGGCAGCCGTCGGTGTCTCCCTCACCGGCCACGAGGAAGAGATCGGCCGGGCGGGCGTGCACGCGGGATTCGCCCTGTCCCGGAACTGCACCAAGGTCGACTGGCAGGCGTACGTCGGCCTCCTCGAGCGTGTCCTCGTCATGGCCCCGCAGCACGAGCAGCTGAGACGGGACCTGGCGGCCGGGTGTGTGCGCCTGGGGGAGCAGGTCTCACAGCGGAACGAGCACGACGAGGCCCGCGTCCGCTTCGCTCGCGCCTACGAGCTGGACCCCTCGAACGGATCGGCCGTCTCAGCACTGAACGCGGCTGAGACACGGAGCGCCGAACGCCTTCTCAAGGGATACGTCTTCTCCCGGCTGCCGCAGGCCATCGAGATGCTGCGCGGTGTCCTGGACCGTGACGAGACTTTCCAGCCCGCTCGCCGCGCCCTGGCCGAAGCCCTGTACGAGCATGCTCTGGACACGGCGGTGAACGACGACCGGGCCGACGCCCTGAGCCTGATGCAGGAGGTCCATTCTCTTTCGGATGGGGACTCCCGCCGTTGGAGTCCCCACCGAGGCCCGAAGTACGACATCGCGACGGGACTTTACGAACGCGCGGTGCTCTACGACGATCTCGACGAGGACGATCTGCGGGAGACGCTCGACCTACTGGCTGTCGCCCGCAGTTATGAAGTCCTCCCGGAGATCTCCGACCTACAGGTCTCGGTACTGGCCGACCTGGTGGAACTGCTCAGCGCGGACGAGAACTACGACGAGGCCATCGCTCTCGTCCGCCGGTGCCCGAAGGACGTCGAGGACCGGAGCAGGCTCGACACGGCGGTCGCCGAGGCGTACGCCCGACGCGCACGCCGGCATCTCGACAAGGGCGACAACGCGGCTGCGCGCTCGGACACCCGGTCGGCACGCAAGTACGCCTCGGCACGCCAGCTTTCCCTGTTCCAGATGGTCGAGGCGGACCCGTTGTGGTGAGAGAAGGACGAGAAGTGTCCAAGACCGTGTTCGGTGATTCCCCGTACGAGGTGCTGGGACTGGAAGTCGGTGCCTCCGATGCCGACATCCGCGCCGCCTACCGACGGGCGATGAAGTCGACCTCGCGCGATCGTGACCTGCGCGACCGTGTTTCTCGGGCGTACAACGCCCTCAGGCGTCCCGCCGGACGTCATGAGGCGGACCTCCTGACGCCGCTGCCCGTCCGACTGCCGCCCGATGAGGGCGGTGCCGCCCTGCCGGCCGAGGCACGTCGGCGTATGGCGGAGGTCTCTCCCCTGCTTCCCGATCCCGCGAGCCTGGGCGTACGGCCCGACTGAAGACCCGAGGTCTTCTCCCGGCAGCCCCCTTCACCTCCTCTGGAGCAAGCGTTGACCGTACCGTCCTCCGCCCGGCCCGACGCCGACACGGAACGCCTGATCGCGCAGTTGCGTACCCGCTGTGAAGCCCTGGAGCGGCGGCGTGCCCGGGACGCGGACGAACTGACCCGGCAGAGAGCCGAGTCGGAGGCATCTCTCCACCGCCTGCTCACCGGCCTGCTCGATGTCGACGACGCGCTGGCGGAGTCCGTCCGGTGGTCGGCCCGCCAGGACTCGAACCGCGCGGCCGCGACCACGGAGAGGTTGATCGAACAGGTCTCCGCAGCACACAGACTGTTGCGTCTCCGGTTGCTGGAAGCCGATGTCCGGCCGATGGACCTCACCCACCGGCATGCCGTGCCCGACGTCGCCAGAGTCGTGGGCACACGCCCCACGTCCAGGTGTCCCGCCGACACGGTGCTGGAGGAGCGGGTGGCGGGCTTCTACCTGGGGCAGCAGGTGCTGCGGACCGCCGAGGTCGTGGTCGCCGTCCCGGGACCCGATCCGGAAGCGCCCGAGGAGGCCGCGGGGGAGCCGAAGCGGTCCGGTCCGGCCGCTCCCCGCAGGCAGCCCCGCCGGTTGCCGCGGCACAGGCGCCGCAGCCGGCGCCGCTCCTGATCCCTCCCGCGTGTCCTCGCCCCGCACCGTCCACTCGCAGAACAGGAACCCGAAGTGCGCAGAACCCTCGGAATCGACCTCGGCACCACCAACTCGGTCGTGGCCTGGCTCAAGGACGGCGAACCGGAAGTGCTGTCCGACACCCCGGAGGGCAGCGGAACTCCCTCGGCCGTGGGTCTCACCGCGGACGACGGGCTCCTCGTCGGGCAGGAGGCGCTGAACTGGGTGGAGAGGGACGCCACGCGCGTGATCACCACCGTCAAGCGCCTCATGGGACGTCAGTTCAAGGACGAGAAGGTGCAGCAGGCCCTCGGCCGCATGGGAGACGGCGGTCCCGAGATCACCGAGGGGCCGGACGGCGGCGTTCTGATCCGGCTGGGAGAGTACCGCTACACCCCCGTCCAGATCTCCGCGATCATCCTCCGGCGGCTCAAGCGGAACGCCGAGGCCCGCCTCGGTACGGAGTTCGGCCGCGCGGTGATCACGGCCCCGGCCTACTTCGGCGAACGGCAGATCGCCGCCACCCGCGAAGCGGGCAGACTGGCCGGCTTCCACGTCGTCCGGGTGCTGTCGGAGCCCACGTCCGCGGCGCTCGCCCACGGCCTCGGACGCGCGACGGAGGAGGACATCGCAACCGTCCTCGTCTACGACCTGGGAGGCGGCACCTTCGACGTCTCCATCCTCACCCTGATGCCGGGCGTGATGGACGTGCTCGGTGTGGGCGGGGACAACCTGCTCGGCGGTACGGACTTCGACAACAGTCTGGCCGGCCGCCTCCGGGGACTCCTCGATGCACGTCACCCCGGACACGAACCGTGGCCGGGCGATGCCGCGAAGATCCGCAAGGCTGCGGAGCGCGCCAAGATCGACCTGTCGGCGGAGTCCTCGACCGAGGTGATCGTCCCGACGCTCGGCGCTTCCGGCGTGGTCCTCTCGGAGACCGTGGACCGCAAGGAGTTCGAGGCTCTCGTCTCCGACAGGATCGAGGAGACCGTCCGGCTGGTCCTGAGCACCGTGGCCGGGGCCTCGCTGCGCCCGGAGGACATGGACCAGGTTCTCCTGGTGGGCGGCTCGAGTGCCATCCCGCTGGTGCGGGAGCGACTGGCGGAGGTCTTCGGCCGCGAGAAGCTGCGCACGGACGTGGATCCCATGACGTGTGTGGCGCTGGGTGCCGCCGTCCAGTCGGCGCTCGTCGAGGAGCTGGAGTGCCCTGGATGCCGCGCGGCGTGCCCGTTGGACGCCGATGTGTGCCCCGAGTGCGCCGCCCCGCTGGTGGGCGCCCCGACGGTGGAGTGTCCGGCGTGCCACGTACCCGCTCCCGAGGACACGGAGGCCTGCCCCGTCTGCGCATCCGACCTCATCGGGCTCGCGGCGGAACGGCCGGCGCAGTCCCCGGTCGTCTGCAGGGAATGCGCGGAGGAGAACGACCCCGAGGCGCTGGAGTGCGACCTGTGCGGAGCCGCGCTGCGCGACGGCGGCGGTCTGAAGTGTCAGAAGTGCGCACTGGTGAATCACCCGGGTCTTGCTTGGTGCTCCCACTGCAATGCGGAACTGCCCGTCGCGGCACCGTCCGACGTGACGCCCCGCCACATCGGCGTCCGTACCAGTGACGGCACCTTGGAGATCCTGATCGAGGCGGGCACCCGCTATCCCACGGAGCAACCCGTCCGGCACGATTTCCAGGTCACCGCCGATCCGGGGGACATGCTGGAGATCGCCCTGCACGAGGGCGACCTTCAGCCCGCCGAGCGCAACGACCTCTGCGGCGTCGCCCTGTACGAGATGATCGAGGGAACCGCGGGCACGAAGGTGCTCACCATCGCCGTGCACCTCGACCAGGACCGTTCGATCCGCGTGGAGACCCGGCTCGACGGAGCCTCGTTCAGCGCGGCCGCCTTCCGGCGCAACCCGATGCCTCCGGAGTTCCGCCGACGGGCACGGGAGGCACACGGCCGGTTCCAGACGTTCCTGGCCGACTGGCGCCACGAGCTCACGCAGGCGGAGAACGCGGTCCTGGCCGAGACGGCGACCGCGCTGGAGCAGGTCGTCCGGGGAGAGGCCCCCGGGCGTTCCCTGGACACCCTTCTGGAAGAGGCGGACGTCCTGCTGGAACGTCAGCAGAACATCCGTTGGGCCTCGGCCCTCTCGTACCGTTACCCGGAGCACGTGGCCGACCTGATGCCCCAGGAGGATCTGGAGGCGATGCGACGTCACCGCACCGCCCTGAGGGTGGCGCGCGAGGCCGCCGACTTCGAGCGTGGACACAAGATCGCCGATGAGGTGATGAGTATCCGGCGCCGACTCGGTACGGACCTGTTCCGGGTGATGAACGCCCTGAGTTTCGCTTCGCACAACGGAGTGAACGCTGCCCTTCAGCAGCGCATCCAGCAGGCCGGCGACGGACTGACCGAAGCCGTGCACCGAGGTGATCTCGCGCGCGCGGACGCGGCCAAGTCCCGGATCACCGACCTCTACCAGGAGGTGCGCCGGGCGCTGGACGAGTTCAGCACTCCGGAGCGCAAGACCGTGCATCCGCGGAGAATGGCGCGCTGAGCCGGTGTCTACGGGGCGCACTCCGCCCAGACGGTCTTGCCGGGCGCGGAGGGCCGCGGGTCGGTGCCCCAGCGGGTGGCCAGCCGGGCCACCAGGAGCAGTCCCCGGCCCGACTCCGCGTCGTCGGGCGCCTCATGGACGGACGAGGGCGGCACCTGCTCGGTGCGGGTGTCCGTCACCTCGATGCGGAGTGCCTCCGGCGCCGCGGTCAGCCGGAGGTGGAAGTCCCGGCCGGGGACGTGACCGTGCCGCACCGCGTTGGAGGTGAGTTCGGCCGCGATCAGGGTCAGGGTCTCGTTGACGGGGGAGTCGTACGAGTGCCCCCACTGGTCGAGCCGGTGCGAGACGAGACGCCGGGCGAGACGGGCACCGCGCGGGGTGGAGGTGAACTGCATGGCGAACTCGTGCGGGGCGGCCGGGACTTCCGGCGCCTGTGCGGTGGTGGTGTCCGAGGGTTTCATGGCGGTGAGCCTGCCGAAGGCAATGCGGGGCTGACCAGCGGAAACGCCTGTACTGGCTGGGGCTGTACAAGTGGCTGCCAAGTGCGTACACGGAGGGGCGAGTTCTCGTACGAGGGAACTTGTGGGCGTTCGGGGGCCCGGCCCTTCATCACTGCGCGTAGCGTGACGCCTCGCGCTGCGTGCACGGCCTCAGCCTGTACGGCCGCGCACCAGAACCATGGGCGATGAGGTGCCGGAGGCGGCGGGCATGGTGGAACAGGACGACGGGGCGAACTTCCTGCGGTGCTTCGGGCGGCAGATGAAGCTCCTGCGGGAGCGGGCCGGACTGACGCGGAGGGAGCTGGGGTCCCGGCTCGGTTACGGCGAGGACCAGATCACGTCGGTCGAGCTCGGCCGACGCATCCCCAAACCGGAGCTGATCGACAAGGCGGACGAGGTACTGGACGCCGGGGGCGTCCTGCGGGCGATGAAGGAAGAGGTCGCGCGGGCGCGGTATCCGGCGTTCTTCCGGGATGCGGCGCGGTTGGAGGCCGAGGCGGTCGAACTGCAGACGTACGACACCCACGTGGTGAAGGGACTGCTGCAAACTGAGGAATACATGCGGGCGCTACTGAACATGCGTCGCCCGTTGCTGAACAGGGACACGATCGAACAACGGGTTGTGGCACGTCTGTCCCGCCAGGAGATTTTCAGCAAGTGGCCTGCTCCCCTGTTCAGTTTCGTCATGGAGGAGTCCGTACTGCTGCGGAGACTCGGCGGAAGGTCAGTGCAGCGGGGACAACTTGAGCAGATCCTCCTCATCGGGCAGCAACGCAACGTTGAGGTGCAGGTGATGCCGCTCGACCGGGAGGACAACGCCGGTGTGGACGGGGGGTTCACCCTCTTCACCCGCAAGGGAGGAGAGCAGATCGGCTATACGGAGGCGCAAGGACGTAGCACACTGGTGACTGATCGCGAAGAGGTCCGCGCACTTGCCGCGCGCTATGGGATTATCCGTGCGCAGGCCCTCACCCCATGTGAGTCGCTGGCCTACGTCGAGAAGTTGCTTGGGGAGCTATGAACGCCAGAGGGAACCCGACCGTGCTCCAGGATCTCAAGTGGTCGAAGAGCAGCTACAGCGGTGCGGAGGGTGGCGACTGCGTAGAAGTGGCGGCCTCGCAGGGGGCAGTCCACGTCCGTGACTCGAAGAGCGTCACTGGCTCCGTGCTCACCGTGACCCCCACCGCGTGGACGACCTTCACCGGCTTCGCCGCGCGCCCCAGTGGCGAGGTCTGACCCGGTCCACCTGAAGGCATCCTGCAGTCCCCCGTGACCACTGTGTCCGCAGAGAAGGATCAGTCTCCGGATGTGCAGGAACGGTGAACAGAGCCGCTGATAATCTCGTCCTTGTCCGCTCAGGACGGGACACGGTGGGGGGAATGGTGCTGCAGCCGCTCAGGGCGGGCGATCCCAAGCGGATCGGCGGCTTCCGGCTGGATGGCCGACTGGGCCAGGGCGCGATGGGCGTGGTGTACCTGGGGTACCGCTCGACCCGCCCCGTGGCCGTCAAGGTCGTCCGGCCGCAGCTCGCGGAGGACGAGTACTTCCGCAGGCGCTTCGCCCTGGAGCTGGAGGCGATCCGGCGCGTGGGCGGCTTCCACACCGCCGCCCTGGTCGCCGCCGACCCGCACGCGGACACGCCGTGGATCGCCACCCAGTACATACACGCCCCGTCGCTGCTGGAGCTGCTGGACCAGCACGGAGCGGTCAGCGAGGTCGGCGCGTGGTGGCTGGCCGCCGGCCTGGCGGACGCCCTGATGCACATCCACTCCGTACGGCTGCTGCACCGAGACCTCAAGCCCGCCAACGTCCTGGTCGCGGCGGACGGGGTCCGGGTCATCGACTTCGGCATCAGTCACGTCAACGGCGGCACCGGCCTGACCACGGCGAGCGCGGCGCTCGGCACCCTCGCCTACATGGCACCCGAGCAGGCCAAGGACTCCCGCAGGGCCAGCGAGGCGGCCGACGTCTACAGCCTCGGCGCGACGCTGGTGCACGCCGCGACCGGCCACGTCCCCTTCTACGCGGAGATGCCCGTGCAGCGGACGCTGGACCTGGAGCCGGACCTGACCGGCCTCCCGACCGCTTTAGTCGACCTGGTCACCCGCACCCTGTCCTACGACGTGGAGGACCGGCCGACGGCACAGAGCGTGCTGGAGGAGGCCATGGGCCGCCTGCTCGACTCCGGTGTGCCGATGGACGCGCAGGCCTACCCGCCGTTGCCGGAGGTCTTCCTCGCGGACGTCCTCCAGCACCAGGCGGAGCCGGTACGGGCACCGGCTCCGGAGCCGCTGCCGGACATCGAAGCGGACGACGTCCCCGAGACGGAGACGGAGACGGAGCCCGATGCCGTGCCGCACTCGCGGCCGGTGGTGACCACACCGGTCGCCGAACCGGAACCGGAGGTCATGCCGGACCGCTGGGCGGCCCGGTGGCGCAGCCGTATCGAGGACCGTCGCGGCGACTACGGCGGCTGAGCCCTCGCTCGGAAGCCCTCCCCGTGCCGACGGGACCCACCACACCCGAAACAACGCAGCAGCAAGCAGTACAGCAGTCGAAGGAGACCCGCCGATGGCCACCGTTGCCGACAACGCCCCGGGCAGCGCTCCGGGCGACACATCCGGCGGTACCCGGTTCGCCCCCGGCATGCAGGTCCGGGCCCGTAACGAGGACTGGCTGGTCGTGGAGGTCGCCGAGACCGAGCACGACGGCACCCGCCTGGACGTGCGCGGCATCTCCGCCCTGGTCCGCGACCAGCGGGCGGTACTCTTCGCCCACGACGACCTCGACCGGGTGACCCCGCTGCGCCCCGAGGACACCGAGCTCGAACCCGACCCCTCGCAGGAGTGCCGCCAGTCGCGTCTGTTCATCGATGCGCTGATCCGCAAGACCCCGCTGCCCCTGTCCGAGCAGCGCCTCGCCACCGTCGGCACCCACCTGGTCGACGACCTCGCCTACCAGCGCGAGCCCGCCAAGGCGGCCCTGCGCGCCCTGCGCCCCCGGCTGCTGATCGCGGACGCGGTGGGCCTCGGCAAGACCCTTGAGGTCGGTCTGCTGCTGTCCGAGCTGATCAGGCGCGGGCGGGGTGAGCGCATCCTCGTGGTCACGCCGAAGCACATCCTGGAGCAGTTCCAGCACGAGCTGTGGACGCGCTTCGCGATCCCGGTCGTACGGCTCGACTCGGCCGGCATCGAGCGGATCAAGAACGACATCCCGGCCGGCCGCAACCCCTTCTCCTACTACAAGCGGGCGATCATCTCGATCGACACCCTGCGGTCCGACCGCTGGCGCAGCCACCTCATGCAGGTCACCTGGGACGCCGTCGTCATCGACGAGTCGCACAAGCTGATCAACACCGGCACGAAGAACAACCGCCTCGCCCAGCTCCTCGCACCGAAGACCGACGCCCTGATCCTGGCCAGCGCTACCCCGCACAACGGCCAGCGGGAGTCCTTCGGCGAACTGCTGAGCCTGCTCGACCCGACGGCCATCCCCAACACCAGCGACTACGACGAGACCCAGCTCGATCACCTCTACATCCGGCGGCACAAGATGTCCCCCGACGTCTCCGCCGAGATCGGCCACAAGTGGGCCACCCGCGAGGAACCGATCGCCCTCGACTGCACGGCGACCCCGGCCGAGCAGCGGGTCTTCGACGAGCTGTACGACGTGTGGATCAACCCGAAGGACGGCCGCACGGCCCCCGTCACCGGCAAGGGCGCGCGGCTCTTCCCGTACACCCTGCTGAAGTCCTTCCTCTCCTCCCACTCGGCGCTCGTCGAAACGGTCACCAACCGGATCCACCGCATCGACGAGAGTAAGGAGGCACAGGAGCGCCAGGCCGAGCGCGACGCTCTGGTCAGCCTCGGCACGCTCGCCGAGGCCATCGACATCGAGGAGTCCGCCAAGTTCCGGGAGCTGGTGAGGGTCCTCAAGGAGGAGATCAAGGTCGGCCCCAAGTCCGACAAGCGGATCGTGATCTTCTCCGAGCGCCGCGCCACGCTCCAGATACTGCAGGACACCCTGCCCTCGGCCCTCGGATTCACCCCGGGCAAGGGCAAGATCGGCGGCGCCGTCCGCCAGCTCCACGGCGGCCTCTCCGACGACGAGCAGCAGCGCACCGTCAAGGACTTCGGCCTCGCCGACAGCGACGTACGGGTGCTGCTCACTGGCGACGTCGCCGCCGAGGGCGTCAACCTGCACCGCCAGTGCCACCAGATGATCCACTATGACCTCCCGTGGTCGCTGATCACCATCGAGCAGCGCAATGGCCGCATCGACCGCTACGGCCAGCAGCACCCCCCGGAGATCCGCGCCCTGCTGCTCCTCACCGACGACGAGGACCCCGACCGCCCCTCGGCCGACCGAGCTGTCTCGCAGCGCTTGCTGGAGCGCGAGGACGAGGTCCACCGCGCGTTCGGTGAGGCCGCCTCCATCCTCGGACTGCGAGACGAGGACGCCGAGGAGAAGGCCATCGTGGAGCGGCTCCTGGCGGGGGACGAACCCTTCGACACGGTCGTCCCGCCGGCCCCGCTGGACCCCTTCGAGGCCTTCCTGAGCGACCACACCCCCGAGAGCGACTCCACCGGATACCAGGTGCCGCAGCTCTTCGCGTCGACCCGCGCCTTCGTCGAGGAGGCCCTGGACGAGGTCTACGACAACCCGGAGCAGCGCATCGGCAAGCACTGGAGCGACGACCACCCCAAGATGATGGTCTTCACCCCAGACCGGGAGCTCCAGCGCCGCCTGCTGGTCCTGCCCAAGTCGTACCTCGACGAGCGGGGCGTCCTGGAGCAGCTCCGGGTCACCTTCGACAAGGAGTTCGGCCAGGACCGCCTGGACCGCGCCCGCGAACGCAGCGGAAACCGCCGCAAGGGCGCGCTCACCAAGCAGGAGCGCGCCGAGACGTCCGGCTGGCCCGACGTCAGCTACCTCACGGACCAGCACCCGGTGGTGGAGTGGCTGACGGACAAGGTCCTCGTCAAGCTCACTCGCAACAAGGCGCCCCTCATCACCGCGGACGTCAGCGAGCCGGTGTTCCTCACCCAGGGCATGTACTCCAACGCCAAGGGCCACCCGACGGTGCTGGCCTGGACCTGCGTGACGGGCCTGGAGAGCGGCACACCGAAGTTCGACGACGACCTGGTGGGCGTGCTCCGGCGGGCCGGGGTCGAGCCGGGGATGCTCAACCGTCCCTTCACCGGGGACAAGGACGCCTTGCAGGCGCTGGTCCCGGCGGCGGTACGGGCGACCCGCGAACACCTGGCGGAGCTGCGTGCCGAGCAGGAGACCCCGCTGATCGAACAGCTCGTGGAGTACGAGAAGCGACTGGAAGCCTGGAAGAGGGAGAGCTTCTCGGCCCTCGAACAGCTCAGCTTCACCGGCATCCGGCGGCAGCACGCGGAGAGCCGCGTGCAGAAGACCGCGGTGGAGGTCGAGCAGCTCATCGAGCAGCTGGCCACCCAGGGCGAATCCATGGTGCGGGTCATCGGGGTCCTCGCACCGGCCGCCACCTCCGGCGGCGCAGCAGTTCAGCAGCAGAAGGGCGCGTGACACCGTGGCATTCGAAGCGATCACTAACCGCGGTGAATACATCTCCGCCCACTACCTGGCCGAGCTGTTCGCCCGCGACCTCACCGACCTGCGCAAGCGCTGGACCGCGGCGGACCGGGCCGGCGCGCCGTCGTCCCGGTCGGGCGTGAAGAACCTGCGCCGCGAGTACTTCAAGGCCAAGGTCCGCATCACCGAGAACGACGCCGTCGACGGCCCCGAGGTACGGGACCTCAACGACCGCCTGCTGGCTGCGCTGGCATACATCGCACCGAAGGGCGAGGACTCCGAGGGGTCTTCGGAACCTGAGGGTTCCGCCCACACGCGGCTGCACCGGGGCGACTTCGACGTCATGCAGGGCGACAAGGAGCGGTCGGTACCGGTGGCGCTGGCCGTCACAGGCCCCGGCGGCGTGGAACTCGTGGCCCTGGACGTCACCTGGGAGGTGGACGGCGAACTCGTCGTCGCGGATGTCGAAGATGGTGGCGCCCACCTGCTCGACCCGATCCAGCTCGACGGCAAGGACCGCGTCACGGGTGCGCACGAGGCCGTCACCTTCCTCTTCGGCTGCGACGACGGCTACGCCCCGCGCTACGTCCTGCTGCTCGCGGGTGGTGTGGTCCTGCTCGCCGACCGCACGGCCTGGCACGAGGGCCGGTTCCTTGCGGTGAGCGTGGACGAGGCCCTGGACCGCAACCTCAGCGCGGACGGCGAGGAACTGGAAGCGGTGGCCGCGCTCTTCGGCGCCGAGTCGCTGCTCACCGAGGGCGGCGTCGCCGGCTACCTGGACAACCTGGTCGACAAGGGCCGCAAGCACGCGGTCGGCGTGTCGAAGGAACTGCGCGAGGGCCTGCGCCAGTCCGTCGAGCTCATCGCCCAGGAGATCCTGGACCGCATCAAGTGCGGCGGTGCGGACCCGGCGGAACTGGGCGATCCCTCCGACCTCGCGAGCCGACTCACCCGCGAGTCGCTGCGCTACCTCTACCGGATCCTGTTCCTGCTCTACGCGGAGGCTCGCCCCGAACTCGGCATCCTGCCCAGCAAGGACGAGGCCTACCAGGACGGTTACGGCCTCGCGCGGCTCGGCGAACTGGTCTCCTACGACCTCCCGGAGGAAGCCCAGGACGGCACCCACTTCGCCGAGTCCCTGGACTTGCTGTTCCGCCTGGTCGACCAGGGCCACCGTCCGTTGGGCACGGAGAAGAAGCCCTCCGACGACAACGTCACCGTCCTCGACGCCGACGGCCTGCGCTTCGAGGCGCTGCGCAGCGACCTGTTCAAGGCCGACGCGACCCCGCTGATCGGCACGGTGTCGATCGACGGACAGCGGATCGACACACGGCTGCGGAACAAGGTGCTGTGGCGCGTCCTCAACCTGTTGATGCTCACCCAGGGCCGCCGCAGCGGACGCGGCAAGGCCGGCGGCGGCACCGGCAAGGGCTTCATCTCGTACGCACAGCTCGGCATCAACCAGCTGGGCGCGGTGTACGAAGGGCTGATGTCCTACACCGGCTTCTTCGCCTGGGACGACCTGTACGAGGTCGCCAAGCCGGACTCGGATGGGCTGAGCGGCACGTGGGTCGTACCGCTGAAGGACGCGGACAACTACGACGAGGACGTCTTCGTCAAGCGGACGGACGAGCTGACGGGCGCCAAGAAGCGGGTCCTGCACAAGAAGGGCACGTTCGTATACCGCCTGTCCGGACGGGAGCGGCAGCGTTCGGCGTCGTACTACACGCCGGAAGTCCTGACCCGGAGCACGGTCAAGCACGCGCTGGCGGAGCTCCTGGACCAGGACGGGAAGACGACACCCGCGCGGGCCATCCTCGATTTGACGGTGTGCGAGCCAGCCCTCGGCTCGGGTGCGTTCCTCAACGAGGCCATCAACCAGCTCGCGGCGGAGTACCTGCGGCGGCGGATGGCCGAGCTCGGCGGCGAGCAGCTGCCGCCGGACCGGTACGAGGCGGAACTCCAGAAGGTCAAGGCGTACCTCGCCCTGCACAACTGCTACGGCGTCGACCTCAATTCCACGGCCGTGGAGCTGGCAGAGGTCTCGCTCTGGCTCAACTCGATGCACGAGGGCCTGAAGGCCCCTTGGTTCGGCCTGCACCTGCGGCGCGGCAACTCGCTGATCGGTGCTCGGCGGGCGGTGTACGCGTCGGAGGCCCTGAAGAAGAAGGCCTGGCTGACGACGGTCCCGACGGACCGCCCGCTGCGGGCAGGAGCTGAGGAGGGCCAGTTCCGGGCGGGTGAGGAAATCCACCACTTCCTGTTGCCGGCCAAGGGCTGGGGCGCGGTCGCCGACGCCAAGCAGGCGAAGGAGCTGGTCAAAGACGAGCGCGACGCCTTGGCGAAGTGGCGTACGGCGGTCACGGCGACGCCGTCGGTGGCCCAGGGGAAGCGGCTGCTGGCACTGGCGACGCGAGTCGAACGCCTGTGGGAGCTGACGAAGCGCCGCCTGATCGTGAGTGAGCGAGAAGTGCGGCGTCAGATCGACGTCTGGGATGTCGCTCCCGACAAGCCGCTGCCCAAGGCTTCGGGAGACGTGACCCGCGAGCAGATCGAGAGTGCTCTCAACGAGCCGGGTTCGCCGCGAGGTCGACTGAAGCTGGTCATGGATGCCTGGTGTGCCATGTGGTTCTGGCCGGTCGGCCAGCCAGACACACCGACGCCGCCCACTTTGGAGGAGTGGCTGTCCTTCTGCGAGGCGGTATTGGGTGTCCCAGCTGCCAAGGCGAAGGCAAGGCCGTCCGGAAAGATTGGTGGTGGCGCGGCGGGTCTGGAGGACGAGTTCGGCTTGTTCGCCGACACCGGCGAGTTCGAGAAGCTGGCGATCGACGATGAGTTCGACCGTGTGATGAGCCAGTGCGTGGACTTGCCGCTGGTTACAGCTCGATTCCTATGGCTAAGCGAGGTGGACGCGATCTCTCGGCGTGAGGGATTTTTCCACTGGGAGCTCGAGTTCGCACATATTTTCAGGATGGGTGGCTTTGACCTCCAGGTAGGAAACCCGCCATGGCACAGGCCGACTTGGGATGATGCCCTCGCACTTGCAGAATACGACCCTTGGTTTGGGCTCACCGACAAGGCTCAGGAGACGGTGAGGAACGAACGCCGTAGTGCGGCACTGGAAGACGTGGCAGCATTCCGCGGATATTTGTCCGACTTGAGCTCATCGGCTGGAATGGGAAGCTACCTGGGTTCCGATATTGATCACCCATCTCTGTCAGGCATGCAGACCAATCTCTACATGAACTTCATGGAAAGAGTTTGGCGATCCCTCGGCCCGAATGGGCGCGCCGCCCTGCTGCATCCCGAGAGTCACATGAGTGACAAGTCTGGGGGAAAGCTGAGGGAAGCGGCGTATAAGCGTCTGCGTCTGCATGCTGGATTCCTATTTGCTAACAAGTGGTTTGACGGTGTTGATAGTCCGAGCCAAACTTTCTGCATCTCATGCTATGGGCCAGAGCAGGGTAAGGCGAAGTTTCAGCTTGTCACCAACCTGCTGAGCGTAGACACACTTGAACTATCTTTGAAGCATGACGGCACTGGAGAGGTCCCTGGTGTGAAATTTGGCTCCGGTGCCCCGGATATGCGACCGCACCGACAAAGAGTTATTTGTGTTGACGAGCCTCTCTTGCAGGTGTTTGTGCAAATCTTGGATGCACCAGGAACGCCCGCTCTCGAAGCCAAGCTAATTAGGCCTATTTCGGCCGAAGAGCTTAATGCGCTCGCAATCTTGTCAAATTATCCAGAAAGGTTGTCCGCTCGGCTCTACTATCACTCTGATGGATGGCATGAGAAAGGGGCCAAGGCCTCCGGGGATATCGAGTGGAAAACTCGCGAGAATGAGCATTCAAGGCGGGTGATTCTTCAAAGCCCTCACATTACCGTGGGAAATCCGTTCGCTAAGCAGCCGAATGAGAATTGTAAGAGCAAGAATGATTGGTCGACATTTGATCTGGAGCTCCTCTCCTCGGTTGTGATCCCTAGGACTAATTATCAATTCGTCAAGCAGGAATCCGGTGTGGAGGGAGGGCTAAAGCGCTGGGGTGGTCGACCTCAGGAGGATTATTGGCGAGTCGCGTGGCGCGGTTTTGTTGATACCGGAACTGAGCGCACGCTTGAGGCTGCGCTTATTGCGACCGGATTTACACACATTCACTCCATCAATACCATCGCGCTGCCTTCGGAACGAGAGACTGCGATCCTCTCGGGGGTATTTGCCAGTCTTCCGATTGATTACTTGACTAAGGCCTCATGTAAGTCGAATCTGAACGATAACTTGATTAGTAATTATCCGCTGCCATTGGGGCATCTTTTGGTGTCAGCACTTCTCCTACGCACCCTGCGTCTGAACTGCCTGACCCGCGACTATGCCCCTCTTTGGGAAGAACTCTTCACACGCGCCTGGCTTAGCGACCGCTGGACTGCCCCCGACTCCCCCCGCCCGGCGCTCCAGGCTGTTGAACAGGACTGGTCGATGGCAACGCCGCTCCGCACGGAGTACGACCGTCGCATGGCCCTTGTCGAGATCGACGCACTCGTAGCTGTCATGCTCGGCCTCACCGCCGAGCAGCTCTGCGCGATGTACCGCTCCCAGTTCGCCGTGCTCCGTAAGTACGAGTGGGAGATGTTCTTCGCCCCCGACGGTCACAAGATCGGCGCGGCGACGCACAACGTGGGCATCCGCCAGACCCCGGAGGAGACCGCCTTCGTCAAGGCCTGGGCCAAAGCCGCCCGCGCTGGCGACCCCACCCCCGCCATCCCCGAGGGCTGGGTAAAGCCGAACCGTGAGGCCGAGATGACCCGCGCCCACGCGGACTTCACCGCCCGCCTCCACGCCGGCGAATACGGCGACTACGCCGCCTACCTCGCCGAGCACCCCCTCACCGCACCCGCCACGCCCACCCCCGCCCCGGAAGGCAAGTAGTCACCGCCATGCTTCCCTCTCTGGCCGCCGAGGATCTGCGTCGTGCCCTCGCCGCGTACCTGACGACGAGCTTCGCGCTCGCCGACGACGACGTCCGCGAGGAGCTCGAGGCGTTCCTGGAGCGGCCGGAGAGCAGGCTCTTCCGCGGCCCGTACCTCCGTGTCCGCACCCCCTTCCGGGAGGCACCCCGGGGCTGGGAGCAGGCCCTCGACTGGTACCCCGACGGCTTCCGCCCCTACACCCACCAGGCCACCGCCTGGCAACGCCTCTCCAGCAAGTCGGGCCACGCCCCCGAGCCGACGATCGTCACCACCGGCACCGGATCCGGCAAGACGGAGTCGTTCCTCATCCCGATCCTGGACCACTGCGCCCGCGCCCGAGCCGCCGGAGTGAAGGGCGTCAAGGCGCTCCTGCTCTACCCGATGAACGCCCTGGCCGACGACCAGGCCCGCCGCATCGACGAACTGCTCGCCGAGAACCCCGCCCTCTCCTCCGTCACCGCCGGCGTCTACATCGGCGGAACCGCCGGCAACCGCCCCCCGGAGGACGAGGACGAGGACGCCCCCGGCGCCTACGCCCGCGAGGCCGGCGCGAGCACGATCACCCCCGCTCAGCTGTCGCCCGACAGCCGTCTGATCACCGACCGCGAGGCGATCCGGGCCAACCCGCCGGACCTGCTCCTCACCAACTACAAGATGCTGGACCTCCTCCTCCAGCGCGTCCCGGACGTCCCGCTCTGGAAGGACGGCGGGCTGACCTACGTCGTCCTGGACGAGTTCCACACCTACGACGGCGCCCAGGGCACCGACGTCGCCATGCTGCTGCGTCGTCTCGGTGCCGCCACCGGCAAGGCGGAACTGGGCCGCCCGCTCGGCACGATCACCCCCGTCGCCACCTCCGCCACCCTCGGCGGCGGCGCCCCCGCCGACGAGGTCGCCCCGGACGCCGACGGCCCGCAGAAGTCGGATCGCGAACTCCTCCTCGAATTCGCCGAGAAGGTCTTCGGAACGCCTTTCCCCGACACCGCCCTCATCGGCGAGGACCGCCAGTCACCCGCCGACTTCGTCGCCGAGCCGGACTTCCTGCTCCCCGTCCCCTCACCGGCCGCCCTCGCCGCGATCCCCGACCCCCTCGACGACCCCACCGCCATTCATCAACTGGCGGAACTCGTCGTCGGCATGGACTTCGCCGACCCCATCGAACTCGGCAGGAAGCTCCGCCAGCACAACCTCATCAGGGCCCTCCTCGACGTCGCCGGCGACCTCCCCGTCACCGTCCCCGACATCGCCCGGGAGTTCGCCAAGCGCGGCGGCGGCGCGGCCTGGGACGAGGCGGCCCGTACGGACGTCGACCTGGTCGCGACCGGCCTCGCCCGGCTCCTCGCCCTCGTGTCGACCGCCCGCGCCGAGGACCCCGACACCGGCCGCATCGGCCCGTTCCTGCGCGTCGAGGCACAGCTCTGGGTGCGCGAGGTACGCCGTGTCATCCGCGCCGCGACGGCGACCCCGCACTTCCGCTGGTTCGACGACGACGGTCCCACAGGAGACACCCAGCCCAACCCGGCCAACCTCGCCATCTACCCCGCCGCCGAGGTGGACGGCACCGCCGACGCCGAAGCGGAGAAGGACACCGGCCCCGGCGCCCCGGCCCCGTTCGTCCGGCCCGTGGGCCCCGCCTACCGGGCTCACCTGCCCGCCGTGTACTGCCGTCACTGCGGACGCTCGGGCTGGGCGGCGCTCTCCACGGACCTGGAGTGGCAGCAGCTCAAGACCAAGCCGCTGGAGATCTACCGCGCCTCCGCCCAGAACAACCGTGCCGTGCGCTGGATGATCCGCGCCAGGCCCGGCGAGCACACCCCCGTCTTCCTGCACGCCGAGGAAGGCGAGCTGCGGACCATGGCCGGCAGCGAGACCGTGCCCGTGCTCACCGTCCCCGGGCCGATCCCCGCCGGTGCGGGCGACCGGTGCCCGTCCTGCGACCTCTCCGACGGCATGCGCTTTCTCGGCGCGGGCACCGCCACCCTCGCCTCCGTCACCACCACCCAGCTCTTCTCCGACCGGGGCCTGACCGACGACGAGCGCAAGCTGCTCGTGTTCACCGACTCCGTGCAGGACGCCACGCACCGGGCCGCGTTCATCGCCAACCGCAGCTTCGGCTTCACCTTCCGCGGGCTGCTCGCCGAGCAGCTCAAGCCGGGAGTCCCCGTCGCCGTGCACGACCTCGCCACCGACGCGGCCGAAGCCGTCGTGACGGCCGCCGAGAAGGGCGAGCGGAGCAAGCTCGCCTCGATCGTCCCGCCCGACCTGCGGGACAACCCGGAGATCCGCACCCTCCTCACCGGCGAGGGCTTCAGTGACGCGGGCGCGTACATGCTGCAGGACCGCATGGTCTTCCAGACCCTGATGGAGTTCGGCCTGCGTTCCCGCCTCGGCCGCACCCTCGAACTGACCCGCACTACCGCCGTCGAGGTGGAGCTGCCCGACGCCGCCACCGTCGCCGCGCTGCTGCGGGAGGCCCACCAGCGCCTCCCCGGACAGATCACGCTCCCCGCCGACGACACCGCGTACCAGGTCTACCTGCGCGGGCTCCTCGAGCGGATGCGGCTGCGCGGCGCGCTGTTCCACCCCTGGCTGAAGGAGTACATCGCGCAGGCCGGCGCCCGCCGCTGGCCGATCTGGGGCGGACGGCCCACCGGGATGCCCGCCTTCCCGCGCGGCCTCGCCGCACCGACCTTCCCGATCCTCGGAAAACTCGGGACGTCCGACTTCGACTCGCTCAACCGCGACAACACCTGGTTCGCCGACTGGGGCCACCGGACTCTCGGCTGCACGCGACACGAGGCCCGCGCCGTCGCCGAGCAGGCGATGAAGCTGCTGGCCCAGCGCGAAGTGCTGGCCACCTACCCCGGCGACGGCGGCTCGACCGTCTTCGCGCTCCGGCCGCGCACCATCATGGTGCACAGCCTCGCCACCGACCCGTCGTCGCCCGACGACGCCTACGGCGCCGCCGTCAACGACTACGGAGTCCGCTGCGACAGCTGCACCTGGCGCCACACCGTGCCGCCCGGCCGGCGCGACGACTGGCTCGGCACCCCCTGCCTGCGCTTCCAGTGCACCGGCACCTTCACCACCGACGACCGTGACTACCGCGACGACTACTACCGCCGCCTCTACACCGTCGACCGCCCCGGCGACGTCCTCACCGCCGAGCACACAGGTGCTCTCAGCCGGGCCCGCCGCGAGGAGGTCGAGCAGGCCTTCAAGCTGCGCCGCGCGCCCTTCGACCCGAACGTGCTGACCTGTACGCCGACCCTCGAACTTGGCATCGACATCGGCGACCTGTCCGCCGTACTGCTGGCTTCCCTGCCGCCCGCACCCGCCAACTACGCGCAGCGCATCGGCCGCGCAGGGCGTAGTACCGGCAACTCGCTCACCGTCACCTTCGTGCCACGCGGCGCCCGCAACCAGTACTACCTGCACGCACCCGAGCAGATGCTCGCCGGACGGATCATCCCGCCGGACTGCTACCTCGACGCCTCCGAGATCCTGCACCGCCAGTACCTGGCGTACCTGCTGGACCGGGCCGCCGACCGCAGCCTGTGGCAGGGGACGGCGATGCCCGAGGAGCCCATGCCGCACCGCATCGGCGCGCTCTTCACCCGAGGGCTGGCCGCGGACGGCTGGTTCCGCCGCTTCCTGGACGTCGCCCAGGCCCGCCACGCCGAACTCGCCTCCGCCTTCATCGCGCTCTTTCCCGCCATGTCGCCGGAGGCCGAGCAGGGGCTGCGGCAGTTCGCCGGGCTGAAGCTGGAGGAGTCGGTGGGCAAGGCCGCCACCGCCTGGCGCAAGCGCTTGGAGGCACTGCGCTCCCGCTCCCGGCAGATCGGCCGCGCCTTCGACGCCCTGTCCACCGCCTCCGGCGACCGCGAACGCGACGAACAGCGCCGCCAGCTCTACGCGGAGCGCAGGTCCGTCAACAAGCGCCGGGACGCCCTGGTCGGCGAGAACTCGGTCAACGCCATGGTCCGGCTCGGCCTGCTGCCCAACTACACGCTCCACGACGACGCCACGCTCCTGGACGCCACCCTGTGGTGGAAGGACGCCGACGGCGAGTTCCAGGAGAAACTGACCGAGTACGGGCGCGGCTCGCGCACCGGCCTGCTAGAACTCGCACCCGGCAACACCTTCCACAGCGACGGCTACAAGTACATCGTCAACGGCGTCGACCTGGGCGCCGGCGAGGGCGACACCGCCTACGCCCAGTGGCGGCTCTGCCCCGAGTGCGGCTACGTCGCCACCGCCGAGAGCGGCCCCGACCTGACCGCCTGCCCGCGCTGTCAGGCCGCGCAGATCGGCGACCCGGGGGCGCTCCACACCGTCCTCGTGCCCGAGCGCGTCACCGCCCGCGAACGCCGCGAGGACGCGCGGCTCACCGACGAGCGCGACGAACGCGAACGACGCCGGTTCTCCGACCTCACACTGGTCGACATCGACCCGGACCAGCCCCAAGGGCTGCGGGCCTGGAAACGGAAGGGGGACCTGCCGTTCGGTGTGGAGTTCGCGCGGGAGGCGACCATCCGTACCTTGAACCTCGGCCCGGCCGCCGTCGCGGGACCCGAGCACCAGATCGCGGGGGAGCAGGTCCAGGTCCCCGGCTTCGAGACCTGCCTGGAGTGCGGGGCCGTACGCGGTGTGCACCCCCAGGCATGGGACCGCAACGCCCAGCGGATCGGCACCCGGCACGCGTACTGGTGCGGTCACAAGGACGACGGGATCGACGCCGAACCGGTACAGCGGCTCGTCCTCGTCCACGAGCTGACGACCCAGGCGCTGCGCATCCTGCTGCCCTTCTCCACCCTGCACCTGGAGACCCGGCTGGTGTCGTTCAAGGCGGCGCTGCTGCTGGGCATCACCAAGCACTTCGGCGGAGCCCCCGACCACCTGCGGGTCGTCACTGCCACCATGCCGGGCGGCACGCAGGAACTGCGCCGCCGGTTCCTCGTCCTGCACGACTCCATGCCCGGCGGCACGGGCTACCTGGAACACCTCGCCGACCGCACCGTGCTGCACCGGGTGCTGACCCTCGCCCAGACCGCGCTGCGGGACTGCCCCTGCGGCAAGGAGAACGTCCGCACCCCCTGCCACCGGTGCCTGCTGCCGCACGTCAGAAGCGACGAGCACCCCCACGCGTCGCTGCGCGTCGCCAAGGAACTCCTCGACGAGATCCTCACCGACTGGGACACCGAGGACGTCGACACCCTGTCCGGCGTGCGCATCGACCAGCTCGCCGACAGCGAACTGGAGGCCCAGTTCGTCCGCACCCTCGTCGAGTGGGGCAGCCGCCCGCAGGAGACCGGCACGGTGACGCCCCGCGCCGGTGAACGCGGCATGGAGTACGAGCTGCGCTTCACCCGGCCCGACGGCGGTACCACCCGTTGGCTCTTCCAGGACCACGTACGCCAGCTGACCTCCGCACCCAGCGAACCGGACTACCTGCTGACCCGGATCGACGGGCCCTCCACCCGCATCGCGGTCTTCCTCGACGGCTACGCCTACCATGCCAGCGCCGGCATCAACCGGATCGCCGACGACGCGGCCAAGCGCGAGGCGCTGCGCGCCGACGGCACACAGGTGTGGCAGTTCACCCACGCCGACGTCATGGCCTGGAAGGCGGCCGTGGAGGGGACCTCGGCCGACCGAGAGGTGCGCACGCCCGCGGAACCGCTCCTCGGCGACAACGCGCTGAAGACGGCCCGGCAGATCCACCAGTCCCTGATCGGCGGTCCGCGCTCGGAGGACACCCTGGACCCGGTGCTGCGCAATCCGATCGAGACCCTGCTGGCGGTACTGGCCGACCCTGACGCGGAGAAGTGGTCCCGCAAGGCCGCCGCCCTCATCGGCGGCTTCGCCGGCGGCGGGGCGTCGCGACAGCCGGTCGACCGGCAGGCCGTGGGCGAACGACTGCCGCGGATACTGGCCGGTGACCCCCTGCCCACCCCCGTCGGCCAGTCAGCCCCCGACGCCATGGCGCTGGACGCCCGCACACCGGGCGGACTGCGCGTCATCGGCCTGCTCGACCGGCGGGCCGAGCCCTCGACCGGACAGCCCGGCATGTCCGCCTGGTCGGCCTTCACGGTCCTGGACGACCGCGACGAGGCCGTTGCCGAGCCCGCCCACCGCCGGCGCTGGGCCGACTGGCTGCGCTGGTCCAACCTTCTGCAACTGCTGACGGGCACCCACGGCCCCGCGCTCCCGCGCTCGTTCCACCAGGTTGCCGTGTCCACGGCCGGACAGGCGGACGCGCACGCGGTCGCCCTGCTCGCGGGCGCGCTGCCCACCACGAGCGGCGTGCCCGAGCAGCTGCCGCAACCGTGGGCAGAAGCGGTCGAGTGGGCTGCACCGCAGGTCGAGGAGTTGCTGTTCGCCCTGGTCAAGGAAGCCCACACGCGTCGCTACGGTGCTCCGGAGGTCGGCTTCGAACTCGACGAGCGGTTGCCGGACCAGGCGGAACTCGCCTGGCCCGACGCCAGGGTGGCGGTCTTCCTCGACACGAACGAGGACCGGGACGCGTCGTTCGCGGCGGCCGGCTGGCACGTCGCCCACGCGGAAACTGTTGATGTGGCCGAACTGGCCGAGCGTTTGGAGAACCGCTGATGTCCAAGGCCCAGGTCGTCATGGCTGACGTCTTCGGCAAGTACTACGACGCCCTGGACGGAGCCGTCCAGGCGCAGGTGCTGCAGTTCATCATGAAGATGCAGCGCGACCCGGACGCCAACGGACTCAACCTCAAGCCGCCGAAGGGCGGCCGGGACAAGCGGGTCCGCACGGCCAGGATCAACGACAACTTCCGGGCCGTGCTGATGCACTACGCCGACCGGATCTACTACCTGGTCGCGGTGCTGCCGCACGACGACGCCTACACCCTCGCCTCCCACATCATCTTCGACATCAACAAGGTCACCGGCGGTGTCGAGCTGATCAACCTGGCGAGCGTCGAAGGCACCCTCAGCGGACAGCCCGCTAAGGCCTCCGCCGAGCCGGCCGAGCCGTCGGTCTTCGCCGAGGTCTCCGACGCCGACTTCGACCGGCTCGGCGTCCACCCCTCGGTCGTCCCCGCCCTGCGGGAGATCCGCAGCGTTGACGCCATCCTCGGCTTCGTCGAACACCTGCCGAAACTCGCCCGGGACGTGATCCTCTGCCTCGCCGACGGCATGACCGTCGAGGAGGTCTGGGAACAGGTCAGCTCGGTGGCCGCCACCAGCGACACCGTCGACCCGGAGGACTACGAGGCCGCCAACGAACGCCCCGCGACCAAGGAGTCGTTCGTCATCACCGGCGACGTCGCCGAGTTCAAGCAGATCATGTCCGAGCCGCTGTCGGCCTGGCGGATCTTCCTGCACCCGGCGCAGCGCGCCCTGGCCGAGCGCAAGACCCCCAACAAGGGCTCGGTGCGCGTCACCGGCGGCCCCGGCACGGGCAAGACCGTCGTGGCCCTCCACCGGGTCAAGGCCCTCGCCGAACGGATGCCGCCGGGCCAGGCGATCCTGCTCACCACCTACACCACCACCCTCGCCGAACTGCTGCGCTCCCTGCTGGAGGACCTCGGCGGCGCACAGCTCACGGCGAAAGTCGACGTCCGCAACATCGACAAGGTCTCCTACGGCATAGCCAAGGACATCTTCGGCACCAAGACCCCGAAGCCCCTCGGTGACGACGAGATCCGCAAGCGCTGGGAGGAAGTCGCCGACGATCAGCAGTCACACCGCTGGGACGCACGCTTCCTCGAAGCGGAATGGAAGCAGGTCGTCCTGGCCCAGGACGTACGCAGCCGCGACGAGTACTTCGCCGCCAGCCGGGCCGGCCGCGGCCGACGCCTCAACCGCCCCGAGCGCGCCCAGGTGTGGGGGCTGATCGAAGCCTTCGAACACCGCCTGGACGCGGCCGGCGAGGTCGGCGTCACCCAGCTCGCCGCCCAGGCCGCCCGGATCGCCTCCGGCTGGAACGACGAGACGCGCCCGTACCGGCACATCGTCGTGGATGAGGCCCAGGACCTGCACGCCGCACACTGGAAGCTGCTGCGGGCACTGGTCCCGGACGGTGAGGACGACCTGTTCATCGTCGGCGACGCCCACCAGAGGATCTACGGCAACCAGACCCCGCTGAGCGCCCACGGCATCAACGTGCGAGGCAAACGCTCCAAGCGGCTCACCCTGAACTACCGCACGACCCGGCAGATCCTCGGCACATCCCTGAGCCTGCTGGGCGACGCGAAGTTCGACGACCTCGACGACTCGACCGAGGACCTGGCGGGCTACCGGTCCGTCCTCGGGGGAGCCAGGCCGGAGCTCGTCGAACACCCCTCCACCGCCGCCGAGATCGCCGGCCTGATCACCCGGATCGAGGGCTGGCTGGGCGAAGGGCTGAAGGAAGACGAGATCGTCGTCACCGCCCGGACCAACAAGCTCGTCAAGGCGGCGGTGGAAGCGCTGAACAGCGCGGGCATCAAGGCCGTCCAGGTGATGTCACGGCAGACCCCGGAGATCGGTGCCGGAGTGCATGTGATGACAATGCACCGGATCAAAGGGCTGGAGTACCGCGCGGTCGCGATCATCGGCGTCGGTGCGGACCATGTACCTCAGCCCGGTGCCATGACCCCCGCGTCCGAGGATCGCCTGCAGCACCAGCGTGACCTGCAGCGCGAGCGCTCCCTGCTGTTCGTCGCCGCCACCAGGGCCCGCGAACAGCTCGCCATCACCTGGGCGGGCACCCGCAGCCCGTTCCTGGAGGGTGGTCACTGACCTGGGATGTTTTGTCGGATCAGCACGTTACAGTCGCCGCGGAGCCGATCGCACATCGGCTCTCACCTCGGATCGGGATGCGGGCGGACGGGATATGTACCTCAAGAATCTGCGCCTACGGAACATCAGGTCGTTCCACGGCGCGCGCACAGTCGACCTGGACCTGACCCGACCCGACGGCTCCTATGCCGGCTGGACGGTACTGGCCGGCCGGAACGGCTCGGGCAAGACGACTCTGTTGCGCGCGCTCGCCCTTGCGATCAGTGGACCGGCCGTCGCCCGGAGCCTTGTCCCCGGGTTCGACACCTGGGTCGCCAGAGACGAGAGGGTGGCGAAGGCGGAGGTGTGCTTGGTCCACGACCCGGAGCAGGACGATTTCACCATGGAGCGGCGGCCGGCCCTGCCGATCTGGGCCGGGCTGCGGTGGACCGCGTCGAATGACGGGTCGCTGTCCGGCAAGCCGGGCTCCAGCAGGACCGGTCAGCCGTCGCTGATGCCCATCGGCTACCAGAAGGAGCGCCCCGTCGCTGTGCGCGGCCCATGGGCGGACAACCCTGTGGGATGGTTCTGCGCGGGATACGGCCCCTTCCGTCGACTGGCCGGTGGCTCCAGCGACATCCAACGGCTGATGTCCACGTCGGGTCCGGTCGCCCGGCTGACCAGCCTCTTTCATGAAGATGCTTCCCTCGCGGAGGGCGTGAGCTGGCTCATCGAGCAGCATCTGCGCGCCTTCGAGGACCGCGAGGGCGCCCAGGACCTCAAGGCTGCCGCCTTGGCCATCCTCGGCGACGACTTGCTTCCCGACAACTACCGCATCGACGGCGTCGACTCCGAGGGTCTATGGGTCATGAACCGGAACCACCGGTTCCCGCTGCGTGAGATGAGCGACGGATACCGGACGGTGGCTGCCCTGGTCGTGGACATCCTCAAGCAGATTCACGACGCCTACGGCGAACTCGTCCTCGATGCGACGGACGGTGTCCCGAACGTTCCGAGCACCGGAGTCGTCATCATCGACGAGATCGACGCTCACCTGCACGTCTCCTGGCAGAAGCGGATCGGTGGCTGGCTGAAGGCACACTTTCCGAACATCCAGTTCATCGTCACCACTCACAGTCCCTACATCTGCCAGGCGGCGGACCCGGGCGGCCTGATCCGGCTCCCGGGCCCGGACGAGGACAGCCCGGTGGAGGTCGTGCCTCAGCACCTCTACGACCGCATCATCTTCGGCAGCGGGGACGACGCGGTCCTCTCCGACCTGTTCGGACTCGACACCCCGTACTCGGAGAGGGCCGAGCAGAAACGGGAGGAGCTCATCGCCCTGGAGCTGGACGTGGTGCGCGGCCGCGCCAATGAGGAAGAGAAGGCCCAGTACCGGGCTCTGAAGCGCAAGTTGGCCAGCTCTCCGGCGACCCGTGTCGACGAGATTACGGCCCGGCGCCATTCGGGCCGCACACGAGGTGATTCGTGATCCGGATCACGCGAAGGGCCCTCCCGCAGCAGACCCTGACGGCAATGTCCGGCCACACGGACGACATCAGGCAGGCACCCGTCCCACGGCAGCGGGCCAAGCAGTTGTGGAAGCACACGACTGTACGGAGACATGTACACCCGGCCCTGCGCACAGCCCTGGCGGAGATGGCGCCAGGGCTGGAACGCTGCATGTACTGTGGAGACAGCCAGGGCACGGACATCGACCACTTCGAGCCCGTCCGCGAGAATCCGTTACGGACCTTCGACTGGAGCAACCACCTCCTGGCGTGCTCCTTGTGCAACAGCCACCTGAAGCGCGACGTCTTCCCGCTCGCCGACGACGGCACGCCCTTGCTCATCGACCCGAGCCGTGAGAACCCTGCGTCGCACCTGCACCTCTCGCTCGCCACCGGCGTCTACGTGCACCTCACGGACAAGGGCAAGGAGACGATCAAGGTTTTCGGTCTCAACCGCGGCCTTCTCGTTCGAGGGCGCCGCAACGCCTACCGGATCACCCCACTTTTACTCAGGGAATGGCGCGTGGCCGTCGACAAGGGCGACCTGGAGGACGCCGTGGACTGCGCGGCTGCCATCTGGGAGCAGCCGACCGCCGATGTCGTCCACGCCATGTTTCACCAGGCGCTCGCCCCGGGCGCCGAGGACATCTTCATGGACGAGCCCGAGGTCCTCACGCTGCTGTGTGACCCGGATGTCCGTACGGCGCTGCTTCCGGGACCTTGATGCCCACGCCTGCCTGCGTGAGGCCTGCCGACCGCTTGAAAAGCGAAGAAGGACCCTTGGTGGTCAAGGGTCCTTCTTCGATCCTGCTGGTGTCCGAGGGGGGACTTGAACCCCCACGCCCGATAAAGGGCACTAGCACCTCAAGCTAGCGCGTCTGCCATTCCGCCACCCGGACAAGGTGTCTTTCGCGCGGGTTTCCCCCGCGGCGACGACGTAAACATTACCAGGCTTTCCGGGGTGCCCGATCACAGCCCGCTCGACGCCCGATCAGGGCCCGCCCTCAGGGTCCGCACTCGGGGCCCGCACTCGGGGCCCGCCCGCCACCCGCCGTCCGCCGCGCCCGGCGTGAACGGCGCGTGACGGGCCGGGACCGGTCTTGGGCGCGGGCGCCGGGGAGGGGGAGGATGAGGGGAACCACCAGCAGTGACAGCGGGAGGAACCAGCGTGAGCGCGACGGACGACACGGCCAGCGGCGTCACCGGCGAGGACGAGGTCGTGGACCTCTGCCGCGAGCTGATCCGGTTCGACACCAGCAACTACGGCGACCACTCGGGTCCGGGCGAGCGCAAGGCGGCCGAGTACGTCGCCGAGAAGCTCGCCGAGGTCGGGCTCGAACCGAAGATCTACGAGTCCCACCCGGGACGCGCCTCCACCGTGGCCCGCATCGAGGGCACGGACCCCTCCCGGCCCGCGCTCCTCATCCACGGTCACCTCGACGTCGTCCCCGCCAACGCGGCCGACTGGACCCACGACCCCTTCTCCGGAGAGGTCGCCGACGGGTGCGTGTGGGGCCGGGGCGCGGTCGACATGAAGGACATGGACGCGATGACCCTGGCGGTCGTCCGCGACCGGCTGCGCTCCGGGCGCAGGCCGCCGCGCGACATCGTCCTCGCCTTCCTCGCCGACGAGGAGGCGGGCGGCACCTACGGCGCCCGGCACCTCGTGGACCGCCACCCGGACCTCTTCGAGGGCGTCACCGAGGCGATCAGCGAGGTGGGCGGGTTCTCCTTCACGGTGAGCGAGGAGCGCCGGCTCTATCTGATCCAGACGGCCGAGAAGGGCATGCACTGGATGAAGCTGAGGGTGGCCGGCACCGCCGGGCACGGCTCGATGATCCACCGGGACAACGCGATCACGGAGCTGTCCGAGGCCGTGGCCCGGCTCGGCCGCCACACGTTCCCGGTACGGGTCACCAAGACCACCCGGGCCTTCCTCGACGAACTGGGCGACGCGCTGGGCACCCCGCTGGACCCGGAGGACATGGAGTCCACCCTCGCCCGACTCGGCGGCATCGCCAAGCTGATCGGCGCGACCCTGAGCAACACCGCCAACCCCACGCAGCTGAACGCCGGCTACAAGGTCAACGTCATCCCCGGCGAGGCCACCGCCCACGTCGACGGGCGCTTCCTGCCGGGGCACGAGGAGGAGTTCCTCGCCGACCTCGACCGGATCCTGGGCCCGAAGGTGCGCCGTGAGGACGTGCACTCCGACAAGGCCCTGGAGACCTCCTTCGACGGGCCGCTGGTGGAGGCCATGCAGTCCGCCCTGCTCGCCGAGGACCCCACCGCCAAGGCGATCCCCTACATGCTCTCCGGCGGCACCGACGCCAAGTCCTTCGACGACCTCGGCATCCGCGGCTTCGGCTTCGCCCCGCTGAAGCTGCCGCCGGAGCTGGACTTCGCCGGCATGTTCCACGGCGTCGACGAGCGCGTGCCCGTGGACGGCCTCCGGTTCGGCGTCCGCGTGCTCGACCGCTTCATCGACGCCTCCTGAACGGCACGCCTCGTATTCGGCAGCATGTGCGGGAGCGACTGGAAAGAGTGAATGCGCCGATAAGCACGTAGCCCCATTACTTCCTCGTCGTTAGTGCTGGTGCGACCCGTTACCGGGGATCGCATTGCCAACAAGGAGGAATAATGCTCAAGAAGGTCGTTGCTGCTGCGGCTGCCACCGGTGGTCTGGTTCTCGCGGGCGCGGGCATGGCCGTCGCCGATTCCGGTGCCCAGGGTGCCGCCGTGCACTCCCCGGGTGTCGCTTCCGGCAACGTGATCCAGGTGCCCGTCCACGTTCCCGTGAACGTCTGCGGCAACACGATCTCGGTGATCGGGCTGCTGAACCCCGCCTTCGGCAACGTCTGCATCAACAAGTGACGTCGACCCGCTGAGGGGTCGTCCACACCGTCGGCCCCGGAGCGCACGCCGTGTGCTCCGGGGCCGACCGGTCTTTTCTCCTGCCATTCGTGCGAAATCCGAATGACATGAGAAAGGGAAGCGAAGAAGTCGTAGCACCCGGAAGCCTCGCGAAGCTGGAAGGATGCGAGCGATTCGGGACGAGAGTGAAAGCAGGGATTCAGGAATGCGACAGGTCACGCGCAAAGGCCTCATGACGGTGGCGGCGGCGACGGGGGTGATCGCCGCCGCAGGCGGATACGCCCACGCCGACTCCGGCGCGAGCGGCTACGCCTCCGACTCGCCCGGCGTCCTGTCCGGCAACAACGTCCAGGCGCCGGTGAACGTGCCGGTCAACGTGTGCGGCAACACCGTCGACGTCGTCGGGATCCTCAACCCGGCCATGGGCAACTCCTGTGCCAACCGGAGTACGGACCACGGCGGCGGCAAGGCCGGCGGCGGCAGCCAGGCCGGGCACGGCGGCGACTACGGCGGCTCCGGCTCGCACGGCGGCTCGGGCACACACGGCGGTTCCGGCTCGCACGCCGGCCCGGGCGGCGCGCATGCGGGCGGCCACACCGCCGGTTCGCCCGGCGTCGGCTCCGGCAACAACGTCCAGGCGCCGGTGAACGTGCCGGTCAACGTGTGCGGCAACACCGTCGACGTCGTCGGCATCCTCAACCCGGCCATGGGCAACGACTGCGTCAACGACAGCGGCCCCGGCCGCGACTACGGCACGCCTCCCGGCGGCGAGGAGGAGACACCCGTCACACCGGGCCCCGGCAAGCCCAGCCACCCCCAGGACGAGGTCACCCCCGCCAAGCCGGGGCACGCGACCCCGGCCGGACACTCCTCCGTCCACTCCCCGCAGCTCGCCCAGACCGGCAGCGGACTGCCGCTGGGCCTCACGCTCCCGGCCGGCGCCGGCGCGCTGCTCGCGGGCGCGCTCCTCTACCGCAAGGCGCGCGCCGCGGCCTGACGGTCCCCGGCACCGCACAACGGAGCGGGCCCCGCCTCGGCGGGGCCCGCTCCGTTTCCGTCATCTTCGGCTCACCACGTGGCGCGTACCTGACGGATGATCCGCCGGCGCAGCCGCACTCGGCGGCTGCCGTCCCGCAGCAGGCTCAGACGGTCCAACTCCCAGTGTCCGTACTCCGCATGGTCGGTCAGCAGACGTGTCGCGTCCTTGCGGGAGACCCCGCGCGGTACGTACACGTCGACAAATTCGTATTCCGGCATCGCATCTATTGTGCGGGCTGGGGCCCGGTACGGATAGCGTCTGCACTATGTCTGATGCTGCGCAGCCCACCGCTGCCGAGGTACGCGCCGCCGCCGAGGCGGTCAAGACCGCGCTCGACCGCCACCTTGCGGCGGTCGAACGCCGGACGGGTGAGGACGACCCGGCCGTCTACGAGGCGTTCAACGAGCTGGCCGCTGCCGCGGAGGCGTACGACGAACTGCTCTACGACCGTTACGACGAAGTCACCCCCTTCGAGATCCCCGGCGCCGACGACTCGCTGCCGCCCTACGCGGGACCCGAGGAGCCCAACGCCCTGAGCGTCCTGATCCGCCGCGACTACGCGGTGGTGGAACCGCAGCGGCTGCTGGCGCAGGCCCAGCGGGTCGAGGCGGCCGAGTTCGAGGACGGCGCGGACGCGGAGGCATCCGGGACCGTCCACGGCGCGCTGAGCCTGCTCTTCGGAGAGTTCGAACCCGACGAGATCGCCTCCCGGCACAAGGAGTTCGGCCTGGAGGAGGGCGACTCCACCCTGTGGGTGCTGGCGGCCGACGAACCCGCCGAGCCGGGCGAATGGCTGGAGACGCCCTTCGAGCAGCCGGACCCGCAGCAGGTGGTGTGCCGCTTCGACGTCAGCTCGGTCTTCGACGACGACATCGAGGACGAACTGGCGGACGACGAAGAAGAGGAAGCGGAGGACGACGAGGACGACGAAGCGGGGGAAGAAGAGGATCTGGAGCCGTCGGACGCCGAGCGGGCCGACCGCTAAGCGGGGAGGCCGCGTCGGACGCCGCGGGACGGCGGCGCACGGACGGCGACAGGCGGGAGACGGGGGGGGGGGGGGGGGGGGGCGGGGGGGGGGCGCCCCCCCCCCCCCCCCCCGCCGCCGTCCGCTTCTTCGCGACCGTCAGTCCGCCGCCGGGACCTGCGTGCGCAGCAGGACCGGCAACCGGGTCGTGCGGGGCTTCGCCGTGATCCCGGCGACCGCTCCGGGCAGCGCCTGCTCGACCCCGTGAACCACGGACAGGTGGCGCTCCGCCCGGCCGAAGGCCGTGTAGACCCAGGGGCGGGACAGGAGCTGTGCGGCATCACCGGGCAGCACCACGACCGCCGCCGGCCACCGGCTCCCCACCGCCTGGTGTGCCGTGAGTGCCCACCCGTGCCGGACGGAGTGCTCCACCCGCTCCTTCGGTACGACGACGGCGGCACCGGCGCAGGACAGGTGCAGCCCCTCCGCGTCGGCCGTCACCACCCGGCCCGTCACCGTACGGCCCGGGACGGGGGAGTAGGCGATCCGGTCGCCCGGGTCGAAACCGCCGAAGCGGCCGGGACCGGGGTTGAGACGTTCCTTCAGCGCCGCGTTCAGCGCGCGGGTGCCGGCCGCGCCGCCGTGGCCCGGGGTGACGACCACCGTCTCCTCGGCGGCGATGCCGAAGGCCCGCGGCACGGAGTCCGAGACGAGCTGCACCGTCCGGTGCACGGCCTCGCCGGCGTCCCGCACCGGCACGATCACGATCTCCTTGCCGGGCGCCTCGACCTGGTTAAGCTCACCGACACCCACTCCGGAGACCAGCTCGCCGAGCGGCCCCGGATCCGGGATGCGGGAGGCGACCTGCGGGCACACCCGGGCGGCGAGGAGGTCGGCGAAGACCCGGCCCGGCCCGGCCGACCAGAGCAGCGCCGGGTCGCCGCTGAGCACCAGCCGGGCGCCGTCCGGGAACGACTCCACCACCATCGCTGCGCTCTCCACGTCCAGCTGCGGCGCGTCCAGCAGGATCAGCAGGTCCAGGGCGAAGGCGCCCTCGGCGTCCCGGCCGGGGCCCTCGGCGCCGGACAGCAGTCCGGGGAGGGTGACGACGAAGCCGTCCGCCGCGTCGTCCGCCGCCTCCAGGTGTGCCGCCAGCCGGCGCCGCCCGTCCGGTGTGTGGCAGGCGGCGAACGCACGCATTCCCAGGGACCGGGCGGTGGCGAGCAGGGCGGCCGGTTCGGCGCGCGCCGCCTCTCCGCCGGTGTGCACGACGAGGCCGTGCCCGGCGACCGCGCGGATCAGGTCGGCCGTGCTGCCGGACACCCGGGCGGCGGCGGACTCCCACGGTGTCGAGGTCTCCTTGGCCAAACCGTTGGCCACACGGGCCAGCCCGTCGGCGAGGCTCTCCTCCGCGAGCGCGTACCGCTCGAGACCGACGAGGACCCGGACCGGGCCGGTCTCCTCGTCGTCGTCCTCGGACTCCTCGGACTCCTCGGTCTTCTCGCTCGCGGCCACCGGGGCCGGGGCGGCGCCGGGCTCCTCCAGGGCGTCCTGGAAGGCGAGGGCCTCGCCCTCGGCGAGGGTGCTCTGCACGGCCGCGTCCGCGTCCGGCACCCCTTGCCGGACGAGCGCGGCCGTCAGCGTCGGCAGTTCCAGGGCGGTGTGCCCGGCCAGGGCCGCCTGCTCCAGCAGCCAGACGGTCACCGCCCGGCCCCGCCGCTCGTCGTCCGGGGCGCACTCCGCCCCGAGCAGCGCCCGTGCGAAGCCGTCCGCCTGCTCGGGGCGCACACCGGGGACGCGCAGCAACTGCCAGGGGTCCTCGCCCAGGGCCTCCGCGGCCCCCTCGCCGAGAGCCGCCGCTGCCTGCGGCGCCAGCGCCTCGGGAGCACCGCCACCGGCCAGCACACGCCGTACGGACGCGACGGTGTCCGGTGCCGGTGCGGTGGCGACGGGATCCGCGGCCGCCGGCTGCGGGCGCCGCACGGGCTCCGGGGCGGCGCGGGGCGGGGCGGGCTCCGGATCGGCGAACACGGTGGCGGTGGGCTTCTCCCCGCTCTCCACGGCCCGTACGGCCGCGAGGAGGTCGGCGGCCCTGCCGCTCAGCTTGGTCCCGGCGGGGATGGGCCCCTGCTTCTCCGCCTTGCGCCGCTCGATCCGCTCCCGCTCCAGCTTCTGGGCGGCGATTTCGGCCTCGGCCTCGGACAGCTTCCGGGCGGACTCCTCGGCCGCGGACTCCGGCACGGCGGCGCCGTCGGATCCCGGCACGGTGGCGTCGGCCGTCGCGGACCCGGGCGTCGTCCCGTCGCCGCCGGCCGGGGCCGCCGCGGAGCCGGTCCGCGGTGAGTCCTCGGCGGGCGGGGCGTCGTCCGGGGTGCCCGGCCCGGTGTTCTCCGTGGTGCTGGGGGGCTCCGGCTCCGTGCTCACAGCGTGCTCCAGTCGTGATCGGGATAGCGGTGCACGGGCGCCGACACGTCGTCGAGCGCCCGGCAGATCTCGTCAGGAAGACTAAGGGCCTCCACCGACAATGCGGCCGTGAGCTGCTGCGCGTTGCGCGCGCCGACGATCGGGGCGGCCACCCCGGGCCGGTCGCGGACCCAGGCGAGGGCGACCTGGAGCGGGCTCACCGCGAGCCCGTCCGCCGCGGTCGCCACGGCGTCCACGATGCGGCTCGCGGTCTCGTCGAGGTAGGGCTCGACGAACGGCGCGAAGTGGTCGGAGGCGGCGCGGGAGTCCGGCGGCAGGGCATCGCCGCGGTACTTGCCGGTGAGGACGCCCCGGCCGAGCGGGGAGGAGGGCAGCAGACCGATGCCCAGGTCCAGCGCGGCCGGCAGCACCTCGCGCTCCACACCGCGCTGGAGCAGGGAGTACTCCATCTGCGTGCTGGCCAGCCGGGTGCGCGCACCCGGTGCCGCGATCTGCCAGGTGGCCGCCTTGGCGAGCTGCCAGCCGCAGAAGTTGGAGATGCCGGCATAGCGGGCGCGACCGCTGGCGACCGCGATGTCGAGGGCCTGGAGGGTCTCCTCCAGCGGGGTGTCGGGGTCGAAGGCGTGCACGTGCCACACGTCGACGTGGTCGGTGCCGAGCCGGGCGAGCGAGGCGTCCAGGGCCGCCAGGAGATGACCGCGCGAACCGTCGAAGCGCCGGTCCGGGGCGGGCACGCTGCCGGCCTTCGTGGAGATGATCAGGTCCCGGCGCGACACCAGGCCTTCCATGAGCCGCCCCAGCACGTACTCGGCCTGCCCGTCGCCGTACACGTCCGCCGTGTCGACGAGGGTGCCGCCCGCCTCCCAGAACGTCTTCAAGAGGTCCGCCGCGTCGTGCTCGTCGGTGTCACGGCCCCAGGTCAGGGTGCCGAGCCCGATGCGGGACACGCGCAGGCCGGTGCGACCGAGATGCCTCTGCTCCATGGACGCCGAGATTACTGGCCGGAACTGGGCCGCGGGTTGCCTGTGGACAATGGAATTCCGGGCGGGCCGGGACCGGTTCGGGCAGGCCGGGACCCCGCGGGCCGCCGCGGCCCTCGCCGCACCGCCCTCCCCCGGGGGCCGCCCCCGCGCTACTGTCTCCGCAACAGCGTCGTTACTGATCAGTAAGGGGAATCGGCCATGCAGCTCGGGATCAACCTCGGCTACTGGGGTGCCGGAATGGACGGGGACAACCTGGCCGTGGCGCAGGAGGCCGACCGGCTGGGGTACGCGGTCTGCTGGGCCGCGGAGGCCTACGGCTCGGACGCCGCCACCGTGCTCAGCTGGGTCGCCGCCCAGACCGAGCGCATCGACGTCGGCTCGGCCATCTTCCAGATCCCGGCCCGCCAGCCGGCGATGACCGCGATGACCGCCGCCACCCTCGACTCGCTGTCCGGCGGCCGCTTCCGCCTCGGCCTCGGCGTCTCGGGCCCGCAGGTCTCCGAGGGCTGGTACGGCGTCAAGTTCGACAAGCCGCTGTCCCGCACGCGCGAGTACGTCGAGATCGTCCGCAAGGCGATGACGCGCGAGCGGCTGTCGTACGAGGGCGAGCACTGGACGCTGCCGCTGCCGGGCGGCCCCGGCAAGCCGATCAAGCTGACCGTGCACCCGGAGCGCGAGCACATCCCGCTGTACATCGCCGCGATCGGCCCGAAGAACCTGGAGCAGACCGGCGAGATCGCCGACGGCGCCCTGCTGATCTTCCCGTCCGCCGACCACATCGAGGACACCGCGATCAAGCACCTGCGCGCGGGGCGCGAGAAGGCCGGCAAGACGCTGGACGGCTTCGACGTCTGCCCGACGCTGCCGCTCGCCGTCGGCGCCGACGACGACGTCGAGCGCCTCGCCGACACCTTCCGGCCCTACACCGCGCTCTACGTCGGCGGGATGGGAAGCCGCAAGCAGAACTTCTACAACCAGCTCGCCCGGCGCATGGGCTACGAGCAGGCCGCCGACGAGATCCAGGACAAGTACCTCTCCGGGGACAAGCAGGGCGCCGCGGCGGCCGTTCCGCACGAGCTGATCGACCGGACCACGCTGCTGGGCTCCAAGGAGCGCATCGCCGACCGGATGAAGGCCTACGCGGCGGCGGGCGTCACCACCCTCACCCTCGCCCCCGCCGGCTTCACCCTCGACGAGCGGCTCGCCTCGCTGCGGGCGGGAGCCGAGGCGCTGGAGCTGGCCGGGCTGGCGTAGCGAGGGGGGAAGTCAGCGGCCGTGGTGGGGGCTCGGGGGTCTTCCCCGCCACGGCCGTCACGGGGAACAACGCCCCGCGGAGCGCGCGGTTACGCCTTCGGCGCGAGCTTCTCGGGTCATCCGTTCGGCGCAGTCGTTCCGGCACAGCTGTTGCAGCGCGCCTCTCTCCGCACTTGACTCGTTCTTCGCGGAACCTGCGGAATCCCCCGGGATGCGGAGAGGTGCCCCACGATGCTTTCGGCCAAGAGTCTGTTCCAGGAGATCCTGGACGACGACGAGTCCTTCCGGCTGTTCTGTTCCATCGCCGCGAGCGGGGAGTCCCAGGGCGGCTGGGAGAACGCCAGGATCGCCGCGCTCCTCCCACCGGACCAGCGCGACCTCGCCCCCAAGGTCACGCGGCACGGCGCCGACGAGGACAAGCACGGGCGGATCTTCCACGCCCTGCTGAAGAAGCGCGGCCTGCTGCCCGTCCCCGTCCCGCCCGACACCGACTACACGATGCTCCTGGAGCGTGGCGGCATCGGCCTCGCCCACGACAAGCTCAAGGCCGACCGGCCGCTGACCGTGCAGGACGTCGTCACCTACCTCGCCCACAGCCGGGTCACCGAGCAGCGCGCCTCCGAGCAGATGGAGCTGCTGCGCAGGCACTTCGCCGACCACCCCGACATCGGCCGCGCGGTGCGGATGATCTCCCACGACGAGGACAACCACCTCGCCTACTGCCACGAGGAACTGCTGCGCTTCGCGCGCGCGGGGCACGGCCGCGCGATCCAGCGCACGCTGCGCGAGTCCGCGCTCGCGGAGATCCGCGTCTACCGCGACGTCAGCCTGGCCGTGATGTCCCACATGGGCCGCATCCTCGGCTGGTCCCGGCCCAAGGCGGCCCTCCTCGCCGTCGGCATCCACGCCGTGTACACGTGGGAGCGGCTGGCGGGCTGGCGCCGCATGGTCACCCTGAGCATGCCCGAACGCCGCGACGCCCTGGGCGGCCCGGCCACCACGGCCCCCGAGTTCGCCTGAGCGACGCGCCACCACCCGCGTGTGGCGCTCGAACCGCCCGGTACCGGCGTGTGGCGCTCGAACCGCCCGGTACCCGCGTGTGGCGCCCTCGCCTCCTACAGCCACCCCCGCCGCTTGAACATCCGGTACAGGACCACCTCCAGGGCGGCCATGATCGCGATCACCGCCGGATACGACCAGGTCCAGCGCAGCTCCGGCATGTGCTCGAAGTTCATGCCGTAGATCCCCGCGATCATGGTGGGGACCGCGGCCATGGCCGCCCACGCGGAGATCTTCCGCATGTCGTCGTTCTGCCGGACGCTCATCTGCGCCAGGTGCGCCGAGAGGATGTCCGACACGAGCCGGTCCAGGCTCTCCACGGACTCGTTCACGCGCGCGAGATGGTCGCTGACGTCACGGAAGAAGGGCCGCGCCTTGTCGTTCACGAACGGCAGGCCCGTCCCGGACAGGCCCGCCCCGGACCCTCCGGTACCGGCCAGCCGGGACACCGGGGGCGCCAGCGGGACCGTGGCCCGGCGGAACTCCAGGACCTGCCGCTTGAAGGTGTAGATCCGGGAGGCAGTGTTCCGTGACCCGCCGCCGTCCGGCGAGAACACCTCCGCCTCCAGTTCCTCCAGGTCGGTCTGCAGCTCCGTCGCCACGTCCAGGTAGTGGTCGACGGTGGCGTCGGCTATCGCGTAGACCACCGCCGTCGGTCCCTTCGCCAGCATCTCCGGCTCGTGCTCCAGCCGCCGCCGCACCGCTGCGAGGGGCGCGCCCTCGCCGTGCCGGACGGTCAGCACGAAGGAGTCGCCGAGGAAGACCATGACCTCCCCGGAGGACACAGCGTCGCTCTCCGGCTCGTACACGACCGGCTTCAGCACCAGGAACAGCGAATCGTCGTACACCTCCAGCTTGGGCCGCTGGTGGGCCTTGAGGGCGTCCTCCACCGCCAGTGGGTGCAGCGCGAACTCCTGCGTGACGTGGGCGAACTCCTTCTCGGTGGGCTCGTGCAGCCCGATCCAGACGAAGCCGCCCGCGGTACGCGCCTCGTCCAGCGCGTCGGAGAAGTCCTGCGGACCCTCCGTCCGGCGCCCGTCCCGGTAGATGGCGCAGTCGACGATCACGAAGCACTTTCTCCCTTCCGCGGTTCCCCGTGCTCCCAGGAGTACCCCTACCCTGGGCGGCATGCCCACGCTGATCCTGGTCCGGCACGGTCGGTCCACCGCCAACACCTCCGGAGTGCTCGCCGGCTGGACGCCCGGCGTCGCCCTCGACGAGCGCGGCGCCGCACAGGCCGCCGCGCTGCCGGCCAGGCTCGAGGGCCTGCCGATAGCCGAGGTCGTCGCCAGCCCGCTGCAACGCTGCCAGGAGACGATCCGGCCCCTGCTCGACGCCCGTCCCGGCCTGCCCGTCCACTCCGACGAGCGGATCGGGGAGGCCCACTACGGCGACTGGTCCGGACGCAAGCTCGCGGAGCTGGCGGACGACCCGCTGATGGAGGTCGTCCAGGCGCACCCCTCCGCGGCCGTCTTCCCCGGCGGCGAGTCCATGCGGGCCATGCAGACCCGCGCCGCCGAGGCCGTGCGCGAGTGGAACGCGCGCGTGGAGCGCGACCACGGCCCCGACGCCGTCTACCTCATGTGCTCGCACGGCGACATCATCAAGTCGCTCGTCGCGGACGCGCTGGGACTGCACCTCGACCTCTTCCAGCGCGTCTCCGTCGAACCCTGTTCCGTCACGGTGATCCGCTACACCCGCCTGCGGCCCTTCCTCGTCCGCCTCGGCGACACCGGCGACTTCGCCTCCCTCCTGCCGCGCGAGGAGCCCCCGCAGCAGGACGCCGCGGTCGGGGGTGACGCGGGCGCACCGTGATCGTCGACCGCAGTAGGGTGAAGCGGTCCGCATACGCGCGCGTTCACGCATGGACGTTCCGTACCCACGATTCCCATGGAGACAGGACGTGTCCCGTCAGGTGTTCCTCTACGACCCCCCGGACCGCTTCGTGGCCGGTACGGTCGGACTGCCCGGGCGCCGTACCTTCTTCCTCCAGGCCACGGCCGGCTCCCGGGTGACCAGCGTGGCCCTGGAGAAGACCCAGGTCGCCGCGCTCGCCGAGCGCATGGACGAGCTGCTGGACGAGGTCGTACGCCGTAGCGGCGGAAGTGCCGCGGTACCCGCCGTCACACCCACCGAAGTAGCCGACTCCGCCCCCCTCGACACCCCCGTCGAGGAGGAGTTCCGGGTCGGCACGATGGCCCTCGCCTGGGACGGCGAGGAGCAGCGCATGATCGTCGAGGCGCAGGCCCTCGTGGAACTCGACGCCGAGACCGACGAGGACCTCGCCGAGGCCGAGGAACGGTTGCTCCAGGACGAGGAGAACGGGCCCCCGATGCTGCGGGTCCGCCTCACCGGCGCGCAGGCCAGGGCCTTCGCCAAGCGTGCCCTCGACGTCGTCAACGCCGGCCGGCCGCCGTGCCCGCTGTGCAGCCTGCCGCTCGACCCGGAAGGACACGTATGTCCGCGCCAGAACGGATACCGCCGCGGGGCGTGACGACCACCGGCCGGGCCGACGCCGACCTGCTCGCGCGAGGCGAGCTGACCGTGCGCGGCCGCATCCGGGAGGCGTCCAACGCGGCCCTGTACTGCACCGTCGCGCACGAGGGCCGCGAGGCGGCCTGCGTCTACAAACCGGTCGCCGGCGAGAGACCCCTGTGGGACTTCCCCGACGGCACCCTCGCCCGGCGGGAGGTCGCCGCGTACGCGGTCTCCGAGGCGACCGGCTGGGGGCTCGTCCCGCCGACCGTGCTGCGCGACGGGCCGTACGGCGAGGGCATGTGCCAGCTGTGGATCGAGGTGTTCCCGCAGGCCGAGCTGCTCGCCCTGGTCGACGCCGAGGAGCCCGAGCCGGGCTGGAAGGCGATCGGTTTCGCCGAGGCCGGTGAGGGGCGGACCGCGCTGCTGGTGCACGCCGACGACGAGCGGCTGCGCCGGCTCGCCGTCCTCGACGCGGTGATCAACAACGCCGACCGCAAGGGCGGCCACCTGCTGCCCACCGCCGACGGGCGGCTCTACGGCATCGACCACGGCGTCACCTTCAACGCCGAGGACAAGCTGCGCACCCTCCTGTGGGGATGGGCGGGGGAGCCCCTGACCGGGGAGGCCGTCGAGGTGCTCAAGGGCCTTTGGGACGCCCTGGAAGCGGGCGGGGCGCTGGCGGCCACCCTGGCCGCGCTCGTCACCCCGGCCGAGGTCGACGCCACGCGCGCGCGTGTCGGAGCGCTGCTGGAGTCCGGCAGGCACCCCGAGCCCGGCGGCGACTGGCCGGCCATCCCCTGGCCACCGGTCTAGCCCTGCCCGTCCAGCCCAGCCCAGCCCGTCTTGCCGGCCCCGCCCGTCCGGTCCGTCCCGTCTGGTCCGTCCCGTCTGGTCCGTCCCGTATGCAGGCCCCCTGTATGCGGGACGGAACCGTACAAGAGTGCCTTCCCGGTCATCCGGCCCGCTCCGGTTCGTACCCGGCGGAGCCCTCCGGTTAGGCTCATGACATGCATGCCTGGCCCGCTTCCGAGGTCCCCGCCCTGCCTGGTCAGGGCCGCGACCTGAGGATCCACGACACCGCGACCGGCGGCCTCGTCACCCTCGACCCCGGTCCCGTCGCCCGTATCTACGTCTGCGGCATCACGCCGTACGACGCGACCCACATGGGTCACGCGGCGACCTACAACGCGTTCGACCTGGTTCAGCGCGTGTGGCTCGACACCAAGCGGCAGGTTCACTACGTCCAGAACGTCACCGACGTCGACGACCCGCTCCTGGAGCGCGCGGAGCGGGACGGCCTCGACTGGGTCGCCCTCGCCGAGAAGGAGACGGCCCTCTTCCGCGAGGACATGACGGCCCTGCGGATGCTGCCGCCGCGGCACTACATAGGCGCCGTCGAGGCCATACCCGGCATCGTCCCGCTCATCGAGCGGCTGCGCGAACTCGGCGCCGCCTACGAACTCGAGGGGGACGTCTACTTCTCCGTCGGGTCCGACCCGAACTTCGGCAAGGTCTCCGGTCTGGACGCCGCCGCCATGCGGCTGCTGTCCGCCGAGCGCGGCGGGGACCCGGACCGGCCCGGCAAGAAGAACCCGCTCGACCCGATGCTGTGGATGGCGGCCCGCGAGGGCGAGCCCAGCTGGGACGGCGGCTCACTGGGCCGCGGCCGGCCGGGCTGGCACATCGAGTGCGTCGCCATCGCCCTGGACCACCTCGGCATGGGCTTCGACGTGCAGGGCGGCGGTTCCGACCTCGCCTTCCCGCACCACGAGATGGGCGCCTCACACGCCCAGGTGCTCACCGGCGAGTTCCCCATGGCCAAGGCGTACGTCCACGCCGGCATGGTCGCGCTGGACGGCGAGAAGATGTCCAAGTCCAAGGGCAACCTCGTCTTCGTCTCGAAGCTGCGCCAGGACGGCGTCGACCCCGCCGCGATCCGGCTCACGCTCCTCGCCCACCACTACCGGGCCGACTGGGAATGGACCGACCAGGTCCTCCAGGACGCCGTGGACCGGCTCGGACGCTGGCGCGCGGCCGTCTCCCGGCCCGACGGTCCGCCCGCCGAAACCCTGGTGGACGAGATCCGCGCGGCCCTGGCGAACGACCTGGACGCCCCGGCCGCGCTGGCCGCCGTCGACCGCTGGGCCGCGCTCCAGCAGGAGCGGGGCGGCACGGACATCGGGGCGCCCGGCGTGGTGTCGCGAGCGGTGGACGCGCTGCTGGGCGTGGCGCTGTAGCCCACCACCGGAGCCGTGCGACCGGGGCGCCGGCCGTGCGACCGGGATGCCATCCGTACGACCGGGGCGTTTCCTCCGTGCGAGGAGGCGCCCCGGTCGTGTGGTCGGCTCCGGGTGACTCCCGTCGTGTGATGGGGGGTGAGCGTTCGTCACCGTCCCGTCGGCCACCGCCGGCCCACCGTACGGAAGGACGCGCGCACGTGACACCCGCACCCTGCTCCCTCGCCCGCCGCGGACTCCTCACCGCGGCCGCGCTCTGCGGAGCCGCCCTGATCGGTACCGGCGGCGCGCGGGCCGCCGAAGCGCACGGGACCGCCCGGCCGGACCGGTCCCCGCTGCCCGACGCTTCCAGCCCGAGGGCGTCGCCCTCGGCGGCCGCCCGTTCGCCCACGTCGGCTCCCGCGCCGACGGAAGGTCCACCGGGCGGGCCTCGTCACCGGCCGCGGCGCGGTCGTCGTCCCCGGCCTCGGTGCCGGGCACCCCACCGTCGGCCTGAAGACCGACCGAGGCGGCCGGCTCCTCCTCGCCGGCGGCGACAGCGGTGACATCCGCACCGCCGACATCCGCACCGCCGACATCCGCACCGCCGACGCCCGCACGGGCGAGGCGGAGCAGGCGTACGCCACCGGCGGCACCTTCGTGAACGACGTCGTCCGCACGCCGGGCGCCGCCTGGTTCACCGACTCCTTCGCGCCGCGGCTGTACAAGGTGGTCCTCGGGCGGCACGGCGCCCCGCGGACCGTGGAGACCGTGCCGCCGGCCGGCGGCCGCCTGGACCTGCCCGACGCGCGCTTCGACGTGGAGCCGACGCCCGCCACCGACCACGACGCGGTGGCCGTGGACCGGGTCGGACGGCGACGGGGCGGTGCGCTCCCCGCACCGCCCCGTCCGGCCCCGCTCAGCCTGCCCCGCCCGGCCGACCATGTGCCGTCGATCCGCTCAGTCCTCCGACGAATCGTCCTCGTCGGCGCTGTCCCCGCTCGGCTTCGGCGGCTTCGGAGGCCGCGTCCGCTCCCCGGGGCCGGGCGGCCCGCCGCCGTCCCGGCGCCGCAGATACCGCTCGAACTCCCGGGCGATCGCCTCACCCGAGGCCTCCGGCAGCTCCGCGGTGTCACGGGCCTCCTCCAGCGTCTGGACGTACTCCGCGACCTCGCTGTCCTCCGCGGCCAGTTGGTCCACCCCCACCTGCCAGGCGCGCGCGTCCTCGGGCAGTTCGCCCAGCGGGATGCGCACGTCGATCAGGTCCTCCAGCCGGTTGAGGAGAGCCAGCGTGGCCTTCGGGTTCGGCGGCTGCGACACGTAGTGCGGTACGGCGGCCCAGAGGCTGACCGCCGGTACGCCCGCGTGCGTGCACGCCTCCTGGAGGACGCCGACGATGCCCGTGGGACCTTCGTACTTCGTCTCCTCCAGGTCCATGCGCCGGGCCAGGTCCGCGTCGGACGTGGTCCCGCTGATCGGCACCGGACGGGTGTGCGGGGTGTCGCCCAGCAGGGCGCCCAGGATGACGACCAGCTCCACGCCCAGCTCGTGCGCGAAGCCGAGCAGCTCGTTGCAGAACGAGCGCCAGCGCATGGACGGTTCGATGCCGCGCACGAGCACCAGGTCGCGCGGCTTCTCGCCGCCGACCCGCACCACCGACAACCTTGTCGTCGGCCACGTGATCTTGCGTACTCCGGCGTCCAACCACACCGTGGGCCGGTTCACCTGGAAGTCGTAGTAGTCCTCGGCGTCCAGCGCCGCGAACACCTCGCCCTTCCACTCCCGCTCCAGATGCGCGACCGCGGTGGAAGCGGCGTCGCCTGCATCGTTCCAGCCCTCGAACGCGGCCACCATGACCGGGTCGATCAGCTCGGGAACCCCCTCGAGCTCGATCACCCAGCGCCTCCTTCCGACGTGCCCTCGCCTGACCACCCAACCTTACGGCGTCCGGCGGGGGCGCCCGCAGCCCCCTTGCGCGGGCCAGTGAACGGATCACTGCCCCGTTCACCACCCCCGGACACCCCTCGCCGGACGCCGCTCACAGGCTCGACCTCAGCCACTGTTCCACGCTCGCGATGTGCACCGTCGCCCACGACCCGGCCGCCTCCGCGTCCCGGTCGCGCAGCGCCGAGAGGATCGCCCGGTGCTCGCGCAAGGTGCCCGCGACCGCGTCCTCCTGGGTCAGACCGCGCCAGATCCGGGCCCGCGTGGTGGGTCCGGACAGACCGTCGAGGAGGGAGCACAGCACCGAGTTGCCGGCGCCGCGCACGATGCCCCGGTGGAACTCCACATCGCAGGCGACGAGTTCGGCCACCGAGGGCGTGGCGCCCAGTCCGCCCAACCGGGCTTCCAGGGAGTCCAGTTGCTGATCGCTGATGCGCAGGGCGGCCATCGCCGTCGCGGCCGGCTCCAGGATGCGGCGCACGGCCAGGAATTCCAGGACCGTGTCGTCGCGGTGGAAGTCGACGACGAAGCTCAGTGCCTCCAGCAGCAGTTGGGGATCGAGACTGGTCACGTACGTGCCGTCGCCCTGCCGCACGTCCAGGATCCGGATCAGCGACAGGGCGCGCACCGCCTCGCGCAGGGAGTTGCGGGACAGGCCCAGCTCGGCGGCCAGTTCGCTCTCCTTGGGGAGCCGGTCCCCGGGGCGCAGCGCACCGGAGACGATCATGCCCTTGATCTTCTCGATCGCCTCGTCGGTGACTGCCATGACCGGCCTCCCTGGCGCGCATCGCCGCTGTCCCACGCTCAGACATCGGATGTCTGGCGGACATTATGGTGTGGCGCGGTCGCGTCGGCAGCCGGTCCCTCTCCTCCCGCCACGGGAAGGGGACGGCCCCTCGCCGAGGAGCCGTCCCCTTCCTGCCGCAGCGGCTACTTCCTGTCGAGCAGGTCCTGCACCTTCGCGCGGACGTCGTCCGTGGCCAGGCCGCGGATCGTCAGGGTCGTGCGGCGGCGCAGCACGTCGTCCTGCGTCTCGGCCCACTCGTGGTCCCGGGCGTACACGACCTGCGCCCAGATCTCCGGAGCGTCGGGGTGCACGCGCTCGCCCAGCTCCGGGTTCTCGTTCGCCAGCCGGGCGATGTCGAAGGCCAGCGAACCGTAGTGCGTGGCCAGGTGCCTGGCGGTGTCGGCCGCCATGCGCGGACCCGGCGCCGGGTGGTCGACGAGCAGCCGGTGGGCCACCGCGCGCGGGTTGGCGACCCCGGGCAGCGGCAGCTTCTTCGGCAGCGCGGAGACCGGCTCGAAGTCGTCACCGAGCGGGTGGCCCGGCAGCGCCTGAAGCTTCTGCATGACCGTCCGCCCGATGTGCCGGAAGGTCGTCCACTTGCCGCCCGCGACCGACAGCATCCCGCCCCTGCCCTCGGTCACCACCGTCTCCCGCTTGGCCTTCGCGGTGTCACCGGGGCCACCCGGCAGCACCCGCAGACCGGCGAACGCGTACGTGATCAGATCACGGTCGAGCTGCTGGTCACGGATGGAGAACGCGGCCTCGTCGAGTATCTGCGCGGTGTCCTTCTCGGTGACCGCGACGTCCGCCGGATCACCCTCGTACACCTCGTCGGTCGTGCCGAGCAGCAGCATGTCCTCCCAGGGGAGGGCGAAGGTGATCCGGTACTTGTCGATGGGGGTCGCCAGCGCGGCCTTCCACGGGGACGTCCGCTTCAGGACCAGGTGCGCGCCCTTCGACAGCCGGATCGACGGCGCGGCCTGGGGGTCCTCCATCCGGCGCAGGTGGTCCACCCAGGGCCCGGTCGCGTTGAGCACCAGCCGGGCGTTGACGCCGAACTCGTCGCCGGAGAGACGGTCGCGCAGCTCGGCGCCCGTCACCCGGCCCTTGGTGAAGCGCAGTCCGGTCACCTCGGCGTGGTTGAGCACCACCGCGCCCGCCTCGACGGCCGCGCGCACCGTCATCAGCGCCATCCGGGCGTCGTTCATCTGGTCGTCGCCGTACACGGCCACGGCCTTGAGGTTCTCGGTGCGCAGTTCGGGCACGTCCTGCTGGGCCTTGGCCGGCGACAGCAGGTGGCCCACGCCGTCGCCGAAGGCCGACAGCGCGGAGTAGGCGAAGACGCCCGCCCCGAGCTTCGCCGCGCCGTGCGGCCCGCCCCTGTACACGGGGAGGTAGAACGTGAGCGGGTTCGCCAGGTGGGGGGCCACCTGGCGGGAGACCGCACGGCGCTCGAAGTGGTTCTCCGCCACCAGCTTCACCGCGCCGGTCTGCAGGTAGCGCAGACCGCCGTGGAGCAGCTTGGAGGAGGCGGAGGACGTGGCGCCGGCGAAGTCGCCGGCGTCGACCACTGCCACCCTGAGGCCGGACTGCGCGGCGTGCCAGGCGGTGGAGATGCCCAGGATGCCGCCGCCGATCACGAGGAGGTCGTACGACGCCTTGGCGAGCTGCTCCCGGGTCTCGGCACGGCTCGGGTTCGATCCGGAGACCGGGCGCGCACCGAGGGCGGGCACGGACTTCAGGGGGGACTCAGTGGTCATTGCGGTTCTTACTCCTCGTCAGTCTTCGTCGGCGATCCAGCCCATGGTCCGCTCGACGGCCTTGAGCCAGCTCTTGTACTCACGGTCGCGGGTGTCCGCGTCCATGCGGGGGGTCCACTCGGCGGCCCGCCGCCAGTTGGCGCGCAGGTCGTCGGTGCTGGTCCAGAAGCCGACGGCGAGGCCGGCGGCGTAGGCGGCGCCGAGGCAGGTCGTCTCGGCCACCATCGGACGCACGACCGGCGCGTCCAGGAAGTCCGAGAGGGTCTGCATCAGCAGGTTGTTGGAGGTCATGCCGCCGTCGACCTTGAGGGCCGCCAGCTCGACGCCGGAGTCCTTGGTCATGGCGTCGCTGATCTCACGGGTCTGCCAGGCGGTCGCCTCCAGGACGGCGCGCGCGAGGTGCGCCTTGGTGACGTACCGGGTGAGGCCGGCGATCACGCCGCGGGCGTCGGGGCGCCAGTAGGGGGCGAACAGGCCGGAGAAGGCCGGCACGAAGTACGCGCCGCCGTTGTCCTCGACCGACAGCGCGAGGGTCTCGATCTCGGCGGCGGTGGAGATCAGGCCCATCTGGTCGCGCATCCACTGCACCAGCGAACCGGTGACGGCGATGGAGCCTTCCAGGGCGTAGACCGGCTTGTCGTCGCCGATGCGGTAGCCGACGGTCGTCAGCAGGCCGGAGTACGAGTTGATGATCTTGTCACCGGTGTTCATCAGCATGAACGTGCCGGTGCCGTACGTCGACTTGGCCTCGCCCTCCGCGAAACAGGTCTGGCCGAAAAGGGCCGCCTGCTGGTCGCCGAGCGCGGAGGCGACCGGGATGCCGCCGAGCAGGTCGCCCAGCTTGCCGCCGGTGATCTCGCCGTAGACCTCGGCGGAGGAGCGGATCTCCGGGAGCATCGCCAGCGGAACGCCGATGGACTCGGCGATCTTCGGGTCCCACTCCAGGGTGTGCAGGTTCATCAGCATGGTGCGCGAGGCGTTGGTGACGTCGGTGACGTGCCGGCCGCCGTTGACGCCGCCGGTCAGGTTCCAGATGACCCAGCTGTCCATGGTGCCGAACAGGATGTCCCCGGCCTCGGCGCGCTCGCGCAGGCCCTCGACGTTGTCGAGCAGCCAGCGGGCCTTCGGGCCGGCGAAGTACGAGGCCAGCGGCAGGCCGGTCTCACGGCGGAAGCGGTCCTGGCCGACGTTGCGGCCGAGTTCGCGGCAGAGGGCGTCGGTACGGGTGTCCTGCCAGACGATGGCGTTGTGGACGGGCTCACCGGTGTTCTTGTCCCACAGCAGAGTGGTCTCGCGCTGGTTGGTGATGCCGATGGCCTTGATGTCGTCGCGGGTGATGCCGGCCTTCGCGATGGCGGAGGCGACGACCTCCTCGACGTTGGCCCAGATCTCGGTGGCGTCGTGCTCGACCCAGCCCGGCTTCGGGAAGATCTGCTCGTGCTCCTTCTGGTCGACGGAGACGATCCGGCCGTCGCGGTCGAAGACGATGCAGCGCGAGGAGGTGGTGCCCTGGTCGATCGCGGCGATGAACGGGCCGGCGGTGTGGGCGTCGGTCACAGTGTGCTCCAGGAGATTCCGTGGTTGAGGGGCGGTACGTACGGCGCGCGCTCGGGGTGCGGCGTGAAACTCATGTTCCTAAGCGAATGCGACGTTGTAGATACCCGCGGCGATCGCTCCGCCGATCAGCGGACCGACCACCGGGATCCAGGCGTAGCCCCAGTCGGAACCACCCTTGTTGGGCAGGGGCAGGAGGGCGTGCACGATGCGCGGACCGAGGTCACGGGCCGGGTTGATCGCGTAGCCGGTCGGGCCGCCGAGGGACAGGCCGATCGAGACGACCACGAGCGCGGTGATCAGCGCGCCCAGGGTGCCGAGGCCGTTGCCCTTGTCGTTCAGGCCCTGCGTGAGGACGGCGAGCACCAGTACGACGGTCCCGATGATCTCCGTGGCGAGGTTCTGCACCGCGTTGCGGATCTCCGGACCCGTGGAGAAGATGCCGAGCACCGGACCGGCACCCTTCTCCTGGGCCTCCACGGCCTTGGCCGTCGTGTCCTGCGCACCGGGACCGCCGACGATCTCGCGGTCGGTGAGGTGCGCCTGGAACTGGCCGTAGTAGGCGACCCACACCAGGGCCGCGCCGATGGCGGCGCCGAGCAGCTGACCGGCCCAGTAGACCGGGACGTTGCCCCAGTCGCCGTCCTTGATCGCGAGCGCCAGGGTCACGGCCGGGTTCAGGTGGGCACCCGACAGCGGCGCCGAGGTGTAGACCGCCGTGAGAACGGCGAAACCCCACCCGAAGGTGATGGCGAGCCAGCCGGCGTTTCGTGCCTTGGAGGCCTTCAGCGTGACGGCGGCGCAGACACCGCCACCCAGCAGGATGAGTATGGCGGTACCGATGGTCTCGCCGATGAAGATGTCGGAGCTGGACACCCGCGACTCCTTTGTCCTTCGTCCAGGGGACCGAACCCCGGGTCCCTCCGGGAGTTCGAACTGCCCTCGGGATGAGAGCGATGTCGGCCCTTGGCGTTGTCACACTCTAACGCGTATTGCCGGTAGGTGTTCGACAATGCCGACCGATGGACGGGAGTCTTGCTCCGGCGTCACGGGTGCGTCAAGGGTCCTGTTATCGAAAATGCGATCGTTATTGATCGTCGGCGCCTATCGGCCGGAGCGGCGGAACCTCGCCCACCTGAGCCGCGCGGGGCGCCCGTCCCGCCCTGAACGTCCCTCGCCGGGTACGACGACGGCCGGAACGCCGTCCCGACGTCCCGGTGTGCTCCCGCGCAGGTCTCAGAACCGCCCGGCGCCCAGGTCCCGCGACACGGCGCGGGCGCAGTCCCGTACGGCCGCGATCAGCTCGGGCCGCACCTCGCCGTCCCGGCACACGCGCTCCACGGCGCCGGTGATGCCGACCGCCCCCACCGGCATGCGCCGCCGGTCGTGGATGGGCGCGGCGATGGAGGCGACGCCCTCCCAGGTCTCCTCGACGTCCGCCGCGTAGCCCCGCGCGCGCGTGAGGTCGAGGAGCTGCTCGAAGCCCTCCGGCTCGCACACCGTGCGTTCGGTGAACGGCTTGCGGTCGGCCTCCACGGCCTCGCTGTGCGCGACCGGGTCGTACGCCGACAGCACCTTGCCCAGGGCGGTCGAGTGCAGCGGCTGCATGGCCCCGATCTCCAGGACCTGCCGGCTGTCGTCGGGCCGGAAGACGTGGTGCACGATCAGCACACCCTGCTGGTGCAGCACACCCAGATGCACGCTCTCGCCGCTGGAGCGGGCCAGGTCGTCCGTCCACACCAGGGCACGCGCGCGCAGCTCGTGCACGTCCAGGTAGGTGGTGCCCAGGCGCAGCAGCTCCGCGCCCAGCTGGTAGCGGCCGGAGGCGTCGTCCTGTTCGACGAAACCCTCGTGCTGGAGCGTGCGCAGGATGCCGTGGGCGGTGCCCTTGGCCAGGCCCAGGGCCGAGGCGATGTCCGACAGGCCCAGCCGCCGCTCACCGCCCGCGAGCAGTCGCAGCATCGCGGCCGCCCTTTCGAGCGACTGGATGTTCCGTGCCATCGCCGTTCCGCCTCCGTCCCCTTCGGCCGTCCACGCGCAGCCAGTACTGCCGTCGTTCGGCATTGTCGAACACTACCGGTCCATGCCGACCTCCCGCTAATGGTTCGGTCGCCATCCCGTCATCCCGTCGCACCACACGTCCCCCGCCGGCAACAGGGGGAGATCCCGGTCCGGCCCGTGGACGCCCTGACCATAAGCCCCCCGTCCCGGCTACCCTGGCCGCGAGCGCCCCGCACGGGAAGCTCCCGGACCGTCCCCGCGGGGACGGTCCGGGAGCCACCACGGGGCGCCGTGAAGCCGACAGCCGTCGCACCCGAGGGAGCCCTTACATGGCCTCTGTGCCGCCGACCCCTTCCGCCGACAGCCGGACCCGTGTGTCCGAGCTCCGCGAGGCCCTCGCCACCCGAGTGGTGGTGGCCGACGGAGCGATGGGCACGATGCTCCAGGCGCAGGACCCCACCCTTGAGGACTTCCAGAACCTCGAGGGCTGCAACGAGATCCTGAACGTCACCCGGCCCGACATCGTGCGCTCGGTGCACGAGGAGTACTTCGCCGCCGGCGTGGACTGCGTGGAGACGAACACCTTCGGCGCGAACTTCGCCGCCATGGCCGAGTACGACATCCCCGAACGGGTCCACGAACTGTCCGAGGCGGGCGCCCGCATCGCCCGCGAGACGGCGGACTCCTTCGCGGCACGCGACGGCCGGACCCGCTGGGTCCTCGGCTCGATCGGCCCCGGCACCAAGCTGCCCACCCTCGGGCACGTCGCCTACACCACCCTGCGCGACGCCTACCAGCAGAACGCCGAAGGCCTCCTCGCCGGCGGCGCCGACGCCCTGATCGTCGAGACCACCCAGGACCTGCTCCAGACCAAGGCCGCCGTGCTCGGCGCCCAGCGCGCCCGCCGCAACGCCGGACTGGACGTACCGCTCATCGTCTCCGTCACCGTGGAGACCACCGGCACCATGCTGCTCGGCTCCGAGATCGGCGCCGCCCTGACGGCCCTGGAACCGCTCGGCATCGACATGATCGGCATGAACTGCGCCACCGGCCCCGCCGAGATGAGCGAGCACCTGCGCTACCTGGCCCGCAACGCCCGCATCCCGCTCGCCTGCATGCCGAACGCGGGCCTGCCGGTGCTCGGCAAGGACGGCGCCAGCTATCCGCTCACGGCCCCCGAGCTGGCGGACGCACAGGAGAACTTCGTCCGCGACTACGGCCTCTCCCTGATCGGCGGCTGCTGCGGCACCACCCCCGAGCACCTGCGCCAGGTCGTCGAGCGCGTCCGCGGCCTCACCCCCGGCGAGCGCGACCCCCGCCCCGAGCCCGGCGCCGCCTCGCTCTACCAGAACGTCCCCTTCCGCCAGGACACCGCCTACCTGGCCATCGGCGAGCGCACCAACGCCAACGGGTCCAAGAAGTTCCGCGAGGCCATGCTGGAGGGCCGCTGGGACGACTGCGTGGAGATCGCCCGCGAACAGATCCGCGAAGGCGCCCACATGCTCGACCTGTGCGTCGACTACGTCGGCCGCGACGGCGTCGCCGACATGGAGGAACTCGCCGGCCGCTTCGCCACCGCCTCCACCCTGCCGATCGTCCTGGACTCCACCGAGGTCGAGGTCATCAGGGCCGGCCTGGAGAAGCTCGGCGGCCGCGCGGTCATCAACTCCGTCAACTACGAGGACGGCGACGGCCCCGAGTCCCGCTTCGCCAGGGTCACCCGGCTGGCCCAGGAGCACGGCGCCGCGCTGATCGCCCTCACCATCGACGAGGAGGGCCAGGCCCGCACCCCCGAGAAGAAGGTCGAGATCGCCGAACGGCTCATCGACGACCTCACCGGGAACTGGGGCATCCGCGAGGAGGACATCCTCATCGACACCCTGACCTTCACCATCTGCACCGGTCAGGAGGAGTCGCGCGGGGACGGCGTCGCCACCATCGAGGCGATCCGCGAGCTCAAGCGCCGCCACCCCGACGTCCAGACCACCCTGGGCCTGTCGAACATCTCCTTCGGCCTCAACCCGGCGGCCCGCGTCCTGCTCAACTCGGTCTTCCTCGACGAGTGCGTCAAGGCCGGCCTGGACTCGGCGATCGTGCACGCGTCCAAGATCCTCCCGATCGCCCGCTTCACCGAGGAGGAGGTCACCACCGCCCTCGACCTCATCCACGACCGCCGCAGGGAGGGCTACGACCCCCTCCAGAAGCTCATGGCCCTGTTCGAGGGCGCCACCACCAAGTCCCTCAAGGCGGGCCGCGCCGAGGAACTGGCCGCCCTGCCGCTGGACGAGCGCCTCAAGCGCCGCATCATCGACGGCGAACGCAACGGCCTGGAGGCGGACCTCGACGAGGCCCTCACGAGCCGCCCCGCCCTGGAGATCGTCAACGAGACCCTCCTGGACGGCATGAAGGTCGTCGGCGAGCTGTTCGGCTCCGGCCAGATGCAGCTGCCGTTCGTCCTGCAGTCGGCCGAGGTCATGAAGACCGCGGTCGCCCACCTCGAACCCCACATGGAGAAGGTCGAGGGCGAGGAGGGCAAGGGCACCATCGTGCTGGCCACCGTCCGCGGTGACGTCCACGACATCGGCAAGAACCTCGTCGACATCATCCTGTCCAACAACGGCTACACCGTCGTCAACCTCGGCATCAAGCAGCCGGTCTCCGCGATCCTCGAGGCCGCCGAGGAGCACCGCGCCGACGTCATCGGCATGTCCGGACTCCTGGTCAAGTCCACGGTGATCATGAAGGAGAACCTGCAGGAGCTCAACCAGCGCGGCCTGGCGGCGAACTACCCCGTCATCCTCGGCGGCGCCGCCCTGACCCGCTCCTACGTCGAGCAGGACCTGCACGAGGTCTACGAGGGCGAGGTCCGCTACGCACGCGACGCCTTCGAGGGCCTGCGCCTGATGGACGCCCTCATCGGCGTCAAGCGGGGTGTCCCCGGTGCCGCGCTGCCCGAGCTCAGGCAGCGCCGGGTCCGCGCGAGCGCCACCGCCGTCGAGGTCGACGAACGCCCGGAGGAGGGGCACGTCCGCTCCGACGTAGCCACCGACAACCCCGTCCCCGAGCCGCCGTTCTGGGGCACCCGCGTCATCAAGGGCATCCAGCTGAAGGAGTACGCCTCCTGGCTCGACGAGGGCGCCCTCTTCAAGGGCCAGTGGGGCCTCAAGCAGGCCCGCGCCGGTGACGGCCCGACGTACGAGGAACTCGTCGACACCGAGGGCCGGCCGCGGCTGCGCGGACTGCTGGACCGGCTCCAGACCGAGAACCTGCTCGAAGCCGCCGTCGTCTACGGCTACTTCCCCTGTGTGTCCAAGGACGACGACCTGATCATCCTGGACGAACAGGGCAACGAGCGGACCCGCTTCACCTTCCCCCGCCAGCGCCGCGGCCGCCGGCTGTGCCTGGCGGACTTCTTCCGCCCGGAGGAGTCGGGGGAGACCGACGTGGTCGGCCTCCAGGTCGTCACCGTCGGCTCCCGCATCGGCGAGGAGACCGCCAAGCTCTTCGAGTCGAACGCCTACCGCGACTACCTCGAGCTGCACGGCCTGTCCGTCCAGCTCGCGGAGGCCCTCGCCGAGTACTGGCACGCGCGCGTGCGGTCGGAGCTGGGATTCGCCGGTGAGGACCCGGCCGACGTCGAGGAGATGTTCGCCCTCAAGTACCGCGGCGCCCGCTTCTCCCTCGGCTACGGCGCCTGCCCCGACCTGGAGGACCGCGCCAAGATCGCCGAACTGCTGCGGCCCGAGCGGATCGGCGTCCACCTCTCCGAGGAGTTCCAGCTCCACCCCGAGCAGTCCACGGACGCCATCGTGATCCACCACCCGGAGGCGAAGTACTTCAACGCACGGTGAGGCGCCGGGCACCGTCCGGTGCATCTCGTTCTGCACATTGATCGGACAAGTCGTACACTGGTCGGTCCACTGCAGGCCGGTTCCCCCGGGGGAACCGGCCTGCTCGTCCCTCAAGGAGGTACGTGGATGACCAGCACGGTCCCCGCGATCGGAACCCGGACGGCCGAAGGCTCGGCCCTCGAGGCGGTGCTCCTCGACATGGACGGCACCCTGGTGGACACCGAGGGATTCTGGTGGGACGTCGAGGCCGAGGTCTTCGCCGGACTCGGCCACACCCTCGACGACTCCTGGCGCCACGTCGTGGTCGGCGGCCCCATGAGCCGCAGTGCCGGGTTCCTGATCGAGGCGACCGGCGCCGACATCACCCTCGCCGAACTCAGCGTCCTGCTCAACGAGGGCTTCGAGCGGCGCATCGGACGCGACCTGCCCCTGATGCCGGGAGCCGCCCGGCTGCTGGCCGAGCTGGCGGCGCACGAGGTCCCGACGGCCCTCGTCTCCGCCTCGCACCGGCGCATCATCGACCGCGTCCTGACCTCGCTGGGCTCCCAGTACTTCGCGCTGACGGTGGCCGGCGACGAGGTGTCGCGCACCAAGCCGCACCCCGACCCCTATCTGTTCGCCACCGCCGGCCTGGGCGTGGATCCCACCAGGTGCGCCGTCGTCGAGGACACCGCGACCGGGGTCGCGGCGGCGGAGGCGGCGGGTTGCCACGTCGTCGCCGTACCCTCCGTGACACCCATCGCCCCGGCCCGTCGACGGACCGTCGTCTCCTCGCTGGAACAGGTCGACCTGACATTCCTGCGCGGCCTCATGCCGCTCGAATGATCGCCGGGAAGATCAACCGTGAACCCCGATGACGGAAATGCGATAGCCGTTCACCCAGCGTGCACCGCCGATAGCAAGGGAATTCGACGCCCGCACGCGCGGTGAATTCATCCCGCCACGGACGGCCGAATTCCGCTACGTGCGACCGTTGCCGAATCTGTGAGCTTCGCCACGCCCAAGGGTCTCGACAGGGATGCGCGGGTGTGCAGTCCACCCCCGTGCGGGGGGTGTGGGCGTGTCCTTGTGTCCCGATTGGTGTGACGCTGCACGAATCATTCCGCTGTCGGGTTTTCGGTGCGTCCGCGCCCGGTTTCGCTCCGTGATGAGCTTTCAACTCCGGTGGCTGCGAACCCTCGTGCAGGTGCGGACTAATCTCGTCGCGAGAACATCGCCCCTACCCCCGTGATCCGCCGCGACACCCCTGCATGCCGGGTACACGGACCTGACAGCTCTGGAGAAACTCGAGCATGAACCGCAAGACTTTGGTGCTGCCGGCCGTGGCAGGTCTGCTCGCGCCCGTGCTCGCCGCCTGTGGCGGGTCCGACAGCGGCAGCGGCAGCGGCGACGCCATCGTCGTGGGTACCACCGACCGGTTCACCGCCACCAAGGACGCCCCGGCGCCCCTCGACCCGGCCTACTCCTACGACGTCGGCACCTGGAACATCCTGCGCCAGACCGTGCAGACCCTGATGATCCAGCCCAAGGGGGAGGGCGAACCCGTCCCCGAGGCCGCCGAGAGCTGTGGTTTCACCGACACCGGCAACGAGCGCTACGCCTGCAAGCTCCGCAAGGACCTGAAGTTCGCCAACGGCGACGCCGTCACCGCCGAGGACGTCAAGTTCTCCATCGACCGGGCCCGCGCCATCAAGGCCGACTCCGGCGTCTTCGCCCTGCTGTCGACCGTCGACACCGTCGAGGCGAAGGGTGACAACGAAGTCATCTTCCACCTCAACACCGCCGACGCCACCTTCCCGTTCAAGCTGTCGACCCCGGTCGCCGGCATCGTCAACCCCGACGACTACGACAAGGGCAAGCTGCGCGACGGCTTCGAGGTCGACGGCTCCGGCCCGTACACCCTCAAGGCCGAGACCGACGGCGACGAGATGACCCGCGCCGTCTTCACCAAGAACCCCGACTACAAGGGGGCCCTCGAGGTGAAGAACGACAAGGTCGAGATGGTCTCCTTCGCGGACGCCGAGGAGATGGGCACCGCCATCGACAAGGGCGACATCGACGTGATGACCCGCACCATGTCGCCCGAGCAGATCCAGAAGCTCTCCGACGCCTCCTCCGACAGCAGCGTCGACATCGTCGAACTGGCCGGCCTCGAGATCCGCTACCTCGCCTTCAACACCGCCGCCCCGACGGTGAAGGACAAGGCGGTCCGCCAGGCCATGGCCCAGATCATCAACCGCGGCGAGCTCGTCACCGACGTGTACGGCTCCCAGGCCGAGCCCCTCTACTCGCTGGTCCCGGCCTCCGTCACCGGCCACTCCAACTCGTTCTTCAACAAGTACGGCGACGCCAGTGTCAGCAAGGCCAAGACCCTGCTGTCCAAGGCCGACATCACCACCCCGGTGAAGCTGACGCTGCACTACACGACCGACCACTACGGCCCGGCCACGAAGAAGGAGTTCGAGCTGCTGAGGAAGCAGCTCAACGACAGCGGCCTGTTCGACGTCTCCATCGAGGGCGCCGCCTGGGACGCCTTCGTCCCGGCCGAGCGCAAGGGCGAGTACGACGTCTGGGGCATGGGCTGGTTCCCCGACTTCGCCGACGGCGACAGCTACATCGCGCCGTTCCTCGACAAGGACAACTTCCTCAAGTCGCCGTACCAGAACCGCGAGGTCATCGACAAGCTCATCCCCGAGTCCCGCCGCGAGGCCGACCGCCTGTCCGCCGGCAAGACGCTGACGGAGATTCAGGACATCGTCGCCGAGGACGTCCCGATCCTGCCGCTGTGGCAGGGCAAGCAGTACGTCGCCTCCCGCGACGACGTCACGGGCACCGCCTACGTGCTCAACTCCTCCGCCACCCTCCAGCTGTGGGAGCTGTCCCGCGGCGTCAGCGAGTGACGGAACCCTCGTTCCCGGGGCCGTCCACGACGGCCCCGGAAGCACCGGCACGGCGGTGGGGGAACCGCACGTGAACATGCGCGACCAGTGGCCGGTCCCGTCCGTCGCGGCGGGGCCGGCCTCCGTCCTGCCGAACGCCGCAGGACGGCCGTACCGCCGGTGGCGGTGACGCCCCGGCCGCAGGCCCGCACGAACGCGGAGGGCGCCCCTTGTCAGGAAGGGGCGCCCTCCGTGCCGTCCGGGGACGGGACCGGCGCCACTGCGCTCCGGACTACCGCCAGCTACTGCGCTCCGGGACGCACCAGACCGCTCTCGTAGGCGTACACCGCGGCCTGCACCCGGTCGCGCAGACCCAGCTTGGTCAGCACATGCCCGACGTGCGTCTTCACGGTCGTCTCACTGACGAACAGGTCCGCGGCGATCTCCGCGTTCGACAGACCCCGCGCCACCAGCTTGAGCACCTCGACCTCGCGGTCGGTGAGCGTGTGCAGCGTGTCCGGCACCGGTTCGTCGCCCGAGGGCAGATGCGCGGCGTACTTGTCCAGCAGCCGCCGGGTGATGCTCGGCGCGAGCATCGCCTCGCCGCCCGCCACCACCCGGATCGCCTGCACCAGCTCGTTGGCGGGCGCGTCCTTGAGCAGGAACCCGCTCGCCCCGGCGCGCAGCGCCTCCACCACGTACTCGTCGAGGTCGAAGGTCGTCAGCACCAGCACCTTCGCCGGCCCGTCCCGGCCCGGCCCGGTGATCTGCCGCGTCGCCTCCACCCCGTCCATGCGGGGCATACGGATGTCCATCAGAACCACATCGGGCTGCAGAGCCCGCACCTGGTCGAGGGCCTGGAGGCCGTCGCCGGCCTCACCGACCACCGCGATGTCCTGCTCCGCCTCCAGAATCATCCGGAAGCCGGTACGCAGCAGCGGCTGGTCGTCGACCAGTAGGACGCGGATGGCCACGTAAGTCTCCTTCGGTAGTCCGGCCCCATTCTGCCCTGCGCGACAACGCCGGACCCGGCCGCCCTCACCGACGCCTACGCCGAAACGGTCCCCCCGCCCGCGGCCGGAGGAGCCCCGGCCGGCCGCACCGGCAGCGGATACGGCGGGGGAGTGCCGCCGAACTCCGGGCAGTGCGCCTGGTGGTCGCACCACCCGCACAGCTTCGTCGGACGCGGCCGCCACTCGCCCGTCTCCGTCGCGAGCCGGATCGCCTCCCACAGCGCGAGCAGCTTGCGCTCGACCCGCTCCAGATCGGCGCGCACCGGGTCGTACGTCAGCACGTCACCGCTGCCCAGGTACACCAGCTGGAGCCGCCGGGGGATCACGTTCTTCAGCCGCCACACCACCAGCGCGTAGAACTTCATCTGGAACAGCGCGCCCTCGGCGTACTCGGGCCGGGGCGCCTTGCCCGTCTTGTAGTCGACGATCCGCACCTCGCCGGTGGGGGCCACGTCGACCCGGTCGATGATCCCGCGCAGCTTCAGCCCCGACTCCAGCTCGGTCTCCACGAACAGTTCCCGCTCGGCGGGCTCCAGCCGTGTCGGGTCCTCCAGCGTGAACCACCGCTCGACCAGCCGCTCGGCCTCGGCCAGCCAGCCGGCCAGCCGCTCGCCCTCGGGATCGTCGGCGAACAGCTCCACGACCTCCGGCCGGGACTCGCGCAGCCGCTCCCACTGACCGGGGACCAGCGACCTGGCCCGCGGGGCGGTCCGCTCCGCGGCCGGCGCGTCGAACAGACGCTCCAGCACCGCGTGCACCAGCGTGCCCCTGGTGGCCGCCGCGCTCGGCTTCTCCGGCAGCCGGTCGATCACCCGGAACCGGTACAGCAGCGGACACTGCATGAAGTCCCCGGCACGCGACGGCGACAGCGAGGCGGGCGCCGCCGGGACGACGGCCCTCCCGCCGGCGGCCCGCACCGCCGCCACGTCCGTCTCCCCGGCCGCCACCCCCGGCGGGCTCCCCACACCGTCCCCGTCGCCGGACCGGGCGACACCCTCGCTGCTGCTCTCCATGCCACAGACCTTACGGCCCGCCACCGACAGTGACCCCACACCGCCGACGGCAGGGGCGACAGCCGTGAAAACACAGGGGTGCCGGAGCCGAACGCGTCCCGACGGACGCATACCATCGGTCCCAGACCCTCCCGCCCGGCAGGAGCGGGAGTCGCAACCAACGAGGGGACACCGTGGTGGAAAGCGGCGGGAGCGGGCGGCCGCGGCCGGGCAGCGAAGAGTCGGCCGGGCACCACGTGACACCTGCGCCCCCGGTGGCCTCCGAGGAGACCACCGCCGAGGCCGACGGCACCCCCACGGAGCGGCAGGCCGCTCCTGCGAAAGAGACGGCGGACGAGACGCCCCGGCAGGAGCGGTGGGACCGCGGGGGCCAGGGGGGCCAGGAAGGCCAGGCGGCGCGGGAGACCGGGCGTGCCGGGACGGACCGGCAGACGACGGAGCCGGCCACGACGGAGCCGGCCGGAAAGCCCGGGGCGCAACCAGACAGCGCCCCGGACCCGACGGCCCGCCGGACCCCGGCCGTCCCCGACGTCCACGACGTCCACGACCTCCACCCGGACCGCCCCCACGCCCACAGCACCCCCGCCCTCGGTGAAGCCCCCACCCCCGCCAAGGGCCGCCGCCCCCCGCGCCCCTCGGAGTCCCGCGGCGGCCTGCTGATGGGACGCCCCTTCGGCGTCCCCGTCTACGTGGCGCCCAGCTGGTTCCTGGTCGCCGCACTGATCACCTGGGTGTTCGGCGGCCAGCTCGACCGCGTGCTGCCCGAGCTGGGCGCCGCCCGCTACCTCGTCGCGCTCTTCTTCGCGGTCGCCTTCTACGCCTCCGTCCTCGTCCACGAGCTGGCGCACACCATCGCCGCCCTCCGCTTCAAGCTCCCGGTCCGCCGCATCCAGCTCCAGTTCTTCGGCGGCGTCTCCGAGATCGAGAAGGAGGCCGAGACCCCCGGCCGGGAGTTCGTGCTGGCCTTCGTCGGCCCCCTGCTCTCCCTGCTGCTCGCCGGCCTCTTCTACCTCGCCATGCAGACCGTGGAGCCCGGCACCGTCCCCGGTGTCCTGCTGGCCGGGCTGATGGTCTCCAACCTCATCGTGGCGATCTTCAACCTCCTGCCGGGACTCCCGCTCGACGGCGGCCGCATGCTCCGCGCCGTCGTCTGGAAGATCACCGGCAAGCCCATGACCGGCACCGTCGCCGCCGCCTGGGTCGGCCGCGCCCTTGCCGTCTCCGTCCTCATCGGCCTTCCGCTCCTCACCCAGTCCGGGGCGCTCGGCTCCCAGGCCGAGGACAGCGTCGGCATGGACACCGTCCTGGACGCCCTGCTCGCGGCCATCCTCGCCGCGATCATCTGGACCGGCGCCGGCAACAGCCTGCGCATGGCCCGCCTGCGCGAGCACCTCCCCGAACTGCGCGCCCGCAACCTCACCCGCCGCGCGGTCCCGGTCGAGACGGACACCCCGCTCTCCGAGGCACTGCGCCGGGCCAACGACGCCGGCGCCCGCGCCCTGGTCGTCGTCGACGCCCACGGCGAACCCCTCTCCCTGGTCCGCGAGGCCGCCATCGTCGGCGTACCCGAACACCGCCGCCCCTGGGTCGCGGTCAGCGGCCTAGCCCAGGACCTCACCGAAGGCATGCGGGTCTCCGCCGAACTCGCCGGCGAGGACCTCCTGGACGCCCTGCGCGCCACCCCCGCCACCGAATACCTGGTGGTCGAGGAGACCGGCGAGATCTACGGCGTCCTCTCCGCGGCCGACGTGGAGCGCGCCTTCGTGAAGGCCATGGCCAGGCCCTCCTAGCGGCGGCCCCGGTGGTCGGCGACCCCCGCAGATCCCGGTAGGCTGTTCACATGTCCGAACCGACCGGTGCCGCCCGCAGGCGCGGGCCCTTCAAGGTCGGGGACCAGGTTCAGCTGACCGACCCCAAGGGCCGCCACTACACGTTCACGCTCGAGGCCGGGAAGAATTTCCACACCCACAAGGGTTCCTTCCCGCACGACGAACTGATCGGTGCTCCCGAGGGCAGCGTCGTCCGCACCACCGGGAACGTCGCCTACCTCGCGCTGCGCCCCCTGCTCCCCGACTACGTCCTGTCCATGCCCCGCGGCGCCGCCGTGGTCTACCCCAAGGACGCGGGGCAGATCCTCGCCTTCGCCGACATCTTCCCCGGCGCGCGCGTCGTGGAGGCCGGCGTCGGCTCCGGCTCACTCAGCAGTTTCCTGCTGCGCGCCATCGGCGACCAGGGCATGCTGCACAGCTACGAGCGCCGCGAGGACTTCGCGGAGATCGCCCGGCAGAACGTGGAGCGCTACTTCGGCGGCCCGCACCCCGCCTGGCAGCTCACCGTCGGAGACCTCCAGGACAACCTGAGCGACACCGACGTGGACCGCGTCATCCTCGACATGCTCGCCCCCTGGGAGTGCCTGGAGGCCGTCTCCAAGGCACTCGTCCCCGGCGGCATCCTGTGCTGCTACGTCGCGACCACCACCCAGCTCGCCCGGACCGTCGAGTCCATCCGCGAGATCGGCTCCTTCAACGAGCCCACCTCCTGGGAGACGATGATCCGCAACTGGCACGTCGAGGGCCTGGCCGTCCGCCCCGACCACCGCATGATCGGCCACACCGGCTTCCTCCTCACCGCCCGCCGCCTGGCCGACGGCGTCGAGCCGCCGATGCGCCGCCGCCGCCCCGCCAAGGGTGCCTACGGCGAGGACTACACCGGCCCCAACGCCGACGGAGGCACCCGCTAGCCACCCGGGGCGACCGAACGCCGCACCAACGAACCGACGCCGTGGCCCAGTTCCCGCGAACCTGCGGAACTGGGCCACGGCATCGTCGGTTTGGCGCCGCCCCAGGGCACCGCCCGGTATCGCCGACCCCCCTGTTCCCCGCACTGTGACGTGTGGCACGATGCAGGCCCCCCAACGGCACAGCCCCCTACCGGCACAGCCCTCACAGGAGACGCTCCTCGTGCAGCAATCCGCCGTCCCGGAACTGGCACACACTCACACCCGGCCGATCCACTGGATCGCGACGGCCACCGCCGTCGCCGGCGTCGTGGCCCTGTCCTCGGTGTTCCAGCCCGGCCCCGCGACCGCCGCCCAGGCGAGCGCCCCCGGCGCGACCCCCGCGCCCGTCACCGCGGCCGCCCCGGCCACCACGGGCGTCGACTTCCCCATCGAGTGCGGCCCGGTGAAGGCACTGGTGATGAAGAAAGCCTCCGGGGACCTGGACGGCGACGGCAGGCCGGAAACAGTCGCCGTGGTCCACTGCGACGCCCCCATGGGCACCCCGCCCGACGGCGTCTACGTCCTCACCCAGGCCACCGGCGCCACGAACCCCCGGGTCGTCGCCACACTCGTCGACCCCAAGGAACGCCGCACCGTCACCGCCCTGTCCGTCGACGACGGCGCCGTCCTCGCCGACTACCTCGGCTATTCCTCGGCCGACGTGCCCAGTTGCTGCCCGGACGTCGAGGAGAGCGCCAAGTGGCGGTGGCAGGACCACGCGTTCGTCCGCTCCACCCCCGCCGCCACCCACAGCGTCTGAACCAGGCCACCGACCGCTGTGGGAAACCAGACAGCCGTCACAGCCGGTACCCGACCGCTCACCCGGCGTCCGGGCCGTAGACCTCGACCCCGTCCGCGACCCTCCGCACATGGATGCAGTCGCCCGGACACTCCCGCGCCGAGTCCACCACGTCCGTCAACAGCGGCAGCGGAACCGGCGCCGTGGCGCCCTTGTCCTGCAGAAGCTCGTCATCAGGGCTCTTGACGTACGCCAGACCGTCGATGTCCAGCTCGAACACCTCCGGCGCGTACTGCGCGCAGATGCCGTCACCGGTACAGAGATCCTGGTCGATCCAGACCTCCAGCGCCTCGCCACCGACACCGGCTTCCTGCTGTACGCCCATAACTCCTGCCGATTGTTTGCCGAGCCGTACGGGAACGATGAGGGCTCTGACGGGTGTTGAACACTTCGACCCTACCTCCGGCAGCTTTCCAATCATGTTCGGTGGGTATTCCCCTGGCGTGAGGGAGAGCGCAAGGGTGAAGATCGGACACACCCCGACAGTCTTTGTGATCTAGGGGTTTCAATCGACACCCACCCAGGTAGGGTCTGGAAGCGTCCAGCTCCCCTTGGAGGAGGTGAGGACCGTGGCAGCCCACGACGACGACATGAACCGCGGCATCCGCCCGGGACGAGGGTCCGACGACCCCGCCGGGCAGATTGCCTACCTTGAGCAGGAGATCGCCGTCCTGCGACGCAAGCTCGCCGACTCTCCGCGACACACGAGGATTCTCGAAGAGCGGATCGTCGAGCTGCAGACCAACCTGGCCGGCGTGTCCGCCCAGAACGAACGACTGGCCAACACACTCCGTGAGGCCCGCGACCAGATCGTGGCCCTCAAGGAAGAAGTCGACCGGCTCGCACAGCCGCCCGCCGGCTTCGGTGTCTTCCTCCAGGCGAACGAGGACGGCACCGCCGACATCTTCACCGGGGGCCGCAAGCTCCGGGTGAACGTCAGCCCCGGCGTCGAGCTCGAGGAGCTCCGGCGCGGCCAGGAACTGATGCTCAACGAAGCACTCAACGTGGTCGAGGCCATGGAGTACGAGAGCGTCGGCGACATCGTCACCCTCAAGGAGATCCTCGAGGACGGCCAGCGCGCCCTGGTGGTCGGACACACCGACGAAGAGCGGGTGGTCAGGCTCGCCGAGCCCCTGCTCGACGTCGTCATCCGGCCCGGCGACGCCCTGCTCCTCGAACCCCGCTCCGGGTACGTCTACGAGGTCGTCCCCAAGAGCGAGGTCGAAGAACTCGTCCTCGAAGAGGTACCGGACATCGGGTACGAGCAGATCGGCGGTCTCGGCGGCCAGATCGAGGCCATCCGCGACGCGGTCGAGCTGCCCTACCTCTACCCGGACCTGTTCCGGGAGCACGAGCTGCGGCCCCCCAAGGGCGTCCTGCTCTACGGCCCCCCCGGATGCGGCAAGACACTCATCGCCAAGGCCGTCGCCAACTCGCTGGCCAAGAAGGTCGCCGAGGTCACCGGCCAGGCCGCCGGCAAGAGCTTCTTCCTCAACATCAAGGGTCCCGAGCTGCTCAACAAGTACGTCGGCGAGACCGAGCGGCAGATCCGCCTGGTCTTCCAGCGCGCTCGTGAGAAGGCCAGCGAGGGCACCCCCGTCATCGTCTTCTTCGACGAGATGGAGTCCCTCTTCCGCACCCGCGGCTCCGGTGTCAGCTCGGACGTGGAGAACACCATCGTCCCGCAGCTGCTCGCCGAGATCGACGGCGTGGAAGGCCTCCAGAACGTGGTCGTCATCGGTGCCTCCAACCGCGAGGACATGATCGACCCGGCCATCCTGCGCCCCGGCCGGCTCGACGTGAAGATCAAGATCGAACGTCCGGACGCCGAAGCGGCCAAGGACATCTTCGGCAAGTACCTCACCGAACGCCTCCCGCTCCACTCGGACGACCTCGGCGAGCACGCCGGCGACCGCACCACCACCGTCGAAAGCATGATCCAGACGGCGGTGGAACACATGTACGCCGAATCCGAGGAGAACCGCTTCCTGGAAGTCACCTACGCCAACGGCGACAAGGAAGTCCTCTACTTCAAGGACTTCAACTCCGGCGCCATGATCGAGAACATCGTGGGCCGGGCCAAGAAAATGGCGATCAAGGACTTCCTGGAGAAGAACCAGAAGGGCCTCCGCGTCTCCCACCTCCTCCAGGCCTGCGTGGACGAGTTCAAGGAGAACGAGGACCTCCCCAACACCACCAACCCCGACGACTGGGCCCGCATCTCCGGAAAGAAGGGCGAGCGGATCGTCTACATCCGCACCCTGATCACCGGAAAGCAGGGCTCCGACACCGGACGCTCCATCGACACGGTGGCGAACACCGGGCAGTACCTGTAGAACCAGGGCGGCTGCGGGTGCCCTTTCCGGGTACCCGCAGCCGACTGCTTTTCGGGCCACGGCTGGAGCAGGCAATGACGCAAATGATCTCCCCACCGGCACAGAGGCGTTCTAGGCTCATCCGTACCGCCGGGCGCAGTGCGGGGACGGGCACCGCACACGCACCGGAGCACCCGCGGTACTTGAGCGGCGCCCACGACCGAGGGAGCCGCCGGGCAAGGAGGGCCGCATGACCGTACGGCGAGTAATGGGCATCGAGACGGAGTACGGGATCTCCGTCCCCGGTCACCCGAACGCCAATGCCATGCTCACCTCGTCCCAGATCGTCAACGCCTACGCGGCGGCGATGCACCGGGCCCGCCGGGCCCGCTGGGACTTCGAGGAGGAGAACCCGCTGCGGGACGCCCGAGGCTTCGACCTCGCCCGCGAGGCCGCCGACTCCACCCAGCTCACCGACGAGGACATCGGCCTCGCCAACGTGATCCTCACCAACGGCGCCCGCCTCTACGTCGACCACGCCCACCCCGAGTACAGCTCGCCCGAGGTCACCAACCCGCGCGACGCCGTCCTGTGGGACAAGGCAGGCGAACGGATCATGGCCGAGGCCGCCGAACGGGCCGCGGCACTGCCGGGCGCCCAGCCGATCCACCTCTACAAGAACAACACCGACAACAAGGGCGCCTCCTACGGCACGCACGAGAACTACCTGATGAAACGGGAAACCGCCTTCTCGGACATCGTGCGCCACCTCACGCCCTTCTTCGTCTCCCGCCAGGTCTTCGCCGGGGCCGGCCGCGTGGGCATCGGTCAGGACGGACACGAACACGGCTTCCAGCTCAGCCAGCGCGCGGACTACTTCGAGGTCGAGGTCGGCCTCGAGACCACACTCAAGCGCCCCATCATCAACACCCGCGACGAACCGCACGCCGACGCCGAGAAGTACCGCCGCCTCCACGTGATCATCGGGGACGCCAACCTCTCGGAGATCTCCACCTACCTCAAACTCGGCACCACGGCCCTGGTGCTGTCGATGATCGAGGACGGCTTCATCGCCGTCGACCTGGCGGTGGACCAGCCCGTCCGCACCCTCCACCAGGTCTCCCACGACCCCACCCTCAAGCGCCTGGTCACCCTGCGCAGCGGCCGCACACTCACCGCGGTCCAGCTGCAGATGGAGTACTTCGAGCTGTCGCGCAAGTACGTGGAGGAGCGTTACGGAGCGGACGCCGACGACCAGACCAAGGACGTCCTGGCGCGCTGGGAGGACACCCTCACGCGCCTGGAGAACGACCCCATGAGCCTGGCCGGCGAACTGGACTGGGTGGCCAAGCGCGAACTGATGGAGGGCTACCGGCGCCGCGACGGCCTCGACTGGGACGCCGCCCGCCTCCACCTGGTCGACCTCCAGTACGCCGACGTACGGGCCGAGAAGGGCCTCTACAACCGCCTGGTGGCCCGCGGACGCGTCAAGCGGCTCCTGGACGAGGCGGAGGTCCAGCGGGCCGTGGGCAAGCCCCCGGAGGACACCCGCGCCTACTTCCGCGGCCGCTGCCTGGAGCAGTACGCCGACGACGTGGCGGCGGCCTCCTGGGACTCGGTCATCTTCGACCTGCCGGGCCGCGACAGCCTCCAACGGGTTCCAACCATGGAACCGCTTCGCGGAACGCGAAATCACGTCAAGGCGCTCCTGGACCGCTGCCGCACGGCGGAAGACCTGGTCAGGGTCTTGTCCGGGCACTGAACGGGTACTCGGCCGGACCTCGGCGCGGGGGTGGAAACCCCCGCGCCAGGGAATCATCGAGATGGCCCCCGCACGTTGTCGCAACTGCGGGGCCGATGTCGGACCCGGCTTGTAGGGTCTGATCATCACCGATCGGCAGGAATGCCGACCTGTCGACCATGTCGGGCGAACTGAGCGGGGTGAGGGTTATGGCGACCAAGGACACCGGCGGCGGCCAGCAGAAGGCGACGCGCTCCACCGAGGAGACCGAGGAGCAGGCGGCGGAGACGCAGGCCTCGGACGACCTCAAGGAACGTCAGGAGAAGCTGAGCGACGACGTGGACTCGGTTCTTGACGAGATTGACGATGTACTCGAGGAGAATGCCGAGGATTTCGTGAGGTCCTTCGTTCAGAAGGGTGGGGAGTGATTTCACCTTTGATTCAAAGGTGAACTCCGGGGGCCTTGGAGTGATCGAAGAGTCGACGCTGAGGCGATGCTCACGGTGCAAGCAATGCTTGCCTGGAGCGGCGTTCGCCAGCAACAAGTCCATGCCCGACGGTCTCCAGGCGTACTGCCGGGAGTGCTCCGCTGAGTACTACCGGCAGCGCCAGGAGGCCAGAGGGAAGAAAGTTCGAGAGAAGGTTCCTGTCCCACTGGGACACAAACGGTGTCCGCAGTGCGAAGACGTGAAGCCGCACTCCGAATGGGAGCGCAACAAGGCGTCGTCGGACGGATGGGCGAGTTACTGCCGTGTCTGCCGAGCGGAGCGGAACCGGATCAGCTACTTCAAGCGCAAGTACGGCCTGACGCCGGCGGAGTTGGACGCACTCGTCGCGGAGCAGCACGGCGTCTGCTGTATATGTCTTGCTGCCCCGGCCGAGCATGTGGATCACTGCCACAAGACGGGTAGGGTCCGAGGCGTACTGTGCTTCAGCTGCAATGCCGCACTGGGGCAGTTCAAGGATCGGCCCGATGCCATAAGGCGGGCTGCTGCTTACGTGGAAGGAATCGCGTGGAAGCCAACACTCGTAGCACCGGGCGTCTACCAGCTGCCTTCCTGACGCCTGGGTCCTCGTCCTTCATGGACTTCCTCTCCGACCACCAGCCGGAGCTGCTGCCCGGCAACCGGCAACTCCCCGCGCTGCAGGGGGTGATCGAGGCGCCGCACGGCACGACGATCGTGGCCGTGACCTTCCCCGGTGGTGTGGTGCTCGCCGGTGACCGTCGCGCGACCATGGGCAACGTCATCGCGCAGCGCGACATCGAGAAGGTGTTCCCGGCGGACGAGTACTCGGCCGTCGGCATCGCGGGCACCGCGGGTCTGGCCGTCGAGATGGTCAAGCTCTTCCAGCTGGAGCTGGAGCACTTCGAGAAGGTCGAGGGCGCCCAGCTGTCGCTGGAGGGCAAGGCGAACCGGTTGTCGACGATGATCCGCTCCAACCTGGGCATGGCCATGCAGGGCCTGGCCGTGGTGCCGCTGTTCGCCGGGTTCGACGTGGACCGCGACAAGGGCCGGATCTTCTCCTACGACGTCACCGGCGGCCGTTCCGAGGAGCACCACTTCGCTGCGACCGGCTCGGGTTCGATTTTCGCGCGTGGCGCCATGAAGAAGCTGTACCGCCAGGACCTGAGCGAGGAGGAGGCCACGACGCTCGTGGTCCAGGCGCTCTACGACGCGGCAGACGACGACTCGGCGACCGGTGGTCCCGATGTCGCCCGCCGGATCTACCCCATCGTCACCGTGATCACCGACGACGGTTTCCGCCGGCTCACCGACGACGAGTCCTCCGGGATCGCCCGCTCGGTGCTGGCGCGCCGTCTCGAGCAGCCGGACGGTCCCCGGGCCGCGCTGCTGTAGCGGGCCGGCCTCCTGGCAAGGTGATCGAGTGACTTCCACAGAAAGGGACGGATAACCGGTGTCGACGCCGTTCTATGTCTCACCCCAGCAGGCGATGGCGGACCGCGCGGAGTACGCGCGCAAGGGCATCGCCCGTGGTCGGAGCCTGGTCGTGCTCCAGTACGCCGACGGCATCGTGTTCGTCGGTGAGAACCCGTCCCGTGCGCTGCACAAGTTCAGCGAGATCTACGACCGGATCGGTTTCGCCGCCGCCGGCAAGTACAACGAGTACGAGAACCTCCGGATCGGCGGGGTGCGCTACGCGGACCTGCGTGGTTACACCTACGACCGGGACGACGTGACCGCCCGCGGTCTGGCCAACGTCTACGCGCAGACGCTCGGCACCATCTTCTCCTCGGCCGGCGAGAAGCCGTACGAGGTGGAGCTGGTGGTGGCGGAGGTCGGTGAGACGCCGGACGGTGACCAGATCTACCGGTTGCCGCACGACGGGTCGATCGTGGACGAGCACGGTTCGGTCGCGGTCGGCGGCAATGCCGAGCAGATCGGCAGCTACCTGGACCAGCGTCACCGGGACGGCATGAGTCTCGCGGAGGCTCTGAAGCTCGCCGTGCAGGCCTTGTCCCGTGACACCAACGGCACGGAGCGGGAGATTCCCGCCGAGCGCCTGGAGGTGGCTGTGCTGGACCGTACGCGTCCGCAGTCGCGCAAGTTCAAGCGGATCGTCGGGCGGCAGCTGGGTCGCTTGCTGGAGACCGACGGGGCGTCGACGGAGGCGGAGAGCGCCGAGGAGCCGGACGAGAAGTAGCCTGGCCCGTTCTCGCCTGTGCCCCGGCCGTTTTCCGGTCGGGGCACAGGCGTTTTCCCGGAGGGCGTCTCTCAGGCCCTGGGCGGGGCCGTGGAGCCCCGGACGACCAGGTGGACCGGGATCTGCCCGGCCTCGGGTGTTCGGCCGTCCAGGACCGCCAGCAGGGCCCGCATGCCGTGTTCTCCGAAGAGTTCGGCGTCCAGGCGTACGGTCGTCAGCTCCGGGTCGAGCGCGGCGGCGAGCGCGATGTCGTCGACGCCGGTGACGGAGATGTCGTCGGGCACCCGCAGTCCGCGTCGGCGTGCGGCCTTGTAGACGCCGGCGGCGAGTTTGTCGTCGTCGCAGACGACGGCGGTGGGCCGGGGGCCGGGGGAGGCCAGGGCGGCTTCCGCGGCCGTGCGGGCGCCGTCGATGGTCATGGGGGTGGGGGCGGTGCGCAGGGTGGTGCCGGGCACGGCGTGCACGCGTGCGGCCAGCTCACGCGCGCGTACCTCGAAGGTCCAGGAGGGGACGTCGGACGCCAGGTGCAGGAAGTGGCGGTGGCCGAGGTCCAGCAGGTGTGCGGCGACCTGGCGGGCGCCGTCGGCGATGTCGAGGTTGACGGTGGCGGCGCCGAGGCTGCCGTCGGGGTCGCTGTCGAGCATGACGAGGGGCAGTTGGTCGCCGCGGATGGCGGTGAGGGCGTCGGCGGCCATGGAGGAGGCCAGGACGCCGTCCAGGGCGGCGGGGGCGGAGGCGAAGGGGTCGGGGGCGGGGCCGATGCCCTCGGGGGAGGGGTAGAGCACGACGCCGAAGCCGTGGGCGGCGGCGAGTCGCGCCGCGCCGGTGTAGACGCCGGCGAAGAACTCGGTGGTCAGTTCCGGGACGACCAGCAGGACGGTGCGGGTGCGGCCCAGGCGCAGGTTGCGGGCGGCCAGGTTGGGGCGGTACCCGAGGTCGCGGGCGGCCTGGCGTACCCGTTCCGCGGTGGTCTCGGAGACGCGGCCGCGCCATTTGTCGCCGAGCACCAGGGAGACGGCGGCCTGGGACACTCCCGCGGCCCGGGCGACGTCACGGCTCGTCGGGCGCGTGCTGGCTCGTGCCACCGTGGGCCTGCTCTTTCGTCTGGACGTGTGAACAGCGCACATGGTACGTATGACCGAGAAGCGTTATACGTAAAACCTTGACGGGGCCGACCGCCTCGGGGAGCCGACGGAGGCGGGACATGGCCGCGGGATACCTGGAGATCCTCAGGGCGCGACACGCGGCCCGGCTCCTCGCCGGCACCCTCCTGGGACGGCTGCCCAACGCCACGGGTGCCATCGCGATCGTGCTGTTCGTGCGCGCCGAGGGCGGCAGCTACACCCTCGCGGGCGCCCTGGCGGCCGTGTACGGCGTCGCCAACGCCGTCGGTCAGCCGCTGCTCGGCCGCCTGGTCGACCTGTACGGCCAGCCGCGCGTGCAGTTGCCCGCCGCGCTCGCCGCGGCCCTCGCCATGGGGGCCTTCGCCTTCACCGGCATCGTCCCGCTCCCGCTCGCCCACGCCCTGGTCGCGGCCGCCGGTCTGTTCACCCCGCCCCTGGAGGGCGGTCTGCGGGCGCTGTGGCCGTCGGTGCTGCGCCGGGAGGACCAGGTCCACGCCGCGTACGCCATGGACGCGGTGGCCCAGGAGGTGATGTTCACCGTCGGGCCGCTGCTGGTGACGCTGTGCACCTCGCTCTGGTCGGCGCAGGCCGCCCTGCTGGTCCTGAACGCGCTCGGTGTGCTCGGGGCGCTGTCCGTGGTCGTCTCGCCGCCTTCGCGCGCGTGGCGCTCCGCTCCGCGTGAGGCGCACTGGCTCGGCGCCCTGCGCTCGCCCGGTCTGCTCGTGCTGCTGGGCGCCTTCCTGTTCGTCGGCATCGCGCTGGGCTCCATCACGGTGGCCGCCGTGCCGTACGCCGACGACCACGGCGGTGACGTGGTGTACGGCTGGCTGATGGCCGCCCTCGGCCTCGGCGCGCTCGTCGGCGGGGTGGCCTACGGGGCGCGGCGGTGGGTGGGCGTGCCGGAGCGGCGACTGCGGGTGCTGGTGGCGTTCCTGGCGGTGTGTTATCTGCCGCTCATGCTGATGCCGGGCGCGGTCGCGATGGTGGCGCTCACCGCGTTGGCCGGTGTGTTCCTCGCGCCCGCGCTCGCCTGCGCCTTCGTCCTCATCGACCGGCACGCGCCGCGTGGCACGGTCACCGAGGCGTTCTCCTGGCTGGTGACCACCTTCACGGTCGGTCACTCGCTCGGAACGGCCGTGGCGGGCCCGGTCGTCGAGGCGGGCGGCGCCCGGTGGGGCTTCGCCGTGCCGGGCGCGGCGGGTGCCGTGGCATTGGTGGTTTTGCTGGCCACGGGGCGGGTACTGGCAGTTCCCGCCGGAAGTGGGGTTGTTGCGGCTTCATCGGAAAATGATCCGAACCGTGCCGTCGAACCCCGTTTCAGTTCAGGGGATCGGGCGTAATGTTCACTCATGGACCGCCGCATTTTCGGGCTGGAGAACGAGTACGGCGTCACGTGCACGTTCAGGGGACAGCGCCGCCTGTCGCCTGACGAGGTGGCGCGGTACCTCTTCCGCCGTGTCGTGTCATGGGGCCGAAGCAGCAATGTCTTTCTGCGGAACGGCGCCCGCCTCTATCTCGACGTGGGATCGCATCCGGAATACGCGACACCCGAATGTGACAACGTGACCGAACTGGTCACCCACGACAAGGCCGGCGAGCGCATTCTCGAGGGACTCCTGGTGGACGCGGAACGACGCCTGCACGAGGAAGGAATCGCGGGCGACGTCTACCTCTTCAAGAACAACACCGACTCGGCGGGCAACTCCTACGGTTGCCACGAGAACTACCTGGTGGCCCGGCACGGGGAGTTCTCCCGGCTCGCGGACATCCTCATTCCCTTCCTGGTGACCCGGCAGCTGCTGTGCGGGGCCGGCAAGGTGCTCCAGACGCCCCGCGGGGCCGTCTACTGCGTGAGCCAGCGGGCCGAGCACATCTGGGAGGGCGTCTCCTCGGCGACGACCCGTTCCCGGCCCATCATCAACACCCGGGACGAACCGCACGCCGACGCCGAGCGCTACCGTCGCCTGCACGTCATCGTGGGCGACTCGAACATGTCCGAGACGACCATGCTGCTGAAGGTCGGCGCCACCGACCTGGTGCTGCGCATGATCGAGGCGGGCACCGTGATGCGCGACCTCACCCTGGAGAACCCGATCCGGGCGATCCGCGAGGTCAGCCACGACATCACCGGCCGGCGCAAGGTGCGCCTGGCCAGCGGCCGTGAGGCCTCCGCGCTCGAGGTGCAGCGCGAGTACTACGAGAAGGCCGTGGACTTCGTCGAGCGCCGCGGCATCCGTACCGGCACCGTCGACCAGGTCCTGGAGCTGTGGGGCCGCACGCTGGACGCGATCGAGGCCGAGGACCTCGACCGCATCGGCACCGAGATCGACTGGGTGATGAAGTACAAGCTCATCGAGCGGTACCGGGCCAAGCACAACATGACCATGTCGCACCCGCGCGTGGCGCAGATAGACCTCGCCTACCACGACATCCACCGCCGTCGTGGTCTCTACTACCTGCTGGAGCGCAAGGGGCAGGCCGCCCGGATCTGCAACGACTTGAAGATCTTCGAGGGCAAGTCGGTTCCCCCGCAGACCACTCGGGCGCGGTTGCGCGGCGACTTCATCCGCCGGGCGCAGGAACAGCGGCGGGACTTCACCGTCGACTGGGTCCATCTCAAGCTCAATGACCAGGCGCAACGCACCGTGTTGTGCAAGGACCCGTTCCGTTCGGTGGACGACCGGGTGGAGAAGCTGATCGCCGGAATGTGACCGGGTACCGCGTTTCCCGGTAGAGCCGGAACGCAACAGGGGCGCCGTACGTTTCCCGTACGGCGCCCTTCTCACGCCGTCAGTGCCGCCCCCGGGGACAATCCCGGAGCCCCGGCCGGGACGGAACCGGGCCGGAACCTGAATCGGCACGGAATCGTCAGTAAGGTAGCGCGCACGCCATCAGCAAGATCAACCGATTACGAGGCCCCCACCGTGCGCCGACGCTCACTCATTCTCGCCGCCGTACCCGCAGGACTGGTCACGCTCGCCGGATGCGGGGACGACGACTCGTCCGACTCGTCGGGCAAGGTGGACAGCAGCGCGTCGCCCTCCGCCTCGGCCCCCTCCGCCGCGCCCGCCCCCAAGATCGTCGACGGGCCGCTGCCGGCCATCACCGCGGGCACGAAGTTCGGGGAGAAGCCGACGGTCGCCAAGGGCAGCGGCGAGCCCTCCGACCAGCTCGCCGTGAAGACGGTCATCGCGGGCGGCGGCCGTACCGTCGCGGAGGGCGACTACATCCAGGCCCAGTACCTCGGCCAGATCTGGGACACCGGCAAGGTCCTCGACAACTCCTACGACCGCGGGGCGCCGCTGCTCACCCAGCTCGCGCAGGGCAGCACCATGGAGGGCTGGCGCTACGCCCTGACCGGCAAGAAGGCCGGCAGCCGGGTGCAGTTCGCCGTCCCGCCCACCTGGGGCTTCGGCAAGGAGGGCAACGCGGAGGCGGGCATCAAGGGCACCGACACGCTGGTGTTCGTGTTCGACGTCCAGGACACCTTCAACGCCAAGAGCTCGGCCAAGGGCAAGGACGTCCCCCAGGACGACGCCGCCCTGCCGAAGGTCGGCACCAACACCGACGGCAAGGCGCCCTCCGTCGAGATCCCGAAGACCGATCCGCCGAAGAAGCTGGTGTCGGGCTACGTCATCGAGGGCGACGGCGAGGCGCTCGCGGCCGACGACACCGTTCTGGTGCAGTACAAGGGCGTCATCTGGGACACCGGCAAGGAGTTCGACTCGACGTACAAGCGGTCCGCGCTGACCTCGTTCTCCCTCCAGCAGGTCGTCAAGGGCTGGGCGCAGGGTCTGACCGGCAAGAAGGCCGGCAGCCGCGTCGTCATCGTCATCCCGCCCGACCTGGGGTACGGCGACCAGCCGCCGGCCGGCAGCGGCATCGAGAAGGACTCCACGATGGTCTTCACGGTGGACATCCTCGCGAAGATGTGACGCCGCCGTGATGTAAGACTGTGCTGTTGCCTTTCCGCGAACAAGCAGGAGCGTAAGACGTGAGCATCGAGAAGCCCGAGATCGACTTCCCGGGCGGCGAGCCCCCGGCGGACCTCGAGATCAAGGACATCTGGGAGGGCGACGGTGAGGTGGCGCAGGCGGGCCAGACCGTCTCCGTGCACTACGTCGGTGTCGCCTTCAGCACCGGTGAGGAGTTCGACGCCAGCTGGAACCGCGGCACCCCGTTCCGCTTCCCGCTGGGCGGCGGCCGGGTCATCAAGGGCTGGGACCAGGGCGTGCAGGGCATGAAGGTCGGCGGCCGTCGCCAGCTGACCATCCCGGCCCACCTCGCCTACGGCAACCAGAGCCCGACCCCGGCGATCAAGCCGGGCGAGACGCTGATCTTCGTGGTCGACCTGCTCGGGGTCTGATCGTCGTACGACCGGTCTCGACCAGCTGGGGCCCATGCCTGTCCGGGCGTGGGCCCTCGGCTTTTGCCCGGGCGCCGCGGAGCGGTACGGTCATCCGTCGGAAGCACCACAGGAGAGGCGAAGGGCGTCGATGGCCATTGCCAAGGCAGAGCGGCTGATGAACCTGGCGCTGTGTCTGCTCGGGACGCGGCGACCGCTCAGCAAGCGCGAGCTGCGTGACTCCATCGAGGCCTACGTCGAGGCGTTCGGTTCGGGCAGGGGCGGTGCCGGATCGGACGACTCCTTCAACCGGATGTTCGAGCGGGACAAGGACGACCTGCGCGAGCTGGGCCTCGTCATCGAGACCGTCGAGAGCCTGGACGGCGAGATCGGCTACCTCGCCCGCCGCGACAGCAACCGGCTGCCGGCCATCACCCTCGACGCCGAGGAGGCCGCCGCCCTGGGCCTGGCCGCCAAGGTGTGGCAGCAGGCCAGGCTCGCCGGCGCGGCCAGCGGCGCCCTCCAGAAACTGCGCGCGGCGGGCCTGCCCGAGGACGTCGACCCCTATGAGCCGCACAGTGCCCTGGAACCGCGCATCCCCGTCCACGAGGCCGCGTTCGAGCCGCTGATGCTGGCCTGCCGCGACCGTCGCCCCGTCGTCTTCGACTACCGCAAGGCCACCGCCGCCCGTCCCGAGCCCCGGCACGTCGAGCCGTGGGCCCTGGAGTGCTGGCGCGGCCACTGGTACCTCGCGGGCTGGGACCGCGACCGGGGTGCCGAGCGGGTCTTCCGGCTGTCCCGCATCACCGGCAAGGTGCGCTCGCGCGGGACGGCGTTCAGCGCGCCCGTGCCCGACGTCGTCACCGTCCGCGAGACCGTGGCCGGCTGGGCGGGGGAGACCGCCGACCGCAGCGCGCTGATCCGGCTGCGCGGCGGCTGCGGCTACCCCTTGCGGGCGAGGGCCACGGCGGTGCGGGAACTCGGCGACGGCTGGGACGAGTTGGAGATTCCGTACGGGCACGGCCTGGACGCCTGGCTGGTGGAGTTCGGGCCGGACGTGGTGGTGCTGGAGCCCGCGGAGCTGCGGGCGGACGTGGTGGACCGGCTGCGCGCCGTGGCCAAGGGCTGAGGGGGAGCGAGCAACACAGTGGCAGGCAAACCGGTCAGGCCGGCGAACGCGATCGACCAGACCCGGAGGATGCTCTCCCTGGTGACGTATCTGCGGGAGCGCCCGGGAGCACGCATCGAGGACGTCGCCCGCGCCTTCGGGATCACCGAGGACGAGCTGGTCTGCGACCTCGACGTGCTGCCCATGTGCGGCACCAGCTTCCGCGGCGGCGACCTGCTCGACATCGACACCGACGGCGAGCGGATCTGGTGGCACAACCCGGCCGCCCTCGGCGCGGACGCCGCCGAGCCGCTGCGGCTGGCCGCCGACGAGGCGACCGCGCTGCTGGTGGCCGCCCGTGCGGTGGCGACCCTGCCCGGCCTGCGCGAGAGCGACCGCCAGGCGCTGCTGCGGGCCACCGCCAAGGTGGAGACCGCGGCCGGGGAGGCGGCGGGCGCCAGCTCCCGCCTGTCCGTGACCTTCGAGTCCGAGGGCGGGGTCTTCGCCGACGTCGACCGGGCGATCTCCGAGCGCCGCCGGCTGTGGATCCGCTACTACTCGCCCGCCCGCGACGAGGTCACCGAGCGCGAGATCGACCCGATCCGTCTCGTCAGCGTCGGGCACACGTACGTGGAGGCCTGGTGCCGCCGCTCCGAGGCGCGCCGCACCTTCCGTCTCGACCGGGTCGCCGAGATCAGGATCCTCGACGAGCCCGCCGCGCCGCCGGAGGTCGAACTGAGGGACCTGTCGGAGGGGCTGGTCCAGCCCGCCGCCGAGGACCCGGAGGTCGTCGTCGAGGTGGGACCCGGCGGGCGCTGGGTCGCCGAGTACTACCCGCACGACAGCGCCGACGAACTTCCCGACGGCGGTCTGCGTATCACCCTGCGCACGCCCGAGCCGGCCTCGCTGCGGCGTCTGGCACTGCGACTCGGCCGCGACGGCCGCATCGTGGCGCCGCAGGACCTCGCCGACAGCGCCCGCCGCGCCGCCCGTGAGGCGCTGGCGGCGTACGACGGAGTGGAGGCCGAGGGGGCCGCGGAGGACGGCAGGACCGCCGACCCCGTCGGCGGGCAGGGCGGCGCGGAGCGGGCCGGGCAGGCGCGGGAGCGGACCGAGGGGCGGGAGCGGCAGCGGTGAGCGAGTCGGCGACGACGTCCGGTGTGCGGGGCATCTCGGTGGCCTCGGCGTTCTCGGGCATGACCAGTGTGGCCCCGGTGGTCTTCAGGGCCGGATGCCCGGACTGCCGCGGTCGTTTCGAACTCGCCGCCGGTGCGCTGCGCCTGGTCGTCGGCGCCTCCAGCCGCACCACCTTCTACTCCTTCACCTGTCCCGACTGCGGCGCCGCCGTGCGCAAGCCGGCCGGGGAGCGGGTGGTCGAGCTGCTCACCGGGGGCGGGGTCAGGACCCTGCGGCTGCACACGCCGTAGGAAGGTCTAGGCTCGGCGTCATGTTCTGGCCGATGTTCGCGGTAGCCGTGGGTTTTATGGGTCTCGCCGTCCTCGCGGTGTTCGCCGTCCGGGTCTTCCTGGAGGCGCGGCGTCTCGGCCGGCAGGTGTCGGACTCCGCGCAGCGCATCAACCGGGCCGCGGAGGAGCTGGAGCGGGCGTCCCTGAGCGCGGCCCGGGCCGTGGACACCCTGTGAGTGCCGCTGTGGCCCTCCTGTGAGTCCCGCACGGAATGCGTTTTGGGACACTTCGCCCTCCCGTCGCGGTGGCCCCGACAGGTACGCTGCTGGTCGCGGACCGGAGAACGAGGCCCGGATCGCGGACCGGGAGTACGCACGGGGATTGCCTCACGTTCACCCCTGAGCGTTACGATCGCTGCCAGCACGATCGTTCGGACAACTGTCCGACCGGTCGGACAGCAATCCCACCCAGCCGCCTCGGTGAGAAGGTAAAGACTTATGTTCGGAAGGCTCGGCGCCCCCGAGATCATTCTCATCCTCGTCGTCATCATCCTGCTGTTCGGCGCGAAGAAGCTTCCGGACATGGCGCGCTCGCTCGGCAAGTCCGCGCGCATCCTCAAGAGCGAGGCCAAGGCGATGAAGGACGACGGCAGCAGCACCGCCACCCCGGCCGGCCCGCCCAACGACGGCGAGCAGCCGCCTGCTCAGCGCACCATCCAGGCTTCCCCCGGCGACGTGACCAGCTCGCGCCCGGTCAGCGAGCCGACGGATTCGACCAAGCGCTGACGCAGGGCCGGTGACCTCCGGCCCGCCGCACGAGATGGGAACGTGGGTTGCTCAAGTCCGCCCGCAAGAAGGAGAAGGACCCAGAGGGGCGGATGCCCCTCGCGGAGCACCTTCGTGAGTTGCGCAACAGGCTCGCGAAGGCGCTGCTGGCCATCGTGGTCGTGACGATCGTCGCCGCCTTCTTCTACAAGGACATCATCGAGTTCTTCACGAACCCGATCCTGACCGCGGTGGGGTGTGATTCGACCTTCTCGGAGCTGGCGCAGCAGAGCAGCGGCAACTGCGCCCGCATCGTCCTGAACGGTCTGCTCACCCCGTTCACGCTCGCCCTGAAGGTTTCCCTGATGGCGGGTGTGATCTTCGCTTCGCCGGTCTGGCTCTACCAGCTGTGGGGCTTCGTCGCGCCGGGTCTGCACCAGCACGAGCGCAAGTACGCCTACGCGTTCGTCGGCACGGGCGTCCCGCTGTTCCTCGGCGGTGCCTTCTTCGCGTACAAGACGCTGCCGACGATGGCGAAGGTGCTCCTGGAGTTCTCGCCGGCGGACCTGGACAACCAGCTGCCGCTCGACGACCTGCTCGACCTCATCGTGCGCATGGTGCTCGTCTTCGGCCTCTCCTTCGAGCTGCCGCTGCTGCTGGTCATGCTCAACCTGACCGGGGCGCTGACCGGGCGGCGCATGATGAGCTGGTGGCGCGGCATGATCATCGGCATCACGGTCTTCGCCGCCGTGGCCACGCCCAGCACCGACCCGTTGACGATGCTCGCGCTCGCCGGGCCGATCTGGATCCTCTACTTCTTCGCGACCGGCTTCTCCCTGCTGAACGACCGCCGCAGGCGCCGCCGGGACGCCCTGGGCCCCGCCGACGACGAGGCCTCCGAGCTGGACCTCACCCCCGAGGACATCGGCGAGATCGAGGCGGTGACCCCGAGCCGGGCGCTGCCCGGACAGACGAACGCGGAACGGGTCAACGGCTACGACGACGTGACCTGAGCACCGGGACGGATCTCCGCACGGCCGGAGCGCCCCTACGGCGCCCCGGCCGCGCCGTGCACCCGGGCTGCGACGCACCGTGAGGCCCTGAGCCGCGCGGACGCGGGCCCCGGGCAGTGGATCCGGATAATGATCGTCCTGTTGTCAGTGCGGCCCGGTACGGTGGAAAGCACGATGACAGAGGACCTCTCACCGGCCGAGCGGTACGCGGCAGCCCGTAAGCGCGCTGTCGAGCAGGCCACCGCGCTCGCCTCCTTCCGCGAGATGTACGACTTCGGTCTCGACCCCTTCCAGATCGAGGCCTGCCAGGCACTCGAGTCCGGCAAGGGCGTCCTGGTGGCCGCCCCGACCGGCTCGGGCAAGACGATCGTCGGCGAGTTCGCCGTCCACCTCGCCCTCCAGCAGGGCAAGAAGTGCTTCTACACGACACCCATCAAGGCGCTGTCCAACCAGAAGTACTCCGACCTGTGCCGCCGTTACGGCGCCGACAAGGTCGGTCTGCTGACCGGCGACAACAGCGTCAACTCCGACGCCCCGGTGATCGTGATGACCACCGAGGTCCTGCGGAACATGCTGTACGCCGGCTCGCGGACCCTCCTCGGCCTCGGCCACGTGGTGATGGACGAGGTGCACTACCTCTCCGACCGCTTCCGGGGCGCCGTGTGGGAGGAGGTGATCATCCACCTCCCCGAGTCGGTGACCCTGGTCTCCCTGTCGGCGACCGTGTCCAACGCCGAGGAGTTCGGCGACTGGCTCGACACCGTGCGCGGCGACACCGAGGTGATCGTCTCCGAGCACCGGCCCGTGCCGCTGTTCCAGCACGTGCTCGCCGGACGGCGGATGTACGACCTCTTCGAGGAGGGCGAGGGCCACCGCCGGGCCGTCAACCCCGACCTCGCGCGGCTGGCCCGCATGGAGGCGAGCCGGCCGTCGTACCAGGACCGCAGGCGCGGCCGGAACATGCGCGAGGCCGACCGCGAGCGCGAGCGCAGACAGCGGTCGCGGGTGTGGACGCCCGGGCGCCCCGAGGTCATCGAGCGGCTCGACGCCGAGGGCCTGCTGCCCGCCATCACCTTCATCTTCAGCCGTGCCGCCTGCGAGGCCGCAGTCCAGCAGTGCCTGTACGCCGGGCTGCGGCTCAACGACGAGGAGGCACGCGAACGGGTCCGCGCCCTGGTGGAGGAGCGCACCGCCGCCATCCCCCACGAGGACCTGCACGTCCTCGGCTACTACGAGTGGCTGGAGGGCCTGGAGCGGGGCATCGCCGCCCACCACGCGGGCATGCTGCCGACCTTCAAGGAGGTCGTCGAGGAGCTGTTCGTCCGCGGCCTGGTCAAGGCCGTCTTCGCCACCGAGACCCTCGCCCTCGGCATCAACATGCCCGCCCGCTCGGTCGTGCTGGAGAAGCTCGTCAAGTGGAACGGCGAACAGCACGCCGACATCACCCCCGGCGAGTACACGCAGCTCACCGGCCGCGCGGGGCGCCGCGGCATCGATGTCGAGGGACACGCCGTCGTGCTGTGGCAGCGCGGCATGAACCCCGACCACCTGGCCGGGCTGGCCGGCACCCGCACCTACCCGTTGCGCTCCAGCTTCAAGCCGTCGTACAACATGGCGGTCAACCTGGTCCAGCAGTTCGGCCGGCACCGCTCGCGCGAGCTGCTGGAGACCTCCTTCGCGCAGTTCCAGGCCGACCGGTCGGTCGTCGGGATCTCCCGGCAGGTGCAGCGCAACGAGGAGGGCCTGGAGGGCTACAAGGCCTCCATGACCTGCCACCTCGGCGACTTCGAGGAGTACGCGCGGCTGCGCCGCGAACTCAAGGACCGTGAGACGGAGCTGGCCAAGCAGGGCGCGGCCCAGCGGCGGGCCGAGGCGGCGGTGGCGCTGGAGAAGCTGAAGCCGGGCGACGTCATCCACGTGCCCACCGGCAAGTACGCCGGACTGGCCCTCGTCCTCGATCCGGGCCTGCCCGCCGGCCGGGCCAACGGCCATCGAGGCTTCGACCAGTACGACGGGCCGCGCCCGCTCGTGCTGACCGCCGAGCGGCAGGTCAAGCGGCTCGCCGCGATGGACTTCCCGGTGCCCGTCGAGGCGCTGGAGCGGATGCGCATCCCGAAGACGTTCAACGCGCGCTCGCCGCAGTCCCGCCGGGACCTCGCCTCCGCGCTGCGCACCAAGGCCGGGCACATCACGCCGGAGCGCGCCCGCAGGGGCCGGTCCCAGGCCGCCGACGACCGCGAGATCGCCCGCCTGCGCGCCGCGCTGCGCGCCCACCCCTGCCACGGCTGCTCGGACCGCGAGGACCACGCCCGCTGGGCCGAGCGCTATCACCGGCTGCTGCGCGACACCTCGCAGCTGGAGCGCCGGATCGAGGGCCGGACGAACACCATCGCCCGCACCTTCGACCGGATCGTGGCCCTGCTGACCGAACTGGACTACCTGCGCGGCAACGAGGTCACCGAACACGGCAAGCGGCTGGCCCGGCTGTACGGCGAGCTGGACCTGCTGGCGAGCGAATGCCTGCGGGCCGGCGTCTGGGAGGGCCTGGGACCGGCCGAACTCGCCGCCTGCGTCTCGGCGCTGGTGTTCGAGGCCCGGTCCGGCGACGACGCGATGGCGCCGAAGCTGCCCGCGGGCAAGGCCAAGGCCGCGCTCGGCGAGATGGTGCGGATCTGGGGCCGGCTGGACGCCCTGGAGGAGGACTTCCGGATCAGCCAGACCGAGGGCGTCGGCCAGCGCGAGCCCGACCTCGGCTTCGCCTGGGCCGCCCACATGTGGGCCTCGGGCAAGGGCCTCGACGAGGTCCTGCGGGAGGTCGAGATGCCGGCCGGGGACTTCGTGCGCTGGTGCAAGCAGGTCATCGACGTCCTCGGGCAGATCGCGGCGGCCGCGCCCCCGGAGAGTTCGTCGGTGGCGAGGAACGCCCGCAAGGCGGTCGACGCACTGCTGCGGGGCGTCGTGGCGTACTCGTCGGTGGGCTGAGCGGACGGGGTCGGAACCCCGGCCGGAGCGGTGGCTTCGGCCGGTTCCGGACCGGGTGCCGCCGCCTGGGTGGAGAGGCCGGGTCGGTGAAGTGTGCCGCCGCCCCAGGAAAGGCGCCGGGTCCGTGAACGGGGCGGTGGCGGGGGGTCTGCCGACGCGGTGGCGGGGTTCTGCCGACGGTCCGTGGGCGGGGCCGCACGGCGGGCGCGGGGGCCGGTTCCGGTGGGCGCCTTCCCGGGCACCGAGTGCGTGCGGGGGCGCCGCCCGGGCCCGTCGCCGGGAGCCTCGACGCCTCCGTCCCGGCCGGGCTGCCGCACCCGCTCGCGGGGGCGAGGTACCGGACTTCGGCGAGGCCGTCCGCAGGGCCGGGGGCGGTTCCGCGTTGCCGGCGGGCCGTCCCTCCGCGTACGCCGGGGCCGATCGGCATCACGCCCGGACGGCGCGTCCGATCTCGCGCGCCCCGCCCCGGACCTCGCCGCGCGACACCGTCGGGGTGGCCTTGCCCATGGGAGGCGCCCGACGGCTGCCCCGCACCCCCTGATTCACCCGTCCCGGCGAAGGCCTTCGCGCGTCTGTACGCCTTTACGCAGCGTGTGCGAATGAACTCCGAGCGTGCGAAACGCCTGAGGTTACCCCAGGTGCGGGTGTGGTTTCAGGCGGTTGCGGAACATGGCGCGACGGTTATCCGGTCGGACTAAGCTCGCCCGCGGCGCACCGAGTTGAGGCGCATTCGTGCGTTTGTTCCCGGATATCCCGATGGTGCCGATAGATCCCCTACAGAGGGTGCCCACATGGTGAGTGTTCAGTCCCCACCCGGTCGCCGTGAAATGGCCTACGTCCGCACGGTGTTGCTGCCGGCGACAGTGATGGCCGCGGTGACCGGAGCGGCCGTCGCCCTGGTGGCGACCCCGGCCCGGACGGCCGTCGGCGTCTGCGGAGCCGTCGCCACCCTCCTGGTGGTCCTCGCCGGCACCGAGTCGGTGCGCCGCGGCCGTCAACTGAAGGAAATGCGCGCGGAGAAGGAACGCCGGATCGGGAACCTGGAACGCCGGGTCGCCGCCCACGAGGAGCAGAACCTCCGGCTCGCCGACTTCTTCGTCCCCCAGGCGGTGGCCTGGCTGCGCGCCGGGAACTCGCCCCGGGAGGTGATGCTCCACTTCGCCGACGTGGACGCCGGCTACCGCGACCTCGGTGAGGGGCAGCGCAAGGTGGTCAAGACGATCCTCGAGATCGTCGACCACGAGGAGGCCCTGCGCGACTCCGCCCAGCGCTCGTTCGTCAGCGTCGCCCGCCGCGTCCAGGCCATCGTGCACCAACAGGCCGCGGAACTGCGGGAGATGGAGGAGGACCACGGCCGCAACCCCGAGGTCTTCGACGACCTGCTGCGCATCGACCACGGCACCGCCCTGATCGGCCGTCTCGCCGACTCCATCGGCGTGCTCGGCGGCGGCCGCCCCGGCCGCAACTGGCCCCAGCCCGTGCCGCTCTACAGCGTGCTGCGCGGCGCCATGTCCCGCATCCTGGAGTACCGCCGCATCCAGCTCGACTCCATCGCCAAGGTCAACATCCGCGGCCTGTCCGTCGAACCGCTGATCCACGCGCTCGCCGAACTCCTCGACAACTCGACCCGCTACTCGCCGCCCACCAGCAAGGTGCACGTCAACGCCGTCGAGGTGCAGACCGGCATCGCGATCGAGATCGAGGACGCCGGCGTCAGCCTCAGCGAGGAGGCCCGTGCCAAGGCCGAGCGCATGCTGGAACAGGCCATGGCCGGTGTCGACATCCAGGACGTCGGCGGCACCCCCCGCCTCGGGCTCGCGGTCGTCGGCCGGCTCTGCACAGCGTTCAACATGCAGGTCTCCCTGCGCACTTCGGCCTACGGCGGCGTCCGGGCCGTACTGATCGCGCCCAGCGAGATGGTCACCTCCGACCCCGCGCCCGGCTTCGCCCACGGCATCGGCGCCACCGCCGTACCGCAGATCGACCTCGGCAACATCGAGAGCCCGAAGCGGCCTCCGAAGAAGCGCCGCCCCACCAACCCGAGGATCCCGGCGGGTGTCTCCCTGGACGACGACGAGGTGCCCGAGGTCACCGAGTGGACCGACAAGGGCCTGCCGCAGCGCCGCAGCAAGACCACCATCCCGATCAGCCAGCGCTACCGCGAGGCGTACGCCGCCCAGGCGGCCGAACGCGCCGGTGAGCCGGATCCGTTCGCGCGGCCCGAACCGGAACCCGATCCCGGCGTCAAGCGGCAGGAGCCCGGCGTCGCCTTCGAGGCGTTCTGGGAGGGCCTGAAGAAAGAGGCCCCTCCCGGGCACCACCCGACGGACTTCACCCGCAATCCCACCGCATACCTGCATCTGCTCAAGGACAAGGCCAGGTTCGAGGCCGACGATGAAGGGGACCTCACGTGATCCAGCAGCGCCAAAACTTCGACTGGCTGCTCAAGGAACTGTACGACGGGGTTCCGGGCATCGAGATGATCGTCGTGCTCTCGGCCGACGGACTGCGCATCGCCCGCTACGCCGGTGATCCCGACGCCGCCGACCGGATCGCGGCGGCCTGCGCCGGCCTCCAGAGCCTGGCCAACGCCGTCGCCCAGGAGATCCACTCCAGCGACGGCGAGATGAACCTGGTCATGATCGAGCTGAACGGCGGCTACTTCTACATGATGTCCGCCGGCGCCAACGCCTACCTCGCCGTTCTCGCCGACGTACGCTGCGAGGCCGGCCGGATGAGCGCCATGATGCGCGACCTCGTGGTACGGATCGGTGCCCATCTGACCAGCCCGCCCCGGCGGAACGGGCAGAGCGTATGACGCCTCCGCAACGCCGACGGCGCGACCCCGTCCCGGAACCGCCACCGCAGTCGTCGAAGGAGGGGGAGGGCAAGAACCCCGAACGGCTGTACATCATCACCGGCCCGGACGGCGAACGCGCCCCGCTCGACCTCGTCACCTTGATCGTGGCGCGCGCCGAACCGCCCTCCTCCGCCCCTCCGGAGCAGTCGGCGGTGCTGCGGATGTGCCGGGCCCCGCTGTCGGTGGCCGAGGTGTCGGCCTACCTCGGCCTGCCGTTCAGCGTGGTGACGGTGCTGCTCACCGAGATGCTGGCGGCCGAACTCGTCCAGGCGCGCGCCCCGATCGTCCGGCAGCACCTCCCCGACCGTTCCCTCCTCGAAGCGGTGATGCATGGACTTCAACGGCTCTGACACCGTCCCCGGCCCACGCGCCGAGGACCACCTGCCGCAGACCACCACGGCGGCGGCCAAGATCGTCATCGTGGGCGGCTTCGGTGTCGGCAAGACGACCATGGTCGGGTCGGTCAGCGAGATCAAGCCGCTGACCACCGAGGAGACCATGACGCAGGCCGGTATCGGCATCGACGACAACTACGGCTCCGACACCAAGACCGCCACCACCGTCGCCATGGACTTCGGCCGCATCCGCATCACGGACCAGGTCGTGCTCTACCTCTTCGGCACCCCCGGCCAGGAGCGGTTCTGGTTCCTGTGGAACGGTCTGTTCGAGGGCGCCCTCGGCGCGGTCGTCCTGGTCGACACCCGCCGCCTGGAGGTCAGCTTCGAGGTCATGGGCCGACTGGAGGAACGCGGCGTGCCCTTCGTGGTCGCCGTCAACACCTTCCCCGACGGCCCCCGTTACCCGCTGGAGGACCTGCGGAGCGCCCTCGACGTGCCGCCCGAGGTCCCGATCGTGGAGTGCGACGTGCGCCGCCGGGCCTCCAGCCGCGACGTGCTGATGACGCTGACGCGCTTCCTGCACGACCTCGCGCGGACCGGCAGCCTGACCTGACACCCGCCCGCCCCTACCTCCCGGACCCTCCCGGATCCCTTTCGGAGCGACCCAGTGACGCCTGACCACCCCATGACGACCGGTCCGCACGACCTCGCCCTCGACCCGCCGCCCGGCTGCCCCGCGCACGGCCGTGGCCCCGGCGGACTGCACCGGCTCTACGGGCCCGGCGCGGAGGACCTGGACGACCTCTACGAGCAACTGCGCGAGAAACACGGCCCGGTGGCGCCCGTACTGCTCCACGACGACGTGCCGATGTGGGTGGTCCTCGGCCACGCCGAGAACATGCACATGGTCCGCACGCCCTCCCAGTACAGCCGCGACAGCCGCATCTGGACGCCGCTGGTGGACGGCACGGTCAAGCCCGACCACCCGCTCATGCCGCACATCGCCTGGCAGCCCATCTGCTCCCACGCCGAGGGCGACGAGCACAAGCGGCTGCGCGGCGCGGTCACCGCCGCCATGGCCACCATCGACGACCGCAGTCTGCGCCGGTACATCTACCGGTCCACCCAGCGCCTGGTCAACCGCTTCTGCGAGCGGGGCCGGGCCGAGCTGGTCGGCCAGTTCGCCGAGCACCTCCCGATGGCAGTGATGTGCCACGTCCTCGGCATGCCCGAGGAGTACGACGACCGTATGGTCCACGCCGCCCGGGACGCGCTCAAGGGCACCGGGACCGCGATCGCCAGCCACACCCACGTCATGGCGGCGCTGAGCCGGCTCACCGCCCGCCGCCGCGCCGAACCCCAGGACGACTTCACCAGCCATCTCGTGCTGGACCCGGCGGAACTGACCGACGACGAGGTCCGGGAGCACCTGCGCCTGGTGCTCTTCGCCGCCTACGAGGCCACGGTCAACCTGCTCTCCAACGCCCTGCGGATGGTCCTCACCGACCCGCGGTTCCTCGCCCAGCTCAACGGCGGGCAGATGACGGTGCCGGAGGCGGTCGAGCAGTCCCTGTGGGACGAGCCGCCGTTCAGCACGGTCTTCGCCTACTTCGCCAAGCAGGACACCGAACTGGGCGGTCAGCGCATCCGCCGGGGCGACGGTCTCCTCTTCGCGCCCGCGCCCGGCAACGTGGACCCGCGGGTCCGTCCCGACCTGTCCGCCAGCATGCAGGGCAACCGCGCCCACCTCGCCTTCGGCGGCGGCCCGCACGAGTGCCCCGGCCAGGACATCGGGCGCGCCATCGCCGACGTCGGCGTCGACGCCCTGCTCACGCGCCTGCCGGACGTGCAGCTCGCCTGCGCGGAGGAGGACCTGCGCTGGACGACGTCGATCGCCTCGCGGCACCTCATGGAACTGCCGGTCCGCTTCGAGCCGAAGCCCCAGCAGGACGTCATGGTCAGGCCGGCCCACGGTGCGCTCCCGCCGCCGCGTCCGGTCGTCCCGGTGATCCCCGGCACCACGCCGGCGCCCGGCGCCGTACCCGCCGCTCCGCCCCTGGCCACCCGGTTGCCGCCGCCCGCCGAGCCCCGGCCGACGGCCGTCCCGCGGCCCCAGCCCCAGCCCCGGCCGACGGCCGTCCCGCGGCCCCAGCCCGAGCCCCGGCCGACGGCCGTCCCGCGGCCCCAGCCCGAGCCCCGGCCGACGGCCGTCCCGCGGCCCCAGCCCGAGCCCCGGCCGACGACCGTCCCGCGGCCCCAGCCCCAGCCCCAGCCCCAGCCCGAGCCCCAGTCCCAGCCCGAGCCCCAGTCCCAGTCCCGACCCGTGCCCGCACCGGCCGGCGCTCCCGAACAGGCCCGTCGGTCGAGCGCCTGGCGGCGCTTCCTCGACTGGTGGCGCGGCTACTGACCCCGGGCGCGCCCGCGCCCCCGGCCGTCGTGCGACGACCAGGCGGCCAGCGTCCGCCGGCTCCGCAGCCGGTGCTCCGCTCCCGTCACCGGATCGGTGAACTCCAGCTCCCGCGCCAGTAGTTGCAGTGGGCGCCGGAAGTCACCGGCCGGTGCGGGGGCGGTCACCTCGGGGTAGAGGGGGTCGCCGAGGATGGGTACGCCCAACGCGCTCATGTGCACCCGCAGCTGATGGGTCTGCCCGGTCCGCGGGACCAGCCGGTAGCGGGCGAGCCCGTCCGGCCGGTGCTCGACCAGCTCGACCCGGCTGACCGCGTTGGGCTCGCCCGGTACCTCACGGGCGGTCAGCGTCCCGCGTTCCTTCACGATCCGGCTGCGCACGGTCACCGGCAGCGCCAGCCCCGGATCGTACGGCGCGACGGCCTCGTACACCTTGCGGACCAGACGGTCGCGGAACAGGGTCTGGTAGGCGCCGCGCTCCTCGGGGCGCACGGTGAACAGCACCAGGCCCGCGGTGAGCCGGTCCAGGCGGTGGGCGGCGCCGAGCGCGGGCAGCTCCAGCTCCCGCCGCAGCCGGGCCAGCGCGGTCTGGGTGACGTGGCTGCCGCGCGGTGTGGTGGCGAGGAAGTGCGGCTTGTCGGCCACGACGACGTGCTCGTCGCGGTACACGACCTCCAGCGGGAACGGCACCGGCTCCTCGGCGGGCAGGTCCCGGTGGAACCAGACGAACATCCCCGGCACGTACGCCGCGTCCGCCGCCACCGCCCGCCCGTCGGCCCCGACGATCCGCCCCGCCGCGAACAGTGCGTCCACGGCCCCGGCCCGCTCCGGGCCGAACCGCTCCGCCAGGTGCTCCCGCACGGTCGCCCAGGGGCCGTCGCCCGGCAGCCGCACCCGGACCGGATCGACTCCTTCACGCTGCGGGAGGGGGGACGGCGGGGGAGCGGTGCGGCGTCTCATCGGGATCCACCCTACGACCGCCGCGAAAACCTGTTGGCATGCTTCCGCCCGGTGGACAGGCTTCCCGCATGCCCTTCCTGACCCGTCCCGTCCTTCCCGCCGGCACCCTCGCCAAGTCCCCTCAACCGGTCGTCCCCACCGGCGACGGTCTCCTCCTGCGGCCCTGGCGGGCGACGGACGCGCCCGCCGTCCACGCCGCCTTCCAGGATCCGCTGCTGCACCGGTGGCACGTCCGGGCCGCCGACTCCGTCGCCGAGGTCACCGGCTGGATCGAGGAGTGGCTGACCGAGTGGACCGAGGGGAGGACCGCCCAGTGGGCCGTCGTCGACGCGGACACCGACGCACTGCGCGGACGCGTGGCGCTGCGCGGCATCGAACTGGGCGACGGCACGGCCGAGGTGGCCTACTGGACCACGGCGGCCGCCCGAGGCCGGCGTGTCGCCGTACGCGCCACGACCGCCCTGTCCCGGTGGGCCCTCGACGAGATCGGCTTCCACCGCCTGGAACTGCTGCACGCCACGGCCAACGAGGCGTCCTGCCGGGTGGCCGCCAGAGCCGGCTTCCTCCTGGAGGGCACCAAACGCAGCGCGGCCCTCCATCAGGACGGCTGGCACGACATGCACCTGCACGCCCGGGTGCGGGGCGACTGACCGGGGGCCGGGCAGGCCCACGGAGGCCGTCTCGGGGGCGGCACCCGCACGGCCGGTTCGTCGCGGCGGTGCGCGCGAGCGTGCGGCGGTACGGCATCGGGGGGCGGACCGTTTCGGTGCGGGCCGCCCGCCGCGGGGTCAGGCGGCCGGCGTGGTGTTCTCCTGCTCGGCCTCCACGCGCGCGTTCCACTCCCGCTTGCCGGCCTGCCAGCCGTCCTCGTCGTGGCCGAGCCGCCAGTAGCCGGACACCGACAGGTCCTCGCGGGGAACCTGCAGCTCGACCCGCAGCAGCTTGCGCAGCTCCTTCACGAAGGTGGCCTCGCCGTGCACGAAGGCGTGCAGCCGGCCCTCGGGGAACTCCAGCGCGCGGACGGCCGCCACGAGCCGCTCGCCGACCGGACGATCGCCGCGGTGCAGCCAGACGACCTCCACGTCGGAGTCGATCTTCTGCTCCTCCTCGGGCCCGGAGACCTCGATGAAGGCGTGCGCCACGGCACCGGCGGGCAGCGACTCCAGGGCCGCCGCGATGGCGGGCAGCGCGCTCTCGTCACCGGCCAGCAGATGCCAGTCCGCGGCCGGGTCGGGGGCGTAGGCGCCACCGGGACCCATGAATCGGACGGTCTCGCCCGGCCGGACGCGGGCCGCCCACGGTCCGGCGAGGCCCTCGTCGCCGTGCAGGACGAAGTCCAGGGTCAGCTCGCGGTGCTCGGTGTCCCAGTGGCGCACGGTGTACGTCCGCGTCACGGGCCACTGCTCGCGGGGGAACTCCGCGCGGATGCGCTCCAGGTCGAAGGGCTCCGGGTAGGCCACGCCCTCGGGCCCGAACAGCAGCTTCACGTAGTGGTCGGTGCAGGTGCCGGCGGTGAACTCGGCCAGCCCCTCCCCGCCGAGGACGACGCGCTGCATGTGGGGGGTGAGCCGTTCGGTGCGGACGACCTGCGCGGAATGGGGCTTCCGCGGCTTCCGTGCCGGACGTTCTGCCATGACGGCCTCCCAAGCCTTCGTTGGTTAGGTTTGCCTAAGTTAGCACTCCGCGCCGTTGTGGTGCGCCGACGCGAGCCGCCGCCCGCGTGATCGATGCCTACGCGCCGAGCGTGGCCAGCAGCCGCTGCAGCGACCCGCCGAGCCCCCAGCGCTCCGCCAGTCCCTCCAGCACCGCCGGTTCCCGCGGAGCGCGCGGGAGCTTTGTCGACACCGCGGGCAGCGGCACGTCGTCGGCGACCCTGACCACCTTCGGCGCGACGGCGAGGTAGGGCCGGGCCTCGTCGAGCCGCTTGCGCTGCGTGGGCGTGAGCCTGGCCTCCGGGTCGTCGACGGCCGCCAGGATCCCGGCCAGGTCGCCGAACTCGGCCAGCAGCTTGGCCGCCGTCTTCTCGCCGACGCCCGGCACGCCGGGCAGGCCGTCGCTCGGGTCGCCGCGCAGCAGCGCCAGATCCGCGTACCCGCGCCCGTCGACGCCATACTTCTCGCGCAGCCACGCCTCGTCCGTGGTCTGGAGCGTGCCGACGCCCTTCAGCGGGTACAGCACCCGCACCCCGCGCGCGTCGTCCACCAGCTGGTACAGGTCGCGGTCGCCGGTGACGATGTCGACCGGGCCCTTCGCGCGTGCGGTGAAGGTGCCGATCACGTCGTCCGCCTCGTAGCCGGCGACGCCGACGCGGGCGAGGCCCAGCGCGTCCAGGACCGCCTCGATCACCGGCACCTGCGGTGAGAGCGTGTCCGGCACCTCCTCCTCGTCCGGGCCCGCCTCGTGCTCCTCGGCGACCCGGTGCGCCTTGTAGGAGGGGATGAGGTCGACCCGCCACCGCGGCCGCCAGTCGGCGTCCATGCAGGCGACCAGTTCGTCGGGCCGGTGGTCCTTGACCAGGCGGTCGACGAAGTCCAGCAGCCCGCGCACGGCGTTCACCGGCGTGCCGTCCGGGGCCCTCACGGAGTCGGGAACGCCGAAGTAGGCGCGGAAGTACAGCGAGGCGGTGTCGAGGAGCATCAGTCGTCCGGTCACGCCACGCATCATGCCGCACCGGCCCGGCGGGCGGCCGCCGCGATTCACTCCCGTGGCAGGTGTGAAGGGTCTGTGAACTGGCCCACTGGCGTGTTTGCCCGTGCCCGGCCCGGGCAGGCGCCGCGTCGGAGCGGTGCCGGTTGCACGTTCAACTGTTGTGGACGCCCGGCGGGGCCGCACCCCGGCCCCGCCACCGCTCCCGTCCTTGCCCCCGATCCGAGAAGGTACGTGTGTCCTCCAGGCTGGAAGCCGATCATCTGTACAAGGTGTTCGGCAGACGACAGGACGAGGCGGTCGAGCGGCTGCGCCGCGGTGCCGACCGGGACGAGCTGCGGACCGACGGCACCACCGCCGCCGTGATCGACGCCTCCTTCACCGTGGACCCCGGCCAGATCTTCGTCGTCATGGGCCTGTCCGGCTCCGGGAAGTCCACCCTGCTGCGCATGCTCAACGGACTGCTGGAGCCCACCGCGGGACGCGTCCTCTTCGACGGCCAGGACCTGACCGCGCTCGGCGACCGCGAACTGCGCGAGGTCCGCGCCCGGAAGATCAGCATGGTCTTCCAGCACTTCGCGCTCTTCCCGCACCGCAGCGTCCTCGACAACGCCGGCTACGGCCTCGCCGTGCAGGGCGTCCCGCGCGCCGAACGCGAGGAGCGCGCCGGCGAGGCCCTGCGGCTGTGCGGCCTGGCCGGCTGGGAGAAGTCCTGGCCGGACGAGCTGTCCGGCGGCATGCAGCAGCGGGTGGGCCTCGCCCGCGCCCTCGCCACCGACGCCGACCTGCTCCTGATGGACGAGTCCTTCAGCGCGCTGGACCCGCTGATCCGCCGCGACATGCAGGACCAGCTGCTCACGCTCCAGCAGACCCTGAAGAAGACGATCGTCTTCATCACCCACGACCTCAACGAGGCCATGCGCCTGGGCGACCGCATCGCCGTCATGCGCGACGGCCGCATCGTGCAGAACGGCACCGCCGAGGACATCCTCGTCCGCCCGGCCGACGACTACGTCGCCTCCTTCATCAAGGACGTCGACCGCTCCCGCGTGCTGACCGCGTCCGCCGTCATGGACACCGACGTCCGCGGTGACGAGGCCGACTGCGGCTGCGCCACCGCGAACCCCGACACCCCCTTCACCGAGCTGTGCGCGCTCAGCGCCCGCCTGACGCACCCGGTCGCCGTCCTGGACGCGCGACGCGAACTCGTCGGAGTGGTCCCGCGCCGGCGCCTCGTCGGCTTCCTCGGCGACGAGCACGGGGAGCCCGCCGCCTGCGCCGACCCGCGCGACGAGGGGAAGGTGACCGCCCGTGCCTAGGCTGCACCTCGGTGACTGGGTCGACTCCGGCGTCGACTGGCTCGTCACCCACATGTCCTGGCTGTTCGACGCCGTCAAGGCGGTCGTCGAAGGCATGTACGACGGCATCGACGCCGTCCTCACCGCCCCCGAGCCCCTGCTGCTCGCCGGCATCCTCGCCGTGCTCGCCTGGTGGCTGCGCGGCCTGGTCGCGGGCGTCCTCGGCTTCGCCGGGTTCGCGCTCATCGACTCCCTCGACCTGTGGGAGGAGGCGATGTCCACCCTGTCGCTGGTGCTCGTCGCCACGCTGATCGCCCTGGTGATCTCGGTCCCGCTGGGCATCTGGGCGGCCCGCTCCAAGGCCGTGAGCGCCGCCCTGCGGCCGGTCCTGGACCTGCTGCAGACCATGCCGTCGATGGTCCTGCTGATCCCCGCGATCCTCTTCTTCGGCATGGGCGTGCCCGCCGGTGTGGTCGCCACCCTGATCTTCGCGCTCGCCCCCGGCGTGCGCATGACCGAACTCGGCATCCGCCAGGTCGACGCCGAACTCGTCGAGGCCGCGGAGGCCTTCGGCACGACGCCCCGCGACACCCTCTGGCGGGTCCAGCTGCCGCTCGCCCTGCCGACGATCATGGCGGGCGTCAACCAGGTCATCATGCTCGGCCTGTCGATGGTCGTCATCGCCGGCATGGTCGGCACCGGCGGCCTCGGCGGCTCCGTCAACGAGGCCATCGGACGGCTCGACATCGGTCTCGGCTTCGAGGCCGGCCTCGGCATCGTCGTGCTCGCCATCTACCTGGACCGCATGACCGGCGCCCTCGGCACCCGCATCTCCCCGCTCGGCCGCCGCGCCGCCGCCAAGGCCCGCCCCACCGTGTGGAGCCACCGCCCCCGCCCGGCCGTGGCCGTGGTCGGCGTGGTAGTCCTCGCGCTCGTCGCCGGCGGCATGGGCGTCTTCGGCTCGAACTCCGGCACCGCCGAGGCCTCCGCCACGGACATCGGCAAGGGCGAGGAGATCACCATCGGCTACATCCCCTGGGACGAGGGCATCGCCTCCACCTACCTGTGGAAGGAGCTGCTGGAGGAGCGCGGCTTCGAGGTGAAGACCACCCAGTACTCCGCCGCCCCGCTCTACACCGGCCTCGCCACCGGCCGGATCGACTTCCAGACCGACTCCTGGCTGCCCACCACGCACGCCGAGTACTGGAAGAAGTACGGCGACCGGCTCGACGACCTCGGCAAGTGGTACGGCCCCACGTCCCTGGAACTGAGCGTCCCGGCGTACATGAAGGACGTGAACACCCTCGCCGACCTCAAGGCCAGGTCGGCCGAGTTCGGCGGCAGGATCACCGGCATCGAGCCCAGCGCCGGAATGATGGGCCTGCTCAAGGACAAGGTCGTCAAGGAGTACGGCCTCGACGGCTACCGGGTCGTCGACGGTTCGACCCCGGCCATGCTCGCCGAGCTGAAGCGGGCGTACGCGAAGAAGGACCCGATCGTCGTCACGCTCTGGTCGCCGCACTGGGCCTACAGCGAGTACGACCTGAAGAAGCTGAAGGACCCCCGGGGCGCCTGGGGCGAGGGCGACGGCGTGCACACCCTGTCCCGCAAGGGCTTCGCCGCCGACCACCCCGAGGTCGGCGCCTGGCTGAAGGACTTCTCCATGACCGAGGAGCAGCTCACCGGTCTGGAGGCGCGCATCCAGAAGTCCGGCAAGGGCAAGGAGCAGGACGCCGTCCGCGCCTGGCTGAAGGACAACCCCGGCCTGCTCGACCGGTGGGCACCGGTCGACGGCGCGGGGGAGAAGATCGGGGCGGCCGGATGACCTGACAGCATCCGTGCCGTCCCGCGCGGGGCGGGCACCGGCGTACCTCCGCGGGACGTACGCCGGCGCCCGCCCCGCGCCGCCGTTCGCACGGCACGGATCCGGCCGACCACGCAGCGCCACGTCCGGGTCCGGCCCGGCGTCGGCCGTCCGCCGCCGTCGGGTCCGGCCCGCACACGGAGCTGCGGAAACGGCACGGGAACACCAGGAGGACGCCGCGCATTGAACCGGAGGACAGGAGGAAGCGCCCCTGTCCGCGGACGATCGGCCGGCGCGAACCGTGAGTTCCCGTGTGACACCGGATGTCGTCGATGTGACGGGCTCGTGAAACGGTTTGCCGAACATGCGTAGGGTGCAAGAGAACTCATCAGACGACGTGCGCCCGCCACGGGGCACTCGGCAGTCGCACCGACGAGCGTAGAAGGGAGCCGGAGCGATGGGCGACCACAAAGAACAGCCCCTGCGGGTGGGCGCGGCCGTCCGGCGGCGGCGCCGGTCCCTGGACCTCACGCTCGCCGTCGTGGCCGAGCGCAGCGGGCTGTCGGTCCCGTTCCTGAGCCAGATCGAGAACGACCGGGCGCGGCCCAGCACCGGCTCCCTGGAGAAGGTCGCCGACGCCCTGCGCACCACCGCCGTCGAACTCCTCGCCGCCGCCGACCCGGCGTGCAGCGTCGACGTCGTGCGCGCCGAGACCGCCGAGCCCGGCCCCGGTCCGCGCTCCCGCTCGCTGGTCCGCGGCCATCACCAGATGCACGCCTCGGAGTTCACCGGCGACCACGAGGCCGGCCGCGAGTTCCAGTACCGCAACGACCAGTTGATGTACGTCGCCGACGGCGCGGTGGAGATCGAGGCCGAGGGCCGGGCCTACCGTCTCGGCCGCGGCGACACCCTGTACCTCACCGGCGGGGTCCGGCACCGCTGGCGCGCGACCGTGCCGGACACCCGGGTCGTGGTCGTCGCCGTGGCGGAGCACATCGAGGCGGTCCGGGACCGCAAGCGGTAGTGCGGGCCGTCTCCCTGGTGCCCTCGCTCACGGAGGCGGTGGCCGTCACCCTGCCCGGCGTCCTGGCCGGTGCCACCGACTGGTGCACCCACCCGGCGGGCCTCGACGTCGTCCGGGTGGGCGGCACCAAGAACCCCGCGACCGACCGGATCGCCGCGCTCGCGCCCGATCTCGTGATCGCCAACGAGGAGGAGAACCGGGAGCCGGACCTCGCCGCCCTCCGGGACGCCGGGATCGAGGTCCTGGTCACCGAGGTCCGCGACGTGCCCCAGGCTCTCCGGGAGCTGGCCCGCGTGCTGGCGGCCTGCGGGGCCCGCACGCGCCCCCGCTGGCTGGACGAGGCCGAGGAGGCCTGGAGCGCCCCGCGACCGCCCGACCGGCGCCGCACGGCCGTCGTACCGGTCTGGCGGCGGCCGTGGATGGTCCTGGGCCGCGACACCTTCGCCGGGGACGTCCTCGCCCGCCTCGGGGTGGACCACCTGTACACGGCCCACCCGGACCGCTATCCGAAGGTCACGGCACAGGAACTGCGGGCGGCCGCCCCGGACCTGGTCGTCCTCCCCGACGAGCCCTACCGCTTCACCGCCGGCGACGGCCCGGAGGCGTTCCCCGGGCTGCCGTGCGCCCTCGTCAGCGGACGGCACCTGACGTGGTACGGCCCGTCGCTCGCCGAGGCCCCCCACGTGCTGACCCGGGCGCTGCGAGCAGCCCACCGCTGACCAGCCCCCGCACGGTGTGCGCGGCGACGACGACCCAGGCGGTCACGAGCACGACGTACAGCCCGCCGGCCAGCGCCCCGTACGCGACGAGTCCGGTGTGCCGGGCCAGCGCCTCGGCGCCGGTCACACAGGTGCCGACCGGGAAGGTGAACGCCCACCACGTCATCGCGAAGCGCATTCCGTGCCTACGGGCCCGCACCACATGGGCGCCGGCCAGGCACAGCCACAGCAGCGCGAACCCCATGACGGGCACCCCGTACAGGACGGCGAGAACCGCGAGAGCCCGGCCGTCCGCGGCCGGGACCACCGCGGGCGCGACCTCCGCGAACGCCCCGACGGCCGTCGTCGACTGCCCGAGCGGCCCCAGGACCAGGAACAGGGTCGGCGTGAGGGCGAGGGGCAGCGGTCCGCGCGTGACCAGCCGGGCGAAGACCAGCGGCAGCATCACCAGGGTGGCGAGCAGGCTCAGCCCGAACAGCGCGAAGCACGCGAACAGCAGCGTCTCGCGGGCCTGCCCGGCCGGCAGGTACGGCACCAGCCGAGGCCCCGTCGCCGCCGGCACCATCGGCGCGACCAGCGGCAGCAGCCACACCGGCGTGGCCTGCCCCGGCCCGACCCGATGGCGTACGGCCATCAGGTACGGCACGGCGACGGCCGCCGCGAGCCCCACCGCCGTACCGGCGCCGGACAGCACGGCGTCGAGGGCCACGGCCGCGCCGGTGCCGATCCAGTCCCGGCCGACGGAGAGCGCCCCGCCGCCGACCGCGACCAGCGCCATCGCCAGGCAGCCGTAGAACGGGACCGTCGCCGGGTCCAGGACGTGGGCGCGGGCCTGGTCGCGGTGGTGACGCCAGTGCAGGGCCCGGGCGGCGAGCAGGGCCAGCAGCAGGACCAGGGAGAGCGCCCAGACGGCCGCGCAGGCCGGGCGCAGTCCCGGAAGGCGGGCGGGCAGCGCGGCGCCCGCCGTCGCCACCACGGCGGTGCCCATGACCGTGGCGTACCAGTTGGGGCCGAGATGGCGGACGGCGGCGGCACGCGGGCGCACGACGGGGACGGGGGCGGGGGCGGGCTGGACTGCGGTGACCATGACCCCCACCGTCCCGCCCCGACGCCCCCGCGACCAGGGACGATGACCCTATGGGGGCATAAGCTGACCTTATGAGCGGCGACGAGACGACGCACGGACCCCCGGGGGAGCGGCCCGGCGGCTCGATCGCGCACCGGGTCCCCGACCTCGGCGCCCTGGAGCTGCTGCTGGCCGTGGCCCGGCTCGGCAGTCTCGGGGCCGCCGCCCGCGAGCTGGGCATCACCCAGCCGGCCGCGAGCAGCCGCGTCCGCACGATGGAACGCCAGCTCGGGGTGGCCCTGGTGGACCGTTCACCACGCGGTTCCCGGCTCACCGACGCCGGGGCGCTGGTCACCGACTGGGCGCGGCGGATCGTCGAGGCCGCGGCGGCCTTCGACGCGGGTGCGCAGGCGCTGCGCGACCGGCGCGATTCGCGGCTGCGGGTCGCGGCGAGCATGACCATCGCCGAGTACCTGCTGCCCGGCTGGCTCCTCGCGCTGCGCGCGCAGCGGCCGGACACGGCGGTGTCGCTGCTCGCGGGCAACTCGACGGCGGTGGCGGAACGGCTGCTGTCCGGCGACGCCGACCTCGGTTTCGTCGAAGGGCTCAGCGTGCCCGCGGGCCTGGACTCGACGGTCATCGCCCACGACCGGCTGATCGTCGTCGCCGCGCCGGCGCATCCGTGGGCGCGGCGCCGGCGGGCGGTGTCCGCGCCGGAACTGGCCTCGACGCCGCTGATCCTTCGGGAGGAGGGTTCCGGGACGCGGCAGGTCCTCGACGCGGCCCTCGGCGGGCTGGCCCGCCCCCTGATCGAACTGTCCTCGACGACGGCGGTGAAGGCGGCCGCGGTCAGCGGCGCCGGGCTGGCGGTCCTGAGCGAGCTGGCGGTGGGGGAGGAGCTGGGCCTGCGGCGCCTGGTGTCCGTCCCGGTGGACGGAGTCCGCCTGGCCCGGGACCTCCGGGCGGTCTGGCCCACGGGCCACCGCCCCACGGGCCCGGCCCGGGACCTGCTGTCGCTGACGCGGGGGTAGGCGGCGGGCCGGCCCGCGGCCCCGCCCGCCGCCTACCCCCGCGTCACCCCGTCGCCGTCACCAGCCCTCGCATCACCCGCAGGTCCTGCCCCATCTCCGGATGCCACTGCACTCCCAGCACCCACTGCCCGCCCGCGGACGGGAGTTCGACGGCCTCCACCGTCCCGTCCCCCGCGTACGCGGACGCCACCAGTCCCGCCCCCAGCCGCTCCACCGCCTGGTGGTGGAACGTGGGCACCGACGTCTCCTCGGGCACCAGAGCGGCGTACCGGGTGCCCGGCACGGGCTTGACCGCATGCCGCCCGAACACACCGGGCGCCTCCGCGTGCCCGGGCAGGTGCTGCACGAGCGACCCCCCGAGCGCCACGTTCAGCAACTGCATCCCCCGGCAGATTCCCAGCAGCGGCACCCCGGCCCCCAGCGCCGCCTCGATCAACGCCAGCTCCCAGGCGTCCCGCTCCCGCGCCGGCGGCCCCGTCCGGGGATCGCGCTCGGCGCCGTAGCGCCCGGGCTCGACATCGGGCCCGCCCGCGATCACCAGCCCGTCCAGCCGGGCCACGGCGGAGGCCGCGTGCCCGGGCGCGTCCGGCGGCAGCATCGCCGCCAGCGCGCCCGCCCGCTGCACGAGCCGCGGATACCCGGCCGGCAGCAGCACCGCCTCCAGCTCCCACGCCCCCCACCGCGTGCCGGCCTCCAGATAGGTGCTGACGCCGATCAGCGGTCTGTCCGTCCCGTCCGCCACGCCCCGCCCTCCGTCCCGCGGCCGACCACCGGCCACTTCCTGCGTACGGGCCGAATGGACCGGACACGAACCATTGAACACGTCCGCGGGTCAGGCGAGGAAGCCCCGCAGCAGCGCGGCCGTCCCGGCGCAGTGCTCGCGCATGATCTCCCGTGCCCCGTCCGCGTCGCCGTCCAGCACCGCCCCCACCAGTGCCGTGTGCTGGCGCTGCGAGTGCTCCAGGTTGCGCACCAGCAGCGGAATGCAGTCCAGCAGGTCGTTGAGCGTCGCCCGGACCGCCGCGTACTGCGCCGCCAGCGACGGAGAGCCGCACAGCTCGGCGAGGGTGAGGTGCAGCATCGTGTCGCGGCGGCGGTAGTCGGCGAGGGGGGCGTCCTCGGTGCCCGCCAGTGCCGCGCGCAACCGCCCGGCCCGCTCCGCCGTCAGGCCGTGCGCCGCGCACAGGCCCGCCGCGCCGACCTCCAGCACCTCCCGGAACCGGAGCACGTCCTCCATGTCGGCCGCGGTGATCCGCCGCCGCAGCTCGTCCTCCCCGACCGCGTCCGTACGCGGCAGCACGAACGTTCCGCCGTACCTGCCCCGGCGGGACTCCACGAGCCCCTGGTCCTGGAGCACCCTCAGCACCTCGCGCAGCGTCACCCGGCTGATCCCGAGCCGTTCCGCCAGGTCCCGTTCGGCCGGCAGCCGCTCGCCGCCGGGCACCAGGCCCAGCCGCACCACCTGGAGGATCTGCTGCAGGGCCTCCTCGAAACCGTTGCCGGCCCGCACCGGCCGGAGCACCGGCGTCAGCCGGTCCGCCGGTCCTTCCTCGGCGTCCACCGGCATCCGGTCGCGCCCCCTTCCCAAGTAAAGGTTCCCCGCAATACCTTATGGCTCCCGGTCGTCCGACACAGCCCCCCAGCAGCCGTGGCAGCCGTGGCAGCCCCCGGCGGCCGTAGCAGCGCCCCGCAGCCGTAGCAGCGTCCCAGCAGCAGTCGTAGCAGCCGAGGAAGCCTGAGGAGGCCCTCCCGTGGCAGACCGCAAACCCCCGCTCGGCGTCGAGGAACTGCACGCCCTCGTCGCCGGCGGCGAGATCGACACCGTCGTCCTCGCCTTCCCCGACATGCAGGGGCGCCTCCAGGGCAAGCGCTTCGCCGCCCGCTTCTTCCTCGACGAGGTCCTCGAGCACGGCACCGAGGGCTGCAACTACCTCCTCGCCGTCGACACCGAGATGAACACGGTCGGCGGTTACGAGATGTCCTCCTGGGAGCGGGGCTACGGCGACTTCGCCATGCGCCCCGACCCGAGCACCCTGCGCCGCCTGCCCTGGCACCCCGGTACGGCGATGCTCCTCGCCGACCTCGCCTGGGAGGACGGTTCGCCCGTGGTCGCCGCCCCCCGGCAGATCCTGCGCCGCCAGCTGGAACGCCTCGCCGACCTGGGCTACACCGCCCAGGCCGGCACCGAGCTGGAGTTCATCGTCTTCAAGGACACCTACGAGCAGGCCTGGGACGCCCGTTACCGGGGACTCACCCCGGCCAACCAGTACAACGTCGACTACTCGATCCTCGGCACCGGCCGCGTCGAGCCCCTGCTGCGCCGCCTGCGCAACGACATGGCCGGTGCCGGTCTCACCGTCGAGTCCGCCAAGGGCGAGTGCAACCCCGGCCAGCACGAGATCGTCTTCCGCTACGACGAGGCCCTGGTCACCTGCGACCAGCACGCCGTCTACAAGACCGGCGCCAAGGAGATCGCCTCCCAGGAGGGAGTCTCCCTCACCTTCATGGCCAAGTACGACGAGCGCGAGGGCAACTCCTGCCACATCCACCTCTCCCTCACGGACGCCGACGGCACCAACGCGATGGCCGGGCCGGACGGGATGTCCGACACCATGCGGTACTTCCTCGCCGGACAGCTCGCCGCGCTGCGCGACTTCTCCCTCCTCTACGCCCCGCACATCAACTCCTACAAGCGGTTCCAGCCGGGTTCCTTCGCCCCGACCGCCGTCGCCTGGGGACACGACAACCGCACCTGCGCCCTGCGCGTCGTCGGCCACGGCCGCTCCCTCCGCTTCGAGAACCGGCTGCCCGGCGGCGACGTCAACCCGCACCTCGCGGTCGCCGCACTGGTGGCCGCCGGCCTGCACGGCATCGAACGGAAGCTGGAACTGCCCGAGCCCTGCGCGGGCAACGCCTACACCGCCGGCTACGCGCACGTCCCCACCACCCTGCGCGAGGCCGCCGACCTCTGGGAGAACAGCGCCATCGCCCGGGCCGCCTTCGGCGACGAGGTCGTCGCGCACTACCGCAACATGGCCCGCGTCGAGGTGGAGGCCTTCGACGCGGCGGTCACCGACTGGGAGCTGCGCCGCTCCTTCGAACGCCTGTGAGGCCCCTCTTGCCCGACCAGCCCACCTCCGACCAGCCCACCTCCGACCGGTCCACCTCCGACCGGTCCACCTCCGACCGGTCCACCTCCGACCGGTCCACCTCTGTTCAGCCCACCTCTGTTCAGCCCATCTCCGGGCAGTTCTCGTCCGGCGACCTCTCCGCGGACCGGCTCCGGGTGATCGATCCGGCCACCGAGGAGGTCGTCGCCACCGTCCCCGCCGCCACCGAGGCCGACGTCCACGCGGCCGTCGTGCGCGGCACCCGGGCCCAGTCCCGCTGGGCCGCCCTCGCGCCCGGCGACCGCGCCCGCCTGCTGCGCCGGTTCGCCGTGCGGGTCGACGAACACCTGGAGGAACTCGCTCAGTCGGAGGTCCGCGAGGCCGGGCACACCATCGGCAACGCCCGCTGGGAGGCGGGCAACGTCCGTGATCTGCTCGACTACGCGGCCGGCGGAGTGGAGCGGCTCACGGGACGTCAGATCCCGGTCGCGGGGGGCCTCGACGTCACGATCCTCGAACCGCTGGGCGTCGTCGGCGTCATCGCGCCGTGGAACTTCCCGATGCCGATCGCGGCCTGGGGCACCGCCCCGGCGCTCGCCGCGGGCAACGCGGTGATCCTCAAGCCCGCCGAGACGACTCCGCTGACCGCCCTGCGGCTGGCCGAACTCGCCCTGGAGGCGGGCCTGCCGGAGGGCCTCTTCCAGGTGCTGCCCGGCCGCGGCCCCGTCGCGGGCAACGCGCTGGTCGAGCATCCGGGCGTGGCGAAGATCGTCTTCACCGGGTCGACGGCCGTCGGCAAACGGGTGTGGGCGAAGGGCGCCGGCCTGCTCAAGCGCGTCACCCTGGAACTCGGCGGCAAGAGCCCCAACATCGTCTTCGCCGACGCCGACATCGAGGCCGCCGCCGCGGCGGCTCCCATGGCCTTCCTCGACAACGCCGGACAGGACTGCTGCGCCCGCACCCGCATCCTCGTCCAGCGTTCCGTCCACGACCGCTTCCTGGACCTCCTCGCCCCCGCGATCGAGTCGGTCGTGGTCGGCGACCCGGCCGACGAGACCACCGACATGGGCCCGCTGATCTCCGACGCCCAGCTGAACCGCGTCCGTTCGTACGTGCCGGACGACCTGCCCGGCATCCGCGGCAAGGCCCCCGACGGCCCCGGTTTCTGGTTCCCGCCCACCGTCCTGACCGGCCTCGACCCCCGCGCGCGCGTCGCCGTCGAGGAGGTCTTCGGTCCGGTCGCCGTCGTCCTGCCCTTCGAGGACGAGGCGGAGGCGGTCGAACTCGCCAACGCCACCGACTACGGCCTCTCCGGCTCCGTCTGGACCCGCGACGTCGGCCGTGCCCTGCGCGTCTCGCGGGCCGTGCGCGCCGGGAACCTGTCGGTCAACTCCCACTCCAGCGTCCGCTACTGGACCCCGTTCGGCGGCTTCAAACAGTCCGGCATCGGCCGCGAACTCGGCCCGGACGCCCTGACCGCCTTCACCGAGACCAAGAACGTCTTCATCAGCACGGAGGGCCCCGCACAGTGACCAAAGAGATCATCTGCCGCCGGCTCGTCGGCCGCACCGCCGTCGTCACCGGGGCCGGCAGCGGGATCGGCCTCGCCACCGCGCGCCGCCTCGCCTCCGAGGGGGCCCACGTCGTCTGCGGCGACGTCGACGAGACCCGCGGCGAGGCGGCCGCCGAGGAGGTCGGCGGCCTGTTCGTCAAGGTCGACGTCACCGACCCCGACCAGGTGGAGGCGCTGTTCAAGGCTGCGTACGACACCTACGGCAGCGTCGACATCGCCTTCAACAACGCCGGCATCTCACCCCCCGACGACGACTCCATCCTCGACACCGGGCTGGAGGCCTGGAAACGCGTCCAGGAGGTCAACCTCACCTCCGTCTACCTGTGCTGCAAGGCCGCCATCCCCTACATGCGGCGCCAGGGCAGGGGCTCCATCATCAACACGGCGTCCTTCGTGGCGAGGATGGGCGCCGCCACCTCCCAGATCTCGTACACGGCCTCCAAGGGCGGCGTCCTCGCCATGTCCCGGGAACTGGGCGTGCAGTTCGCGCGGGAGGGCATCCGCGTGAACGCCCTCTGCCCCGGACCGGTCAACACCCCACTGCTCCGGGAACTGTTCGCCGAGGACCCCGAGCGGGCGGCCCGCCGGCTCGTCCACATCCCGGCCGGGCGCTTCGCCGAGGCCGACGAGATCGCCGCCGCCGTCGCCTTCCTGGCCAGCGACGACTCCTCCTTCGTCAACGCCGCCGACTTCCTCGTCGACGGCGGCATCTCCGGGGCGTACGTCACCCCGCTGTAGGCCGCCCTGCCGTGCCGGGATGAGCACGACGCCCCCGCCCGGCCGGTACGGCGACCCGACGGCTCCCCGCCGGGAACGCCGGCGGGACGGCACCACCTGGACCGACCGCCGGCGCACCCCGGAGCCACCGCCGCACCGGCGGGGGCTCCGGACCGCCGGCAGCACCGGCCCCGCCGGGCGCACCGGTCCCGGACGGTTTCGGACCGCCGGTCGCACCGGTCGGCGGCCGCCGGGCAGGTCGCGGTCGCGGGCCGCGCCGGGTACTACGTCCGCCGGCGGGTGACGACCGCCGAGGGACCCGGCGACCACGTCCGGTCCCTGGTCCTCCCGTCCACCGTGGGCACCGAGGCCCCCGTCCTCGTCCGGTACGTCTTCGACGCGGGCGGCGACGGACCGCCGCTCGCCGACATGGACCGCGTCACCAAGGGCATCCGCCCGGTCGTCGACGCGGACACGGGCGGCGGGGTGGGCAGCGGCATCAGCGGCGGCAGTAGCAGCGGCATCGGACCGACGCGGTGAACCGCGCGATCCGCGCGATCCGCGCGATCTAGAGGAACGTCCGGCCCTCGCCCCGGTACGTCGGCACGGTCGCCGTCACCCGGTCGCCCTCGATCAGATGCAGGGTGTCGAACCGCTCGCACAGCTCACCGGCCTTGGCGTGCCGGAACCACACCTTGTCGCCGATCAGCAGATCGTCGGCGGGGGAGCCGAGCAGCGGGGTCTGCACCTCGCCGGGCCCCTCCTGCGGGTCGTAGCGCAGCCCCTCCGGCAGGTACGGCACCGGCAGCCGGTCGCCGCCGGCGGCACCGGAGGCGGGGTAACCGCCACCGAGGACGGTGACGACGCCGACGCCCGGCCGCCGTACGACGGGGTGGGCGAACAGGGCGGCCGGACGGCCGCTGAACGACGTGTAGTTGTCGAACAGACGCGGCACGTACAGTCCCGAACCCGCCGCGATCTCGGTGACCGCGTCCTCCGCGGCCGTGTGCTGCACACTGCCCGTGCCGCCGCCGTTGACGAACTCCAGGTCCGGCACCACGGCCCGCACCGCACGCACCACCGCGGCGCGCCGCTCGGCGAGTTCACGGCGGGCGGTGGCCTGCATGAGCCGGATCGCCCGTGACCGCAAGGGCCGCCCGGCCACCGAGTCGCCCACGCCCGCGATGTGTCCCTCGTACGCCATGATCCCCGCCAGCCGGAACCCCGGCCGACGGGCCACCGCCCGCGCCAGGTCGGCGATCTGGGCCGGGGAATGCAGCGGCGAGCGCAGCGCGCCGACCCGCACCCGGCCGCCCAGCAGCTTCAACGAGGTGTCCAACTCCAGGCAGACGCGCACCACTTCGCCTCCCTCGCCGCGCGCGGAGTCGATGAGGTCGAGCTGGGCGACGTCGTCGACCATCACGGTGACGGCGTCGGCCAGCTTGGGGTCGCCGGCGAGTTCCGCGAAGCCGGAGCGGTCGGCGGAGGGGTAGGCGAGCAGGACGTCGTCGAAGCCCGACCGTGCCAACCACAGGGATTCGGCCAGGGTGAAGGACATGATGCCCGCGAAACCGTCCTTCGCCAGGACGCGTTCCAGCAGGGCCCGGCAGCGGACGGACTTGCTGGCGACCCGGACCGGCTTCCCGCCCGCCCGGCGCACCAGGTCGTCCGCGTTGGCGTCGAATGCCTCCAGGTCGACGATGGCGACAGGAGCGTCGAGGTGGGCGGTGGCCCGGTCGTACCGGGCCCGGTCGGCGGCGCGCGCAGTCATGGACGCAGCCTGCCAGACCGGATTAACCCAGGGTAGGGGGACGTTCCGGGCAGATGCCCCCGGGGTGCGGACTGGTTCCCGTTCGCGCAGGAACAAGCCGTAGAGTGACGCGCACGCACGGAGGAGGGCTCCGGCCGGTCACCCGTGCCGGGATGCCGGTCCGCCCGTGCGGGTATGGGTGCCCAGGACGGACCGGCGGGTCCGCACCGGGGCCGCCGGACCGAGCAGACCGGTCCGCGCAGGGCGACGACGGCGCGGGCACGAGGAAACGGGGGGTGCATGAGCACGGAAGCACGCCGCGCCTCGATTCCCCCGCGCCCGGCGACGCCCCCGCCCCCCGTGACTCCACCCCGCCCGCCTCACCCACCGGCGTCCACGGACCCGGACCAGGCCCCGGACTCCCGGACGCCCGAACCGCCGCCCGCGGGGTTCCCGTCGTTCCGTACGGCCCCGGAGCCGCCGTCCGCGGCCTCGCCCGACCCCTCCGCGGCCTCGCCCGACCCCTCCGCTTCCTCGCACCGGGCCCCGGAGCCACCGTTCGCCGCGCCGGCTTTCCCGCACCTGCCGCCCCGGCCCCCGCACCCGGACCACATGCCCCCGCCCCCCGCGTCGGCCCGCTTCCCGGACGACCCGCCCCCGAGCGGCGGGAACGGCAGGAGTGAGGAAGGTCCGTTCCGGACCGGGGCGCGGGGGCCGGAGGAAGGCACCCGGTCCGCGGTCACCGACGGCGGCCGTCCCGCGGCCCCGCAGGCCCCGCGCCCGGCGGGGCCGACGGGACCGGCGACGCGGCAGATCACGCGCCCGGCCCGCCCGGACGGTTCCCGTCCGGCTGGTTCGGAGGGCGTTGCCCGCGAGGGATCGTCGGATGCGCGGCGGCGGGAGCCGGGGATCACGCGCCCGGCCCGCCCGGAGGGTTCCCTCCCGGCAACCGGTTCGGCCGGTGCCGGCGGCGCGGCACCGGCCGGTGCCGCCGGTGCGGGACCGGCCGGTGCCGGTCCGGCACGTCCCGGCGTCCCGCGCCCCGCCCGCCTGGACGGCGCCCGTTCCACGCACCCGGCCCCCTCCCGCGCCACCGGCCCGGAGGCCTCCCGCCCAACAGTCCCGGGTGCCCGCCGTCCCGTACGGCTGGACACCATCCGTCCGACGGACCCGGACGCCGCGCCTGCGAACGGCGCCCGCCCGACCGCCTCGGAGGCCACCGGCCAGGACCGTCCCGCCGCCCCCCGGGCCACCCCCCGGCCCGGCGCGCAGGACGGCGCGACCGGCACCGCTGCTCCGGACCGGACCCCCGCCTCGGCCCCCACCCCCGGCGCGGAAGCCGCCCCACCCGCCTTCTCCCGCCAGGAGACCCGCGGCGTGCCGGCCGCTCCCGCCGGTCCGGCCGTTCCCACGCATCCGGGCATCCCCTTCCGCCGGGAGGCCCACGACGCGCAAGGCACCCCCGCCCAGCCGGTCACCCCCGGCACCCCCGCCCCGCCGGGAGCCCCCGCCGCCCCCCGTGAGCGCGCCCCCGACCGCCCCGGCCCTCCTGCCCCCGGCACCGCCTGGAGCCCCCTCCCGCGTTCCTGGGCGCCCGCCCCCGGGCAGCACCGGGACGGGCTGTCGACCGCCGTTCCCGGGCGGCACCCCGAAGCGGACGCGCCGCCCGCCTGGAGTCCCGCGACGCCTTTGCGCCACCCCGACGCCCCGTCCCCGGCCGCCGGGACCGGGGCCGGACCCGATCCGGCGTTGTCGTGGAGCGCTCCGACGGTGCCGGGCGGAGCGCCGGGCGCCGCACGGCCCGTCGTGACGTTCGCGGCCCCGGAGGGGTACGGCGACGCCCCGCGCGCGGGACGTCGCGGGCTGCGCGGGCGCACCGTCGCGGCGGCCGCCTGCGTGGTCCTCGGGCTGGGCCTCATCGGCGGTGCCGTAACCGGCAGTTGGCTCGTCGGCGACCCCGCGGACGCGGGGGAGCGGAGCGTCTACGCCACCGCGGGCGGCCTGTGGCACAACGTGCCCGTCGACCGGCTGTTTCCCCCGACCGTGGACGGACAGGGCGCCGGCCCCGGCGGTGCCGACCGCACCTGGACGCGGATCGCCGTCGCCCCGGACAGCGGCTGCGCCGGTGCCCTCGACCCGCTGCTCGGGAAGGCCCTCGCCCCGGTCGGTTGCACCCGCCTGCTGCGCGCGACCTACACCGACGCCACCCGCAGCTTCGTCACCACCGTGGGCCTGCTGTTCACCAAGGCCGACGCGGTCGGCATGCGCGCCCTCGACGCCCGGTTCGACAAGGAGGGCCTGGCCGGCCGCACCGACCTGATGCCCCGCCCGTACGCCGCGAAGGGCACGCCCGCCGCCGCCTTCGGCGACGCGCAGCGCGCCTCGTGGACGGTGTCCGTCCTCACCGACGCCCCCGTCGTCGTCTACGCCGTGTCCGGCTGGGCGGACGGCCGTACGGTCGCCGCCGCCCAGCCCGCCGTCGAGGCCACCGCCTCCGACGCCACCACCGCCGTGGCCCAGGCGGGCCTGGGCCACGAGGCGAAGGGCCTCGCCGACCGCGTCGAGCGCGGCCTGCGCAAGACCGCCGTGTCTCCCCCGGAGTCGCCGTCATGAGCGGGCGCGGTCTCCGCCGGGCCGGTGTGCTGAGCTGTCTGCTGGCCGCCGCGGTCGCCCTGGTGCCGCCCACCACCGCGTACGCGGACGGCATCCGGGCCAAGCAGTGGGCGCTGGAGGCCCTGCACACCGAAGAGGTCTGGCGGACCACCAAGGGCAGGGGCGTCACCGTCGCCGTCCTGGACACCGGAGTCGAGGCCGACCACCCCGACCTCGACGGCAACGTCCTGACCGGCAGGGACATGGTCGGCTTCGGGGCCGGGCCCGGCGACCGCGCCTGGGCCCGCCACGGCACCGCGATGGCCGGCATCATCGCCGGTCACGGCCATGGTCCCGGTAACGGCGACGGCGTCATGGGCATCGCCCCGGAGGCGAAGATCCTGCCCGTCCGGGTGATCCTGGAGGACGGCGACCCGTCCCGCACCAAAGCCCGCAACACCCGCGGCAACGCCCTCGCCGAAGGCATCCGCTGGGCCGCCGACCAGGGCGCCGACGTCATCAACCTCTCCCTCGGAGACGACTCCGCCTCCGCCCACCCCGAACCCGCCGAGGACGAGGCCGTCCAGTACGCGCTGGGGAAGGGCTCGGTCGTCGTCGCCTCGGCCGGCAACGGCGGCGAGAAGGGCGACCACATCTCCTACCCGGCGGCCTACCCGGGCGTCATCGCCGTGACCGCCGTCGACCGCTACGGCACCCGCGCCTCCTTCTCCACCCGCCGCTGGTACGCCACGGTCAGCGCCCCCGGCGTCGACGTCGTCATCGCCGATCCCGACCACAAGTACTACGAGGGCTGGGGAACCTCCGCCGCGGCGGCCTTCGTCTCCGGCGCGGCCGCCCTCGTCAGGGCCGCCCACCCGGACCTGACCCCGGCGCAGGTCAAGAAGCTGCTGGAGGACACCGCCCGCAACTCTCCCACCGGCGGCCGCGACGACTCCCGCGGCTTCGGCTTCATCGACCCCGCCGCCGCGGTCAAGACCGCCGCCGGCCTCGAACCCGAGGGCCTGCGGGCGGCGGCGTACGGCGACGAGTACTTCGGCCCCGGCCCGGACGAGAAGAAGGCCGAGGACGACACCTCGGCCTGGGCCGGTCCGCTCGCGGGCGGCACCGGGGCGGTGCTGCTGGTGGCCGCCGCGATCCTGTGGCGGGGCCGCCGCATCCACGACCGCGAGGACGACGGACAGCAGCAGTACCACGTCCTGTAGACGCCGTTCCCCGCCGGGCCGTCGCCCGGGTTCTCCGCCTGACCACCGCCCGGGGCCCCCGCCCGACCGCAGCCCAGGTTCCCCGCCGGGCCGCCGCCCGGGGTCCGCTCAGGCGTCCGTGAACGCCGACAGCGCGGCCTTCGCCGCCGCTTCCACCAGCGCGATCCCCTCGGCCTGGGTCCCGTTGCCGTCCGACAGCACGGCCACCAGGTAGTCGTGCCCGCCGGACGTCACCCGCCCGATGCTGTTGACGTCCCACCGTCCCGTCGCCGTACGCGGCAGCCAGCCGTTCTTCAGCGCCCACGCGGACCCGTCGGCGGCGGCCGAGACCCCCCAGCGCTGGCCCGCGGCGATCCGCCCCATCAGTCCCTGGAGGTACGCCCGCGAGGCCCCGCTCAGCTTCGATGAGGTGCCGAAGACCTGCCGCAGCAGGGCCAGCTGGTCGGCGGCCGTCGTCCGGGTCAGCCCCCACAGCGCGCCGTCGCCGCCCCGGGTGCCGGTGAGCCCGAACCGCAGGTTCGCCGCGTCGAGCCCCGCCGCGCCGCCGATGGAGTTCCACAGCGCGGTCGCGGAGGCGTTGTCGCTGTTCTCGATCATCGCGGTCGCGTACGCCTTCTCCCGCGCCGTGAGCTGCCGGCCGGCGTCCTGAGCCTGGAGCAGCAGCGCCGCCAGGATGTCCACCTTGACGATGCTCGCCGTGTCGAAGTCACCGGTGCCGTGGACCGCGCTCCTCCCCGACTCCACGTCGAACACGGCCACCGAGACCGCGGCGGCGTCCGGCACGGTCACCGAGGCCATCGCCTTCGCCAGCAGGGCGTCGCGGTCCACCACGGACCCGGACCCGGACCCGGACTGGATCACGGGCTCCACCGACACCTCCCCGCTCGCCGAAACCGACACCGACGCCGAGGGCGACGGTGCCGCCGACGATACGACGTCAGGACCCGGGTGCGCCTGGGCCTTCACGTACACCGCCCCGGCCGCCGAGGCACCGAGCACGGCCACGGAGGCGAGCGCGCAGGAGAAGAGGGGACGGCGCCCGGACGGACGAGCGCGGCTGCCTCGGCGTGCTCTGGAGGACTCCATGCCCGTGATGCTGGGGGCGCCGACTGTGCGCCGCGTTAGACGCGGGTAAGAGGTGTGTCAGGGCTGTCTGAGAAACCCGTGAAAGCGGTCACCGCCGTGTTTCCGGCCCCGCACAAGCCCAGCAGTTTCCCCCCGATAGGGTCGGTGACCGTGGCGAACAAGAACATTCCCGACCCCGGCTTCTCCGACGACGACGGCTCCGCCGATCCCGTGCTGAGCGCGGCGCTCGCCGCCTGGGCCGAGGACCGCACCGCCGTGCGCCCCGTGCTGGAGGCGCTCAAGGGCACCCGGCTGCTCGTCCCCGTCGTCGCCGTCCTCGGGGAGGTGGAGGAGGACGAGAACGGGCTGCGCCGCGAGAAGACCAGCGACATGGCCGTACCGACGCTGAAGGCGGGCGACCGCACGGCGCTGCCGGCCTTCACCTCCACCGCGTCCCTCGCCCGCTGGGACCCGCAGGCCCGCCCCGTGGCCGTACCCCTGCACCAGGCGCTCCGGGCGGCCGCGCACGAGAAGGCCGACACGGTCGTCCTCGACATGGCCGGGCCGGTCGCCTTCGAACTGACGGGGCCCGCGCTGCTGGCGCTCGCCGAGGGCCGCACCACGACGGATCCGCTGGCCGACCCGGCGGTCCTCGAGGCGGTACGGGCCGCGGTGGCCGCCGAACCGACCGTCCTGCGCGCCCACCTGGTGCCCGGCCCCTCCGACGGCACCCTAGCCCTCGTCCTGGCCCCGGACGCCGCTCCCGCCGAGGCCGCGCAGGCCGTGGCGGAGCGCATCGCCGCCGACGAGACACTGAGGGCCCGCCTGGTGCGCGGCCTCGACCTGGCACTCCTGCCGGCCGGAACCACCCCTCCGGGCGAGCCCCTCTACCTGCGCGACTGACGGGCCTCAGCCGTAGACCGGCCCGGTGTACTTCTCGCCCGGGCCCTGGCCCGGCTCGTCCGGGACGAGCGAGGCCTCGCGGAAGGCCAGCTGGAGCGACTTCAGGCCGTCGCGCAGCGGTGCCGCGTGGAAGGAGCTGATCTCGGTCGTGCTCGCGTCCAGCAGGCCGGCGAGGGCGGTGATCAGCTTGCGGGCCTCGTCCAGGTCCTTGTACTTGTCACCCTCTTCGGTCAGACCGAGCTTCACGGCGGACGCGCTCATCAGGTTGACGGCGACCGTCACGATCACCTCGACCGCCGGGACCTCGGCGATGTCACGGGTCATCTCGTCGAAACCGGCGGTGCCGGAGGGCTCGGGGCTGTCCGAGGGGGAGGTCTCACTCATGCCCCACACGATAGGGCCCGCACGACAGGGCCCGCCGCACGCCCCCTTGACAGCGGGAGGCGGGAGACACCCGATTCGCGCACGCGTGAACGAGCTGCTAATCTCGTGTAACGACCGGTCGGACACGCGTGCCCCCCAGCAGGCGGACCCGACCCACAAGTGGAGGCTCCGAACTCCCACCCGACCACCCTCCGGGGCGGCGGGTCACCCCGGTCAGGCGGCCACCATCGTTCCGTACGGACGATGGAGTCGCCCGGTAGTGCGCCCCGCGTTCCTCGCGGCGGTGCTCCGGTAGTGCTTTGGAGCCCCGCGTGTGATCGTCCGGGGCATTTTTTGTGCTTCGGCGTGGTTGTCAACCAAACGAACACAGACGTTACGCGGCCGTTCGCCAGACTGCCGTGTGGTGCTACCGAGGAGGATCCATCAGCGCCGAGCCCCGCATCAACGACCGGATTCGCGTTCCCGAGGTGCGACTTGTCGGTCCCAGTGGCGAGCAGGTGGGCATCGTCCCCCTGGCCAAGGCACTGGAGCTTGCGCAGGAGTACGACCTGGACCTGGTCGAGGTCGCGGCTACCGCCCGCCCGCCGGTCTGCAAGCTCATGGACTACGGGAAGTTCAAGTACGAGTCGGCCATGAAGGCCCGTGAGGCGCGCAAGAACCAGGCGCACACGGTCATCAAGGAGATGAAGCTCCGGCCGAAGATCGACCCGCACGACTATGACACCAAGAAGGGTCACGTCGTCCGGTTCCTCAAGCAGGGCGACAAGGTCAAGATCACGATCATGTTCCGTGGTCGCGAGCAGTCCCGGCCCGAGCTGGGCTACCGACTGCTGCAGCGCCTGGCGGAGGACGTCCAGGACCTCGGGTTCATCGAGTCGAACCCGAAGCAGGACGGCCGCAACATGATCATGGTTCTCGGTCCGCACAAGAAGAAGACCGAGGCGATGGCCGAGGCACGTCAGGCCCAGGAGGCCCGCAAGGCCGAAGCGAAGGCCAACCCGGGCCGCTCGCAGAACGCCGCGGACTCCGACGCCGTGAACGCCGAGGATTCCGGGGACTCCGTGCCGTCCGAGTCCGCCGAGGCTTCCGCCGAGGCGTGACCCCCGGGACGTCAGTCCCAGGACGTAACCGATACAAGCGACGCTCCACCCGTGCCCGGTTTCACGACCGGGCACCGGAGCGCCACCGACGAGGAGAGAACGGCGCTATGCCGAAGAACAAGTCGCACAGCGGTGCCAGCAAGCGCTTCAAGGTCACCGGCTCCGGCAAGGTGCTCCGTGAGCGCGCCGGCAAGCGCCACCTGCTCGAGCACAAGTCGTCGCGCCTGACGCGTCGCCTCACCGGCAACGCCGAGATGGCCCCGGGCGACGCCAAGAAGATCAAGAAGCTTCTCGGCAAGTGACGTACGGGCGCCCTGCCGCCGTACGTACGTCTGAACCGGGACCCAATCGTTTCCGGGCCGTGTGAGTCCAACCGCGGCCCCGCTACAAGGAGTTAAAAAGTGGCACGCGTCAAGCGGGCAGTCAACGCCCACAAGAAGCGCCGGGCGATCCTCGAGGCGGCCTCCGGCTACCGCGGTCAGCGTTCGCGCCTGTACCGCAAGGCCAAGGAGCAGGTCACCCACTCGCTGGTCTACAACTACAACGACCGCAAGAAGCGCAAGGGCGACTTCCGTCGGCTGTGGATCCAGCGCATCAACGCCGCCGCCCGCGCCAACGGCATCACGTACAACCGCTTCATCCAGGGTCTGAACGCCGCGAGCGTCGAGGTCGACCGCAAGATCCTGGCCGAGCTGGCCGTCAACGACCCGACCGCGTTCGCCGCGCTCGTCGAGGTCGCCCAGAAGGCGCTGCCGTCGGACGTGAACGCGCCGAAGGCTGCGTGACGCCACGCCGGCTGAGCCGGAAGTGACATGACTCGGACCCGCAGGCCACCCGCCTGCGGGTCCGAGTGCGTCTTCGCCCCCGCGAGGGGGCGAGGAAACCGGGCCCCCGCCCCGATCCCCGCCGACCCACCGAAGGTGAAGATGCCCGCCACCCCCGACCTCATCTCCCCCCGCTCCGCCCGCGTCCTTGCCGCCAGGCGCCTCGCGCGGCGGAACTTCCGGGGGAAGGAACGGCTGTTCCTCGCGGAGGGCCCGCAGGCCGTACGGGAGGCGGCCGCGCACCCGGACACCCTCGTGGAACTGTTCGCCACCCCCGAGGCCGCGGAGCGCCACGCCGACATCGTCGGCGAGGCCCGGGACGCCGGCGCCCGCGTCCACCTAGCCGACGAGCGGGTCATCGAGGACATCTCCACCACCGTCACCCCGCAGGGCCTCGTGGGCGTGTGCCGCTTCGTCGACACCCCCTTCGACGACGTCCTCGCCGCCCGCCCCCGGCTCGTCGCCGTCCTCGCGCACGTCCGCGACCCCGGCAACGCCGGCACCGTCCTGCGCTGCGCCGACGCGGCCGGCGCCGACGCCGTCGTCCTCACCGACGCCTCCGTCGACCTGTACAACCCCAAGGCCGTACGGGCCTCGGTCGGATCGCTGTTCCACCTGCCGGTCGCCGTCGGCGTCCCCGTCGAGCGGGCCGTCGCCGGGCTGAGGGACGCCGGGGCGCGCATCCTCGCCGCCGACGGCGCCGGCCTCGACGACCTCGACGACGAACTGGACAAGGGCACCATGGGCGGGCCCACCGCCTGGGTCTTCGGCAACGAGGCCTGGGGACTGCCCGAGGAGACCCGGGCCCTCGCCGACGCCGTCGTCCGCGTCCCGATCCACGGGAAGGCCGAGAGCCTGAACCTCGCCACCGCCGCAGCCGTATGTCTCTACGCGTCGGCCCGTGCACAGCGCGCCTCCGGAGGGTGCCGCTCCGTCACCGACAGCTAGTAGGGTGACCAGCTCGGGGGCCTCTTCCGGGAGGACGGGAGGTGAGGTACGGGGATGAGCGTCGGCACGAGCAGCGCACCGGGAGCCGGTGGACCGGAGCGCCCGCCCGCGGCCCGACCGGCCGGTGACCCCGCCGGACTCGGCATCGACCCCGACGACCTGCCCGACGGGCTGGTCGTCGCCGACGAGCACGGGTACGTCGTCTGCTTCAACGCCGCCGCCGAGCGCATCACCGCCGTTCCCGCCGCCGAGGCCCTCGGGCAGCGGCTCGACAAGGCCCTGCCGCTGGAGGACCTCGAAGGCCGGCGCTGGTGGCAGCTGACCGACCCGTACAACGGACTCGCCATCCGGGTGGGTCAGCCCGAGCGCAACCTGCTGCTGCCCGGCGGGCGTGAGGTCCTCGCCTCCGCCCGGTACGTCCGCGGCGAACCCACCGGCCCCGTCCGCCGCGTCGTCGTCTCCCTGCGCGACACCGAGGCCCGCCGCCGCACCGAGCGCAGCCACGCCGAGCTGATCGCCACCGTCGCCCACGAGCTGCGCTCCCCCCTCACCTCCGTGAAGGGGTTCACCGCCACGCTCCTCGCCAAGTGGACGCGGTTCACCGACGACCAGAAGCGACTGATGCTGGAGACGGTCGACGCCGACGCCGACCGCGTCACCCGGCTCATCGCCGAGCTCCTCGACATCTCCCGGATCGACTCGGGGAGGCTGGAGGTGCGCCGCCAGCCCGTCGACATGGGCGCCGCCGTCGGCCGCCACATCCAGGCCTACGTCGCCGCCGGGCAGCCCGCCGACCGGTTCCTGCTGCGCATCGAACAGCCGCTGCCCGCCCTGTGGGCCGACCCCGACAAGGTCGACCAGGTGCTCAGCAACCTCATCGAAAATGCGGTGCGGCACGGCGAGGGAACCGTCACCATTGACGTCACGCCCGCCCCGTCCCCCCGCGAGGGGGAGGACACCGGCACGTCGGTCATCGTGAGCGACGAGGGCACCGGCATCCCGGAGGAGTCCATGAACCGCGTCTTCACCCGCTTCTGGCGGGGCAGCAAGCGTGGCGGCACGGGCCTCGGGCTGTACATCGTCAAGGGCATCGTCGAGGCCCACGGCGGCGTCATCACGGTCGGCCGCGCCCACGGCGGCGGCGCCGAGTTCCGATTTACGTTGCCCGTGGCGGCCCCGGCCTATCTGGCCTAGCCACCGCGGGCGCATCCGTACGTCCTCACCCCGTTAGACTCGGCCCTTGGCACCTTCGTGTCCCATGGACGGCCCTTTGAGTGAGTCGGTGATGGGGACATTCAGCCTGGGGGCACCTCCCAGCGGTAGCTGGGGGACAATCGGAAGCACGGGAAGAGATGTCGGCACCGAACAAGTCGTACGACCCAGTAGAGGTCGAGGCCCTGAAACCGGAAGAGATCGAGCGCATGCGGGACGAGGCGCTCGCCGCCTTCGCCGCCGCGGACTCCCTCGACGCACTCCAGGAGGCCAAGGTCGCCCACACCGGCGGCGCCTCCCCGCTGGCCCTCGCCAACCGCGAGATCGGCGCACTGCCCCCGCACGCGAAGGCCGCCGCCGGCAAGCTCGTCGGCCAGGCCCGCGGCGCGGTGAACAAGGGCCTCGCCGCCCGGCAGACCGAGCTCGAGGCCGAGCGCGACGCGCGCGTCCTGGTCGAGGAGGCGGTGGACGTCACGCTGCCCCACGACCGGGTCCCGGCCGGCGCCCGCCACCCGCTCACCACGCTCTCCGAGCGCATCGAGGACGTCTTCGTGGCCATGGGCTACGAGGTCGCCGAGGGCCCGCAGGTCGAGGCCGAGTGGTTCAACTTCGACGCCCTGAACATCGGCCCGGACCACCCGGCTCGCGGCGAGGCGGACACGTTCTTCGTGCAGGGACCGCAAGGCGGCACCGAGTCCGGTGTCGTGCTGCGCACCCACACCTCGCCCGTGCAGATCCGCTCGCTGCTGAGCCGTGAGCTGCCGGTGTACGTGATCTGCCCCGGCCGCGTGTACCGCACCGACGAGCTGGACGCCACGCACACGCCCGTCTTCCACCAGGTCGAGCTGCTCGCCGTGGACGAGGGCCTGACCATGGCGGACCTCAAGGGCACCCTGGACCACATGGTCCAGGCGCTGTTCGGCGAGGGCATGAAGACCCGGCTGCGCCCGAACTTCTTCCCCTTCACCGAGCCGTCCGCCGAGATGGACATGGTGTGCTACGTCTGCCGCGGCGAGTCCGTCGGCAACCCCGACCGGCCCTGCCGCACCTGCTCCAGCGAGGGCTGGATCGAACTGGGCGGCTGCGGCATGGTCAACCCCAAGGTGCTGACCGCCTGCGGCGTCGACCCGGAGAAGTACAGCGGCTTCGCCTTCGGGTTCGGCATCGAGCGGATGCTGATGTTCCGCCACAACGTCGAAGACATGCGAGACATGGTCGAGGGTGACGTCCGGTTCACCCGGCCGTTCGGGATGGAGATCTGATGCGGGTCCCGCTTTCCTGGCTGCGGGAGTACGTCGACCTGCCGGCCACCGAGACCGGCCGTGACGTCCAGGCCAAGCTCATCTCGGCGGGCCTCGAGGTCGAGACCGTCGAGCAGCTCGGCCACGACCTCAAGGGCCCCCTCGTCGTCGGCCAGGTGCTGACCATCGAGGAGCTGGAGGGCTTCAAGAAGCCGATCCGCTTCTGCACGGTCGACGTCGGCCAGGCCAACGGCACCGGTGAGCCGCAGGAGATCGTCTGCGGCGCCCGCAACTTCGCCGTCGGCGACAAGGTCGTCGTGGTCCTCCCGGGCGCGGTCCTGCCCGGCGGCTTCGCCATCGCCGCGCGCAAGACGTACGGCAGGACCTCCCACGGCATGATCTGCTCCAGCGACGAGCTGGGCATGGGCGACGACGGCACCAAGGGCATCATCGTGCTGCCGCCGGAGACCGAGGTCGGCAAGGACGCCATCGAGCTCCTGGAGCTGGTCGACGAGGTCCTGGACATCGCCGTCACCGCCAACCGCGGCGACTGCCTGTCCCTCCGCGGCGTCGCCCGCGAGACCGCCATCGCCTACGGCCTGCCGCTGCGCGACCCGGCCCTGCTCGACGTACCCGGACCGAACGCCTTCGGCTACCCCGTCCAGGTCTTTGACCCGGCCGGCTGCGACCGCTTCACCGCCCGCACCGTCACCGGTCTGAGCCCCGAGGCACGCTCCCCGATCTGGCTCCAGCGCCGGCTCCAGAAGGTCGGCATGCGCCCGATCTCGCTCGCCGTCGACGTCACGAACTACGTGATGATGGAGCTGGGCCAGCCCCTGCACGCCTACGACCGCACCCTGGTCCAGGGCACCGTCGGCGTCCGCCGCGCGGCCGAGGGCGAGAAGCTCGTCACCCTCGACGGCGTCGAGCGCACGCTGCACGCCGAGGACCTGGTCATCACCGACGAGCGCGGCCCCATCGGCCTCGCCGGTGTCATGGGCGGCGCCAACACGGAGATCGCCGACCACGCCGAGTCCGAGGGGACGACCGACGTCGTCATCGAGGCCGCCCACTTCGACGCGGTCTCCGTCGCCCGCACGGCCCGCCGCCACAAGCTGTCCTCCGAGGCGTCCAAGCGCTTCGAGCGCGGTGTCGACCCGCAGGCGTCGTCGGCGGCCGCGCAGCGCACGGTCGACCTGCTGGTGCTGCTCGCCGGCGGTACCGCCGAGGCCGGTGTCACCGAGGTCATCGCCCCGTCCGCGCCGCACACCGTCACCGTGCCCGCCGACCACCCGGACAGGGTCGCGGGTGTCGTCTACGGCCGCGAGACCGTCGTACGCCGGCTCCAGGAGATCGGCTGCGACGTGTACGGCCAGGACGAGCTGATCGTCACCGTGCCGTCCTGGCGGCCCGACCTCGGCGAGGCCAACGACCTCGCCGAGGAGGTCATCCGGCTGGAGGGCTACGAGAACCTGCCCTCCACGCTGCCCAAGCCCCCGTCGGGCCGCGGCCTCACCCACCGTCAGCGGTTGCACCGCCGTGTCGGCCGGGCGCTGGCCGGTGCCGGCTACGTCGAGGCGCCGAACTACCCGTTCGTCGCCGAGCAGGTCTTCGACCAGCTCGGCCTGGACGCCGACGACCCGGCCCGCCGCGTCGTCCGGCTGACCAACCCGCTCAACGACGAGGAGCCCGCGCTCCGCACCTCGCTGCTGCCGGGCCTGCTCGCCGCGCTGCGGCGCAACGACGGCCGCGGTTCGCACGACCTGGCCCTCTTCGAGACCGGACTGGTCTTCCTCCCGCGCGACGAACAGCGCGTCGCCGGTCATCTGCCGGTCGACCGCCGGCCGACCGAGGAGGAGATCGCGGCGATCGACGCCGTGCTGCCCGAGCAGCCGCGCCACGTCGCCGTCGTCCTCGCGGGAGCCCGCGAGCAGGCCGGCTGGTGGGGCAGGGGCCGCCCGGCCGACTGGGCCGACGCCGTCGAGGCGGCGCGGACGGTCGCCCGTGAGGCGGGCGCCGAACTGATCGTCCGTAAGGGTCAGTACGGGCCGTGGCACCCGGGCCGGTGCGCCGAGCTGGTCGTCGTCGCCGACGGCGCCGAGCGGGTCGTCGGCCACGCCGGTGAGCTGCACCCGCGCGTGCTGAAGGCCCTCGGCCTGCCCGCGCGCACCTCGGCGATGGAGCTGGACCTGGACGTCCTGGAGCGGGTCGGCGACGACACGCCCCGGGCGCCGGGCATCTCCACGTTCCCCGTCGCCACGCAGGACGTCGCGCTCGTCGTCGACGTCCACGTGCCGCACGCCGACGTCGAGGCCGCGCTGCGTGAGGGCGCCGGTGAACTCCTCGAGGCGATCCGGCTGTTCGACGTCTACGAGAACGCCGAGCAGCTGGGCGACGGACGGAAGTCGCTCGCGTACGCCCTGCGCTTCCGCGCGGCGGACCGGACGCTGACGGTCGACGAGGCCTCGGCCGCCCGGGACGCGGCGGTCGCCCTCGCGGGCGAGCGGACGGGCGCGGTGCTGCGAGGCTAGCGTGCCGTGCGGACAGGCGGGTGTGGGGGCACGGTCCCCACACCCGCATCTCATCCGTTCGGGTGAGTTCTCCCTGTGACCGGGCCTTCCGGTCCCTGACACCGACAGAATCGGACCGGCCTCTCGGGGCCGGTCCGTCTGCGCTGTACTGGCCTGGATGGGGGGCCATCCGGCATGTTCGGCACCAGGCGGCCGTCGCGCCGGGCCCTCTCGGCGGGGTTGCCCGCGGCCTGGGGCGCGATGGCGGTCACCTACAAGCTGACCTGTCCGCCGGCCCAGCAGGACGGGCTCGACGCCAGGATCGTCACCAGCGCCGTCTTCTTCGTCGTCGGCACCGGACTGGTCCAACCGCCCGCCCAGCCGCCCGGCACCCGTGGTCGGCGGCTTCTCCGTGACGACGGCCCACCGTGGCCGGCGGTTTCCCTGTGACGACGGCCCACCGTGGTCGGCGGCCCGACCCGCGGAGCGAACTGCCGGGCCGCCGCTTGATGAGGGGGAGCCGGCGGCCCGGCCGGCCTCTTTCGAGGCATTTCAGTCAACCGAGCAGCGACGCTGAGCGACAGCGCGTGCACGGTACGGATGTGCGCACTCGGTTCACACCCCGTGTGAAGGCACACCCGCTACCGTGAGTGGCGCCGTCGGCACCGAACCACCCGGGGGGCACCTCATGCAGCCCAACACCCTGCTCGACGCGATCCTGGACGAGGCGGGCATCTCGCACGCGGGCCTCGCCGCGCACGTCAACCAGGCCGGCCGCGCCCGCGGGCTCGCGCTGCGCTACGAACACACGGCCGTCGCCCGGTGGCTCAAGGGTCAGCGCCCGCGCGGACAGGTCCCCGACCTGATCTGCGAGGTGCTCGCCCGCCGGCTGCGACGGCCCGTCACCCTCGACGACATCGGCCTCGGCGTGCCCGGCGGACACGCGACACCGCACGGCACCTCGCTGTCCGGGTTCGTGGAGCGGGCCACCGCCCTGTGGCGCTCCGACGAGCAGCAGCGCCCGCACGTCCTGGGCGCCCCCGCGGTCACCGGCACGCCCGCCGTGATGCCGGTGTGGGAGTGGGAGAACCCGCCCGAGGACGTCGACGTCTCCCGCGGCGGCCGGCACCGGGTCACCGCCGCCGACATCGAGACGCTGCGCGCGGCCCGCGCCCACTACGAGCAGATGTACCGCAAGGCCGGCGGCGTGGCGACCCGCAGCCGCATCGTCGGTTTCCTCAACGCCGAGGCGGCCCCGCTGCTGCGCGGCGGCTACACCGACGCCACCGGCCGCCAACTGCACCGTGCGACCGGCGCTCTGGTGGCGATCGCCGGCATCTGCGCCTACGACTCCGACGCGCACGGGCTCGCCCAGCGCTACTTCCACCAGGCACTGCGGCTCGCGAAGGCCAGCGGGGACCGGGGACTCGGGGCGTACGTCATCGCACTGCTGGTCAACCAGTCGTTGTTCATGCGGGAGTTCCGGCAGGCCGTCGCCTTCGCGGAGGCCGCGCTGCGCACGGTCGGCAGGGACGTCACCCCCGCCCTCGCCTCCGACCTGCACGCGATGCAGGCGAAGGCGTACGCCCACCTCGGCGACGGCACGAGCGCCCTGTCCTGCATCCGGCGGGCCGAGGCCGCCGCCGACCGCATCCGGCGCGGCATCGAACCGGACGAGACCGGCTATGTCCAGCCGGGACTGGTCAACGTCCAGGTGGCGGAGGCCCTGTTGAGCCTCGGCGACGTCACCGCCGCCGCGGAGCACGCCGCGGCCGCCGCGGGCACGCCCGCCCACGACCGGGGCCGGGTGCACCGGCTCGCCATGCTCAGCACCGTCGAACTGCGCCAGGGAAACGCAGAGAAGGCGGTGGTCACCGCCGTGCTGATGGCGGAGCAGGCGCGGGGCATGGAGTCCCAGCGGCTGCGCGACAGGCTCCGGACGGTACGCGAACACCTGGTGCGCAGTGGCTGTGCGGGCACGGCGGAGGCGGCCGAACTCATCGACGGCGCACTGCGCGTACCGCTGTAGCGACCGGCGTGCCACCGTTCCTGCTGCGATATTGCCCCTTACTCGACGGAAGGTGGCAGAACCGTGCAGTGGACGAAACAGAACGAACGAACTGTGTATGAAAACCGCTGGTTCCGGGTCAACCTCGCGGATGTCGGCCTGCCGGACGGCCGGCACCTCGACCACTTCCTCATACGGCTGCGGCCCGTCGCGGTGGCGACCGTGGTGAACGAGGCCAACGAGGTGCTCCTGCTGTGGCGGCACCGCTTCATCACCGACAGCTGGGGATGGGAACTCGCCGCCGGCGTCGTCGAGGACGGCGAGGACGTCGCCCGCGCGGCCGCCAGGGAACTGGAGGAGGAGACCGGCTGGCGGCCGGGCCCCCTGCGCCACCTGATGAGCGTGGAACCGGCCAACGGCCTCACCGACGCCCGCCACCACGTCTACTGGTCGGACGGGGGCGAGTACGTCGGGCACCCCGTGGACGACTTCGAGTCCGAGCGCCGGGAGTGGGTCCCCCTCAAACTCGTGCCCGACATGGTCGCCCGGGGGGAGGTCCCGGCCGCCAACATGGCGGCCGCCTTACTGCTCCTGCACCACCTCAGGCTCGGGCACGACACCGGGCGCTGACGGTCCCCCGGTGTGAACGGGCCCGGCACCGGGTGAGGTGCCGGGCCCGCGTGACGCTGCGAGGGGTCAGCCGTAGGTGTAGAAGCCCGAGCCGGTCTTGCGGCCCAGGCGGCCGGCGTCGACCATGCGCTGGAGCAGCGGGGGAGCGGCGTACAGGGGCTCCTTGTACTCGTCGTACATCGACTGCGCGACCGAGGCCACCGTGTCGAGGCCGATCAGGTCGGACAGCTTCAGCGGGCCCATCGGGTGGGCGCAGCCCAGCTCCATGCCGTTGTCGATGTCCTCGCGGCTGGCGATGCCCGTCTCGAACATCCGGATCGCGGAGAGCAGGTAGGGGATCAGCAGCGCGTTGACCACGAAGCCCGAGCGGTCCTGGGCCCGGATGGCGTGCTTGCCGACCGTCTTCTCGGCGAACAGCTGCGCGCGGCTGAGGGTGCCCTCGGAGGTGGTCAGCGCCGGGATCAGCTCGACGAGCTGCTGCACCGGGGCCGGGTTGAAGAAGTGGATGCCGACGACCTGGTCGGGCCGTGAGGTGGCGACCGCCAGTTTCACCAGCGGGATGGAGGAGGTGTTGGAGGCCAGGATGGCGTCCGGGCGGGTCACGACCTGGTCCAGGACCTGGAAGATCTCGGTCTTGACCTGCTCGTTCTCCACGACGGCCTCGATGACCAGGTCGCGGTCGGCGAACTCGCCGAGGTCGGTGGTGAAGCTGAGGCGCGCCTGCGTGGCGTCCCGCTCCTCCTCGCTGATCTTGCCGCGTTCGGCGGCCTTGGCCAGGGAGTTGAAGAGCCGGGTACGGCCGAACTCCAGGGCCTCGCCGGTGGTCTCGGCGACCTTCACGTCGAGTCCGGCCCGCGCGCAGACCTCGGCGATGCCTGCCCCCATCTGGCCGCAGCCCACCACTCCGACGCGTTCGATGTCGGTCACATCGGTCCCTTTCACTGGCTGACTCCGGTCACTGCGCAGGTCTTCCGGGTCCCGGCGGGCCTGCTCCGATCGTGCACGTTACTAGCAAGTATCGATGATCGATCGCCGGGGTGGGGGCATGCTGGGCGCGGAGACGATCCGTGACCGAGCGGATCCGCGGCGTATGTGGGGATGTGCGCGATGGGGCGACTGACTCGGCGGGCGTTCGCGCTGGCCGCACTGTCGGCGTTCACGACGACGGGCGCGGCGGCCCGCCCGGCCGGGGCCCCCTCCGGGCGGGCCGGCGGGCACGGCCGGGCGGTGGCGCAGATGCGGGGCGTGTGGCTGGCCACCGTCGCCAACCGGGGCTGGCCCTCACGCACCGGGCTGACCGCGGCCCAGCAGCGTTCCGAGCTGCTCGGCTGGCTCGACCTGGCGGTCCGCGACCGCCTCAACACGGTGATCCTCCAGGTCCGGCCCACCGCGGACGCCCTGTGGCCCTCGTCGTACGAGCCGTGGTCGCAGGTGCTCACCGGCACCCAGGGCAAGGCGCCCGGCTGGGACCCGCTGGGCACCGCCGTGACGGAGGCGCACGCCCGCGGACTCCAGTTGCACGCCTGGTTCAACCCCTACCGGATCGCCGTCCACGACGACCCGACCAGGCTCGTCGCCTCCCACCCCGCGCGACGGCACCCCGACTGGGTGGTGCCGTACGGCGGGAGGCTCCACTACAACCCCGGTCTGCCCGAGGTGCGGGCGTTCGTACAGGACGCGATGCTCGACGCGGTGCGCCGGTACCCGGTCGACGCCGTCCACTTCGACGACTACTTCTATCCCTATCCGGTACCCGGCCAGACCTTCGACGACGACGCGGCCTACGACGCCCACGGCGGCGCCTTCACCGACCGGGCAGCCTGGCGACGCGACAACATCGACCGGCTGGTGCGCGAGATGGCCGCCCGGATCAAGGCGGTCCGGCCCACCGCACAGTTCGGGATCAGCCCCTTCGGGGTGTGGCGCAACGCCTCCACCGACCCGCGCGGCTCGGACACCGCGGCGCTCCAGTCGTACGACGCCGTCCACGCCGACACCCGCAGGTGGGTGCGGGAGGGCTGGATCGACTACGTCGTGCCGCAGCTGTACTGGAACATCGGGTTCTCCGCCGCCGACTACGCCGCGCTCGTGCCCTGGTGGGCGGAGGTCGCGCGGGGCAGCCGCACCAGGCTCTACCTGGGGGAGGCGTTGTACAAGGCCGGCGATCCGGCGCAGCCCGCGGCCTGGCAGGACCCGGCCGAACTGTCCCGGCACCTCACCCTCGCGGCCGGCCGGCCCGAGGTCCGCGGCCACGTCTTCTTCGCGGCCAAGGACCTGCGCACGGACCGCGTCGGCGCGATGGCGCGGGTCGTCGCCGACCACTACGCGCAGCCGGCGACGCCCCCGCGCTGACCGCCGTCGTCCTTCGCCCGGCCGGCCCGCCGTCGTTCCTCGTCCTGCCGATTACCGTCGTTCCTGGTCCTTGTGACGGATCTCGGTGTCCGGTCCCGGCGAGCACACGCCCTCGTGCCCGTCCGCGAAGCGGACGCGGTAGGGGGGACTGCCCTCCTGACCCATCACTTCGACGATCTCGCCGACCTTGTCGTGTTGGCCGACCACCCTGCCGTGCTGGACAAGCTGGTCGCCCGTGGTCGCACGCATCTGTGAGGCCTCCTCACCGTGTGCGGGAGCAGTGGTCCGTGTCTCGGAGTCGTCCTGGAGCCTTTTCCCATCTGCGGCGCGCGCACCGGCCGAACCGGCGCGTGGCGCCCTCGGGGCCTCTCGTTCGAGACCTAACCGCGCGCCCGCTGGGTGACGGCGATGCAGACCAGGACGGCCGCGGCCGTCAGCGGAGCGGCGGGCGTGAGGTGCTCGCCCAGCAACAGCACCGACCACACCAGTGTGAGCAGGGGCTGGGCCAACTGCAACTGGCTGGCCTTGGGGATGCCGATGGCGGCCATGCCCCGGTACCAGACGACGAGGCCGAGGAACTGCGAGCCCACCGCCACCCACAGCAGCCCGGCCACGCCGTGCGCGGTCAGCCGGACCGGCTCGAGGGCGAGGGCGAGGGCGGCGGCGGGCACGGCGAGCGGCAGGCAGAACACCAGCGCCCAGCCGATGACCTGCCAGCCCGGCATCACCCGCGCCAGCCGGCCGCCCTCGGTGTAGCCGGCCGCGCACACCAGCAGCGCCCCGAACAGGTACAGGTCGGCGCTGGTGAGGGCGCCGCCGCTCTGCTGCACGGTGAAGGCGATCACCGCGCCGGCGCCCACCAGCGCCGCCGTCCAGAAGGTCCGCGAGGGCCGGGAGCCGACGCGCAGGGCGGACAGCAGCGCGGTCGTCAGGGGCAGCAGACCGACCACGACGGCCGCGTGCGCGGTGGACGACGTCTGCAGGGCGAGGGTGCTGAGCAGCGGGAAGCCCACGACGACCCCGGCGGCCACGACGGCGAGCCCCGCCCGGTGCCGGCGGGCGGGCAGCGGCACCCGCAGGGCGAGGAGGCAGCCGCCCGCGACGAGCGCGGCCAGCACGCTGCGCACGGCGACCAGCGTCCAGGGGCCGAAGCCCTCCAGGCCCCAGGCGGTGGCGGGGAAGGTGAGCGAGAAGGCGCCGACGCCGAGAGCGGCCTGGAGGGTACCGAGGCCACCCGTCCGCGGGGTGGTCACCGCTATCGCGGGAAGGGCAGTAGCGCTACTCTGTGTCTTCATGCATGAGCGTAGCAGTGTCGGTGAGCTGGCGGATCGTCTCCGGGGGGAGCTGGACCGCTACTCTCCCGGTGGAAAGCTGCCGTCGAGCCGTGCCCTCGTCGAGCGGTTCCGGGTGAGCCCCGTGACGGTCTCACGGGCCCTCGCGCAGCTGGCCGCCGAGGGGCTGGTGGTCACCCGGCCGGGTGCCGGGGCCTTCCGGGCCGGGCCGCGCCCCGCGTCCGCACCGGCCGGCGACACCTCCTGGCAGGAGGTCGCGCTGAGCGCGGAGGGCGCCGACCTCGTGCCCCGCTCGGTGGACGCCTCCGGCGTGACCGTCTCCCTCGCGGCTCCGCCGCCCGGCGTCGTCGAGTTCAGCGGCGGCTACCTGCATCCCTCCCTGCAACCGGAACGTGCCATGTCGGCGGCGCTGGCACGGGCCGCGCGACGCCCCGGCGCCTGGGGCCGGCCGCCCCTGGAGGGCCTGCCGGAGCTGCGCGAGTGGTTCGCGCGCGCCATCGGCGGCGCGGTCACCGCCGCCGAGGTGCTCGTCAGCGCCGGCGGCCAGACCGCGCTCACCACCGCCCTGCGGGCGCTGGCCCCGCCCGGCGCCCCGGTGCTCGTCGAGTCGCCGACCTATCCGGGCATGCTGGCGATCGCCCGCTCGGCGGGACTTCGCCCGGTTCCGGTGCCCGTCGACCCCGACGGCGTCAAGCCCGAACTGCTCGCCGACGCCTTCCGTGCGACCGGCGCCCGGGTCTTCGTCTGCCAGCCGCTGTTCCAGAACCCGACCGGCGCCGTCCTGGTCCCGGCCCGCCGCGGTGAGGTGCTGCGCATCGCCCGCGAGGCGGGCGCCTTCGTCGTGGAGGACGACTTCGTACGGCGGCTCGCGCACGAGGACGCCGGGCCGCTGCCCCGCCCGCTCGCCGCCGACGACCCCGACGGCGTCGTCGTGTACGTCGGCTCGCTCACCAAGGCGACCTCGCCGAGCTTCCGGGTCAGCGCCCTGGCCGCCCGCGGCCCGGTCCTGGAACGCCTGCGGGCCATCCAGGTCGTCGACACCTTCTTCGTGCCCCGCCCCCTCCAGGAGGCGGCGCTCGAACTCGTCGGCTCGCCCGCCTGGCCGCGCCATCTGCGGGCGGTCGCGGCCGAACTGCGGACCCGGCGCGACACCCTGACCACCGCCCTCGCCCTGCACCTGCCCGAACTCCTCCTCCCGCACGTCCCGTCCGGGGGCTACCACCTCTGGCTGCGCCTCCCGGACGGTACGCGGGAGCCGGCGTTCACGGCCGCGGCCCTGCGCGCGGGCGTCGCCGTGACCCCCGGCCGTCCCTACTTCAGCGCCGAGCCCCCGGCCCCGCACGTCCGCCTGAGCTTCGCGGCCGCCGCCGGGGCCGAGGAGATCGCCGAGGGGGTCCGGCGGCTGCGGTCGGCCCGCGACGAGGTGCTCGCGGAAACGGTTCGACACCGGGCACCTCGTCTGTGAAGGTCCCCTCATGACCTCCACCCCGCCCCTCGCCGAGGGCTACGAGATCTCCGCCGACCCCGACCGGATCGACGTCGCACGGGTGCACCACTGGCTGTCGACCGACGCCTACTGGGCACTCGGCCGGGAGCGCGAGAAGCAGGAGCGGGCCGTCGCCGGGTCGCTGAACTTCGGCGTGTACGAGACGGTGTCCGGACAGCAGGTCGCCTACGCGCGCGTGGTGACCGACCTCGCGACCTTCGCCTGGCTGTGCGACGTGTACGTGGACCCCGCGGTGCGGGGGAAGGGCATCGGGACCTCGCTCGCCGCGGCCGTCCGGGACCACCTGCGCCCGCACGGCCTGAGCCGCGTCCTGCTCGCCACCCACGACGCGCACGGCGTCTACGAGAAGATCGGCTTCGAGGCGCTGGAGCGGCCCGACCACTGGATGGCACTGATTTTCGAGAAGTTTTCGCACGACGGCCCTTGACCCGCCCGCGCGCGCGTCCCACCATCACCGCATGGCACTCCGGGTCACGTTCGTCGCCGCGGCGCGCAACTCCGCGCTGCCGGCCGAGCGTTTCGAGGACGGCAGCCCGCTGGACCAGGCGGGCTGGGACGAGGTGCAGCGGGCGGCCGGCGATCTCCTGCCGCTGGCGGCGGCCGAGCTGCGCTACTGCTCGCCCGCCCCGCGCAGCCGTGCCACCGGCGACGCGCTCGGCTACGCGCCGCTCGTCCAGCTCGCCCTGCGGGACTGCGACATGGGGCGCTGGCGCGGATTCACCCTGGGGGAGGCGATGGCCCGGGAGCCGCAGGCGGTGGACGCCTGGCTGGCCGACCCGCGGGCCACCGTGCACGGCGGTGAGTCGCTGCTGGGGTTCATCTCCCGGGTGGGCGGCTGGCTCGACACCCGGCCCGTGGAGGACGGCTGCCGGATCGTGGCCGTCGCCGAGCCGAGTGTGATCCGGGCCGCCCTGGTCTACGCGCTCAAGGCGCCGCCGTCGACGTACTGGAACCTCGATGTGCGCCCGCTGTCGGCGACCACCGTCACCGGAGGCGGCGGACGGTGGAACCTGCGCCTGGAGGGGAGCGCGGTTCAGGCCTCGCGCACGTAGCCGGTGGTGAGGACCAGGTCCTTGGCGGGGCCGCGCACCCGCCAGACCGTCCGCCAGCGGTCGGCGTCCCGGACGGTGAACTCGCCCCGGTAGAGGTCCGCCGCGCACGGGTGGTCGGTCACGTGCCGCCCGCCCGTCAGGTCGAGGTCGTGGAAGGGCCGCCCGTCGGCGAACGTCACGTCGGCCGTGCCCGGCACCCGCCCGGGCAGGAAACGCAGGGTCCGCTCGGCGGGCCGCGGGACGCCCCGCCAGACGAACGTGCCGGACTCCTCGTGCAGCAGGCCGCCGCCGTCCAGCGGGCCGAAAACCGTCGTGCCCTCGAATCGCCCCGCCTCGCCGCTCGCCAGGTCCCGCACCGACCGCTCGACCCGCCAGCGTCCGGCGAGGAACGCCATGGCGTCCGGCACCGGCCAGAACTCGCCCATCGCGCGCCGACCTCCGTCCCATCCGTCGCCGCGCGACCCGTTGACGCGCTCCGTCCTCCTCCCTATCTTGCCGTTCGAAGTGCTGATCAATGTCAGACATTTCGAACGTTCGTGTACGGTCCGTGTGCGGGGAACCGCGGAGTGTCCATGACGCCCGGCACCACCCGCACCCCGTCACGCGGTACGGCCGCCACCCGCCGCGGCTGCGGTCTCGCCGTCCGGCGCCGACGAACCCGGCGCCTCCTTCAGGCCCGTTCTTCCCGCTCCACCGGAAGCCACAGCTCCGAGTCGGCTTCCGTCCCGTCCGGCGACAGGCGCGTGCGCAGGATCTCCGGGCCCGGCCGGCCGCGGTACGGGTTGGACGGGAACCACTGCGTGAACACGTCCCGCCACAGGTCCTGGACGGCCCGCGGAACCGGCCCGGAGGCGGTGAAGACCGCCCAGGCCCCGGCCGGTACGGGCAGGACGGCCGCGTCCCCGGGGGCTGCCGCCGGCGCCGCCGAGGTGATCACCCCCTGGTAGTAGTCGAGTTCGGTGCCTTCCGCGCGACTGGGGTCCAGGTCGTCGCAGACCGCGACGACGCCCCGCGGCTCCTGGTCCGACAGCTCCTCCAGTTCCTCCAGCGTCCGCGGTGCGATCCCGCGGACGAAGTCGACGATCGCCTGGTTCGGCCCCGAGTGCACCAGTGGCACCCGGGCCTTGAGGCCGACGACGGTGAAGGCCGACTTGTCGACCACTCGATACCGCATGCTGCTGCTCCCCTCGACAGTGAGACGGAAGGTCAGCCGGGGCTGGGAGACGAGCGGGGCGCCGACGCGCCGGGCCTCGCCCGGCCCGACCCCGTGCATGGCGCGGAACGCCCGGGCGAACGCCTCGCCCGAGCCGTAGCCGTAGCGGACCGCGATCTCCAGCAGGGAATCACGCCGTGCGAGCACCTCGGCGCCCGCGACGGTGAGCCGACGGCGCCGGACGTACTCCGACAGCGGCATGCCCGCGAGCGCGGAGAACATCCGGCGCAGGTGGTACTCCGAGGTGGCCGCGGTGCGCGCCAGCTCCGCCACGTCGACGGACCCGCCGAGGTGACGCTCGATGTGCTCCATGGCCTGGTTGAGCCGCTCCAGCATGTCCGGTGTCCTTCCTCTTGACGATCACCACGCTAGGCGGCACGCGTCCCGCCGGACCCGACATCCCGTGCCCGATCGGGTCGGGTGCGGCCGTCACCCGGCGGGCCGGGCAGGGCGGCGTACGGCCTCCCCCCTCAGGGGCCACCGGGCCGCCCCACCGCGAATGGATTGTATAAACGTGCATAGCGACGTATAGTCATGCCATCCAAGAGGAGGGTGGACATGGCGATACGCGCGGCAGTGGCCGGAGCGAGCGGGTATGCGGGCGGTGAGGCGCTGCGCCTGCTCCTCGCGCACCCCGAGATCGAGATCGGCGCCCTCACCGGCAACTCCAACGCGGGACAGAAGCTGGGAGCCCTCCAGCCGCACCTCCTGCCCCTCGCCGACCGCGTGCTCCAGGAGACCACCCCCGAGGTCCTCGCCGGGCACGATGTCGTCTTCCTCGCCCTCCCGCACGGACAGTCCGCCGCCGTCGCCGAACAGCTCGGCCCCGACGTCCTCGTCCTCGACATGGGCGCCGACTTCCGGCTCGCGGACCCGGCCGACTGGGAGCGGTTCTACGGCTCCCCGCACGCCGGGACCTGGCCCTACGGCCTCCCCGAACTGCCGGGCGGCCGCGTCGCGCTGGAGGGGTCCAAGCGCATCGCGGTGCCCGGTTGCTACCCCACGGCCGTCTCCCTCGCCCTGTTCCCGGCGTACGCCGCCGGCCTGGCCGAGGCCCAGGCCGTGATCGTCGCCGCCTCCGGCACCTCCGGCGCGGGCAAGGCGGCCAAGCCGCACCTGCTCGGCAGCGAGGTCATGGGGTCGATGTCGCCGTACGGCGTCGGCGGCGGGCACCGGCACACGCCCGAGATGATCCAGAACCTCAGCGCGGCGGCGGGGGAGCGGGTCTCCGTCTCCTTCACGCCGACCCTCGCGCCGATGTCCCGCGGCATCCTCGCCACGTGCAGCGCCGCCGCCAAGGAGGGCGTCACCGCCGAGTCCCTGCGCGCGGCCTACGAGAAGGCCTTCGCCGACGAGCCCTTCGTGCACCTGCTGCCCGAGGGCCGGTGGCCCGCCACGGCGTCCGTCCAGGGTTCCAACGCCGTTCAGGTGCAGGTCGCCCTCGACCAGGCGGCGGGCCGCATCATCGCGATCAGCGCCATCGACAACCTGACCAAGGGCACCGCGGGCGGTGCCGTCCAGAGCATGAACATCGCCCTCGGGTTCCCCGAGGCACTGGGACTTTCCACGATCGGAGTCGCACCGTGAGCGTCACGGCAGCCAAGGGATTCACGGCGGCGGGCATCGCCGCCGGGATCAAGGAGAACGGCAACCCGGACCTGGCCCTCGTGGTCAACACCGGGCCCCGTCGCGCCGCCGCGGGCGTCTTCACCTCCAACCGCGTCAAGGCCGCGCCGGTGCTGTGGTCCGAGCAGGTCCTCAAGAGCGGCGCCCTGTCCGCCGTGATCCTCAACTCCGGCGGCGCCAACGCCTGTACGGGACCCAAGGGTTTCCAGGACACGCACGCCACCGCCGAGAAGACCGCCGAGGTCCTCGGTCTGGGCGCCGGCGAGGTCGCCGTCGCCTCCACCGGACTGATCGGCGTCCTCCTCCCGATGGACAAGCTGCTCCCCGGGGTCGAGAAGGCAGCCGAGGCGCTCAGCGAGCACGGCGGCGAGAAGGCCGCCATCGCCATCAAGACCACCGACACCGTCCACAAGACGTCCGTCGTGGCGAAGGACGGCTGGACCGTGGGCGGCATGGCCAAGGGCGCGGGCATGCTCGCCCCCGGCCTGGCCACCATGCTCGTCGTCCTGACCACCGACGCCGACGTGGACGCCGGGACCCTGGACCGGGCGCTGCGCGCCGCCACCCGGGTCACCTTCGACCGCGTCGACTCCGACGGCTGCATGTCGACCAACGACACCGTGCTGCTGCTCGCCTCCGGCTCCGCCGAAGTCACCCCGGAGTACGCCGAGTTCGCCGAGGCCGTCCGCACCGTCTGCGACGACCTGGGCCAGCAGCTCATCCGCGACGCCGAGGGAGCCAGCAAGGACATCAAGATCGAGGTCGTGGGCGCCGCGAGCGAGGACGACGCCGTCGAGGTGGGCCGCTCCATCGCCCGCAACAACCTCCTCAAGTGCGCCATCCACGGCGAGGACCCCAACTGGGGCCGCGTGCTCTCCGCGATCGGCACCACCAAGGCCGCCTTCGAGCCCGACCGGCTGAACGTCGCCATCAACGGCGTCTGGGTGTGCAAGAACGGCGGCGTCGGCGAGGACCGCGACAAGGTCGACATGCGCTACCGCGAGGTCCACATCACGGCCGACCTCGCGGCCGGCACCGAGACCGCCACCATCTGGACCAACGACCTCACCGCCGACTACGTCCACGAGAACAGCGCCTACTCCTCATGAGCAACGGACCCACGCGCAAGCACACCGCCCTGCCCAAGGCCCAGATCCTCATCGAAGCGCTGCCCTGGCTGACCCGCCACAACGGCAAGACGGTCGTCATCAAGTTCGGCGGCAACGCCATGATCGACGAGGACCTCAAGGCCGCCTTCGCCCAGGACGTCGTCTTCCTGCACCGCGCCGGCCTCAAGCCCGTCGTCGTGCACGGCGGCGGCCCGCAGATCAGCGCCGCCCTCGACAAGCACGGCATCGTCAGCGAGTTCAAGGCCGGCCTGCGCGTCACCACCGAGGAGGCCATGGACGTCGTACGGATGGTGCTGGCCGGCCAGGTCCAGCGCGAACTGGTCGGACTGCTCAACCAGCACGGCCCGCTCGCCGTCGGGCTCACCGGCGAGGACGCGCGCACCATCACCGCCGTCAAGCACCAGCCCGAGATCGACGGGGAACTGGTCGACATCGGGCGGGTCGGCGAGATCACCGCGATCGACACGGGCGCGATCGAGGCACTGCTCGCCGACGGCCGGATCCCGGTCATCTCCTCGATCGCCCGTAGCCAGGACGACCACCATGTCTACAACGTCAATGCTGATACGGCGGCTGCGGCACTCGCTGCTGCTCTGGGCGCCGAAACCCTCATGGTCCTCACGGACGTCGAGGGCCTCTACGAGGACTGGCCGAACTCCGACGAGGTGATCAGCCGCCTCACCGCCTCCCAACTGGAGAAACTCCTGCCGGAGTTGTCCTCCGGCATGGTGCCGAAGATGGAGGGCTGCCTGCACGCCGTCCGGGGCGGCGTCACCACCGCCCGCGTCATCGACGGACGCGTCCAGCACTCGATCCTGCTGGAGATCTTCACAGACGAGGGCATCGGCACGATGGTCGTGGCCGACGAGGAAGAGGGGGAGCCGTCATGAGCAACGCCGTCACGGGCAACGAGGAACTGACCGCGCGCTGGCAGGGCGCGCTCATGAACAACTACGGCACCCCGCTGCTGCCCCTGGTGCGCGGCGAGGGCACCCGGCTCTGGGACGCCGACGGCAACAGCTACCTCGACTTCGTCGGCGGCATCGCGACCAACGCCCTCGGCCACGCCCACCCGGCCGTCGTCGAGGCCGTGACCCGGCAGATCGGCTCCCTCGGCCACATCTCCAACTTCTTCCTGGCCGAACCGACCGTGGCCCTCGCCGAACGGCTCCTGCAGCACTTCGGCCGCGACGGCAGGGTCTTCTTCTGCAACTCCGGTGCCGAGGCCAACGAGGCCGCCTTCAAGATCGGCCGGCTGACCGGGCGCACCCACGTCGTGGCCACCGAGGGCGCCTTCCACGGCCGTACGATGGGCGCCCTCGCGCTCACCGGGCAGCCCGGCAAGCGCGACCCCTTCCTGCCGCTGCCCGGCGACGTCACCCACGTCCCCTTCGGCGACGCGCAGGCGCTGGCCGCCGCCGTCACCGAGGAGACCGCGCTCGTCGTCCTCGAGCCGATCCAGGGCGAGCTGGGCGTCGTCGTCCCGCCCGCCGGCTACCTCAAGGCCGCCCGCGCCATCACCGCCGCCACCGGGGCCCTCCTCGTCCTCGACGAGGTGCAGACCGGCATCGGCCGGACCGGGCACTGGTTCGAGTACCAGGCCCACGAAGGCGTCCTGCCCGACGTGGTCACCCTCGCCAAGCAGCTCGGCGGCGGACTGCCGCTCGGCGCCACGGTCGCCTTCGGCCGGGCCGCCGACCTGCTCCGGCCCGGCCAGCACGGCACGACGTTCGGCGGCAACCCCGTCGCCTGCGCCGCCGGACTCGCCGTCCTCGACACCATCGAGAACGAGGGGCTGCTGGAGAACGTCAAGCGGCAGAGCGAGCGGCTCCGCAGCGGAATCGAGGGTCTCGGCCACCCGTTGATCGATTATGTCCGGGGCGCGGGGCTCCTCCTGGGTATCGTGCTCACCGAGCCGCTCGCGCCCCAGGTGCGCCAGGCGGCTCAGGAGGCCGGTTTCCTGGTCAACGCGCCCGCCCCCGACGTCGTACGGCTGATGCCACCGCTGAACCTCGGCGACGACGAGGCGGACGCGCTGCTCGCAGCGCTGCCCGGCATCCTCCAGGCAGTGCACGGGGACGGACGATCCGGGGAATGAGACGACGATGAGCCAGGCGCAGGACCACGAGCAGGCGGCGGCCAACGGGCCCGCCGTGCCGCAGACCCGCACCGCCCGCCACCGCCGGATCGTGGACATCCTCAACCGGCAGCCCGTGCGCTCGCAGAGCCAGCTGGCGAAACTGCTCGCCGACGACGGGCTGAGCGTCACCCAGGCGACGCTCTCCCGCGATCTGGACGAGCTGAACGCGGTGAAGATCCGCAACAACGACGGCGACCTGATCTACGCGGTGCCCAGCGAGGGCGGATTCCGGACGCCGCGAGTGCCGTTGGGGGGGTCGGCGAAGGAGGAGCGGATGCGGCGGCTGTCGCAGGAACTGCTCATCTCCGCCGAGGCCTCCGCGAACCTCGTGGTCCTGCGTACGCCGCCGGGTGCGGCCCAGTTCCTCGCCTCGGCGATCGACCAGGCGGAACTGCACGACATCCTCGGCACGATCGCGGGCGACGACACGCTGCTGCTCATCAGCCGGGAGCCGACGGGCGGCCAGGCCCTGGCGGACCACTTGCTGAGGCTGGCCCAGAACACGTGAGGCTCCGCCGGTACACGTGAGGCTCCGCCGGTTCGGCCCGGTCCCTCGCCCGCGGGTGAGCGGGGGCCGGTCGCGCCCGCGGGGCGCTGCGGTCACCCGTGTCGTCACCGGCCGCCGTCTGCGGGCATGCGCGTCGCCCGGGGCGGCACGGGTGGGCGCAGACGGCACGTGCCGGCGCCGGGCCGCACGGCCCACGCCCCCCGGCACCGACCCACGCTCCCGCCACCGGCCAACGGCCGGGTCGAACGGCGTTCAGCCCAGCCGACGCGCCAGACCCCCCGTGCACCGCACCTCGTCCCCCGCCGTGATCAGCAGCGCCTCCACGTCCGGGAGTGACTCCAGCCACCGCAGTCCCTCCCGCGACCCCATCGCGAAGGCGGCCGTCGCCCAGCAGTCCGCCCAGGTCAGCCGGGGCGCGACGACGGTCACGGCGATCAGGTCGGTCACCGCCGACCGTCCCGTGCGCGGGTCGACGATGTGCGCCCCCCGCTCCACCGTCCCCGACGTGGCCACCGCCAGCTCGTCCGCCCCCGCCGCCGAGACCACCGCCGCCAGCCCGCCGGGCCGCAGCGGATCCGACACCCCGACCCGCCAGGGCCGGTCGGGACCGGGGACGCCCAGCAACTGCACGTCGCCGCCGCCGTTGACGCTCACCCCGCTCACCCCCGCCGCGGCGATCACCCGCGCCGCGCGCTCGGCCGCCCACCCCTTGACGATCCCGGTGGGGTCGAGCCGGCCGTCCCGGTAGCGCACGCTGAACCAGCCCTCGCTGGCCCGCTCCGCCTCCGCGCCCAGTTCCAGCACCTCGGCCACCTCGGGGCCGCACTCCTCGACGGTCAGCTCGCCGCGCGCCAGCCGGGAGACCTGACTGTCCTCCCGGTAGGTGCTGAACACCTCGTTCACCCGGTGCAGACCGGCGACCGCCTCGTCGAGGGCCGCCCGCACCGCCGCGGGTTCCCCGCCGCGGACGTCGAAGGAGAAGACGGTCCCCATGACCTCCTCCGCGTGCCGCACCACGGCGGGTGTCTGCGACGACCCGGCCACCGGGTCAGCCACCGGCCCGGTCCAGTGCCGACTGGAGGGACTCCCGGTAGCCGGCGCTGGTGTAGGTGGCGCCGGAGACGGCGTCGATGTCGGCGGTACCGGCGGCCACGGCGGCCTGGTTGAGCTGGGGGACGGCGTCGGCGGTGATCCGGTCGCTCTGCCCGCCCTTGGGTGCCTGGACCGCCTCCGCCTTGGCGATTCTGCCGCCGCTGACCGTGATCCGGACCTGCACGGCGCCGTACTGCGTCTGCGCGGCCTCCCCGGTGAAGGTGCCGCCCGCCTGGGCGTTACCCGAGCCCTCCGGTGCCTTCGAGGCCTCCGGCGCCTTCGATCCCTGCTGGGCCCCCGAACCCTGCGCCCCCGCGCTCGCGTTGGCCTTGTCGATCGCCGACTGGAGGGACTTCTTGTAGCCGGCACTGGTGTAGGTGGCGCCGGAGACGGCGTCGATGCCGGGGCTCTGCTTGGTGACGACGGCCTGGTTGAGTTCGGGGACGGCGTCGGCGGTGATCCGGTCGCTCTGCCCGCCCTTGGGCGCCTGGACCGCCTCCGCCTTGGTGATCTGGTTCTTGCTGACGGTGATCCGCACCTGCACGGCCCCGTACTGCGTCTGCGCGGCGTCCCCGTCGAAGGTGCCGGACACCGGGGCGGTGCCCGCCGCCCCCTGGGAGGCCCCCGCGCCCGCCTTCATCTTGTCGATCGCCGACTGGAGGGACTTCTTGTAGCCCTCGCTGGTGAAGGTGGCGCCGGAGACGGCGTCGATGTCGGCGCTCTGCGCGGTGAGGGCGGCCTGGTTGAGTTTGGGTACGGCGTCGGCGGTGATCTGGTCGCTCTGGCCGCCCTTGGGCGCCTGGACCGCCTCCGCCTTGGCGATCCTGCCGTCGGCGACGGTCAGGCGTACCTGTACGGCGCCGTACTGCGTCTGCGCCGCTTCACCGGTGATCGCCCCGGACGCGGCCGCCGCGGCCCCGCCCTGGGCGGCCTCCTGAGCCGCCGCGCCGGCGGCCTGGGAGGAGCCGGGGTCCGACGCCGGCTTCAGTGACAGCAGCAGCACGATCCCGGACACGGTGGCCGCGCCCGCGAGTACGACGCGCCGCAGAGGGTGGCTTTTCTTCATCGTTCCTGATTCCCGTCGCTTCCCGTTGCCTGCCGCGGATCCGCGGGTGTCCGTCGTTCCGGTTCCGTTGCCGGAGGGCCTTCGCCGGCTGTCCCTCGCCGGCCGTCCGTCTCCGGCCGTCCGTCGCTCACATCTCGAACGACTCGTGGTGGATGCGGCGGGCGGGCACCCCGGCGCCGCGCAGTGCCTCGTACACGTTCTGGGCGAAGCCGGCCGGCCCGCACATGAAGACGTCGTGCTCCCCGATGTCCGGCAGCTTGCGCTGCAGGGACTCCGCCGAGATGTCGGGGCGTTCCCCGTCGGGGCTGTTGACGGCGTACATCAGCCGTGCCCCCCGCTCGTCGGCGATCTTCGCCAGCTCGTCCCACAGCGCCAGGTCCTGAGTGCTGTTGGCCCGGTAGAGGAGCGTGATGTCGCCGGCCGCGCCGGGGAGCGTCTCGAACAGCGCCCGCATCGGCGTGATGCCGACGCCGCCGGCCACCAGCAGCACCTTGCCCTGGCTGCGCCGGGACGCCGTCATCGCGCCGTACGGGCCCTCGGCCCACACCTTCACGCCGGGCTTCAGACCGCGCAGCGCGGAACTGTGGTCGCCGATCGCCTTGACGGTGATGCGCAGCAGCTCGGGGCGGGGCGCCGCCGACAGCGAGTACGGGTGGGAGCTGAACCGCATGCCCGGCGCCATGAACCGCCACCGGAAGAACTGTCCGGCCTCCGCGCCGATCCGGTGCAGCTTGCGCCCGCCGATCAGCACCGACACGATGCCGGGCGTCTCCTCGATGACCGCTTCGACGTACATGCGGTGGCGCAGGTTCAGCCGGATCGGGGTGAGGACGCGGTACCAGACGACCAGCGCGGTGACCGACCCGTACAACGCGTACCAGACGGTCTTCGCGGCGGGTTCGACGGCGAAGTCGTTTCCGGTGGTGATCTGGTGCCAGAACGTCAGGAACACCGCGGCGTACGTCAGGAGGTGGACGTGGTACCAGGTGTCGTACGGCATCCTGCGGCGCACCGGGCCGATCGACGCCAGGCCGATGACCACCAGCAGGGAGGTGCCGATGGCCGCCTTGCCCATGTCGGGCAGCTGGTTCACGGAGTCGATCGTCTGCTGCACGATGTCGCCGAGCGACCTGCCGGACTGGAGCGCGTATCCCCACATGATGAGGAACACGTGCGCGAAGGTGAGGCTGAGCGTGTAGCGGCCGGTCATCGCGTGCCAGCGGGCGACCCGGTCCGAGCCGACCCGGCGCTCCAGCGCGGGCACCCGGGCCATCTGGAGGACGACGAGGGCCATCAGGTATCCGGCGAGCAGGCCGGTGATCCGGCCGGCGTTGAGGATCTTGCCGTTGGTGTCCGCGATGGACGCGGTGTTGTCCCACCACAGCCACAGCACACCCGCGGCGCCCGCCCAGACGGCGAGCAGCAGCGGGACGGCCGGGGAGCGGCGCGGACGGATGCGCCGCATCGTCTGGCGGCGGGCGGCACGGCCGCCGGCGATCGTCGTGGTCACTGTTCCTCCGTGGTGCGGACCCTTGGCCCACAGATACGGGTCACGGCCGCACAGTGTTCAGCGTCGTACCGAGTCGTCCACCGCTCGACGGCGCCCGCGGAACGGGTGTCCGTACCCGCGCCCGGCAGCGGGCCCGGCACCGGCGCCCGGCAGCGGGCCCGGCACCGGCGCCCGGCAGCGGGCTCGGCACCGGCGCCCGGCAGCGGGTTCAGCAGCGGGCTCTGCAGAGGGTTCAGTAACGGGTGATCGCCGTCCCTCCGCCGTCCGTCCCGATCGCGATGTGCGGTCGCTCCCGCGGGCGGGCCCACGCCAGGATCCGCCGCATCGCGTCCACCGGAACCGACACGCAACCCGCCGTCGCGCCACGCCCGTCGACGTGGAGGAAGATCCCCGCCCCGCGGCCGCGCACCGGCTCGCGGTAGTTGAACCCGATCACCAGGGCGTGCGCGTACTGCGTCCGGAAGTCGATCAGGTGCTCGGACTCGGCGGCACGGCAGTCGGCCGCCCGCGGTTCGCTCCACCGGTTGTAGGAGCGGGACGCGTTGTCCTGACACCACCAGGAGTCCTCGTGCACGCGCCGGTGGGCGTACGTCGTCCCGCGGGGCGGCGCCTGGACGCCGAACGCGAACGGCAGGTCGTACAGCCCGGTCGGTGTCGTCTCGGTGCCCTGCCGGCGCACGGCTCCCTCGACCAGCCCGTTCGCGCCGAACCGGGCCGGTGCGGAACCGGCCCGTACCCACCGGCCGTCTCGCAGGTCCCACCAGGCGAGGGTGCCCGTCGTGGCGCCGGTCCCCGGGGCGACGGCGGTGATCAGCTGGGTGCCGCCGCCCGTGTCCGCCATCCGCGCGGGGAGCGGGGGCGACCCGCCGGTGCCCGGAGCCGCCCCGAGCAGCGGCAGGGACGCACAGGCGAGGGCGGTGGCGAGGGCACGAAGGCGCATGGTCAGACGCTAAGCGGCGGCGGCCGCCCCGGCAGGCCGGGTGGGCCGACCGTGCCCGGCCTGCCGGGGCGGCCGTGAACCGGCCTGCCGGGGCGGCCGTGAACCGGCCTGCCGGGGCGGCCGTGAACCGCCCGGCCGTGAACCGCCCGGCCGTGAACCGCCCGGCCGTGAACCGGCCTGCCGTGCCCGGCCGTGAACCGCCCGGTCCCGGCACCACGCCCGTCCGCGTCAGACCGGACGCAGGGGCAGGGGGAGCGGGAGTCCCGGGAGGCCGTCCATGCTCGTCGCCACGTGTTCCTTCTTCGCGAAGTACGCGCTGAGCGACTCGTCGTCCTCGCGCGCGAACCGCTTTTCGTGCAGATCCCGGTCCTCGTCGTACGTCATGAAGGGCACCGCGTATCCGCAGGTGTCCCGGACCAGTTCGGCGTGCACGACGATGACCGCCCGCAGCCCGTGCCGGGTCGGGTCGATGTCGGGGAAGTGGGCGAGGAGGTCCGTGAAGCGGGGGTCGTCACGGAAGACCGGTTCGCCGCGGCCGTGCACGCGCACGATGTTCGGCGGCCCCTGGAACGCGCACCACATCAGGGTGATCCGGCCGTTCTCCCGCAGATGCGCGATCGTCTCGGCGTTGGAGCCGGCGAAGTCCAGGTAGGCCACGGTGTGTTCGTCGAGGACGGCGAACGACCCCTTCAGTCCCTTGGGGGAGAGGTTCACCGTGCCGTCGCCGGACAGCGGCGCGGTCGCGGTGAAGAAGAGGGGCTGCTCCTCGATGAACGTGCGGAGTCGGCCGTCGATGCGTTGATAGGTCTTTCCCATGGCTGACGATTATTCGGGAAAGTCGTTCGCATGTCTGAGCGATTTCGTGATCGGCCGCCGCGGCGGCCGCCCCGGACGGCGTTCCCCGGGGCGGCCACCGCGCCTGTCACGTCACTTGTTCAACGTGCAGGGCGCGAGGGCGTCGAGGCCCTGGGGCTTGGCGGCGGTGCGGCCGATGGCGGTCGCGATGCGGTTGACGGTGGCGACGCGCTTGTCCTCGAGGGGGCCGAGGATGGCGTTCTGGACGAAGTTGGGGCCGCCCTGGCCGACGGTGTCGACGAGGCGCTTGTTGGCCTCGGCGATCTGGGTGTTGAGGAGGGCGAGGTTGCGGTCCACCTCGGCCTTGGCGGTGGCGGGGATCGCGGGCAGCTGGGAGGCCACGTCCGGGCAGTTGATCGTTCCGGCGGCTCCGGCGTTGCCCGCGTTCCCGTTGTTCCCGGCGTTGCCCGCGTTTCCGTTATTGCCTGCGTTCCCGTTGTTCCCGGCCTGCTGACCGGGTGCCGCAGCGGCGCCGTTGAGGGCGCAGGGTGCGAGGGCGTCGAGGCCCTGGGGCTTGGCGGCGGTGCGGCCGATGGCGGTCGCGATGCGGTTGACGGTGGCGACGCGCTTGTCCTCGAGGGGGCCGAGGATGGCGTTCTGGACGAAGTTGGGGCCGCCCTGGCCGACGGTGTCGACGAGGCGCTTGTTGGCCTCGGCGATCTGGGTGTTGAGGAGGGCGAGGTTGCGGTCCACCTCGGCCTTGGCGGTGGCGGGGATCGCGGGCAGCTGGGAGGCCACGTCCGGGCAGCTGATCGTTCCGGGGGAGGCGAGCGTCCGGGCGTTCGTGCCGTTGCTCTTGGACGTCTCCCCCGCGAGGGCGGAGTTCACGACCACCGCGCCGGTCAGTGCCAGAGCGGCGGCGCCGCCGATGACCGCCACACGGCGCTTGTTGTACTTCGGAAGAGCCCTGGACATGCGGATGCCTCACTTGGGTCAGGAGTGGGTGGGTCGAACGCGGCGCCTGCGTCCAGCGGTGAGTACGGGTAAGCGGTTGCCGTTGTTCAAAGGCGTTTCAAAAACATCCGCGAGTCCGGCGGGTGCCCGGACCCCCGTCGGACTCGATTGACGAATCATGCGGAAGGCTGCATACTCATGCACGAGTCAGCCTGTGAAGAGCATCGGTCGGCCTGCGAAGATCCGAGTTCGCCCGCACCCCCTCTAGGAGCAACGCAAGTGAGCAGCAACAGCGGTGACGTACGGCTCTGGGGCGGCCGGTTCGCCGACGGACCCGCCGAGGCCCTGGCGAAACTGTCCGCGTCCGTCCACTTCGACTGGCGGCTCGCGCCCTACGACATCGCCGGTTCGCGCGCCCACGCGCGCGTGCTCCACAAGGCGGGACTGCTCACCGACGACGAGCTGACGGCCATGCTCGCGGGCCTGGACCGGCTGGCGGCGGACGTGGCCTCGGGGGCCCTGGTCGGCACCGTCGCCGACGAGGACATCCACACCGCCCTGGAGCGGGGCCTGCTGGAGATCCTCGGCCCCGACCTCGGCGGCAAGCTCCGCGCGGGGCGCTCCCGCAACGACCAGGTCGCCACCCTCTTCCGGATGTACCTGCGCGACCACGCCCGGATCATCGGCGGCCTCGTCGCCGATCTCCAGGACGCCCTGATCGGCCTGGCGGAGGCCCACCCGGACGTGGCGATGCCCGGTCGCACCCACCTCCAGCACGCCCAGCCGGTCCTCTTCGCCCACCACGTCCTCGCGCACGTGCAGCCCCTGTCCCGGGACGCGGAGCGGCTGCGCCAGTGGGACGAGCGCACGGCCGTCTCGCCGTACGGCTCGGGAGCGCTCGCCGGTTCCTCGCTCGGCCTCGACCCGGAGGCGGTCGCCGCGGACCTGGGCTTCGAGCGCGGCAGCGTCGGCAACTCGATCGACGGCACGGCCTCCCGCGACTTCGTCGCCGAGTTCGCCTTCATCACCGCGATGATCGGCGTGAACCTCTCCCGGATCGCCGAGGAGATCATCATCTGGAACACGAAGGAGTTCTCCTTCGTGACCCTGCACGACGCGTTCTCCACCGGCTCGTCGATCATGCCGCAGAAGAAGAACCCGGACATCGCGGAGCTGGCGCGCGGCAAGAGCGGCCGGCTGATCGGCAACCTGACCGGTCTCCTGGCCACCCTCAAGGCCCTGCCCCTCGCGTACAACCGCGACCTCCAGGAGGACAAGGAACCCGTCTTCGACTCCTGCGAGCAGCTGGAGGTCCTGCTCCCCGCCTTCACCGGCATGATCGCCACCCTCACCGTCCACCGCGAGCGGATGGAGGAACTGGCCCCGGCCGGCTTCTCCCTCGCCACCGACGTCGCCGAGTGGCTGGTCAAGCAGGGCGTGCCGTTCCGGGTGGCGCACGAGGTCGCCGGCGAGTGCGTGAAGGCCGCCGAGGCCGAGGGCAAGGAGCTGGACGAGCTGACCGACGAGCAGTTCGCGAAGATCTCCGCCCACCTCACCCCCGAGGTGCGCTCCGTCCTCAACGTCCCCGGCGCCCTCGCCTCCCGCAGCGGCCGCGGCGGCACGGCGCCGAGCGCGGTCGCCGTCCAGCTCGCCGAGGTGAAGGCGGACGTGGCCCTCCAGCACCGGTGGGCGGACGCCAAGAAGTAGCGGCTCCGACGTCACCGGGGTGTCGCGGGTTACGTTGGTCGCCAGCCGTACCGGAGCCGACCCAACGGAGCCCGCGATGCCCTTCGCCCGCCTCGCCGCAGCGACGACCCCCACCTGCCACATCGGCCTGGGTCTCGCCGCGGTCGGCCGTCCCGGCTACATCAACCTCGGCCGGGACCGCGACCTCGGGGACGACCGCGGCGTCGAGACGCTGCGCGCCCGCACCCACGAACTCCTCGACGCCGCCTACGCCCAGGGCGTCCGCTACGTCGACGCGGCCCGCTCCTACGGCCGCTCCGAGGAGTTCCTCGCCGACTGGCTGACGGCCCGCCCCGAGGTGGACGACGTCGTCGTCGGCAGCAAGTGGGGCTACACCTACACCGCCGGGTGGAGCACCGACGCCGAGCTGCACGAGGTCAAGGACCACACCCTCGCGACGTACGAGCGGCAGCGCGCCGAGACGGCCCGCCTGCTCGGTGACCGTCTCGACCTCTACCAGATCCACTCGGTCACCCCGGACAGCCCGGCGCTGACCGACAAGGAACTCCACGCCAGGCTGGCCGAGGCCGCGGCCGGGGGCCTCACCGTCGGCTTCTCCACCAGCGGTCCCGCCCAGGCCGACGCCGTCCGCGCCGCCCTCGCCGTCGAGGTCGACGGCACCCCCCTCTTCCGCACCGTCCAGTCCACGTACAACGTCCTGGAGACCTCGGCCGGTCCGGCCCTCGCCGAGGCCCACGACGCCGGACTCACGGTGATCGTCAAGGAGGGCATGGCCAACGGCCGTCTCGCCGGGCCGCACGCACCGGACGCCCTCCGGGCGGTGGCCGAGGAGACCGGCCTCGGCTGTGACGCGGTCGCCCTCGCGGTGATCCTGCGGCAGCCGTGGGCCGGGGTCGTCCTGTCCGGCGCCGCGACGCTCACGCAGCTCTCCTCCAACCTGCACGCGGCCGTCGTCGACATCGACGAGGACCGCCTGACCCGGCTCGCCGCCCTGGCGGAGGAGCCGGCCGCCTACTGGGAGCGGCGCGGCCGGCTGCCCTGGCACTGAGAGGTCACCCCGGAGCCACCACGCGAGGTGCGCATGCCGCCGGTGAGACATTTATGTCTCACATGGGTTAATGTCGTCTCATGGCTGTCGACCGTGACCATGTGCTGCGCAGTGCCGCGGCCCTGCTGACCCGCAGATCCACCGCGACCATGGACGAGGTCGCCAAGGCCGCCGGGATCAGCAGGGCCACCCTGCACCGGCAGTTCGCCGGACGCGACGCGCTCGTACGGGCGCTGGAGGCGCTCGGCATCCAGGAGTGCGAGGCCGCCCTGGACCGGGCCCGCCCCGACGACGGCCCGGCGAGCGGGGCCGTCCGCCGCGTGGTCCGCGAGATCGAACCCGCGGCCGCCCTGCTGGCCTTCCTCTACAGCGAGAACCAGCTGTTCGAGGGAGAGGAGCAGAACGCGGGCTGGGCCAGGATCGACGACCGTGTCGCCGCCCTGTTCCGGCGCGGCCAGGCCGACGGCGAGTTCCGCATCGACCTGACGCCGGCCTGGCTCACCGAGGCCCTGTACGGCCTGCTGGCCTCCGGCGCCTGGGCGGTCGCGGAAGGCCGCGTCGCCCGCAACGACTTCACCCACATGATCGTCGAGCTGCTGCTCGGCGGCGCACTGAGGAGGGAGGAAGCATGACCGGCACGCTGCGGCCGGCGGCCCCGGACGAGGCGGTGAAGCGCTCCGGCCGCTGGCTCGCGCTCTCCGTCCTCGTGTTCGCCGTGCTGCTGGTGGCCGTCGACGCGACCGTCCTCGGCCTGGCGACCCCGTACATCAGCGAGGACCTCGAACCCTCGGGGACCCAGCTCCTGTGGATCGGCGACGTGTACTCCTTCGTCATCGCCGGTCTGCTGGTCTCGATGGGCAGCCTGGGCGACCGGATCGGCCGCAAGCGCGTCCTGCTCGTCGGCGCCACCGCCTTCGGCGCGATATCCGTGCTGAACGCGTACGCGACGACACCCGAGATGATGATCGCCGCCCGAGCGCTGCTCGGCGTCGCCGGCGCGACCCTGATGCCCGCCACCCTCGCCCTGATCCGCAACCTCTTCCACGACCCGCGCGAGCGGAGCCTGGCCGTGGGCATCTGGGGCGCCACGGCCTCCGCCGGCACGGCGGTCGGTCCGATCGCCGGCGGCTTCCTCCTCGAGCACTTCTGGTGGGGCTCGGTCTTCCTCATCAACCTGCCCGTGATGGCGGTCCTCGTCGTGGTCGGCGTCCGGACCCTGCCCGAGTCCCGCAACCCGGACCCGGGCCCGTGGGACCTGACCGGCGTGGCGCTCTCCCTCGTCGGCATGATCGCGGTCGTCTCCGCCGTCAAGGAGGCCGCCGCCCACGGCCTCACCTGGGCCACGGCCGGCGCCGCCCTGCTGGGCGCGGCGGCGCTGTACGGCTTCGTCCGCCGCCAACTGACGCTGCCGGTACCGCTGCTGGACATGCGCCTGTTCCGCAAGCGCGGCTTCAGCGGGGCGGTCCTGGCCGACCTGCTGACCGTCCTCGGCCTGTCCGGCCTGGTCTTCTTCCTGTCCCAGTACCTGCAACTGGTGCAGGGCAGGAGCCCGTTGGAGGCAGGACTCGCCGAACTGCCCGCCGCGGTCGGCGCGGTGGTCGCCGGTCTGCTCGCCGGCCACGCGGCCCGGCGCTTCTCGGTCCGGGCGGTCGTCTCCGGCGGCCTCGCGGCGATCGGGCTGGCGCTGGCCGCCCTCACGGTGATCGACGAGAGCACCGGCTACCCGCTGCTGGGAGCGTCCCTGCTGGTCGTCGGCGTGGGCGCGGGCCTCTCGTTCACGGTCACGGCCGACGTGATCCTGTCCTCGGTGCCGAAGGAGGAGGCCGGCTCGGCGTCCGCGGTCTCGGAGACGGCGTACGAACTGGGCGCGGCCCTCGGCATCGCCGTCCTGGGCTCGATCGTGACGGGCGTCTACCGCGGCTTCCCGTCCCCGCCGGGCACGCCCGCGGGAGCGCACGAATCGTTGGGCGGGGCGGTGGAGGTGGCCGCGGGCCTGCCCGCGGCCACGGCCGGGGAACTACTGGCGTCGGCGCGCGGGGCCTTCGTCGACGGCCTCACGATCGCGGCGGGCGTGGGCGCGGCGGTGCTCCTGACGACGGCGGTGGCCGCGTGGTTCATGCTCCGGGGCCAGCGGCTGGACAGCCGGACCTGAGAGCTGCGGAACCGGGCCGGGCCGGGGAACCGGGCCGGGCTGCGGAGCCCTGCGGCGGAGCCCTGCCGGGCCGCGGCTCCGCCGCGGGGGCGCGGCCGTCCGCGGGGCGGCCGCGCCCCCGCCGCGCGTCCTCAGGCGGCCTTCGCCTTCGTGGCGTACATGTCCACGTACTCCTGCCCGGACAGCCGCATGACCTCCGCCATCACGGAGTCCGTCACCGCCCGCAGCACGTACCGGTCCCGGTCCATGCCCTCGTACCGGGAGAACTCCATGGCCTCGCCGAAGCGGACCGTCACCTTCGAGGGGCGGGGCATCCCCGAGCCGCCCGGCTGGATCTTGTCGGTGCCGATCATCGCGAAGGGCACCACGGGCGCGCCGGTCATCAGGGTGAGGCGGGCGATGCCCGTACGGCCCCGGTACAGCCGGCCGTCGGGGGAGCGGGTGCCCTCGGGGTAGATCCCGAAGACCCGGCCCTCCTCCAGGATCCGGCGGCCGGTCATCAGGGCGGCGACCCCGCCCTTGCCGCCGTCACGGTCGACGGGGATCATGCCGACGCCGGTGAAGAACCAGGCCATCAGCCGGCCCTTGAGGCCCTTGCCGGTGACGTACTCGTCCTTGCCGATGAAGAAGACCTGCCGGTCGCAGACCAGCGGCAGGATCATCGAGTCGATGAAGGTCAGGTGGTTGCCGGCCAGGATGACCGGACCGTCGCCCGGGATGTGCTCCACGCCCTCGACCCGGGGGCGGAACATCAGGCGCATGACCGGTCCGAGCACTGCCTTGATGAGCGCGAAGCGGGACAACGGGCCCTCCGATGTCAAGGGATAACGGTATGAGTCTGTGCAGGTGAGGACGATACTCGCGCCGCCGGGGGCGGCGCACATCGGGTTCACCGAGGTCTTACGCACTGTTGACCTACGTTTACCTGCACGGCCGATCCGCCGCGGGCCCGACACACGGACGGAACGATGTGACGGACATCGCGCCCCCGAGCTCCGCGAGGCCCCCACGGCCTCCGTGCCGGTGGCCGGGTGCGGCCTCGGCCGGTACCGACCGCGTACCCCGCCTCGCGCCACCGAATCGGACACCCCGTCATGTCGCCGTACGGCACGCGCCATCCACCGTCACCCGGGTGTTCCGGTCGAGGTCTCCCGGCGGTCATGTCCGCGCACCTACGATCGGCGCGCACGGGACGAGCCGATGGCAGGAGGACCCTCATGGGGACGCAGGAGTCGCAGGAGCCGCAGAACTCGAACGCCCGGACGGGCGGTACCGGACGGCGGGCGTTCCTCGGAGCGGCCGCCGCGCTCGGCGCCGCCGGAACGACCCTGGGCCTCGCCGGCACCGCGGGGGCGACCGGGGCGCGGCCCGCCGGCAAGGGCATCCGCAGCCTTCCCGTGCCGACGATCATCGGCCACCGCGGCGCCAGCGGATACCGGCCCGAGCACACCTTCGGCTCCTATCAGCTCGCCCTCGACCTCGGCGCCGACATCGTCGAGGCCGGTGACCTCGTCCCCACCAAGGACGGTCACCTCGTCTGCCGCCACGAGCCGGAGATCGGTGGCACCACGGACGTCGCGAGCCACCCCGAGTTCGCCGGCCGCCGGACCACCAAGCTCCTCGACGGCGTCTCCACCACCGGCTGGTTCACCGAGGACTTCACGCTCGCCGAGCTGAAGACGCTCCGCGCGACCGAGCGCATCCCCGCCAACCGCCCCCACAACACCCTCTACGACGGCCGCTGGGAGATCCCCACCTTCGAGGAGGTCCTGCGCTGGCAGGACGAACAGACCCGCAAGCGCGGCAGGCAGGTCTGGATCTACCCCGAGCTGAAGCACCCCACCTACTTCCGCAAGCTCGGCCTGAACCTGGAGGAGCGCGTCGCCGGACTGCTGCGCAGGCACGGCAAGGACGGCCGGAACGCGCCCGTCATCCTCCAGTCCTTCGAGCCGACCAGCGTCCGGCGCCTGAACAGGATGGTCGGCAACCCGCTCGTCGTCCTGCTCTCCGGCGCCACCACCCGCCCCTGGGACTTCGTCGAGACCGGCGACCCGCGCACGGTCGCCGACCTGGTCACCCGCGAGGGCCTGCGCGAGATCGCCGGCTACGCCCAGGGCATCGGCCCCACCCTCGACCTGGTCGTCCCCAGGGACGCGGCCGGCAACCTCACCACGCCGACCACCCTGGTGAAGGACGCCCACGCGGCCGGCCTCATCCTGCACCCGTACACGATGCGCAACGAGAACCCCTTCCTGCCCGCGAACTTCCGCAAGGGCACCGGCGCGGACGCCTACGGCGACGTGTTCGGCGCGTACAAGGCGTACTTCGCCACCGGGATCGACGGTGTCTTCACCGACCAGCCGGACACGGGCCGCCTCGCCCGCGAGGACTTCGTCAACGGCTCCTGACCCCGTCGGGGTGACGACCGGCCGCCCGGGCAACCCGCCCCCGGGCGGCCGCGTCGTGCCGCACATGACGTACGACACGCTCGCCGCCCCGCGCCCGCTGCTCGCGGCGGAGGCCGACGCCGAGGCGCACGCCACCGGACCCGAGCCCGCCGACCTCGAACAGGCCGTCCGGCTGCGGCTCCTGGACGCCTTGCTGTCGCCGCGGGACCTCAGGTACCGCCGGATCGCGGGGGAGTTGGGTATCTCACAGGGAAGTTCCGGACCGGAACGTTCCAGATGTCTGACATGTCGGCGACGTCCGCTCCGACCGGAGGTTGCGGCCCGTGGAGCGCGGGGATAGGAGTGTAGGACCACAGGCGATCAGGTGAGCGGGAGGCGTGCGCACATGGGCATGAGCGTGACCATCTCGGTGGGAACCGAGCAGGATGCCGAGCAGATCTTCAGGCTTCAATACCTGTGCTTCCAGGGCGAGGCGGCGCTGTACGGCAACTACCGCATCGCCCCCCTCGTGCAGACCCTCGACTCCGTCCGGCAGGAGCTGGCCTCCGACTGCGTCTACGTGGCGCGGCTCGGAGAGGAGGTCGTCGGCTCGGTGCGCGGCACGATCACCGAGGACGGCACGGCCTCCATCGGCAGGCTCTGCGTCCACCCCCGCCTCCAGGGGCACGGCATCGGCGCGAGGCTGCTGCGCGCGGCCGAATCGGCGCTGGCCGAGGAGCGCGGCGCCCTCAGGTTCCGCCTCTTCACCGGCCACCGCAGCGAGAGCAACCTCCGCCTGTACCGCCGGGTCGGCTACCGGACGGTGGGCACCTCGAAGGGCTCGGACGGCGTCCCGATGATCGTCCTGGAGAAGTCGGCGGACGAGTTCGCCGCCACGGCCTGACCGCCCGGGTTCGCCGCCGCGGCCTGACCGCCCGGGCTCAGCCCGCCCGCCGCGCCTTCCGCAGCCAGAAGAGAGCGGTCAGGGGCAGCAGCACCGGGATGAACACGTAGCCCATCCCGTAGTCCGACCACACGGTCGAGTCCGGGAAGGCGCCCGGGTCCACCAGGGTCCAGGTGCCCACGGCCAGCACGCCCGCCAGCTCGGCGGCGCAGCACACCTGCGCCGCCCTGCGTGCCGTCTCCCCGCCCCGCACCAGCGAGTACGTGATGAAGCCGTACACCAGACCGGCCGCCGCGGACAATGAGTACGCGAGCGGCGCCCGGTCGAACTCCGTGGCGATCTGGTACGCCGACCGCGACACCGCGCCGACCACCATCACGCCGTAGAACCAGACCAGCAGCAGACCGGGCCCGCCGATCAGCCGCGCCGGCTTCTCCCTGACGGCCGTCACCTCAGCCTCCCCAGATGTCATGGAGCCGCACCTCCAGGACGGCGAGCACGACCCCGCCGGCCGCCACCGTCACCGAACCCCACCGGGTCCGCTCCGCCAGCGACATGAACCCCGCCGCCGGAACGCACGCGAACGCGCCCAGCAGGTACGCCACGAAGATCGTCGTGCCCTGTGCCGGGTCCTCGCCCCGCGCCAGCAGCACGATCCCGACGACCAGCTGCGCCAGCGCCAGCACCGAGACCACGGCCATCCCGATGAAGTGCCAGTCCTTCGTCGGCTGGTCACGGTAGGCCGCCCAGCCGCACCAGGCGGCGAGCAGCAGCGCGGCGACACCGGTCGTCAGCGTCAGGGCAGCGAGCATGCAGTGACCTTATTACGGCCGTATGCGGCCCCCACGGCCGGGCCCGCGCCGCGAACCGGACCCGGTCGGCGGCCGTGGCGTTGACCACAACCCGCCCCGACCGCGGACCCGGTCCGGCCCTCGCGAGAAGGTCCCGCCCTCCTTGTCCGCGCTGGTCGGCGGCGGGGGAGTGGAGGGCTCCGTTTGTGTGGGCGCGCTGTCCACGACTGTCCAGCATGTGGACGGCCGGGTCTTGTCAGGACCGTGGGTCTGCTTTACTGATCGCATGACCACGACGAGCTGCCGCACCCTTGCGACCGAGGCGACCATGACGCCCGGTGCTCGTTGTATGTGTCGAATGTGCGCCTGTTAGAGGGCCCCCGCGCCACCTCCGAGCTCGCGCCCCGAAGCGAGACGCCGTGGCACGTCCATGCGCCCGAGTACGTGACGAGGCACCTCCCCCACTGCCTGGACGGCGCGGGGAGACCCATCGCGCACATGTTCTCCCCCGGTCCCCTCGCCACCGCGAGAACCGTGTCGCGTCCCTGACCGAATGCATCCGTGCCCGGGCACACCCACGCCCGCGCACTCGACAGTGACGGAAACCCACGTGATCACCACCACGGGCCTGAGCAAGGTCTACCGCTCGCGCGGCCGTGAGGTCACCGCCCTCGACGGCGTCGATCTGCACGTCCGCGAAGGTGAGGTGTACGGCGTCATCGGCCAGTCCGGCGCCGGCAAGTCCTCGCTGATCCGCTGCGTCAACCTCCTGGAGCGCCCCACCTCCGGCACGGTCACCGTCGCCGGCCAGGACCTCACCGCCCTCGCCGGCCGCGGCCCGCGCGCCGGCCGGGAACTGCGCGAGGCGCGCAGCCGTATCGGCATGGTCTTCCAGCACTTCAACCTGCTGTCGTCGCGGACCGTGCGGGACAACGTCGAGCTGCCGCTGGAGATCCTCGGAAAGTCCGGGAAGGAACGTTCCCGCAAGGCGCTCGAACTGCTCGACCTCGTCGGTCTCGCCGACAAGGCGGGCGCCTACCCCGCCCAGCTCTCCGGCGGCCAGAAGCAGCGCGTCGGCATCGCCCGCGCCCTCGCCGGCGACCCCAAGGTGCTGCTCTCCGACGAGGCCACCAGCGCCCTCGACCCGGAGACCACGCGCTCTATCCTCCAGCTGCTGCGCGACCTGAACCGGCAGCTGGGCCTGACGGTCCTGCTCATCACCCACGAGATGGGCGTGGTGAAGTCGATCTGCGACTCCGCGGCGCTCATGGAGCGCGGCCGCGTCGTCGAGTCCGGCACCGTCGGCGAGCTGCTCGCCACGCCGGGCTCCCAGCTGGCCGCCGCGCTCTTCCCGGTGGGCGGCGAGGCGACCGGCGGCGACCGGACCGTCCTCGACGTCACCTTCCAGGGCGAGGCCGCCACCCAGCCGGTCATCTCCCAGCTGTCGCGCACCTACAACATCGACATCTCGATCCTGGGCGCGGCCATCGACACCGTCGGCGGCCTCCAGGTCGGCCGGATGCGCATCGAACTGCCCGGCCGCTACGAGGACAACGTGGTGCCGATCGGCTTCCTGCGCGAACAGGGTCTTCGGATCGACGTGCCGGGCGCCGCCGACGAGCGGCCCCAGCTGGTGAAGGACGGTGCCAAGTGACCTGGTCCGAAATGCAGCCCCTGCTGGAGCAGGCGTGTTGGGACACCCTCTACATGGTGGGCTGGTCCACGCTCATCGCCGTCGTCGGCGGTCTTCCGCTCGGGATCCTCCTGGTCCTCACCGACCGGGACGGCCTGCTGCAGAACGTCGTCGCCAACAAGGTGATCGGGCAGGTCGTGAACATCGCCCGCTCGATGCCGTTCATCATCCTGATGGTCGCGCTGATGACCTTCACCCGCTGGCTGACCGGAACGACCATCGGCCGCGAGGCCGCCATCGTGCCGCTCGCGATCGGCGCGATCCCCTTCTTCGCGCGCCTGGTGGAGATGTCCGTCCGCGAGGTCGACGGCGGACTCGTGGAAGCCGTGCAGTCCATGGGCGGCAGCACCTGGAAGATCGTCCGCAGCGTGCTCGTCCCCGAGGCGCTGCCGTCCCTGATCTCCGGCGCCACCACGACCGTCGTCGCCCTGATCGGCTACTCCGCCATGGCGGGCACCGTCGGTGCGGGCGGCCTGGGCGACATCGCGATCCGCTACGGCTACCAGCGCTTCGAGACCGGCCTGATGTGGATCACCGTCGCCGTCCTGGCCGTCGTCATCTCCCTGCTCCAGTTCGGCGGCGACCTCGCGGCCCGCTCCCTGCACCGGCGCACCGGCAAGGGCGGTCCGCTGCTCCTCTTCAGGCCGCTGCGCGGCGTCCTGTCCGGCACGGTCGCCACCGACGCCGTCAGGAAGAGCTGACCGCGCCCCCCGACCACACCCCTCGCGCCACCCCCTCTGTTCTCCCCGCACACCCACCGCGGGGACGCACCACCTCAGGAAAGGCACTTTTCGTGCGTAACACCGCCAAGATCACCACCGCCGTCCTCGCCGTCGGAGCCCTCACCCTCGGGCTCAGCGCGTGCGGCTCGGACAAGGACTCCGGCTCCGGCTCCGCCGACACGAGCGGCCCGCTGATCGTCGCCGCGAGCCCCGTCCCCCACGCGGAGATCCTCACCTTCGTCAAGGACGAGCTGGCCAAGGACGCGGGCCTCGACCTGGAGGTCAAGGAGTTCACCGACTACGTCACGCCGAACACGGCGACGGAGGACGGCTCGGTGGGCGCCAACTACTTCCAGAACCAGCCCTACCTCGACGACTTCAACAAGAAGAACGGCACCCACATCGTGCCCGTCGTCACGGTCCACCTGGAGCCGCTCGGCCTCTACTCCAACAAGTTCAAGAGCGTCGACGACCTCAAGAGCGGCGCGACCGTCGCCGTTCCGAACGACACCGTCAACGAGGCGCGCGCCCTGAAGCTGCTCGCCGCGAACGGCCTCATCACGCTCAAGGACGGCGCGGGCAACTCGGCGACCCCCGCCGACATCAGCAAGAACCCGAAGAACCTCAAGTTCAAGGAGCTGGAGGCGGCCCAGACCCCGCGCTCCCTGGACGACGTGGACGCCGCCGTCATCAACGGCAACTACGCCATCGAGGCCGACCTGAAGCCCTCGAAGGACGCCCTCGTCCTGGAGTCCGCCACGGACAACCCCTACGGCAACTTCCTCGCCGTCAAGGAGGGCGACGAGGACGACCCGCGCGTGCAGAAGCTCGCCAAGCTCCTCACCTCCGCCGAGGTCAAGAAGTTCATCGAGGACAAGTACGCCGGTTCCGTCATCGCGTCCTTCTGACACGGGTTCCGACTCCGTCCCGGCCGGTCAAGTCCTGACGTACACGAACAAGTTCATCACGGGGTCCGCGCCGTCCGCCGGTGCGGACCCCGTGATGCGACCCGGTGCTTTCATGCTGCATGCTGAGCAGTTCAGCGGGCCTGACGGCCAACCAGGTCGGACCCTGACGGTTTCGAAGGTTACGGAGCGGCGCATGACGAGCACCTTCCCCAACATCTCCATCAGCACGGAGCGGTTGGTGCTGCGTCCCCTCGACGAGGACGACGTGCCCGCACTGGCCGAGATGATGAACGACGAACAGGTCACGGCCTGGACCTCCGTCCCCCAGCCCTTCACCGCCGAGAACGCCCGCGCCTGGATCACCGGGCACGCCCCCGCCGAACGCGCCTCCGGACGCGGACTCGACCTCGCCGTCACCGAGTTCCTCACCCAGCGGCTCGTCGGCGTCATCCGGCTCGGCAGGACCAACTGGCACGTACGGTCCACCGAGCTGTCGTACATCATCGCCCCCTGGGCCCGCGGCGAGGGCTACGCCTCGGAGGCCGCCCTCGCCACCGCCCAGTGGCTGTTCACCGACCAGAAGCTCGAACGCATCGAGCTGCGCACGGCCGCCGACAACACCGCCTCGCAGCAGGTCGCGCAGAAGATCGGCTGCATCAGCGAGGGCGTCCTGCGCGGCGCCTGCATAGCGCGCGTGCGCGCCGACGACGGCACCTGGAGCGAGGCGCGCACCGACTTCATCGTGTGGAGCCTCCTCCCGGAGGACATCGAGGGCGCGGGGGAGCACCTCACGGAGAGCGGCGGCTACCCGTCGTACGGCGACTGGAACTGACCTCGGGGCACCGCGCCGCCGCCGCCCGCCCCGCGCGACCAGGTACTCTCACGGAGCCCCGCCAGCCGCGCAGACCCCCGGGAGACAGACGACGATGGCCGACCGCGTCACGGTGATCGGCTGGGACGGCTCGCCGCTGACCGCCGCCGCCCGTTCGGCCCTGGGCGCCGCCACCCTGGTGGCCGGTGCCGCCCACCACCTGGCCCTGCCCGAGGTGCCCCCCGCCGCCGAACGCATCCGCCTCGGCAGCGTCGCCCTCGCCGCCCGCCGCATCGCCGGCCACCGCGGCACGGCCGTCGTCCTCGCCGACGGCGACCCCGGTTTCTTCGGCGTCGTACGGACCCTGCGCGCACCCGAGTTCGGCCTGGAGGTCGAGGTCGTCCCGGCCGTCTCCTCCGTCGCCGCCGCGTTCGCCCGCGCCGGCATGCCCTGGGACGACGCCCAGGTGGTCGTCGCCCACCGGCGCACCCTGCGCCGGGCGGTGAACGTGTGCCGGGCCCACCCCAAGGTCGCCGTCCTCACCTCACCCGGTGCCGGCCCCGCCGAGCTGGGACTGCTCCTGGAGGGCGTCCACCGCACCTTCGTCGTCTGCGAGGAACTCGGCACCGACCGCGAGCAGGTCAGCGTCGTCACCTCCGAGAAGGCCGCCGACCACACCTGGCGCGACCCCAACGTCGTCATCGTCATCGGCGGCACCACCGGCACACCGCCGGCGGGCGACGGCGGCTGGATCGCCGGCCGCGACCCGGGCACCGGCCCCCGCGGCTGGACCCTGCCCGCCGGGGAGTACGGCGGCGGACTGGGCGAAGGGGAGGCGGAGCTGCTGCGGGCGGCTCAACTCGCCCGGCTCGGACCGCGGGTGGGCGACCTCGTCTGGGACATCGGCTGCGGCAGCGGCGCCTTCGCCACCGAGGCCGCGCGGGCCGGGGCGGCCGTCATCGCCGTCGACCGCGTCCTGGAGGCGTGCGCCCGCACCGACGCCGCCGCGCGCCGCTTCGGCGTCCAGCTCCAGATCGTCCGCGGCACCGCCCCGCACGTCCTGGAGGACCTGCCCGAACCGGACGTCGTCCGCGTCGGCGGCGGGGGAGCGGCCGTCGTCTCGGCGGTCGCCGACCGCCGCCCGCAGCGCATCGTCACCCACGCCATGACCCGCGACGCCGCCGAACTCGTCGGCCGCGACCTGACCGAGCACGGCTACCGCGTGGAGTGCGCGCTCGTCCAGTCCGTCGAACTCGACACGCGGGCCTGGACGGAGACGGAGCGGAGCGTCGCGTTCCTGCTCAGCGGGGTTCTGCCGGACCGTTCGGACCGACCCGGTCCGCCCTCCCCGTGATCCCGTCGTCCCCCCGCGCGCGGTAGGCTGGCCGATCGTCGTACCGCATTCGGGCACCCGGCTTTTCGTCGGTCGATGTCCGGAAAACGCGTCTGTTTCGGGGTGGGTGTGGTACGGCAGAACCTGAGGGCGCGCAACGTGGCGCAGTCCACAGCGGAGCGTCGCGGATCGAGCTGTCGCGACGCGGCAACGGCCGCGACAATGCCACTGAATGGCTTTGTCGTCTTTTCCGGGCGGGTCGCTCGTGCCGCTGGGCACGGACGCTCGTTCTTCACTACGGGGCGGTCGGTGCGCCGTTCCGGGTGAGCTGGTCGTAGGAGCACTAACCGATGGGCGAGGGGTACGCATGACCGACACCGGCCAGGTTCCGGGCGAGGGACTGCCGGAGAACGCAGGCATGGTGGAGCAGCAGGGCGCCCCCGCGCCCGGCGCGTACACCTACCTCTCCGAGACCACCGCCCAGGACGAAGACCTGTTGCTGCTGCCCGGCGCCCAGAGCGCCTGGGGCAACGAGGTGGCGCCGCCCGCGCCGGAGCCCGTGGTCGAGGCGGTGCACGAACCCGGCCCGCACGAGACGGCGGGCCGCGACACCGGTTCCGTCGACCTGGGTGCCGTCCGCCTCCCGAACCCCTCGGCGCCGCCCGCGGCACCGCGGCGCCCCCTGCACCTCGGCCCGCCCATCCCCGACACCTCCGCGAGCCCGGTCCGCTCCCTCGCCGACCGGGGCCCCGCCGGCGCACCGGTGCGCCACCCCGGCACGCCCACCTCCGGGCCGGAGTACCTCGACGTCCAGCACCTGCGCGACATGCCTCCGCAGGGGGCGGCGCCGTGGGGCGCGCAGCCTGCCGGCCAGGCGCAGGTCGCCCCGGGGACGGCTCCCGCGGAAACGGTTGCCCCGGCGGCCCGGCAGCAGCCCGAGCAGCGGGGCGCGGCCCAGGCGGTCATGGCCCGCCTGGCCTCGGAGACGGGCGCGCCGCAGCCCGAGGACCCCGCGCGGACACCCCGGACACCGGAGGCGGCCGAGCCCGCGGCCGCCGAAGCGGCCGTGCCCACGGCCCCGGTGCCGCAGCCGGCGGACCCGGCCCGGACCGCCGACGCCGTGCCCGGACCGGGCCCGGAGCCGGCGGCGCGGGTACCCGAGCCCGTGCCGGACGCCGCGGCGCCCGGGACTCCCCAGGGGCCCGACGCGGACGCGGTCCCCGACGCTTCCCTGGCCCCCGAGGCGGACGCGGTCCCCGAGGCGGACGCGGTCCCCGATGACGAGGCGGCGCCGCCCGTCGAGGCGGCCGAGGCGCCGGCGGAGGTGCGGGCCCCCGAGGCTCCGGCGCCCGCCGCGACCCCCGAGGCACCCGCCGTCGAGATCGCGCCGGCTCCGCAGGTCCCGGAGGCCGCCGAAGCCGTCGTTCCTCAGGCGGCGGAGGCCGCCGTGCCCCTCGTTCCTCAGGCTCCGGAGGCTCCCCAGGAGCCCGAGGCCGTCGTCGCGCCGGATCCCGCGCAGGAGCCCTCGGCAGGCCCGGCCCTGACCCCGGACGCGCCCCAGACGGCCGGAGCCGTGCCCGCCCCGGGCCAGGCGCCCGAGCACGCGGTCGCCGCTCCGGAGGCGCCCGCCGCTCCGGAGGCGCCCGCGCCGGAAGCGGCCACGCCGCTGCCCGAGCCGATGACCGTCGCGCCCGCCGAGCCGGAAGCCCCCGCCCCGGCACCGGACGTCGTCGTGCCCGCCCCGGTGTCCCCGGCCGCCGAGACCCCGGCCCCCGAGGCCGCCCTCGCCGAGCCGGCCCCTGTCCAGCCGGACCACCAGGCGGCCCGGCAGCCCGACCAGCAGCCGGAGCCCGAGCAGACGGCCCCGGAGCACGCCGGGACGGAACCGCCCGCCGAGCCCGCTCCGAGCGCCGAGCACCCCCGGCCCGCCGAGTCCGCCCCGGACGCACCCCTCGCCCAGCCCGCCCAGGACGTCCACCCCGGCCCGGTGCCGCAGCAGCAGGAGCACCCGCAGGGCCCCGCGCACACCGCGGACCCCGCGTCCCGGCTCCCGGACGCCCCCGGCCCCGTCGTGGCGACGGTCCAGGACGCACCGCCGGCGGACCCGACGCCGGTCACCCCCGCCGTGTCCGCCCTCCAGCCCGCCGAGCACGTCCCCTCCCCGGAGCTCCAGCCGCATCAGCCGCTGGGCCAGTTCGTGCCGGTGGAGGGCACGGTGCCGACCACCCCGCACCTGGCTCCCACCCCGCCGCACGCCCTCGTGCTCCCCGCCGACGAGCCGGTGACCCCGGAAGTCACACCCGAGGCAGCCGTGCCCGAGGCAGCCGTGCCCGAGGCAGCCGTGCCCGAGGCAGCAGTGGCGGAGGCGCCCGTTCCCGGGACAGCAGTGGCGGAGCAAGCGTCCGTTCCCGGGGCGACCCCGGCCGCGCCGCCCGCCGTCGCCCCGTCGGCGGACATCCCCGCCCCCCGCGAAGCGGACCCCACCGCCCCGGACCCCACCGCCCCGGACCCCACCGCCCCGGACCCCACCGCCGTGGAGGCCGCCCCCGTGCAGGAGCCCGAACCGCAGGCCGCGCAGAACGCGGAGGACCTGGACACCAGGGCCGCCGACCAGGAAGAGAGCACGGCCGCGGTGGAGGACGTGAGGGAGTCCACCGGCCCCGCCGCCCCCGCGTACGACGACGCAGAGCGCGAGGCCGTCCTGAAGGTCATGCGCGAGCGCCGGGACATCCGCAACGGCTTCCGCGGCGACCCCATCCCGCACGAGGTGCTGCTGCGCGTCCTGGAGGCCGCCCACCACGCCCCCTCCGTCGGCCACTCGCAGCCCTGGGACTTCGTCGTGATCCGCTCCGCCGAGACCCGGCGCGCGATGCACGAGCTGGCGATGCGGCAGCGGGACGCCTACGCGAAGTCCCTGCCCAAGGGCCGGGCCAAGCAGTTCAAGGAACTGAAGATCGAGGCCATCCTCGACACGCCGGTGAACATCGTCGTCACCGCCGACCCGACCCGTGGCGGCCGCCACACCCTCGGCCGCCACACCCAGCCGCAGATGGCGCCGTACTCCTCCGCGCTCGCCGTGGAGAACCTGTGGCTGGCGGCCCGCGCCGAAGGCCTCGGCGTCGGCTGGGTCAGCTTCTTCGACGAGCGCGAGATGGTGCGCTCCCTCGGCCTGCCCGAGCACCTCGACGTCGTCGCCTACCTCTGCGTCGGGTACGTCGACGAGTTCCCGGACGAGCCCGAGCTGATGCAGGCCGGCTGGGCCAAGCGCCGCCCCCTGTCGTGGGTCGTCCACGAGGAGACGTACGGCCGCCGCGCGCTGCCCGGCGAGGACCCGCACGACCTGCTCGCCGAGACCGTCGCGGGGATCCGCCCGCTGGACGCCAAGGCGCTCGGCGAGGCCTGGGAACGGCAGAAGCGCATGACGAAGCCGGCCGGCGCGCTGGGCATGCTGGAGATCATCTCCGCGCAGCTGTCCGGGCTGTCCCGCCAGTGCCCGCCGCCGATCCCGGAGCCCGCGGCCGTCGCGATCTTCGCCGGCGACCACGGGGTGCACGCCCAGGGCGTCACCCCCTGGCCGCAGGAGGTCACCGCGCAGATGGTGGCCAACTTCCTCGGCGGCGGCGCGGTCTGCAACGCCTTCGCCAACCAGGTGGGTGCCGAGGTCTGCATCGTGGACGTCGGCGTCGTGGCCGACCTCCCGGCCACCCCCGGCCTGCTGCCCCGCAAGGTCCGCGCGGGCACGTCCGACATGACGACCGGCCCCGCGATGTCCCGCGAGGAGGCCAAGCAGGCCATCGAGGTCGGCATCGAGACCGCCCGCGACCTGGTGGCGGCCGGGAACAAGGCCCTCCTCACTGGCGAGATGGGCATCGCCAACACGACGGCCTCCGCGGCCCTCATCTCGGTCTTCACCGGCGCCGACCCGGCCGAGGTCACCGGCCGTGGCACCGGCATCAACGACGAGACCCTCGCCCGCAAGACCGAGGTCGTCCGCCGCGCCCTGGAACTCCACCAGCCCGACCCGGCCGACCCCGTCGGGGTCCTCGCGGCCGTCGGCGGCTTCGAACACGCGGCGATGGTCGGCCTCCTGCTGGGCGGCGCGTCCCTGCGCACGCCCGTGATCCTGGACGGGGTGAGCGCCGGCGCCGCCGCACTGGTCGCCCGCGCGATCGCCCCCGAGGTCCTCGCGGCCTGCATCGCGGGCCACCGCAGCGCCGAACCCGGCCACGTCGCCGCCCTCAACAAGCTGGGTCTGCGCCCCCTGGTCGACCTCGACCTCCGCCTGGGCGAGGGCACCGGCGCCCTGCTGGCCCTTCCGCTGGTCCAGAGCACGGCGCGGGCGATGCACGAGGTGGCGACCTTCGACTCGGCCGGAGTGACCGAGAAGTAGGACGCCCCGGGGTCGGCGGGCATGTGCTCCTGCATGCCCCCGGCCCCGCCGTACGCTGAACGCACCTCTAAAATGCGCACGTCAGGGCCGCTCCAGAGCCGCAGCGCCCGCCTCCGCCCGTTCGAGGAGCCGCCCCTCATGGCCGAACACCCCGCCTACCCCGTAGGCCTCCGCCTCACCGGCCGCCGTGTGGTCGTCGTCGGCGGCGGCCAGGTCGCCCAGCGACGCCTGCCGGCCCTGATCGCCGCGGGCGCGGACGTCCTGCTCGTGTCCCCCGAGGCGACCCCCTCCGTCGAGGCGATGGCGGACGCGGGGGAGATCACCTGGGAGCGGCGGGCCTACGCTCTCGGCGACCTCGCCGACGCCTGGTACGCCCTGATCGCCACCGGCGACCCCGACGCCAACGCCGCCGCCTCCGCCGAGGCGGAGCGCCACCGCGTGTGGTGCGTGCGCTCCGACGACGCCGACGCGGCCACCGCCTGGACCCCCGCGACGGGCCACAGCGAGGGCGTCACCGTCGCCGTGCTGACCACGGACGCCAAGGGCCGCGACCCCCGGCGCACCGCGGCCATCCGCGACGCGGTGGTCGAGGGCCTGCGCGACGGCACCCTGGTCGCGCCCCACCACCGCACCCGCACCCCCGGCGTCGCCCTCGTCGGCGGCGGCCCCGGCGACCCCGACCTGATCACGGTCCGCGGCCGTCGCCTCCTCGCCGAGGCGGACGTCGTCATCGCGGACCGCCTCGGCCCGCGCGACCTCCTCGCCGAACTCCCGCCGCACGTCGAGGTGATCGACGCCGCGAAGATCCCGTACGGGCGGTACATGGCCCAGGAGGCCATCAACAACGCGCTGATCGAGCACGCCAAGCAGGGCAAGTCGGTCGTCCGGCTCAAGGGCGGCGACCCGTACGTCTTCGGCCGCGGCATGGAGGAACTCCAGGCCCTCGCCGAGGCCGGCATCGCCTGCACGGTGGTCCCCGGCATCTCCAGTTCGATCTCCGTCCCCGGTGCGGCCGGCATTCCGGTCACCCACCGCGGGGTCGCCCACGAGTTCACCGTGGTCAGCGGCCATGTCGCCCCCGACGACGAGCGTTCCCTGGTCGACTGGCCCTCCCTCGCCAAGCTCACCGGCACACTGGTGATCCTGATGGGGGTCGACAAGATAGGGAAGATCGCTCAGACGCTGATGGCGCACGGCAAGCCGGCCGACACCCCGGTCGCGCTCGTCCAGGAGGGCACGACGGCGGCCCAGCGCCGCGTCGACGCCACCCTGGCGACGGTCGCCGAGACGGTCCGCACCCAGGAGGTCAGGCCGCCCGCGGTCATCGTCATCGGCGAGGTCGTCGGCGTCGGCCTGCCTGTCTCGGCGCGACCGCCGGTACGTAACCCCCGGTAGCAGACCTCTGTCAGGCCGTTGGCACCGCACCCAGGACAAGGCAGTATCACCGCTGTGGCCGATCTCATCACCATCGAGGATCCCGACGACCCGCGCCTGCGCGACTACACCGGCCTGACCGACGTGGAGCTGCGCCGCAGGCGCGAGCCCGCCGAGGGCCTGTTCATCGCCGAGGGCGAGAAGGTCATCAGACGGGCCAAGGAATCCGGCTACGAGATGCGCTCGATGCTGCTGTCCGCCAAGTGGGTCGACGTCATGCGCGACGTCATCGACGAACTCCCGGCCCCGGTCTACGCCGTCAGCCCGGAGCTCGCCGAGCGGGTCACCGGCTACCACGTCCACCGCGGCGCCCTGGCCTCCATGCAGCGCAAGCCGCTCCCGGCCGCGGCGGAACTCCTGCACACCGCCCGCCGCGTCGTGATCATGGAATCGGTCAACGACCACACCAACGTCGGCGCGATCTTCCGCTCCGCGGCGGCCCTAGGCATGGACGCGGTCCTGCTCTCCCCGGACTGCGCCGACCCCCTCTACCGCCGCAGCGTGAAGGTCTCGATGGGCGCGGTCTTCTCCGTGCCGTACGCCCGCCTGGACAGCTGGCCCAAGGGCCTGGAATCGGTCCGCGAGGCCGGCTTCACGCTGCTCGCCCTCACCCCCGACGAGAAGGCCGGCAGCCTGGACGAGGCGGCGCCCCACACCATGGACCGGGTCGCGCTCATGCTCGGCGCGGAGGGCGACGGCCTCTCCACCCAGGCCCTGGTCGCCGCCGACGAGTGGGTCCGCATCCCCATGTCCCACGGCGTCGACTCCCTCAACGTGGGTGCCGCCGCCGCCGTCGCCTTCTACGCCGTCGCGACCGGCCGCCCGTCGGCATAGGCTCCGTCCGCCCTCGCGGGCGACCACCCGCCGGACCCGCCACCGGTCTCCCGCACGTCCGCCTGCGCCTGGTGCCGGTGCCGTACGACGTCGTTCTCGCCGCCGAGGCCCCGGGCCGGGCCCTGACAACCCTGGACGACCGCGATGCCGAGCGCCACGAGCAGCGTCACCACGACGAAGACGAACAGCCGCTGCCGCAGCAGCCGCGGATTGGCGGGCCGCAGCCCGGTGCCCGTGGTGCGTGGTGTCCGCCGGCCGGTCCCGCTGCGCGGCGCGGGTCTGCTGCCGCTGCCGGAACGGGTGTTGCGGGAGGAGCCCGTGTTCCGCGAGGCCGGGGTCGGCCGGGCCCCCGGCCGGGACGAGGGGTTGCCGCCGCCCCGCGAGGCGCTGCCGCCCCGCGAGGCGCTGCCGCCCCGCGAGGCGCTGCCGCCCTGCGAGGCGCTGCCGCCGCGCGAGGGCGCCCCGCCCCTGGGCGGCACGGTCCCGCGCGCGGACGGCACCCCGCCGCGGGACGGCGGCGGACCGGGCTGCCGCAGCGTGCGCTCCGGGTAGCTGGTGTCGGCCAGCCGCCCGGTGGCCCGGTCGGCCTCACCCGCACGCGGTGCGGGCGGCCGCACCTCGGCCGGACCGTGGGCCTCACGGGCCGCGATCTCCTTCAGCCGCAACGAGAGGTCGAGCGTGCTGGGCCGCTCCTGCGGATCCTTCGCCAGACAGGACCGGATCAACGGGGCCAGGGCGTCCGGGACGCCGTGCAGATGGGGCTCCTCGTGCACCACCCGGTACAACATCACCTCGGAACTGCCGTGCCCGAAGGGGGAATCGGCGGTCGAGGCGTACGCGAGGGTGGCGCCGAGCGAGAAGACGTCGGTGGCCGGCGTGACGAGCGCACCGCGCACCTGCTCCGGCGCGAGGAACCCGGGGGAGCCCACCGCCGTACCGACGTGCGTGAGCGTGGAGGCACCCGTCGCCCAGGCGATGCCGAAGTCGATGATCCGCGGGCCCTTGGGGGAGAGCAGGATGTTCGAGGGCTTCAGGTCCCGGTGCACGACCCCGGCCTCGTGAACGGCGACGAGCCCCTCCGACAGGGCGGCCCCGATCGAGGCCAGCTCGGCAGCCCCGAGGGGGCCGTCGTCGGCGACCTTGTCGTGCAGCGAGGGGCCGGGCACGTACTGGGTGGCGAACCACGGCCGGTCGGCGTCCAGGTCCGCCGCGACCAGCCGGGCGGTGCACCCGCCCCGGATCCGCCGCGCCGCCGACACCTCACGCGCGAACCGGGACCGGAACTCCTGATCCTCGGCCAGATCGGGCCGGATCACCTTCAGCGCGACCCGCTGCCCCTTCTTGTCGGAGCCCAGGTAGACGACGCCCATCCCGCCCGCGCCGAGCCGTCGGTGAAGCTTGAACGAGCCGACGACGCGCGGGTCCTCGCGCCTCAGGCGCATCATCGCCATGTTCATCCCCGCTGCCCGGTCCGTGTGACGTGGCACAGCTTACGTTTCCACGGCCGCTCGCGCGCAGAGGCCGCGCCCTCTCGGTCCCACCGATTGTCCGTTCCGGGCGGGGGACGTGAAGAGTGGTCAGAGACCCGGCGGGCAGGCTCACTTCGCTTTTCCCGTGATCACAACCACCAGTCGTGGAAGGGGGATTGAACCCGTGAGGGCCGACCGGGCGGCGAGCGCCGCCGACGCCGGCGGGACGGCGCGAACCCATGACGGGACGGCCGGTCGAGCGGGCCGCCGGGTGGGGACCGGGGTGTGCGCAGGGGTGGCGGAAGTGAGCGAAGTCACCCGGTGGGGACAGTTGGGGAAAACCGGCCCGCACCGGGCACCCCCTTCCGGGAAGACCCCGAGACCCGCGACCCCGTCTCCACCCAGGGGAGTACTCCGCAGGTCATGGCTCATCCTCCGGGAGGCCCGGCAATCGGTACGAGGGCATGACGCCCGGCGCCCGCCGCACGCCTAGATTTGAGGTCGAGCGGCGGGTGCAGCACTCGTCCCCCGAGGTCAGACACCCGCCGCTCGCCAAGGACAACGGAGAACGGTCAGGAGAGGGACCATGGCCCACACGGCACCGCGGACGCACCTCCGCACCGCGCGACCCCGCCGTACGGGCCGCCGCCACCCCCTGGTGGCGACGGTCATGGCCCTCCCCCTGGCGGTCCTGCTCCTCGTCGTCTTCGACGGCTGGGAGACAGTGGCCACACAGGCGTCGTCCGTGGGTGTGATGCTGGGGCGCTGAGCGGCGACCCCAGGCCCGGAAGAGCGGTCCGGGCGGGGACATCCATCCATGAAACCCCGTGGGGACGGGGGTGCGGCGGACGGCAAAAAATGCCGGCGCAGCTGGGGAGCTGCGCCGGCATTGCCCTTTCGGGAGCCCTCCCCCGCAGCGCACCCCGCCCGGCGCGCCCAGCCCGTCCGGCGTTCGAGGACGAGGCCCGTTCAGGGCCGAAGCGGCGGTCTGGGGGCGGCAGCCGCCCAGGGGCGGGAAGGGCGGCGGGGGCGAGAACCCGCTCACCCACAGCAGCGCCCCTCGATACCCTGCGGAGCAGACCCGTACCGCCCAGGGAGCCCCGTGCCCACCCATTCCCTCCTCACCGCACTCACCTCCCGCGCCCGAGCCCACGCGCACACCCGTACCCCCACCTGCCCCTGTGGTGCGGCCACCCTCGCCGACCGCCCCGACGCCACCGTCGTCCGCCACGCCGACACCGTCGCCAAGGCCCACGCCCCGGACACCGACCCCGCCGCCCTCGTCCCCCGCCTCACCACCGCCACCCGCCTCCCCGCCGTCCTCCTGCCCCCGCTCGTCCCGACGCCGACCGTCCTAGGCACCCGGCTCGTCACCTTCTGGCCGTACGGCGCCCCCGTGGACCCGCAGGACCCGGACGCCGCCCCCTGGGAAGCCGCCGGCAGCCTCCTCGCCCGCCTCCACCGCACCCCCGCACCGACCCCGCTGCCTCCGATGCGCGGCCCCGCCAAGGCCGCCCGCGCCGTGGCCCGCCTCCGTGAGGCTGGGGCCCATCCCGGAACCCGCCCCGTCCTGAGCGCTTGGGCCCGCCTGCCCGCCTGGGCCCGCGGCGAGGCCCCGATGCCCGACGACACCACCGTCTGCCACGGCGACCTTCACCTCGGGCAGCTGGTCCGCCACCCCGCCCCCGACGGCCCGTGGCGCCTCATCGACGTCGACGACCTGGGCGTCGGAGTCCCCGCCTGGGACCTGGCCCGCCCCGCCGCCTGGTACGCCTGCGGGCTGCTCCCGCCCGAGGAGTGGACCCGCTTCCTGACCGCCTACCGGCAGGCCGGCGGCTCCGCCGTCCCCGCCGACGGCGACCCCTGGCCCGCCCTCGACGTCCCGGCCCGCGCCCTCACCGTCCAGACCGCCGCCCGCGCCCTCACCAAGGCCCTCGCCGCGCGCAGGGAGCTGGACGAGGTCGAGCGGGCCCTCGTCGACGCCTGCGCGCGCATGGGTTCGGTACCGGCCCCGTCGGCGCCGGACTCCGCGAAGTAGGGTGCAACCGACCGCAGTGGGACAGAGTCTGTCCTGGTGACAGGCGAAGCAGAACCGAACGGCGAGGAGTTGAGCCGAAGCATGCAGTGTCCGAAGTGCCACGCCCCGATGCACACGTACAACCGCAACGGCGTCCAGATCGAGCAGTGCAGCAACTGCCGGGGAATCTTCCTCGACTACGGCGAGCTGGAGGCGCTGACCCGCGTGGAGTCCCAGTGGACCCAGCAGGCCCCGCCGCCCCCGCCCGCCCCGCAGGGGTACCCCGCCGCCCCGGCCGCTCCCGCCTGGGGCGCCCCGCACGGCGGCCACGGTGGTCACTACGGGAACAAGCGCCACAAGAGCTTCGGGCACATGCTCTTCTCCAGCTGAGCCGCGCACACGAAGGAGCCCCCGGCCGCACTGGGCGGCCGGGGGCTCCGGGGTGTGGACGATACTGGGATTGAACCAGTGACCTCTTCCGTGTCAGGGAAGCGCTCTCCCGCTGAGCTAATCGTCCTCGGGAAGGTCACGACCAGGGGCCGTGGATGCTGCGTGCGCGATACTGGGATTGAACCAGTGACCTCTTCCGTGTCAGGGAAGCGCTCTCCCGCTGAGCTAATCGCGCGGGGGATCCGAAGATCCAGTGGACGATACTGGGATTGAACCAGTGACCTCTTCCGTGTCAGGGAAGCGCTCTCCCGCTGAGCTAATCGTCCTTGGAGGTGGAGACGGGATTTGAACCCGTGTAGACGGCTTTGCAGGCCGTTGCCTCGCCTCTCGGCCACTCCACCAGGAGTGTAGGGGACCGGGAAGGCCCCTTCTTCCTTCGAGCGGACGACGAGGCTCGAACTCGCGACCTCAACCTTGGCAAGGTTGCGCTCTACCAACTGAGCTACGTCCGCCTGTCGTTTCGGTCCGCTCGCGCGGCCCGGCGACGAGTTGAACTCTAGCGGATTCCGGGGCCAGTACAAAAACGCGTTTGTGCAGCGTGCTGCGCTGCGTCCCGCCGAGCACCCGCCCGGGCCACCGCCGGGACATCCCCGGGCCACCCCCGGGACACCCGTCCTAGACTCGACACCGTGCTCCACCTCCCGCCTCTCGCCCGCTTCGGCGACCGCGTCGCCACCGGCCTGCTCGACGTCACGGAAGACCCTCAGGCCCTGGACTCCACCGGTTTCTGGGCCGTGTCCGCCGATTTCGAGGGCCGTCTGGTCTGCGCCCGCTTCGCCGACGTACGGGTCGAGCCGGTGCCCGCTCCGGTGCCGGGGGCGTGGCGGGGGCCCGCGGCCGGTGACTGGACGTCGTCCCTGGACCGCGCGGCGTACACGGCCGGGGTGCGCCGGATCCGCGCGTACATCGCGGCCGGCGAGGTCTACCAGGCGAACCTGTGCCGGGTGCTCTCCGCGCCGCTGCCCCGCGGCGCCGACCCGGACGCGCTGACGGCCCTGCTCGCCCGCGGCAACCCGGCGCCGTATGCCGGAACGATTCGGCTGCCGGGGCACGGGGTCGAGATCGCCACCGCGTCCCCTGAGCTGTTCCTGCGGCGGGACGGGCGGGTCGTGGAGTCCGGGCCCATCAAGGGGACCGGACGCACCGAGGCGGACCTCCTCGAGAAGGACCACACCGAGAACGTGATGATCGTGGACCTGGTCCGCAACGACCTCGGCCGGGTCTGCGCCACCGGCAGCGTGACCGTGCCCGACCTGTGCGCCGTGGAGAAGCACCCGGGCCTGGTCCACCTCGTGTCCACCGTCCGCGGCGAGCTGCGCGAGGACGCCGGCTGGGCCGAGCTGCTCGCCGCCGCGTTTCCGCCGGGCTCCGTCACCGGTGCCCCCAAGTCCAGCGCCCTGCGGATCATCGACGAACTGGAGACGGCACCGCGCGGCCCGTACTGCGGCGGCGTCGGCTGGGTCGACGCCGACCGGGGAACCGGCGAGCTGGCCGTGGGCATACGCACCTTCTGGATCGACCGCGAGGCCGGCGCCCTGCGCTTCGGCACCGGAGCCGGCATCACCTGGGGCTCCGACCCCGAGGCGGAGTGGCGGGAGACCGAGCTGAAGGCGTCCCGACTGCTCGCGGTAGCGTCGGGAACGTACGAGGTGAGTGGAGAGGGACTGACGTGAAGATCTGGCTCGACGGCGGGCTGCAGGACAGCGAGTCCGCCCGTGTCTCCGTCTTCGACCACGGCCTGACCGTGGGCGACGGCGTCTTCGAGACCGTGAAGGCGGTGGACGGCGAGACGTTCGCGCTCACCCGGCACCTCGACCGGCTGACCCGCTCCGCGCGCGGTCTCGGCCTGCCCGACCCCGACCTCGACGAGGTCCGTCGCGCCTGCGCCGCCGTCCTGGCCGCGAACCCGATGCCGCTCGGCCGGCTGCGCATCACCTACACCGGCGGCCACGGGCCCCTCGGCTCCGACCGCGGCGAGCACGGGCCGACCCTCGTCGTCGCCCTCGGCGAGACCGGCCGCCGCCCCGACTCCACGGCCACGATCACGGTCCCCTGGACCCGCAACGAGCGCGGCGCCCTCACCGGCCTGAAGACGACGTCGTACGCCGAGAACGTCGTCGCCCTGGCCCGCGCCCACCGACACGGCGCCAGCGAGGCGCTGTTCGGCAACACGGTCGGCCGGCTCTGCGAGGGCACCGGGTCGAACGTCTTCGTCGTCCTGGACGGCGAGATCCACACCCCGCCGCTCGCCTCCGGCTGCCTCGCGGGCATCACCCGCGAGTTGACCGTCGAGTGGACCGGCGCCAAGGAGACCGACCTGCCGCTGGACGTGCTGGAGCGCGCCGACGAGGTCTTCCTCACCTCCACCCTGCGGGACGTCCAGGCCGTGCACCGCGTCGACGGCCGCGAACTGCCGGGCGCCGCGGGGCCCGTGACCGCCAAGGCGATGCGCGTCTTCGACGAACGGGCGGCCGACGACCTGGACCCCTGAGCCCCTGCCGTCGCTTCCCCACCCGCCCCGGTTATTCGGCTGACCCGGGGCGCGCCAGCGGGTAGAACACCCGTGATGACCACGACCCTGCGGCCGACCGAGCCGCTCCAGCGCAGTGCCGACGGGGCGCTGTCCCGCCGTTTCCAGGTGTGCGTGAACAGCCGCCCCGTCGGCGCGGTCCACCTCTCGACCCATCCCGGCTTCGGTCCGGCGGTCGCCCGCATCGACGACCTGCGCGTCGAGGAGGCCGACCGCGGGCGCGGCCGGGGTGCGGTCGCCGCGCTCGCCGCCGAGGAGGTGGCGCGCGGCTGGGGCTGCCGCAGGATCGAGATCCGGGTGCCCGCCGAGGCCGCGGCCGCCCTGCGGCTGGCGCACGCGCTCGGGTACGTCCACCGCAACCGCGGGATGGAGAAGCCGCTCGGCACCGCCGCGCCCCGGCTGCCCGACGGCAGCCGGGCCAGACCCATGACCGAGGCCGAGTTCGGGCCCTGGCGCCGGCGGGGCCTCGTCGAGTACGCGCGGGTCTGGATCGACCGCGGTGTCCCCGAGGAGGAGGCCTGGGCCAAGTCCCGGCGGGACAACCTGCTGCCGCGGGGCGTGGCCACGGAGGACATGCTGTTCAGCGTCCTGGAGCACGAGGGCGGCCGGGTCGGCACGCTGTGGATGTCCTTCGCCGGCGACAAGGCCTTCGTGTTCGACGTCGAGACCGACGAGCCCTTCCGCGGCAGGGGCCACGGCCGCACCTTGATGCTGCTGGCCGAGGCCCAGTCGATCGCTGCCGGCAAGCCCGTCATCGGCCTCAACGTCTTCGAGGGGAACACGCCCGCCGAGCGCCTCTACGACTCGCTCGGCTACGTACCGGTGGGGTACTCCCTCTACAAGCAGTTGCTCTGAGACGCCTCAGCCCTGTCCGGCCAGCAGCCGGTCCGCGATCTCCTCGACGCGCTCGCGGAGCCCCTCCTGGCTCTTGCCGCCGTCGAGGCGCTCGCCGCCGATGACGTACGTCGGGGTGCCGGTGATGCCGATCGCCTTGCCCTCGGCCTGGTCGGCGTCGACGATCAGGATGTGCCGCCCGTCGATGAGCGCCGTGTCGAACTCCTCGGCGTCCAGGCCCAGTTCCCGCGCCACCTCGACCAGGAAGGATTCTCCCCCGCGGTCCAGTTCCTCGACCCGCGCCAGCACCGCCTCGACGTACGGCCAGCCCCGCCCCTGCTCCGCGGCCTCCTCGGCGGCCTGGGCCGCGGCGAAGGAGTGCCGGTGCTTCTCCAGCGGGAAGTGCCGCAGTCGCGGCTCCAGCCGGTCGCCGTAGCGCTCGCGCAGGGCGCGCAGATCGGCCAGGGCGGTACGGCAGTCCGGGCACTGGAGCTCGCACCAGACGTCGAGGACGACGGTGGGACGGGCGGAATCGGGCGCCGGGACGGCCGCGGGGGAGGAGTCGCTCATGCCCCCAGTCTTCCAGCCCCCGCCCCGGCCCCCCAATCCGGACGGCCCGCACCGCCGCGAAGCACGACGCCCACCGGCACCCGGGGAGGAGCCGACCCGGAGATGTCCCTGATGTCCGGCTGAGGCATGGCCCGGCGACCACTCGCAGGTGCAGGATGGAGGAGCGATGCGCCGCCCCGCGGCGGCGCGGAGCCGTACCGCCTCTGCCCGAGTGTCCCGTGTCTGGAGGACCGGATGATTGCCGAGACCGTGTGTTCCGCCGTCGCCGCGGCCGGCCTGGGCATCGCGGCCGTCACGGCGTACCGCAAGCGTTTCCTGGCGGCTGCCCGGACGGCGGCCTACGCACTGGTGCCCCTCGGCCTGGTGATGACGGGGGTCGTGGAGTGGGCCGCCGACACCGCCTTCAGCCCGACGGCCTGGGCGGGCTTCGGCGTCCTCGGCGCCGCCTGGGCGCTGCTGGCGACCACCCGCGTGGTCGAGCGCCGCAGGGGTGGCGGCACCCGCAAGGAGCGCAGAGCGGCGGCGCGCTCCGCACCGACCGGCGCCGTGGCGCCGACCGCGTCGGCACCCTCGCTGGGGCAGGGCGCCCGGCCCGCCTCCCGCCCCGCCGCCGCGCCCCGGACGACCCCCTCGGACGACTTCAGCGACATCGAGGCCATCCTCAAGAAGCACGGCATATGAGGCGGTGCCGGCGACCGGTGACGGCCCGGCGCCAGTGCGTCACCCGGGCTGACGAGGTCTCGCGCGGCAGGACCGCCCCGCGGCGGAAACGACACAGTCGGGCGGCGCGCGCGCGGAAATGATCACGGCTGGAAACCGACATCACGGAATTCGGCGAACAACCGCTCAATCCGGGCATGCTGATCGCGTGCGGTGCGCCGCCTGCGTCATCATCGCCGCGAGATGCTGGACACGACACGGAGTGATGCCGCGCCCCCTCAGGACGAGCCGCGCGGATGCCTCTTCGCCCTTTCCCAGCCGCCGCTGATGATCTTCCTGGCGGTGATCGGGTGTCTGCTGCTCATGGCCTCGCTGCATGACCTGCTGCTGCTCTGAGCCGTACCCGCGGTCCCCGGCGTCACCCGCCGGGGCCGCGTCGGCGTCACAGACGAGGGCCTCAGCCCGCCGCCTCCTTGCGGCGCGCCCGGTAGGCGGCCACATGCAGGCGGTTGCCGCAGGTGCGACTGTCGCAGTACCTGCGTGACCGGTTGCGGGAGAGGTCGACGAAGGCGCGACGGCAGTCCGGGGCCTCACAGCGCCGCAGTCGCTCCTGTTCCCCGGCCACCACGAAGAAAGCCAGGGCCATCCCGCAGTCCGCCGCGAGATGGTCCGCGATGGAGGCGCCGGGGGCGAAGTAGTGCACATGCCAGTCGTAGCCGTCGTGGTCGGTGAGCCGGGGGGTGGTGCCCGCGGCGGCGACCAGCTCGTTGATGAGCGCGGCGGCGGCGCGGGGGTCCGGAGCCGCGAAGATCCGGGCGAACCGTCCCCGGACCTTGCGCACCGCGGACAGATCGAACTCGGAGAGCACGCCGACGTCGCTGATCTCGTGCTTTCGCACGAAATCCCCGAGGGTGGCGACATCCGGCAGCCCGTCCGGGGTGGTGTCGTCCTCCGGTGCGGTGTTCACCAGATCCACCACGGCATCGAGCGCACACCGGGTGTCGTGGGTGATCAGCACGTTTCGCTCCCTGGCCTGGAGGGTCGGGCGGGCGCCCGCCGATGCTGGCCGATGGTAGCCGCACCGGGCCGTCCGGCCACCGGTCGGTCGAGGCCGGAATCGCGCGGCCGTCCGCCGGTGGACGGGGCGGCGGCCACGGGATCCGGCGTGCACGCCGAAGCCGCCCCACGGACAAACCGTGGCGCGGCGTCGGCGCGTGCCCTATGCGGTTGTTGTCCGAGCCCGAGCCGTCTCCCCGAGTGGACGGCGCCGGGCGGCTCAGTGGGAGCCCTCTCCCTAGCTTTCCGCCAGGATGTGCGAGAGCTCCTGATCGAGGTCGAAGTGACGGTGCTCCGTGCCCGGGGGCACGGCCGCGTCCGTCCGCTTCAGGAAGGATTCCAGGGCCCGCGCCGGGGCCTCGAGCAGGGCTTCCCCCTCCGGGGAGCTCAGGGCGATGCAGACGACGCCCTGACCGTGACTGCGCGACGGCCAGACTCGGACGTCGCCGGTGCCCGTGGGCCGGTGCAGGCCCTCCGCGAGGAGGTCGCGGGCGAACACCCACTCGACGGTTTCCTCGGCTCCGGTGTGGAAGGTGGCGTGCACGGCGTAGGGGTCGGCCGTGTCGTACCGCAGGCCTGCGGGGACAGGCAGGGAGGACTCGCTCGACACAACGAGGCGCAGGTGCAGCTCGCAGCTGACCGTGGTGTTCATAAGCGCCAGGGCCTTTCGCTCAGTGTGCGCTCGGGGATTCGCACGTCGGCGAAATCGACATGCCACCTAGGGTGCCGTTGTAAACCCCTCTGCGTGGTTTGCGTGTGTTTACGTAACTCTTCCGGCCCAGAGATGTGATCGCGGAGTACCACCATTACGGTGACTCGAATCTCTCGGGTAGGGTTTGGCTGTATGAATACGGGGAGTGACGCTCCGGGCGAGGTGGCCATGGCGGCGAACGACGCGAGGTCGGACGGGGCGGCGAAGCAGCAGGAGCAGGCCCTCGGATCCCGGGCCCCGGAGTTCATCAGGGCACGCCGGGTCCTGCACCTGAGCTGGCAGGTCGGGATCTTCGTCGTCGGCCTCGCGGTCGTGGTCGCCGGCATCATCATGCTGCCGCTGCCCGGTCCCGGCTGGGTCGTGATCTTCGGCGGCATGGCGATCTGGGCGACCGAGTTCGTCTGGGCCCAGCTGGTGCTGCGCTGGACCAAACGCAAGGTCACCGAGGCGGCGCAGCGCGCGCTCGACCCGAAGGTCAGGCGCCGCAACATCATCCTGACCTCGATCGGACTCGTGATCATCGCGGCCGTCGTCGGCTTCTACGTGTGGAAGTTCGGGATCGTGATGCCCTGGAAGATCAAGGACCAGTGAACCGCCGCCGAAGCGCGGGGGTGGCGGTCCGACCATGGTCACGGGGACCCGCTGACATGCGGTAACGTACTTCCTGTGCCCGGGCGATTAGCTCAGTGGAAGAGCGCTTCGTTCACACCGAAGAGGTCACTGGTTCGAACCCAGTATCGCCCACCCGGCACGGCGGCCCGTCTGCGACAGAGCAGACGGGCCGCCGTCGTGTGCGCGGACTCTCCCGGACTGTCGCGCCGCCCGCGAAGGCCCGCGCATCCCGCGTCGCGGACGTGCGCGGGGGTGCACGGTCGTCGGCGTCACCCCGTCACGGTGGACGGCCCGTGACCGCCGCCCTCGGGCGTGGCTCGTGCCGGCCCTTCCGGTTCCTGCGGCCGGTTCCGTGACCGGGCTGTACGGCCGGCTCCCGTGTCCCGCCCCTGCGACCGGCTGCCGTCACCGTGCTCGAGGGCCGGCTCCCGTGACCGGATCCGTCGATCGGTCCTCACGGCGGGACCAGGTGACCGCCCCAACGGCCGGCTCCCGCGATCGGCCCCAACACGACCTGGTCCCGGCGGTCGGCCCCGTTGCGGCGGTCCTGCGTGGGGCCTCCGCGGGGTGACCTCGGGCGGGGCCCACGCAGGTCGGCGTGACGGCCGCCGCGGATCGACCTGGCGTGGCCGGTCGACGTCGGTCGGCCCGCGGCCGCGGTGTCCGCGGGGCGGCCTCTGTCCGGCGCTCCGGCGTCGGAGCGCCGATCGGAGTACCGGTTCCGGGGATCTGCCGCCCTGACCGATCAGGCGGCCGATCAGGTGTCCGGAAGGGCAACCGGGGCGACGGTCGGAATCGATCACGTTCTCCGTCGAGGGATCGATCGAGACCCCGGTCCCCGCGTGAACAAGAACCGACCGGTCCCGTCCCCACGGCACCCGAGCAGCGCGTCCCGGGATCTCCCGGCCCGCCCCGAGCAGGTCACCCACCCTGCATCGCCCCGCCTCCCGCCGTGCCTCCCGGCTCTCCCGTCCCACCGCGGCAGGCGCATTTCAGCCGCCCGCAGTGGCCGATCGAACCGCCGGTTGCTGTCCGGGTGGCCGAACGTGCGCCTCCGACCTGCGCGTTCACCCTGTCGATGGCATGACGTCAGCTCCACGGTGCCCCGATGCCGCGCAGTCGCCGATCGAGAAATTCCTGTCCGAATCATTGACGCTCCCCCCACCCCCTCGTACCTTGTGCCAGCAAGCGCTTTCTTGAAACGATTCATGCAAGCGGCAACGACGCTGCGGGGAGGCCGGCTGTGGGAACCAGCAGGAATGTGGAGAGGCGAACGATCCTGAAGGCGGCGGGGGCCACGGCGGCGACGCTCGGCCTGGCCGCGACCACGGGCTGCGGAGGGAGCGGGGGCGCGTCCTCCGACGGGACGGTGACGCTCCGTTACGCTTGGTGGGGCGGTGAGCCGCGCACCATTGCGATCAAGAAGACGATCGCACTCTTCGAGAAGAAGTTCCCGAAGATCAAGATCAAGCCTGAATTCACCGACTACGAGGCGTTCTGGGAGAAGTTCCAGACCCAGGCCTCCGGTGGGAATCCGCCGGACGTTTTCCAGAACGCGGTCACTTTCCTGCGCAAGTACGACAAGCGCGGCGTTCTGATGGATCTCAAGACGCAGGCGGACGCGGGCAATCTGCGCCTGGAGAACTTCCGCAACGGCGTTCTGGCGAACGGTCAGGTCGACGGCAAGCAGATCGGCGTCCCGGTCGGCGCCAACACCATGGCGCTCGTCATCGACCTCAACGCCTTCAAGAAGGCGGGCGTCGAGGCGAAGTTCGGCTGGACCTGGGACGAGTACTTCGACGTGCTCCAGACGATCCAGGACAAGCTGAAGATCGCCGGCGACACCGGTTACTTCAGCATCATGTACCTCTACGACCTGTACCTGCGCCAGAACGGCAAGGCGTTCTTCACCGACTCCGACCTCGGATTCACCGAGGACGACCTGACGCAGTGGTGGGAGGACGGCTACAAGCGCGTGAAGTCCGGGCTCGTCGCCGACCCGAAGAAGATCGAGCAGGCCAAGCCCAAGTCCGGTCTCTCGGCGGGCCTCGCCGCGTCCGAGTTCACCTGGGACAACTTCTCCATCCGCTACCAGGGTGAGGGCGAGTCGGACTACGGGCTCGCGCCGATCCCGACCACGAACGGCAAGGACACCGGTCAGTACCTCGGCTCGCTGATGCTGAGCGCCTTCTCGGGGACCAAGCACCCCAAGGAGGCCGCGCAGTTCATCGACTTCATGGTGCACGACCCCGAGGTCGGCAAGATCATGGGCTACGACCGCGGCATCCTCGCCACGACCGAGCAGTACGAGGCGTTCACGCCCACCGACGACAACAACAAGGGCGTCAAGGCGTACGAGGACGAGGTAGCCGCGGCCGGCGTGCTCGGGAAGATCACCCCGCACCCGTCCGGCGCCGACATCATCGAGGCGGCGTTCGGTCGCCTCGGCGGTGAGGTCGCCCAGGGCAAGTCCAAGCCGGCCGCCGCCGCCAAGGCGCTGTTCAGCGAGGCCAAGGCCGCGTTCGCGGGCTGAGGGGACCTACCGTCATGACGCTTGTCAAAGAAGCGCCCGCGCGCCCGGCCGGGAAGCGGTCCGCCGCTCCCGTCGCCGGGCGGCGCGGGCGGCGCCGCGAGAACCTCGCCGGCTATCTCTTCATGTCGCCGTGGATCGCGGGATTCCTGCTGCTCACGGCGGGACCGATGATCGCGTCCCTCTACTACGCGTTCACCAGCTACAACCTGTTCACGCCGCCCCAGTGGGTGGGGCTGGACAACTTCACGACGATGTTCGAGGACCCGCGCTGGCAGAAGTCGGTGGAGGTCACGCTGAAGTACGTCGTCGTGGCCACTCCGCTGAAGCTGCTGCTCGCACTCGGCGTCGCGCTGCTGCTCGCGCAGAAGCGGCGTGGCCAGGGCGTGTACCGGGCCGCGTTCTACATGCCCTCGCTCATCGGCGCCAGCGTCTCCGTGGGTTTCGTGTGGCGGGCGCTGTTCTCGGACGACGCGGTCGTGGACCGCACGCAGAAGATCTTCGGTTTCGACGTGGGTGGCTGGATCGGCAACCCGGACTACGTCCTCTACGCCCTGGTGGCCCTCAGCATCTGGCAGTTCGGCGCGCCCATGGTCATCTTCCTGGCCGGCCTCAAGCAGGTTCCGCGGGAGCTGTACGAGGCCGCCGAGGTGGACGGGGCCGGGCCCTTCCGCAGGTTCTGGAACATCACGCTTCCGATGATTTCCCCGGTGCTGTTCTTCAACGTGCTGCTGGAGTCCATCCACGCGTTCCAGGTGTTCGGCTCCGCGTACGTTGTCTCCGACACCCGGTGCGGGCCCGCCGACGCCACGCTCGTCTACACCTGTTACCTCTACCAGAAGGGCTTCAAGGAGGCCCAGATGGGCTTCGCCTCCGCGATGGCCTGGACGCTGGTGGTCGCGGTGGCGCTCGTCACGGCGGTCCTGTTCTGGTCGCAGAAGAAGTGGGTGCACTACGAGGAGGCCGCCAAGTGACCACTGCCACCAGCCCTGCCGTGCGTACCGCGGACGAGCGGCGGCGCACCGGATCGATCGCCTGGCACGTGGGCGCGCTCGTCCTCCTCGCGGTCGTCCTGTATCCCGTGATCTGGGTGGTCGGAGCTTCGTTCAAGCCGAGCAAGGACATCATCGCCAGCCTCGACCTGCTGCCCGCCGAGCCGGTCTGGGCGAACTTCTCCGGACTCGCCGACGGCATCTCCGGCATCTCCATCAGCAGCTTCTTCGTCAACTCGCTGATGTACGCGGTTCTCGCCGTGGTCGGTGTAGTGGTGTCCAGCTCGCTGACCGCGTACGCCTTCGCCAAGATCCGGTTCGCCGGGCGGAACCTGCTGTTCACGCTGATGATCGGCACGCTGCTGCTGCCGTACCACGTCCTGCTCATCCCGCAGTACGTGATGTTCCGCAACCTGGAACTCGTCGACACGCTGGTGCCGCTCGTCGCGGGCAAGTTCCTGGCCACGGAGGCGTTCTTCGTCTTCCTGATGGTGCAGTTCATGCGCGGGCTGCCGCGCGAGCTGGACGAGGCCGCCAAACTCGACGGCTGCGGCCACCTGAGGACCTACTGGTCCATCGTGCTGCCGCTGTGCCGGCCCGCCCTCATCACCAGCGCCATCTTCACCTTCATCAACGCGTGGAACGACTTCATGGGGCCGTTGATCTACCTCAACACCCCCGAGAAGTACACCGTCTCGCTCGGCCTGATGATGTTCCGCGACCAGGAGGGCATCTCCAACTACGGCAGCATGATCGCGATGTCGCTGGTGGCGCTGGTGCCGGTCATCGCCTTCTTCATGGCCTTCCAGCGCTACCTCATCGACGGCATGGCGACGTCCGGACTGAAGGGCTGAGGCCGTCACCATGGCGCAAGCACGCGTGAAGGAGCGCGCCCCGCGCAAGGAGCGCCCGCGCAGGGAGTCCGTGTTCGGCGAGCGCTTCGCGGTGTTCGCCGAGTGCCTGCTCACCGGCGTGTGGATCGCCGTGGCCTGTCTCGGGGTCGTCACCTGTCCCGCCGCCTTCGCCGCCGGCGCACGGCACCTGCGGCGGCGTACGCGTCATGAGGGCGGCGGCCTGCGGGAGTTCGTCGCGGACTTCCGGGCGGCCCTGCGCCGAGGGTGGGCCGTCGGGCTCGCCGGGTGGGCGGCGGGCGCCGCGGTCTGGGTGGACGTCCAGGCCGCGCGGGCCGGGCTGCCCGGCGGGCCGTTCGTCGGGGCCGTCGGTCTGTTCGCACTGATCGGGCTGGTCGTGGCCCTGCTGCGGGCGGCGGCCCTCTGGACGCCGGGAGCCTCCTGGCGGACCTTACTCGCGGACGCCGGGCGCCGGACGGTGCTCGACCCCGCGGGGTCCTTCCTGATCGTCGGCGGGCTGGGCGTCGTGGCTCTGTCCGCCCTGTTCATCGCGCCGCTGGCGGTCCCCGTCCTGGGGGCCGTCGCGGCGGCGGCCGTCGCCGTCGAGGAGCGCCACCGGCACCGCTGACGGGCGGTGCCCCTCCGGGCCGGCACCCCGGGCGCCGGACCTCAATCTGTCATGCCCCTGACCAGCCCTTGCACTCCGCACGGAAGGAAAGGCAGCATCCCATGTCTCCCATCCCCCGCAGATCCCTCCTCAAGGCGGCGGCCGTCGCCGGAGCCGCCGCACAGTTCTCCTGGGCGCTAGGGACGAAGAACGCCGGGGCCGCCCCCGTGGCAGCGCCCGCGGACGCCGACCCGGTCACCCTGGACTGGCTGGAGGACGGCGGCCTCGGCGCCGCCCCCGGCTCCACGCTCGGCGTGCCCTGGCCGATGGGCGTCCACCGGGAGGACCAGACCTTCGCGCTGACGGACGCCGACGGCAAGGCCGTCCCCGTGCAGTCCTGGCCGATCGCCTACTGGCCGGACGGATCGCTCAAGTGGACCGCCCACGCAGTCAGTTCTGGCAACGGCAAGCTCACCCTGGCCGCCGGGGCGCCGGCCGCCCCCGCCAAGAAGGTCACCGTCGACAGAAGCGGCGGCACCATCGACGTGTCGACCGGCGTCATCACCGTAAAGATCGGCAAGTCCGGCGCCACCCTCGTCAGGTCGGTCACCCGCGGCTCCACCGAGATCGCCAGGAACGGCCGCCTGGTGCTGATCCGGCAGCCCGAGATCGAGGACGGGGACCAGGGCGCCGTCAAGACCGAGCGCTTCGACGGGGCCGTCGACGCCGTCACCGTCGAGCAGGAGGGCCCGGTCCGCGCCGTCGTCCGCATCGACGGCAAGCACCGAAAGGGCAGCCGCAGTTGGCTGCCCTTCTCGATCCGCCTCTACTTCTACGCAGGCGCCGACTCCTTCCGCATGGTGCACACCATCACCTACGACGGCACGCAGGAGCCCGGCAAGGCCGGCGGCGACTTCATCCGCGGCCTCGGCGTGCGCTTCAGCGTCCCGATGCGCGACGCGGCCTACGACCGGCACATCCGCATCGGCGGCGAGGGCACGGGCCTGCTGCGGGAGGCCGTCAAGGGCATCACCGGCCTGCGCCGCGACCCGGGCGCGGCCGTGCAGGCGGCCCAGTACGCGGGGGAGAAGCTGCCCGACCCGGCCACCTGGGACCAGCGGGTCACCACCCGGCTCCAGTACATCCCCGAATGGGGCGACTACACCCTCTCCCAGCTCTCCGCCGACGGCTTCACCGTGCGCAAGCGCACCAAGAAGGGCCACGGCTGGATCGGCGCCGGCGGCGGCAGGCGAGCCTCCGGCTTCGGGTACGTCGGCGGGGCGAGCGGCGGACTCTCCTTCGGGCTGCGGGACTTCTGGGAGAAGTTCCCCGCCCAGCTCGACATCCGCGACGCCCAGACCGAGGAGGCCGAGGTCACCCTCTGGCTCTGGTCACCCGAGGCGCAGCCCATGGACCTGCGCTTCTACCACGACGGCATGGAGCAGGACACCTTCGCCGAACAACTCGAGGGCCTCAACATCACCTACGAGGACTACGAGCCCGGCTTCGGCACCCCCTACGGCATCGCCCGCACCTCCGAACTCCTCTTCTGGGCCAACGAGTCGACGCCGACCCCCGCGCAGCTCGCCGAACAGGTCGAGGCCGTCCGGGTGCTGCCCCAGCTCGCCGCCCCGCCCAAGCAGCTCATCAAGGCCCAGGTCTTCGGACCGGGCCTCTACTCCGAGCCGGACCGCTCCACCCCCGCCAAGGCGAAGATCGAGGACCACCTCGACTTCCTCTTCACCTACTACAAGGACCAGGTGGAGCAGCGCCGCTGGTACGGCTTCTGGGACTACGGCGACATCATGCACACCTACGACACCGTGCGGCACCAGTGGCGCTACGACATCGGCGGCTACGCCTGGGACAACTCCGAACTGTCGCCGGACCTCTGGCTCTGGTTCGCGTACCTGCGCAGCGGCCGGTCGGACATCTTCCGCTTCGCCGAGGCGATGACCCGGCACACCGGCGAGGTGGACGTCTACCACCTCGGCCAGTGGGCCGGCCTCGGCACCCGGCACGGCGTCCAGCACTACGCCGACAGCGCCAAGCAGCAGCGCATCGCCAACACGACGTACCGCCGCTACTACTACTTCCTCACGGCGGACGAACGGGTCGGCGACCTCATGCACGCCAACGTCGACTCCGACGAGACGTTCCTCGTCCTGGACCCGATCCGCAAGATCCGCACCGAGCCGTACACCCCCGACCGGCACGCCCTGTCGATCGGCTTCGGCACGGACTGGAGCGGCCTGGTGTCGGCCTGGCTCACCGAGTGGGAGCGCAAGGGCCCCAAGTGGGAGAAGGCCAGGGCGCGCGTGCTGTCCACGATGGAGACGATCGCCGCCCAGCCCAACGGCTTCGTCCAGGGCACCGGCCTCTACGACCTGGACACCGGGAAGTTCGCCGTCGCCGAGAAGCCCGCCGTCGGCGTCTCGCACCTCTCCGCCGTCTTCGGCCTCAACGAGCTGTGCGCCGAGCTGATCCACCTCGTGGACATGCCGAAGTTCAACGAGGCCTACTTCGACTACTGCCGCTACTTCAACGCCACCAAGGCCGAGCAGGCGGCCCGCTACGGCTCCAACTTCGGCACCCTGCTGCTGTTCCAGGGCCACTCCCGCCTCGACGCGTACGCCGCCGTGCAGACCGGGGACGACAAACTCGCCAAGCGGGCCTGGGAGAAGTTCTACAACTCCGACGGCTACAAGGAGTCCGCCCCCTGGAAGACGGAGGCGCTGAGCGGGCCCGCCACCCTGGTGCCGGGCAGCGAGGCCGCGTGGGTGTCCACCAACGACACCGCGCTCTACGGCCTCGCCGCCATCGAGAACCTGGCACTCCTCGGCGACAGGATGCCGTCGTAGGGGAGCGGTTCGCGAAGGACCGGCTCCGGGAGGACCGGTTCCCCGAGGGCTGGTGCCGTGGCGGGCAGCGTTCGCCCGTGAAGGAGCGGCGGCCGGTGCGTGCTTTGGGGGTACCCCCGGCCGGAGGCTGGGGGAGTGCCGGCCGGAGGCCCTCGTACCGGGCCTGCTCGGGTCTTCGGCCGGTGCGGCGACTGGGGGTCCCCCCCTCCGGGGGAGCGTGCCGGGCGTCGCGACAGGGCGAACGTCGCCCGTCGCGGCGCTAGTTCATCCTGCCCAGAACCTCCCGCACGTGCCGGACGTCCCGCAGTCGCCGCTCGTACGTCGCGCCCACGGCGAGCAGCAGGACTCCGGCGAGTGCGGGGGGTACCCAGCGGGGGAGCGCGTCGGTCACCTGCACCAGGTAGGGGGCCAGTTCGTGGAGGGCGTCCAGCACCAGCACCGAGCCGCCCAGGAGCAGCGGGGCCCGCAGCCGGTGCCGGGCACCGAGCAGGGTGACCAGCAGGGCGGCCGCGCCCAGCAGCAGCGGGCGCGGCCACTGAGGGTCGCTCCAGACCGCGGCGAGGCTCGGCACCAGGGTCGCGGCCAGGCCGGGGCCGTACGCCGTCCAGGACCCGGTCAGCGGTTCGCGGTGCCGGCGCCAGGCCCCGACGAGCAGCGCCGGGACGGTCACGGGAAGGGTGTACGCCTCCGGGGTGGTGACGTCCCAGGCGGCGAGCCTGACCCAGGTGGCCAGCAGGAACAGGGCGGCGGCCGGGTAGGCGGCCCGGCGGCGGTCGGGCCGGGCCGCCGTGCCCGCGGCGATCACGCCGCAGGCCGCCAGCACCGTGGCCAGCATCGGCGCGTCGGTCGCCGCCAGGCCCAGGGCGAGCAGCGCGGCGGCGGCTCCCGCCGCCTCGACCGGCACGGTCGCCGCCGACGCGCCGAGCCGGGCGGCGGCCAGAGCCGCGGCCACGGGGACGCAGAGAACGAGCAGCGCCGTGTGGGACGGCCGCAGGTCCGCCGCGGCGCCGGTCGCGACGGCCAGCGCGGTGGCGTACCCGAGGGCGGCCGGCGCCGCGACCGGGGTGAGGCGGGGCCACCGGCACGCCGTCGCGCACGACACCGCCAGCACCGACAGGACGGTCAGGGTCGCCGACTGGGTCGCCAGGGAGAGGAACGCCAGGTGGAGCGAGCCGGCCAGAGCCGGCCACGGCGTGGGCAGGAAGACCGTCGCCACCGTCACGGCACCCAGCACCGCCAGCGCCGCGACGTAGGGGAGTCCGAGCACCGCCGGGAGGGCCACGCAGGCCGCCCAGGCCAGGACCAGGGCTCCGGTCCGCGCCCACGGCCGCCGGGCCTCGTACCGCCCGGTCAGGAACAGGACACCGGCGACGGCCACCAGGACGAGGAGGGCCTGCCCCGCGTACGGCGGCCACGGCGTGTGCACGGTGACCGCGGCGCGGGCGTCCGACGGCTCGCCCCGCCAGGGGCGCTCCGCCCAGCCGAGCGGTCCCAGCAGCGTGACGACCACCAGCGGCACCGCCCACAGCAGCGCCAGCGCCTGCACCGCGGCACAGGCCCGGACCACTCCCTGCCGCACCGGCTCGGGGAGCCGGTGCGCGCGCACCGCCGCCAACAGCGCGACGGCGAGCACCAGATGGACCGGGACCGCCCAGCCGGCCGGCAGGGACGCCCGCAGCGGGCCGCCGCCCGCCGCCACCAGCAGCAGGCCTCCGGCGACCGCCGTGCCCGTCGCGACGCCCGGCTCCGGCAGCCGCGCGGCCGCCACCAGCGCGATCACCGCCGCGAAGACGAGGAGCGCCGCCGCACGGGCGGCGTCGCCCGGGCCGGTGGCCGTCCACGACAGCCAGCCCGCCGCCAGAACGCCCCAGCCGCCCAGACCGTACCCGCCGGCGGTGGCGGTCACCCGGACGGCACCGACGGCCCCGGCCGGCAGCAGCAGCGCCAGGACCGTGTCCAGGCCGGCCGTCACCAGCAGCGCCGTGGCGACCGCGTGCGGGTCCGCGCCCGCCGCGACCGCCCAGAGGGTCAGGGGGAGCTGGGCCGCCACCAGCGCGGCGGGCAGCGGCAGCCGCAGCGCGCCGAGACCGCGGCCGTACGCCGCCCAGAGCCCGGCGAGCACCGCCGCGGCGGCCGCCGCGTAGCCCGTGCCGTCGGTACCGGCGAGGGCCGTCTCGTGCAGGGCGTAGGCGTCCAGCACCGTCAGGGCCAGGCCGAGACCGGCCACCGACTCCGCCGTCGAGCGCAGCCCGCGCCGCAGCAACGGCAGCGGGGCGGCGAGCACCGCCAGCGTGACCGTGCCGAGCACCAGGGCCCGTCCGGTGATCCCGAGGTGCCCCCAGCTGACGAGCGTGAACGCGATCGCCGCAACGGTGAGCAGGATGCCGCCGAGCAGCAGGAGCACGTTCTGGACCCGCGGGGCGCTCGCCTCGCGGCGCGGCACGGCCGGGGGCAGGGGCGGCGCGGCCGGGCGCGACGACTGGAGCGAGGCGACCAGCCAGGCGCGGCGCGCGAGCAACTGGGCCCGGCGGGCGTCCAGTTGCCACAGCTCTGCGTCGAGGAGCCGCAGCTCCTCGGCCGGGGGCGGAAGGTGCGTCATGCAACGGAGTGTGACTCGCGCCTCGCCGCGGGGCATGGGCGTGGCTACTCAGGACGTACTCAGATCCCGGCCTTCCCGGCCCGCGGGCGGGCACACTCGGCGCATGGACCTCAACCACTACCGCTTCCTCAGCCGGTGGCCGCTGCCCGCGCCGCCCGCCGCCGTCCACGCGGCGCTGGAGCGGGTCGAGGACTATCCGCGCTGGTGGCCGCAGGTCCGCGAGGTGACCCGGCTGGACGACACCAGCGGCGTCGTCACCGTCCGCTCGCTCCTGCCCTACGGCCTGACCTTCACCGCGCGCGAGGTGCGGCGGGACCCGGTGGCCGGTGTGCTGGAGATCGCGATGGCCGGGGACCTCGAGGGCTGGGCGCGCTGGACGGTCACCGCGCACGGCGCGGGGAGCCTGGCCCGCTACGAGCAGGTCGTCGACGTCACCAAGCCGCTGCTCAGGAGGTTCGCCGTGCCCGGACGTCCACTGTTCCGCGCCAACCACCGGCTGATGATGAGGGCCGGGCGGCGCGGCCTGCTCCGGTATCTCGAAGCGGTTTGAAGGATCCCCGGGGGGACCTGTATTGTTCAGTCCGTTCCCGGGCGATTAGCTCAGTGGGAGAGCGCTTCGTTCACACCGAAGAGGTCACTGGTTCGAACCCAGTATCGCCCACCGGGAAAGGCCGGTCCGCATCACGCGGACCGGCTTCTTTCATGCCCCGGCGGGAGCGGTCGGACGCCCCTCGTCACGCCGCCGCCGACAGCGCCGGGCGCAGCGGCCAGGACGTGTCGACCGTCTCGGGGGTGCCGCTGCGCGCGAACCACGCCTGGAGCCCGCGGGCCTGCGCCGCGTGCCAGGACGTCTGCAGCACGTGCAGTTCGGCGGGGGACAGCCGCTCCAGCCGGGCCGCGAAACGCCGGCCCAGCGCCCGCACTACCTCCAGCGCCGCCAGCGCGTCCGCGGCCGCGTCGTGCGCCTCGGCCAGCGTCACGCCGTAGTGCCCGCACAGGTCGGTGAGCGTGCGACGGCCCTTGCGGTAGCGGTCCAGGTGCTTGTCCAGGACCCGCGGGTCCAGCACCCGCAGCGGCGCCGGCTCCAGCCAGTGCCCCAGCGCGGACGCGCGGTGCCGACGCAGCTCGCGGTCGAGCAGCGTCAGGTCGAACGGCGCGTTCATCACCACCAACGGACGCCCGGCAGAAGCCTGTTCGCCGAGGAGTTCGGCTATCTCGTACATCACCGGGGCCGGCCAGCGGCCGTTGCGCTGAAGGTGTTCGTCCGTCAGACCGTGCACCGCCGTGGCCCCCTCGGGCACCGGCACGCCCGGGTTCACCAGCCACCGGCTCACCCGGGGCCGGTGGCCCGGCGCGTCCTGCACGACGAGCGCGGCCGACACGATCCGGTCGGTCTCGACGTCGACGCCCGTCGTCTCCGTGTCGAAGGCCGCCAGCGGCCCCTCGTACCAGCACGTCATATCCACCAACCCCTCGCTCACCCAAGGCAGCCGACGTTCCGTCCGCCGCCCGTCTGGTGATACCCGGGCTGTTTGCGCCGTACGCCGGGAGGAGACAACAGGAGTACGGGTCCTTCCAGTTCAGGGGCCCGACGTGAAGTTCTCCCAGTCCCCGGTGCCGGGGATCCTCATTGCTCGGAAGGCTGTTCGGTCATGGTGACAGCGCAGCCCGAACGGGGCGGGCTGCTGCCCGAACTCACGGGCCCCCTTCGCGGATCGCTCGCCACCACGGCGTGCATGGAGACACTCCAGGTCGGTTACCTCCACGCGGTCGCCGCGGCCGCGGGCTGTTCGCTGTCCCAGCCGTTCCCCGACAACGGCATCGACTGGCACGTCAGCCACAGCGCCCCCGGTCACACCGTCGACGACGAGGTGACCATCAAGGTGCAGCTGAAGGCCACGTACCAGCTCCCGCCCGACCCGCCGGGGCGCTCCTTCTCCTTCACGCTGGACAACGACCACCTGCGCAAGCTCGCCCGCACCCCGGTGTCGGTGCACAAGATCCTCGTCGTGATGATCGTGCCGCGGTCGCGGGACCAGTGGCTGCGGGCCGGCCACGACCGGCTCGACCTGCGGCACTGCTGCTACTGGGTCAACCTGGCGGGGCATCCGGTCACCGGCCGGTTCCGGACCACCGTGCGGGTCCCGACCGCACGGATCTTCGACGACCGGGCGCTGTGCGAGATCATGACGCGGGTCGGGACGGGAGGCAGGCCATGACGCACCGCCCGCTGCAGGAGTCCCTGAGGCCGGTACGGCCACACCCCGTCGACTCCTCCTGGAACCGGCCCCCCGAGGCCGCCGAGGTCGACCCGGCCGTCCTCGGAGCCCTGCTGCGCCGGCACGGCTGGCAGCGCCGCGGCGGCGCCGCCGGCCGTTACGGCCGCTGGACCCCGCCCGGACCGGGCGGCGCCGCGACCAGCCTGCTCGTACCGGAGAACCGCGCCTTCCCCGACAGCGACGACCTGCTCGGCGAGGCACTGCTGGCGCTGGAGCGCAGCCAGACGCCCGCCGCCCGGGAGGTCCTTCTCGCCCTCGCCGTGCCGAGCGACGAGATCCGCTGGTGGCGGGAGACCCCGTCCGGGCCCGCCGAGGCGGCCGGAACCGCCTCCTGGGCGGCCGAGGACCGGCTGCGCGGCGCCGCCCGGCAGACGCTGCTCGCCGGCGCGCTCGCCACCCGCGCGCGGGCCGGCTACCACGGTGCCCGCCACCGGCGGTCGGCCGGCGCCATGCTGGAGAGCGTCCTCGTCGGCACCGCCGCCGACGGCCGCCGCCTGACCGCCTTCGCCCCCGTCGCCACCGCCCGCCCCCTCGCCGTACGCCTCCACCAGGCGGTCCACGCCGTCCGCGAGGCCATCGACTACCGGCGCGCCACCGGCGGCATGGACGCCTTCGACGGGGCCGTGGAGGCCGGCGCCAGCCGCGAGCTGACCGAGGCGGTCGTCGCCCTGGTGCGCGGCACCGAGGGAGCCCGGATCGCCGTCGAGTGGGCACCCGCCGCCGGGGTCCCCGAGGACTGCGCGGCCGGTGCCGGACCCGTGGAGTTCTCCCCCGGAGACCTCACCGCCCTGCGCGAGGCGGGCGCCCGCTACCTGCGCGAGGAACCCTCCGTGTCCGTGCGGATCACCGGCACCGTGGTCCGGCTGCGCAGGTCGGGGCCGCGCGGCGAGGGCGGCGTACGGCTGCGGGTGCTCGCCGGGGCCGAGGTCCCGCAGGTCCGGCTCACCCTCGACGAGGAGGACTACCGCATCGCCGGCCAGGCCCATCTGGTCGGACTGCCGGTGCGGGTGCAGGGACGGCTGGAGAGCCGGGGCGGGTTCCGCAGGCTGAGCGGCGCCCACGGAGTGGTCCCGGTGCAGGTGGACGATGCCGAACGGGACCGGCTGATGAAATCCCTCCAGGAGAACCTGGACTTCTTCGAGGAGGCCTGCGGGGGAGAATGATTTCGCGGAGGGCGGTCCCGGGTCGGTACGATCGCCTCTTGCGTGGCGATGGATTCCGGCCGCGCTTCCGCCTTCAGTCAGGAGAGACCGGTGTCAGACGTCCGTGTGATCATCCAACGCGATTCCGAGCGGGAAGAGCGCACGGTGACGACGGGCACCACGGCCGCCGACCTCTTCACCGGTGAGCGCTCGATCGTCGCCGCGCGCGTGGACGGCGAGCTGAAGGACCTCACCCACGAACTGCGCGACGGCGTGACCGTCGAGGGCGTCGAGATCTCCTCCCCGGACGGTCTCGACATCCTGCGCCACTCCACCGCGCACGTCATGGCGCAGGCTGTGCAGGAGCTGTTCCCCGAGGCCAAGCTCGGCATCGGCCCGCCGGTCAAGGACGGCTTCTACTACGACTTCGACGTGGAGAAGCCGTTCACGCCCGAGGACCTCAAGGCCGTCGAGAAGAAGATGCAGGAGATCCAGAAACGCGGGCAGCGGTTCTCGCGCCGGGTGGTGACCGACGAGGCCGCCCGCGAGGAGCTGGCGGAGGAGCCGTACAAGCTGGAGCTGATCGGTCTCAAGGGCTCCGCCTCCCACGACGACGGCGCGGACGTCGAGGTGGGCGCCGGCGAGCTGACCATCTACGACAACCTGGACGCCAAGACCGGCGAGCTGTGCTGGAAGGACCTCTGCCGCGGCCCTCACCTGCCCACCACCCGCCTCATCCCGGCGTTCAAGCTGATGCGCAACGCGGCCGCCTACTGGCGCGGCAGCGAGAAGAACCCCATGCTCCAGCGCATCTACGGCACCGCCTGGCCCTCCAAGGACGAGCTGAAGGCGCACCTCGACTTCCTCGCCGAGGCGGAGAAGCGCGACCACCGCAAGCTGGGCAGCGAGCTGGACCTGTTCTCCATCCCCGAGCAGATCGGCTCCGGCCTCGCCGTCTTCCACCCCAAGGGCGGCATCATCCGCCGGGTCATGGAGGACTACTCGCGCCGCCGCCACGAGGAGGAGGGCTACGAGTTCGTCTACACCCCGCACGCGACGAAGGGGAAGCTCTTCGAGACCTCGGGCCACCTGGACTGGTACGCCGACGGCATGTACCCGCCCATGCAGCTCGACGAGGGCGTGGACTACTACCTCAAGCCCATGAACTGCCCGATGCACAACCTGATCTTCGACGCGCGCGGCCGCTCCTACCGCGAACTGCCGCTGCGCCTCTTCGAGTTCGGGACCGTCTACCGGTACGAGAAGTCCGGTGTCGTGCACGGTCTGACCCGTGCCCGCGGCTTCACCCAGGACGACGCGCACATCTACTGCACCCGCGAGCAGATGTCGGAGGAGCTCGACAAGACGCTCACCTTCGTCCTCGGCCTGCTGCGCGACTACGGCCTGACCGACTTCTACCTGGAACTGTCCACCAAGGACCCGGAGAAGTTCGTCGGCTCGGACGAGGTCTGGGAGGAGGCGACCGAGACGCTGCGCCAGGTCGCCGAGAAGCAGGGCCTCCCGCTCGTGCCCGACCCGGGCGGCGCCGCCTTCTACGGCCCGAAGATCTCCGTGCAGACCAAGGACGCGATCGGCCGCACCTGGCAGATGTCGACCATCCAGCTGGACTTCAACCTGCCGGAGCGCTTCGATCTCGAGTACACCGGCCCCGACGGCTCGAAGCAGCGCCCGGTGATGATCCACCGTGCCCTCTTCGGCTCGATCGAGCGGTTCTTCGCGGTGCTCCTGGAGCACTACGCGGGCGCCTTCCCGGCCTGGCTGGCCCCGGTGCAGGCGATCGGCATCCCGATCGGCGACGCGCACGTGGAGTACCTGGAGAAGTTCGCCGCGGCCGCGAAGAAGCAAGGGCTGCGGGTCGAGGTCGACTCCTCCTCCGACCGCATGCAGAAGAAGATCCGCAACGCCCAGAAGCAGAAGGTGCCCTTCATGGTCATCGCGGGCGACGAGGACATGTCGAACGGCTCGGTGTCCTTCCGCTACCGCGACGGCTCCCAGGAGAACGGCATCCCGCTCGACGAGGCCGTCGCGAAGATCGCGAAGGTCGTCGAGGAGCGCGCGCAGGTCTGATCCACCGGACGCGGGGCCCCGGCGAGTCCGCTCCCCGGGGCCCTGCCCCGTTCCCCCGCGGTCTCGGCTTTCCGGGGGGCGTCCCGTCGTGTCCTCGTGGAGCCGGGCTTCGGCGGGGTTCCGTCGTGTCCTCGTGGAGCCGGGCTCCGAGGAGGGCTTGCCGTGCCCGGGGAGCCGACCTTCCGGGGCGACTCGCGGTGCCTTCGGCGGGTCACCCGTCCGAGGGGCGCTCCGTCTCGTCCCCCCGCTCGCCCTCGCGCGAGAAGACCTGGATCAGCCAGGACGAGAAGGAGCCGGTCACCGCGCCCAGCAGGGCCAGGCCGCACACCATCAGGCCGACCGCGACGAACCGGCCCATGGGAGTGACCGGCGTCACATCGCCGTAGCCGACGGTGGACAGGGTGGAACAGGCCCACCAGACCGCGTCGCCGAACGTGTGCATCTCCGTGCCCGGCGCCCCGCGCTCCTCGGCGTACACGGCGAGCGACCCCGCGAAACCGAGCAGCAGCGTCGACACTCCCGCGTAGAACATCACGCGCGCGTGCAGCGACAGCCGTGGCTCCCCGCGCCGTCGCAGCACGGTTTCGTAGAGCCGCACGATCCGCACCGGGCGCAGCAGCGGCAACAGCACCACCAGGGTGTCCAGGGAGTGCCGCCGTACGAAGCCCGGGCCCTGCCCGCTGAGCCGCCAGCGCACCGCGTAGTCCACCACGAACAGCACCCACGACGCGAGCAGGACCGCCAGACTGCAGTCCCGCCAGGCGTCGGCGAGATCGGGGGCGAGAACGAGGACGGCGTACCCGGCGAGGTAGGTCAGCGAGGCGAGGGAGAGGAGCATCTCGGTGCTCCGTTCCCAGCGGATCAGACGGCTGTCTTCGGTCATCGGCCCAGCCTGGCGCCCGTCGCGTTCACGCTCCCCCCGCCGACACGCCGCGAACGGGCGAAGCCATATGCTGCCTAGCATGACGAGTGAGCCGGAGCAGCAGATCGGAGTGGGGACGCAGGACGCGTTCCAGCGCCTGTGGACGCCCCACCGGATGGCCTACATCCAGGGGGAGAACAAGCCCACGGGCCCCGGAGCCGACGACGGCTGTCCGTTCTGCGCGATCCCGGCGAAGTCCGACGAGGACGGCCTGGTGGTCCGGCGCGGCGAGCACGTGTACGCCGTCCTGAACCTGTACCCGTACAACGGCGGCCACCTGATGACCGTCCCCTACCGGCACGTGGCCGACTACACCGACCTGACCGGGCCGGAGACCACGGAGCTGGCCGAGCTGACCAAGCAGGCGATGACCGCGCTGCGCACCGCGTCCGGCGCCCAGGGGTTCAACATCGGCATGAACCAGGGGTCGGTCGCGGGCGCCGGCATCGCCGCGCACCTGCACCAGCACATCGTGCCCCGCTGGGGCGGCGACACGAACTTCATGCCGGTGGTCGGCCACACGCGCGTGCTGCCGCAGCTGCTGGCGGACACCCGCAAGATGCTGGCGGAGGCGTGGCCTGCCGCTTGACGGCGGGGAGCGCATGACCAGACTGTCCGGCGCTTGAGGACGAGGCCGTCCAGGCCGACAGCGGGGGTGGGGGGGGGGGGGGGGGGGGGGGGGGGGGGGGGGGCGGCCCGGCCCCCCCCCCCCCCCCCCCCCCCCCCCCCCCCCCCCCCCGCCGGCCCCGGCCCCCCCCCCGGGGCGGCGGGGCG
>NZ_JBICUZ010000010.1:220827-314210 GCF_043198675.1 Streptomyces sp. NPDC048734 | reverse complement strand
TCGGCGAGCGGCTCGGCGTCTCCCAGATGCACGTCTCGCGGCTGATCTCCCGCCTCCTGGCCCGCCTGCGCGAAGGCATGCTCAGCACCAGCTGACAGCCCGGCCCCGGCCGCGGCAGTCGAAACGGGACCCGGCATCCGGGTCCCGTTCTTTGCCGTGTCCGCGTGTCCGCGTGTCCGCGTGTCCGCGTGTCCGTCGTGCGCACACGTGCGGGAAGACGCGAGGGGGTGATGGCGGCTCGTGCCCGCCCGCTCTCCACGGTCCCGCACGCGGAGCCGGCGGCAGATCCGCGGCGACGTCCCCGCGTGAAAACTTTCTCGTCGCGGCCCGCGCGCTCGTCCGCCGGTGTCCGCCGATCCGCCGGGGCCCGCCGCCGCGCCTCGGCGCCACCGCTCATCGGGGGCAGGGGAGTGCCCCCGCACTCTCCTTGAGTTCTAGTGGTCGCGGGGGCACTCTCGCCGGGAGGTTCACAGGAAGCGCCGGATCGGGAGGACCGCGGACTCCTTGGCCCGTTGCAGCGCTGCCCGCCGTCTCCACCGCCTGAGGTCGATGTCCACACTGTCGCGCAGGTCCGCGTCGTAGTCGCGGTCGAGCGCGGCGGTGAACTCCTCGTCCAGGACGGCGAGCATCACCTCTTCGTCGTGGTCCATGGACCGGCGGTTGAAGTTCGTGGACCCGATGAGGGAGGCCACCGAGTCCACAGTGATGATCTTGGCGTGCATCATGGTCGGCTGATACTGGCGGATGTGCACGCCGGCCTCCAGCAGCCGCGTGTAGTGGTGCTGACCGGCGAGCTGGCAGGCCCGCTGGTCGGTGTGGGGCCCGGGGAGCAGGATCTCGACGCACACACCGCGCCGCGCGGTCTCGCACAGCAGGTCGATGAAGTAGGTGTCCGGGGCGAAGTAGGCGGTGGCCAGCCGGAAGCGTTCCTCGGCGGAGGTGAGCATGACCCGGATGAGCGTCTGCATGTCCTGCCAGCCGATGCTCGCGGAGCCGCGCACCACCTGCACCACCGACGAGCCGGCCTGCGGGTGTGCCGTGAAGCGGTCACGGTCGTCGAAGAGTTCGTCGTGGCACTCGGCCCAGTTCTGCGCGAACGCGGCCGCGATGCCGTCCACGGCCGGACCGCGCACCTGGACGTGGGTGTCCCGCCACTCGCCGGGGTTGCGGGCGTCGCCGCTCCACTCCTCCGCGATGCCGACGCCGCCGGTGAAGGCGGTGTCCTCGTCGACGATGAGGGCCTTGCGGTGGCAGCGGTGGTTCTGCTTGAACGGTGACAGCCACGCGGGCTTGCGGAACCAGGCCACCTGGACGCCCGCCTCGCTCATCAGGTTCAGCAGCCGCCCTTCGATCTCCTTGGCGCCGAAGCCGTCGAGCAGCAGCCGGACGCGCACTCCCTCGCGGGCGCGGTCGGCCAGTGCGGCGGCGAAGTCGTGCGCGATCTGACCACGCCAGTAGACGAAGGTCATCATGTCGATGGTGTGCTCGGCCGAACGGATCGCCCCGAGCATCGCGGGGAAGATCTCGTCACCGTTGCGCAGGGGCACCAGCACGTTGCCCTCGGTGGCGGCCACGCCGATCAGCCGCTCCAGACGACGGCGCAGGCGCTGCTTGCGCGCCGCCGTGTCGGGTGCGCCGCCGTGAGCGCGGGGCGCCGGTATGTCGTCGAGTATCACGCCGAATCTCCCACTGGACCGTGAAGGCAAACGTCAAGGGCCGCCGCGACGGCCCGAACAACCGGATGCCCGGTCGGCGGCGCGGCACTCCAGCCCTCGCGGGCTGGATTGAGGCCGGGGCGCAGGGGCACGCGCACCCTCACAGGGACGGCCCCGCCGCACGGGCGGGGCGGGCGGCGGAAGAGAGGCGGGTCGAGGATGGCGGAGCGAGCGACGGTGTCCGGGCGAGAGGTCGGGCCGGCGGGCCCCGAGGGCGTTCGGAAGCCGCCGTTGCGGCCCGGTGGATACGACCCGGCCGACTACGCCCCGCAGGTGGCGCGCTGCGCCGCAGAAGCGGGAGTCTCACCGCTCCTCGTGATGACCGTCCTGCACAACGAGGCGTACAAACCGCACCATCCGTTGCTGGAACGGCTGTGGCAGTGGTGGAAGCCGGGAGCGTCCTTCGGACTGGCCAACATGCACCGTGCGACGTTCGAGCGGGTCCGGCGGACGCACGGCCTGTCGAAGCGGTGGCGGGACCTCCGCGAGGATCCCGCGTTCGCCATCCGGGCGGCGGCCCTGCATCTGCAGGACCTCGACCGCACCCTTCCGGAGCGGCACGCGCGCCGCTACACCCGCGACGAACTCCTCGCCCTCGGCTACAACACGGGCGAACGCAACATGCGGGCCTTCGCCTGCGGGGTCCCGCCGGGCCCCATGGCACGGTCGTACCTGCGCCGTTTCCGCGCACACCGCGACCGGGCCGCCCGGGCTCTGGCCGCTCCGGCCGAAGACGGCCGGGCGGCGGCGTCTCCGGGCGAGCGGTCGCGGTAGGTATCGCGGTAGGTGGGGGGCGGCGGTTGGGGTGCCGTCGGCCTCTCGGCGGATCCCGCACCACCGAGTCCGTGGCCACAGCGGGTGGCGCGCCTCGGCTCAGCTGCGGGCCGGTCGGCTCAGCTGCCGGCCAGTGACAGTTTGACGGCGAACCCCAGGAAGAGTGCCCCGGCGGCCGAGGTGGCCCCTGCGCTGAGCGTCCTCCGACGACGGAACGCAGCAGCTAGACGAGACCCGCCGAAGATGAGCGCAGACAGGTACAACACGCTTGCCAACTGGGCGAGTACGCCTAGAGTCACGAACCCCACGACCGGGTTGGACTCTGACACGAACTGCACGAAGAAGGCGACGAAGAACAGGATGGCCTTGGGGTTGAAGAGGCTGATGACCAAGGCCCGCCGGAAGGGACGCTCGTCGGCGACGGCGGCGGACCCGGCACCGGACCCGGCCCGCTCCCGCCGGCCGCGCCACATCCCCCACGCGGCCCGGAGCATCCCGACGGCCAGCCAGGTCAGGTAGCCGGCGCCCGCGTACTTCACGATGCCGAAGAGCACGGCGTTGCCCTGGAGCAGGGAGGCGACACCGGCGGCGGAGAGCGTCATCAGCACGGCGTCGCCGCACCACACGCCGGCCGCGGCGGTGTAACCGGCCCGCACCCCACGCCGGGCGGCCACGGAGAGGACGTACAGCGAGTTGGGGCCGGGCAGCAGGATGATCAGGGCGAGCCCTGCCAGATAGGTGGGGAGGTCGTTGACGCCGAACATGGCAGGAAGTGTCGCACGTCGGTACGGCGTCTCCCAGGGGTGTTCTCGAACACCGCACCCGCAGGTACGTCCAGGTCGCCGCGTCTTGGGCACGATCCCCCGATCCCCCGGACAGGCCCTCGGTGACGCCGCTCCCCGGTGTCACCTCGGTCGGGCCGCCTCCGTCCGGTGTCACCTCGGTCGGGCCGCCTCCGCCTCCTCGCCGTCCACGGGGATGCCCAGGCGGCCGGTCACGGTGGTGAGGGCCGCTCCCAGCGGAAGCGCCACCCGGGCCGCCGCGTGCCGGTCGCCCCGGGTCGGATCGAGGTTGACGATGTGAACGGGTTTCCCCGCCTCGGCCGCCTGGCGGACGAACCGCAGCCCGGACATGACCGTCAGCGAGGAGCCCAGGACCAGCAGTGACGTCGCTCCGCGGACCAGTTCACGACAGTCCTCGACCCGCTGCGGCGGAACGGGTTCACCGAAGAACACCACGTCCGGTTTGAGGACGCCGCCGCAGTCCGCGCAGGGCAGCGCGCGGAAGTCCCCGACCTGCTCGTCGGTGAGGTCGGCGTCGCCGTCCGGGTTGACTCCCGCGGCCACCGGCGCGAAGCCCGCGTTGGCCTCCGTCAGCCGTCGGGCGAGTTCCCGGCGCGCGCTGACGGCGCCGCAGGAGAGGCAGACGACCCGTGCCAGGCTTCCGTGGAGTTCCACGACGTCCTCACTGCCGGCGGCCTGGTGCAGGCCGTCGACGTTCTGGGTGATCACACCCGAGAGCAGTCCGTGCCGGCCGAACGCGGCCACGGCCCGGTGCCCGGCGTTGGGGCGGGCGCGGCCGAAGGTGCGCCAGCCCAGGTGGCTGCGCGCCCAGTACCGGCGCCGGGCCCGGACGTCGGCGGTGAACTCCTGGTAGGTCATCGGGGTGTGCCTGCTCAGACTTCCGTCCGCGCCCCGGTAGTCGGGGATGCCCGACTCCGTGGAGATGCCCGCCCCGCTGAGGACCAGCACACCGCCGGTGCTCAGCGCCTCGACGACCGGCTCCGGGTCCGTGGTGCCCGGCGGCAGGTCCTCGGTGGGCGTCCAGCTGAGGGTGGGGCGCGTGCGCATGCGAACCAGGGTACGGAACCGGCCGCCGCGGGCTCCGGTTCCCCGACACCGCCCGGACCCGCACCGGCTCCGTGAACGCGACCACCGCGCGCCGGATGGCCGACGGCTGTGCGTATGCGGAGGACAGGACGCCGACGGACGCCTCGTGGCGCTCGACGAGAGGACCGGCGACGTCGCGTGGCCGCACCGACGCCGCCCGGCACCGCCGCCCACGCCGGGTTCGACGAAGAACGCGGTGATCACCGAAGCGCGGTGGTCTGCGGGTCGGGGTGGTTCCCGGGACCTTCGGTCCGGGCGGTCAGCGGGGTCGGTGAGAGGACCGTGTCCTCCTCACCCGGTTCGAGGAGGGTGGCGGCGGCACCGACGATGAGCGGGTCCGGCTTGCCGACCGCTTCCGGATCCTTGGGCGTGTAGTCGATCCGGTGGAGCAGGCTGCGCATGGCTTCGAGGCGGGCACGTCGCTTGTCGTTGCTCTTGACGACGGTCCAGGGGGCGTGTTCGGTGTCGGTGGCCCGGAACATCTCCACCTTGGCCGTGGTGTAGTCGTCCCAGAGATCGAGCGACTTGACGTCGGTCGGCGACAGTTTCCACTGGCGGACCGGATCGACCTGGCGGATCGCGAAGCGCGTCCGCTGCTCCGCCTGTGAGACGGAGAACCAGAACTTGACCAGGATGATGCCGTCGTCCACCAGCATCTTCTCGAACGGCGGACACTGCTCGAGGAAGAGTTCGTACTCCCGCTGCGTGCAGAAGCCCATGACGCGTTCGACTCCCGCCCGGTTGTACCAGGAGCGGTCGAAGAAGACGATCTCCCCCGGTCCGGGGAGGTGGCTGACGTAGCGCTGGAAGTACCACTGCCCCTTCTCGCGCTCCGTGGGCTTCTCCAGCGCCACGATGTTGGCGCCGCGCGGATTCAGGCGCTCGGCGAAACGCTGGATCGTGCCGCCCTTGCCCGCGGCGTCCCGGCCCTCGAACACCACGACCAGGCGGCCGCCAGTGTCCTTGATCCAGCGTTGCAGCTTGAGCAGTTCGATCTGCAGGACCCGCTTGCGTTGCTCGTAATCCTTGCGCGTCACTTTGTGGTCGTACGGGTAGTTGTCCCGCCAGGTGGTGATCGATTCGCCGGCTTCGTCGAGCAGTATCGGCTGTTCCGGGCGGCGGTCGTCGACCGTCAGACCGTCCAGCAGCCGTGTCTCGATCTCCTCGTGGTCCATTCGGTCCTCGCTCCCTGCGTGGGCGGCCGTGCCTTCTGGGTCCCACGGGGCGTTTGCCCCGAACAGGAGGCTTCTCACCTCGGTGAACGCGGCGTCGCCCGGCCGGCGCCCGGGCGCTTCGCCGGGAGGGGGCCGGCGCCGGTGTCCCCGCGGCCCGCGGCGGGCGACGCCGCCTCCCCGCACCAGCGGCGGGGGAGGGGCGTCGACGGCGGGGCGGGTCTGTCGATCAGCCGGCCCCTGAGCCCTTCCGCCTGGCCTCGTCCGCGAGGTTCTTGCCGGAGTCACGCGCCTGTTCCGTGACCTGGCCGGCCTGGCCGCGCGCCTCGTCCTGGGTGGTGCGGGCAGCTTGCGCGGCAGTGTCCTTCACCTCGGCGGCCGCGCTCTGGGTCACTTCCTTGGCACCTTCCTTGAGGTGCTGCGCGGACTCCGCGGCGGCCTGCTTGACCGGCTCCAGCGCCTCGCTCTCCATGAGATCGGACGCCTTCTGCTGCTCGGCCTCGGAGGTGGGCAGCAAGGAGGACGCCAGCACTCCGACGCCGAAGGCGACCAGGCCGGCTGCCAGGGGGTTGCCGCGTGTCTGACGGCGGGCCAGGTCGGGCGCCTGCCGCACGGCTTGACCCGCCTGGTCGGCGGAGTCCCGCACCGATTCGACCGCGTGCCCGGTGCCTTCCTGGAGGGAGGCGGCCGTGGACTGCGCGGCACCGGTCACACCGTGGGCGGTGTCCGACGCCGTACCCATCACCCGCTCACGGATGCCCGACACGGTGCCGCGCATCCGCTCCTTGCGGCGGCGCACCGCCCGCCGGGGGCTCGTACGATCGGCGAGCCGGTCCACGTCCGCGGACAACCGGCCGCGGGTGGCCTCGATCTCGGCCCTCATTTGGTCGGATGACGTGCCCATTCCGCGTTCTCCTTCATGGTCTCGACGGTCTGCTCGGGTTTCGGGGAGACGGTGCGCATCCGTTCGCGGCCCTTCTGGTACAGCACGGCCGCGACGACGGCCCACACGGCGGTGACGATCAGGGCGGCCCAGCCCCCGTCCATCACGTTGGCCAGGCCGAGTACGGCGGCCAGGGACAGGAACAGCAGGACCATGTAGCCGGCGAAACCGGCGCCGCCGTACATCCCGGCGGCCTTGCCGGCCTTGGAGGCCTCCTCCCTGATCTCCGTCTTGGCCAGCTCGACCTCCTGGCGGAAGAGCGTCTGGAGGTCCCCGGTCACCTCGGACAGCAGCCGGCCCATGGACCGGTCCTGTTCCCGCGGCTCGGTCGAGCCGGGGGCGGGGGAGAGCGAAGCCATCTCACACCTCCGGGTACGGGCGGCCCGGGATGCCGTCCGGCCGCGTACCGGTGACCGGGGGAGCCGGCGGGACCGGCGGCATGTGGCCGGGGGCGCCGTAGGTGGCGCCCGTCGGGGAACCGGTGGGCGGCGCGGGGGAGGCCGGGGCGTTCAGCGCGCCCTGGTCCGGCGCTCCGGCGGGCAGCTGTGACCCGTTCCCGCCGGACCGGGCGGATCCTGCAGCCCGGCCCAGGCGTCCGACCGCCAGTCCGGCCAGCAGAGCACCCCCGAGGAAGACGCCGGGCCGTCGGCGGGCGAAGCCCTGAAGGTTGGAGACGAGGCCGTCGACGCCCTGCTCGTCCAGGTAGTCGGCCGCTCGGTGGCCCCTGTCGGCGGCCTGGGCGGCGAGGCTGCGGGCGGGCGAGTCGCTCTGGGCGTTCTCGGCCAGGCCGGAGAGGTCGCCCGCCCACTGGCGCAGCGTGTCCGCGGCCCGCTTGGCCTGCCCCTCGGCCTCGTCCATCGCGCGGTGACGCAGCTCGTCGATGACCGTGCCCGCCTGCTGCCGGGCTTCACCCATGACGTTCTGCATCTGTTCCGCAGCGGTGCCCGCCACCTGGGTAGCGGCCTGTTTGGCCTGGCCGGCGGTCGCCGAGGTCTCCGCCTTGGCCTTTTCTCGGGTCGTCCCCGTTCCGGTCTGTATGGACTCAGTCATCGGCGGCTTCTCCTCATCGGATGTACTGCGTGTACGGGAGGCGGTACGCCGGACATCACACGTAACCGTCCGTTCTCGATCCGAGTGGCCACTATGTCCCTTCTGACACATTTTGAGAGGAGGGGGATGTGTGGGCCGTGCCGCGGCGGGATCCGGTGAGGGCCCGTGCCGCCGGGATCGGTCACGGGTCCGTGTCGCACAGGCGTCCGCCGGAGAGCCGCCCCCCGGGGCGTCGTCGCGGCCGGTGTCCACGATCACCCGCACCTTCTTGGGCGCTGCTCGCGGGCCATTCGTGTCACGCGGATCCCGGCGGTTCGCGTAGGCCGTGGACTCGTCGCCGGCGGCAGTCCTCGTGGCGGGCGGCGGTCCCTCGCGGCGGGCGGCGGCTGTCCGGGACCGTGGGCGGGTGAGGGGGAGTGCCGGACGCCTGAGTCCGTCGGCGGTGGTGGCGCCCGGGCGTGCCGCCGCTGGGGTCCGGTGGTTGGAGGCGCAGGTTCCGCTGCTGCACCGGACCCCAGCTATGAGGTCTGGTGCCCGGTAGTGGGCCTCTTATGCCGTTTGTCCGAAGGCGGGCCCTGAGGGGGACATGGCTGTGGGCCCCGGGTGTTCCCGGGGCCCACGGTCCTGCTGCCGTCTAGCGGGTCACCAGCGGTACCAGCGGCCCTTGCGGCCGCCCGTGTCCGCGCTGCGCATGACGAAGCCGAGCAGCCAGACGACCAGCACGATGACGGCGATCCACCACAGTGCCTTCAGCGCGAAGCCCGCGCCGAAGAGGATCAGGGCCAGCAGGAGAACGAGAAGCAGGGGAACCATAGTTATCAACCTCCGCCGCTCCTGGTGCCCGGCGAATCGAAGAACACACAGTCGGATCACCTGGTTTCTTCACCGCACTTCCGGGCAATGGTCACGGATTCGCCACCGGTGTCGGCCTCGTCCCCTCGGGCACCTCGTCCCCTCGGGCACCCGACGGCGGACGACCGATGAGTTTCACGGTGATCCGCAGTCAGAGATCATGGTTGGTGCGCCACGGCCGCGAGTGCGACCCCGTCGCGCGCCTTCCGTACCTCTCACCATCAGAGAACCAGACGCGAGACACCGAGGAACTTCCGATGCGCACCCTGATCAGCACCGCCTTCGTCTCCCTCGACGGCGTCGTCGAGGCCCCGGGCGGCGAGCCCGGCTACCGGAACTCCGGTTGGACCTTCAAGAACGTCGAGTTCCTCCCCGAGGCCTTCGACATCAAGGGGCGTGAGCAGCAGGAGGCCACCGCGATGCTGCTGGGCCGGACCAGCTACGAGGCGTTCAGCCCGGTCTGGCCGGACATGGAGGACTTCGCCGACTACAAGATGATGCCGAAGTACGTCGTCTCCACCACCCTCACCGAGGACGACCTGGTGTCGAACTGGGGCGAGACCACCATCCTGCGCTCCCTCGACGACGTCGCCGCGCTGAAGGAGACCGAGGGCGGCCCGATCATCGTGCACGGCAGTGCCGCCCTGAACCACGGCCTGTCGGACGCCGGCCTCATCGACCGCTACCACCTGCTCGTCTTCCCGCTCCTCCTCGGTGCGGGCAAGCGTCTGTTCAGCACTTCCGACAAGGACGCCCAGAAGCTGACGCTGGTCGAGCACGAGGCCTACGCCAACGGCGTGCAGAAGAACGTCTTCGACGTCGTCCGCTGATCACAGGGGCAGGCCGTACCTCCGGACGGCGGCGGGCCGCACGCCGCCCGGTACGACCGACCCGCGGTCAACGCCGGTCACGGGTCGGTGGACGGCCGGGCCGCGGCGACGTCCACCACCCCCGTGTCCGGCCGACGCGCTCGGGGCGCGGGGACACCGTCGCTCACGTGAGCCATCCGTCGGGGATCTCCTGGCGGTGCGGCCGCGCGGCGCCCACGCCCTCGATGTCGCGCTCGGCGGTCCTCAGCAGCTTCCGGGCGAGGTCGTTCATGGCCCGGCCGGCTGCCAGTTCGTCGCCGATCTCCGGCACGTCCGGGTCCGCCGGATGGCAGTGCGCACTCCCGTGGCCGGTGATCTCCGTGGTGCCGGTGTCCAGGGTCAGCTGTGCTTTCGTCGTTCCCGCGTCGTCCTCGAACAGATGAAGACGGACCGTCCATTCCGACGTGTGCGGCATCGCTCTCCTCCTCGATCCGGATGGTGGGGCGCGTCATCAGGGCGCGTCATGGGTGCGGGGCGGCGTGGAGGCGGCCTGCGTCCTGTCCTCGATGCGGCGCCGGACGTCGGCCGTGAGTTCGCCCAGCCGCGCCGAGACCGTCGCCCGGGGCGCGACCGGCGCCCGGATCCGGCGGGCGGCCGGGGGCAGCGTCTCCAGGTCCGCGGCGAGCCTCTCCCCGCTCTCGTCGAGCGTGGGCCGCCCGCCGGTGCGCCGCCCGTTCAGCATCACCGTCTCCAGCAGCGGCACGCCGCCCTCGGGGGGCCGCTCGTCGGCGAGCCCGATCACGTCGGCGCAGCCGGGACGGCGGAACACCTGCTTGCGGCCGGGTGCCGTCACCTTCGCCGAGGAGAGCTTCATCACCGGTCGGCCGTCGAACTCGACCAGCTTGTAGGCGGAGTCCAGGTACGGCGCGTCGGCCGACACGCCGACACGGGTGCCCACGGCGTACGTGTCGATCGGTGCCCCGGAGCGGACGAGGTCGTCCACGGCGTACTCGTCGAGACCGCCGCTGGCCACGATCCGCACATCCGGCAGGCCCGCCCCGTCGAGGAGGGAGCGGGTTCGGACGGCCAGGTTCCCCAGGTCCCCGCTGTCCAGCCGGACCGCGGAGCCGGGTCCGCGGTCCAGGTCCCGCAGGACGCGCGCCGCGACACGGACGCCCTCCTCGGTGTCGTAGGTGTCCACCAGCAGGGTCACCGGACCGGGGTGGGTGCGGGCGAAGGCGCGGAAGGCCTCCTCCTCGGAGGCGAACGCCTCCACGAAGGAGTGCGCCATGGTGCCGACGGCGGGTATGCCCCACGCGGTGGCCGCCGCCACGTTGCTGGTCCCCGCGAAGCCGGCCATCGCGCCCAGACGCGCGGCCTGGAGGCCCGCCTCGGGACCGTGGGTGCGACGCAAGGAGAAGTCGACGACCGGATGACCGGCCGCCGCGAGCGTGCAGCGCACGGCCTTCGAGGCGATCGTCGTCTGGTGGTTGAGCTGGTTGAGCACATACGTCTCGACCAACTGCGCCTGCGGAAGAGGTGCGGTCACCTCCAGCAGCGGCTCGTCCGCGAGCACGATCCGCCCCTCCGGGACCGCCCGCACCCGGCCGGTGAACGTCAGCCCGAGCAGGGGTTCCAGGTCCTTGGGAGGCCGGTGCAGCGCCGAGGCGAAGGCGGCGACGTCCTCGGGGCCGACACGGAAGTCGGCCAAGTGGTCGAGTGCCGAATCGAGGCCCGCCGCCACCAGGAAGCCGCGCCCGGGCGGCAGGGAGCGCGCGAAGAGGCTGAACGTCGCCGGGCCGGTCGTTCCCTCCCGCAGGTAGGACATGGCCATCGTGACTTCGTACAGATCGGTGGTCGTTGCATCCGACATCGCTGTCATCTCCCGGGCTCGGCCGGAGTCGTGTCCGTCACGGGTGGAAGCGCGCGGACCACCCGGGCTCCACGACGTTCCACTCGGCGTCCCACTGCGCGTACCTCCTCCGGTCCAGGACCAGACGCATGCCCGCCCAGGCCGCGCCGGACCCGGCGGCCACGCCGAACGCGGCCATGCCGCCCACCAGCCAGCCACTGGTCGTCGCGTTGAGCTCGCTCGCGGGCGGACCGGTGACGGTTCCGTTCCGGTCCACCCACACGCGCACGGTGGCGCCCTTGGAGGTTCCCGGTTCGACGAGGGCCGCTCCCGTCCGCACGACCCCGTCGGCGCCGGTCCAGCGGACCTGCGCCGGCCGCGTCGCCCAGTCGTCACCCTTGACGTCCGACGTCAGGCGGGCGGTCACCTGGTGCCGTTCCGCCGCCTGGGCGCGCACGGTGTCCATCGACGCCTCGTACGCCGTCATGCCCGCGCTCACCGCGGCCGCCGGCAGCCCGAGGACGAGAACGACCATGAGGACGCGGCGGCACCAGCACTCGAACCTGTCGGACGGACGCCTCAGGGGGTTCGCGCCCCCGGACGCGTGATCGCCGTGCCCCGACGGCGGACCGGACGTGTACGGCGAACCTGGTGCGTTCATGAGTCGGCCTCCAGCAACTCGCCGGCCGTCCCCACCACCTGCCCCCACCGTCGGACGGCGGCGGGGCGGGGGAACAGGGCCGGAGGTCCCGGCCGGACCGGTTTTCGGCTCAGTCCGTTTCCCCGGACCGCGGGCGTACCGGTCGGGTCCGGGGTACGACCGAGCCGGAGCCGGAGCCGGAGCCGGAGCCGGAGCCGGAGCCGGAGCCGGAGCCGGAGCCGGAGCCGCGACCGGGACCAGGACCGCGACTCGGCAGGTGACCCGGGTCCGCCCGGACCCGCTGCGGACCCGGCGAAACCGACCGCCGGGGGTCCGGCGAAACCGACCGCCGGGGGAACTGTCATCGCACCCGTCTCCTCTCGCGGTGGGCGCCGCGCTCCCGGCTCCCGCGTCGCCGCTCCACATGCGCCGCGAAGGGGATTGGGGTACTCCTCGAAGGAGGGACGCCCCGCGCCGGTGTGTCGGCGACCCCCGGCGCGGACACGCCGCCGGAGTCGTCGCCCGTCACCCACCCTCGTACCGCCGCCGTACCGCCGTCGAACCCACCGTCGTATCCAGCTTCGTACGAGACGGAGACCGCCGCCATGCAGCCAGTCGTCACCGTGGGCCCCGACGGCTCACCCGGACGTCTCGCCGCCGCCCGCCGGGCCGCCGACGAGGCCGACGGCCACGGGCTCACGCCACGCCCGCCGCACGCGCGGTCCCTGCCGGCGCCCGGACCGGCCCGCGTCCCCCCGCGGACCGGTCGGAACCGCCCGGCGCGGCGTTCCGCCCGCACCGCGCGGACGGAGTTCCGGGCCCGCCACCCCCACCGGGACACCGTCGGCGGCCCGGTGGCCGACGCGGCCCGGACCCCCCGGCTCCGGGTGGCATCCGATTCCGGTGCGACCGCGCCCGGCGCACGGGCGCCGGAACCCCTCGGGGGCCGCTTCCCGGCCGACGTCGGCACGCCGGTCGTGGCCCGGGCGGAGCGCCCCGTGGTCCTGCGTGCCGTCACCCCGGCCGCCGTCCGTCACGGGCCCTGTGCCGCCGTGGTCCCCCATGACTGAGCCCGGCCGTGACGGGCGCGCGGCGCGCCCGGTGACCGGGGCCGCCGGACCCGTGCTCCGATCCGGCGCACACCAGGACGGCGAGCCGCCGCGCGCCGAGGTGTGCGAGACCCACACCGCGATCGTGTTCTTCGCCGGCGACCGCGCCTACAAGGTCAAGAAGCCGGTGGACCTGGGGTTCCTGGACTACACCACGCGGGCGGCACGCCGGACCGCGTGCGACCGCGAAGTCGCTCTCAACCGCCGCTTCGCCCCCGACGTCTACCTGGGCCTCGGCGAGTTCCGCGGCCCCGGCGCGGAGACCCCCGAACCGCTCGTGGTGATGCGGCGCATGCCCGCCGACCGGCGTCTCTCCCGCCTGGTGCGGGAAGGAGCCGCCCTCGACGACGTCCTGCGGGCCGTCGCCCGGCACCTCGCCGCCTGGCACGCGGACGCGCCCCGCGGTCCGGACGTGGCCGAGCAGGGCACGCGGGACGCCCTGTCGTCGCGCTGGGAGGCGAGCTTCGCGCAGGTCCACGCGCTGGCCGACGACGGCTCCGTGCCCGACGGGGTGACCGAGACGGAACGGCTGGTGCGGCGCTACCTCGCCGGCCGCGAACCGCTGTTCGCCTCCCGCATCGAGCAGGGCCGGGTGGTCGACGGCCACGGCGACCTGCTCGCCGAGGACGTCTTCTGCCTCGACGACGGCCCTCGCGTCCTGGACTGCCTGGAGTTCGACGACCGGCTGCGGTACGTCGACGGCCTGGACGACGCCGCGTTCCTCGCCATGGACCTGGAACAGCTCGGCGCCCCGGAAGCCGCCGCCTACTTCCTCGCGCAGTACGGCGAGTACTCCGGCGATCCCGCCCCCGCGTCCCTGTGGCACCACTACGTCGCCTACCGCGCGTTCGTCCGCGCCAAGGTGTCCCTGATCCAGGCCCACCAGGGCGCGCCCGGCGCGCGGACGGCGGCACGCCGGCTGGTGTCGACGGCGCTGCGTCACCTGCGCACCTCCGCCGTCTCCCTGACCCTCGTGGGCGGGCTGCCCGGCAGCGGGAAGTCGACGCTGTCCGGGGCGCTGGCCGACCGGCTGGGGGTCACCCTGCTCAGCAGCGACCGCGTCCGCAAGGAGCTGGCGGGCATTCCGGCGGAGCGGTCCGCGGCGGCCGGCTACGGCGAGGGGCTCTACACACCCGAGTGGACCAGCAGGACCTACGCCGCCCTCCTCGACCGGGCGGCCGCCCTGCTGTCCGCCGGCGAGTCCGTCGTCCTGGACGCCACCTGGTCCGACACGGACCGGCGCGAAGCGGCACGGCGCGTCGCCGAACGCGCCGGAGCCGACCTCGTCGCCCTGCGCTGCCGGGCTCCGGACGAGGTGTCGGCGGCCCGCCTGCGCACGCGCGCCCCCGGCCCGTCCGACGCCGGCCCGGACACCGCCACCGCCATGGCGGCCCGCGAACCGGCCTGGCCCGAGGCCGTCGCCGTCGACACCGGCGGCCCGCTGGACTCCGCCGTCGCCCGGGCACTGGCGGCCGTACGCCCCTGGGGCACCGGGCAGGCCCCGGTCTTCCGCCGTCCCTACATGGAGCCGGACTGACGGCACGTACGACCGCGCGGGGTCCGTGTCGCCGGAGTGCCGCGCCGGGGCGACCGTGGAGGTGGGGGAGCGAGGAAGTGGCTACCGTGCGTGCGCTCGTCCACCACGGTCCGGGGCACATCTCCTGGGACACCGTCCCGGACCCCACGACGCGGGAGGCGACCGACGCCGTCGGTCTGCCCGGCGCCTCCTCCTTCGACGAGCTGATGTCCGCCGCCCCGGACACCTTCGCCATCCCGCCCACCGCGCCCGACGACATGGCCCTGCCGCACTTCGCCAGCGGCACCACCGGCACCCCCAAGGGCGCGGTCCACGTCCACGAGGCCGTCGTCGCACACTAAGCCACCGCCGCCCGCGCGCTCGACCCGCGCCCCGGGGACGTGTACTGGTGCACCGCCGACCCCGGCTGGGGCACCGGCATGTCGTACGGGATCATCGCCCCGCCCGTCCACGGCGCGACGGTGGTCGTCGACGAGGACGACTACGACGCCCGGCGCTGGTACCGCATCCTCGGCGAACAGCGGGTCGGCGTCTGGTACACCGATCCGACGGCCCTGCGCATGCGCACCACACCGCGCCAGGGCCCCTACCACCTGCCGCGCTCCCACGACCTGTCGGCCCCGCGCTTCATCGCCTCTGCCGGAGAGCTCCTCAACCCGGAGGCCGTCCTGTGGGGCCGGGACGTCCTGGGCCCGCCGGTGCACGACAACTGGTGGCAGACCGGGACCGGCAGCATCATGATCGCCAACTTCGGCCTCCGTGACGGTGCCCGCCCGCACTCCCGCCTCCGCCGCGCTCACCAACACGGCCCTCGTCCACGCCGAGGCGGTCTACGGCCGTGCCCTGCGCGCCGCCGCGGAGTACGCCGTCGCCCACGACGCCGCCGAGCTGATGGGCGCGGAGGCCGTCAGCACCCGGCACCGGGTCCGTGCCCTGCGGCGCCACTGGATCCCACGCCTGTGGGAGGCGCTCGACCGGGTCGAACTCGCCCCGGAGCAGGCCGAGCACGAGGACGGTGTCCGGCGGCGCTGGGCGGCTCGCACCTTCGAGCGGTGACCGTTCAGGTCCGGCGCTCGTGCCCGCCGGGTCCGGCGCCCCGCACCGGGACCGTGATGACGGGGCAGTGGGCGTGGTGCAGCACGCCCTGGGTCACCGAGCCGAGGAGCATGTCGCTGAAACCCCCGTGCCCGCGGGTGCCGACGACCAGGCCCAGCGCGTGTTCCGAGGCCTTGGTCAGGACCCGCACGGGGTGGCCGTGGACGACCTCGTGGTGCAGTTCCACCCCCGGGTACCTCGCGGTCCGGCCCGCGACCGTCTCGGACAGCACCCGGCGGCACTTCTGCACGGCGGCCTCCTCGTCCAGCACGCCGAGGAGCGGCCGATGCCACACGTACAGGGCCCTGAAGGCCGCTCCGCGCAGGGCCGCCTCCTCGAACGCCACGTCCACCGCCGCCGCCGCGTGCGGACTGCCGTCGACGCCGACGACGAAGTACGGCGGCTCCTCGGTGACGTGCTCCGGCTCGGGAACGACGACGACGGGGCAGCGGGCGTGGGCGGACACCGGGAGAGCCACGGAGGCGGAGGTGAACAGTTCGCGCCGGGTGCTCAGATGCCAGGAGCCCACCACGACCAGGGAGGCGTTCCCCGCCTCCTCGCGCAGCACCCACGCCGGCTCTCCCTCCGCCAGCACCGTCGACACCTCCACGGTCGGCCGCCGGGACTCGACGAAGGCGACCGCCTCCTCGAGGGCCCGGGTCCCGGCTTCGTGCAGCGCGCGGTTCCACTCCTCCCAGGACGCCCGCGCCTCGCCCGTGCGGTACCCGCCCGTCGGCACACCCTGGGCGTGGACGAGCCGCACCGGCAGGCCACGGCGTTCGGCCTCGTCGGCGGCCCAGGCGAGGGCCAGCCGCTTCGAGGGATCCGGGTCGACGCCCACGACGATCGGCTCACGCCCGTGCGTACCGTTCATGGCACCTCCAGCAGATTCCCGTGCCGCCGTCCGTTCCCCGCCGTCCTTCCCAGCGTGACCGCACTCGTCGGGAGCCGCCACGGCATCGCCCGCGGGGCGCGCGGTCGCGGCTGCTCACCGCGCCTCCTGCGCGCCGGTGTCGTCAGGGTCGGCGGGCCGGCCGGTGAGATGGGGCTCGACGTCCACGACGCCTTCCACGGCGCGTACCAGGCGCACGGCGACCGGGACGAGCGAGGTGTCGCGAACGCGCCCGCGCAGGATGACGACCCCCTCGCGCACGTTCACGTGGATGGCGTGGCTGAGGCCCGGGAAGAGGTACGACACCACGGTGCGCCGGACCTCCTCCTCGATGTCCTCGTCCGGCCGCAGAAAGACCTTCAGCAGGTCGGCCCGGCTGACGATGCCCTGGAGCGTGCCGAGGCCGTCCACCACGGGCAGACGCTTGACGTGCCGGACGGCCATGATCCGGGCGGCCTGCGCCAGCGTGACGTCGCCGTGGACCGTGATCGCGGGAGTGCTCATGAGCTCCGCCGCTGTGGCCGCTCCCGCCTTCGCGACGTCGGACAGCCGCCGGCGTTCCTCGCCGAGGCCCTGGTCCCCGTCGTGGAACTCCTCCTTCGGCAGCAGGTCGGCCTCGGAGACGACGCCGATCACCCGGTCCTCGCCCTCGAGGACGGGCAGGGCACTCACCCTCCACTGCTCCATGGTCCGGACGATCTCCTTGAAGGGCGCGTCACGGCCGACGGCCATCACCGTCCGGGTCATCACGTCGCTCACGATGTGCGGGGTCTGCGGCACTGCCGGGCACCTCGTTCCGTCACGTCTGGTTCCGTCACGTCTGGTTCCGTCACGTCTGGTTCCGCCGGGTCAGGGGACCTCGCCCGCACCGTGCGGCGCGTACAGGTCGAGCAGCCGCATCCGTGCGGACCTGAGCCGGCGCGCGAGCACGCCGGATACGTAGGTGCACAGCTCGTGATCCAGTCCCGGATCCTTGGCGCACATCTCACGGACCGCCGCCGCGCCGAACTCGTGGGCACGCACCGGGCTGTCGGCCTCCGCCCCCAGATGCCACCGATGGGGAGGGACCAGCCAGGACCAGCCCAGCAGCTTCCCGGCACCGAGGGTCTCGATGACCGCCGGCCGCTGACCGGGCACACGCAGGTCGAGTGCCACCGTGCCGGTGTGGATGATCCAGAAGTGGTCGGCCTCGCCGCCCTCGTCGAAGATGCGCTCGCCCGCCGCGAACGACACCTCGTGCGCGAGTGTCATGAGCTGCTCGCGGTGCTCTTTGCTCAGGGCGCCGAAAACGCCGGTCCTCGCCACCACGGTGGACTCCCTTCTCCGTGACCTCGGCGTGGGAACGCACTCCGGTCCGGTCACCGACGTCTCAGCACGCGGCCGGCGCGTGGCCGGTGCGCGGCCGGGGCGGGGACCGGGACCCGGTGGCCGCCCGCTCCCGGCCGCATGACTCCACCATCGCGGCAAACAGGCCCGGCGCAACCCGGGCGGTCGACGGCCGCGAACCACCCCCGGGGACGCGGGTGCCGTACCGCCGGGGGTGGTGGGCCCGTCCGCGCCCGCCCGGTTACCGGGTGACCCCGGCTACTCGGTGACGCGGACCGCGAGCGCCGGGCGGATGGCGGCGGCGCGCCGTGCCGGTCCGATCGTGGCCAGCAGCGACGCGGCGAAGGTGGCCGCCGCCAGGGCGCCGATGCCGGTCCACTCGACGGGGAAACCTCCTTCGAGACCCTCGAAGGCCGCGCTGTTGCGGTACATCAGCCAGGTGGTGAGGACGCCCAGGAGCGAGCCGAGGACGATCCCCTCCACGGCGATGAAGGTGCTCTCCCACAGGAAGGAACGCTGGACGGTCCGGGCCCGGAAGCCGAGGGCCCGCAGGATGCCTATGGTGCGGCGGCGTTCGCGCACGGCCCGGACCATGACGACGCCCAGGCCGGTGATGCCCACGCCGAGGCCCAGGGCGAGGAAGCCCTGCATGAGGCGGAAGAAGGCGGTACTGGAGTCGAACTGGCGGCGGATGTCCGACTCGATGGGGGTGGCCACCAGGCTGGACGCGAGCTGCCCGCCCTGAAGCCGGGTCGCCAGGGCGTCGGGGGAGGTCCCCGGGCTCGTCCTCACCAGCGCGGAGGCGTTCTGCGCCTGGGCGCCGAAGAGCTCGCGCGTCGCCCGCTCGCCCAGCACCACGGGGTACGTGGTCGAACTGGCGCCGGTGCCCGGGTAGAAGACCATCCCGTTGCTGAGCACGCCGGCGATGACCTTCCGTTCGCTGCGGCCCGTCCGCGGATCGGTCAGGGTGAGGGTGTCCCCGGGGTCGTAGTAGTCGCCGGCCGGGCCGCCGGTGCTGCCGAAGAAGCCGTCGAGGACGACGTAGCGCGGGTCGGTGGCGAGGGCCCGCCACACCGCGGCGTCGTCGCCCAGGCCGGGCAGCCGTTCCCGGAACGTGATGCCGGTGATCGCCCCGTCCGGCACGCCGACCACGGCGGCGTCCAGCGGCTGGGTGCCGCGCCGTCCCGGATCGGTGGCCCGCCCCGTGGCGTTGAGCAGCGGTGTCACGGCGGAGATCTCCGCGGCGGACGGGCCGCCGCGGAGATCGGCGGCCAGCCGGTCGCCGGCGACCTGCGCGTTGTAGTCCAGGCGCAGCGAGTACCCGGCGGTGGCGTCGGCGACGACTCCGTCGACTCCGGCACGCAGGATGCCCGAGATCTCCGTCAGGAGCACGAGGACGAACATGATCAGCGTGTACATCACCAGCGTCGCGCCGGTCCGGAACCGTTTGGCCAGCGGGTAGGCGACCGCGAGCCGCGCCGCCAGGCCACCCTCGGTCGGGCGCTGCAGCAGCCGCCGCAGCGGGCGCAGCAGTGTCTGCTGGTTGTCGCTGACGAGCACCACGGCGGAGAAGGCGGCCAGGGCGCCCTGGACGACGTACACGGACATCGAGGGGGTGTCGAAGATCCGGGGGCGTACGACCGGCGCCAGGAGCGTCCAGGTGAGCACGGCTCCCGCGACCAGGGTGGTGACCGTGTGCCGGGACAGGACGCGCAGCAGCGCCGGGGCGGCGAACACGAGGGCGAGCGCCGGCAGGAGGTACGTCGTGTCGGGCTGGCTGCGTGCCACGGCGGGGACGGCCGCCAGCGCGCACAGGACCGCGAGGGCGGTGGAGACCACGAGCAGACGGCGGCGCGGCTTGCGTCCCGGTGTGGCGGGGAGGTCGCGGATCGCCGCGATGATGTTGAACCGGCTGATGCGCACACTGGTCGCGAGGATCGCGGCGAAGGCGATGAGCAGGCCCATGGCCAGTCCGTTGAGGATGCTGGTCGGGGTGACGGCGAACACGATGCGGATGCTGCTTCCGCCGACCGCCCAGCCCTCGAAGATCTTCGCGGCCACCACCGACACGCCCCAGCCGACGGCGACCCCGATGGCCACGCCCGGCAGCGCGGACAGCAAGGCGTAGGCGGCCCCTTCGAGGGTGAAGGACCCGACCAGCCGCGAGCGCTTCATCCCCACCGCCCGCACCATGCCCATCTGCGACTTCCGCTCCTCGCCGAGCATGACGAAGATGTTCACCAGCAGCAGCGCGCCCGCGATGATGCTGAAACTGCCGATCATGAGGAACAGGGCCCCGAGGGAGTCCCCGGCCTGGCGGGCGTCCCGCAGGACCGTGTGCTTGGGCGTCTCCACCGCCGTCTGACCGGCGAGCGGGCCCAGGGCCTGACGGATGTCGGCGGTCACCCGGTCGGTCAGGTACTCGCCGCTCTCGACGCCGCCCCGGTTGGACACGAAGGTGACCGAGCGCGGCTCCGTACCGGCGGCCCGGGCGGCGGAGTCCAGGGCCCCCGGCGCGAGGAACACATCCCGGTTCAGCCTGCCGCCCAGACCCACACCGGCCAGACCCTCCTCCGGCACCACACGCTCCACCCGGTACGTCCGCGGTGCTCCGAACAGGTACAGCGTGACCGGGTCCCCGGCGGACACGCTCAGCGACCGGGCCAGCGGCTCGTTGACCACGACCCGGCCCGGCTTCGGGTTCGGTCCGCCGAGGCCGGAGTCCCCGCCCGCGGAGCCGAAGCGCGACGCCTCGTCGAAGTCCAGCTGCCAGGCCAGGACACGCGGTTCGGCCACCGTCCGCCCGGCGGCGCCGCTGACGGCCGACGCCTGGGCGGTCCGGGCGTTCAGCACCCCGTCGACGTCGGGATCGTCCGCGAGGACGGCAAGCCGCCGGGTGACGGCCTGCCCGGCCGGCCCCGGGGGTGCGACGACGCGCTCGTCCACCTGCCCCAGGGTGCGGTACGCCTCCTGCCGTACGGAGAAGTTCAGCGTGTCGCCGACGACCAGGGCCCCGATGACGATGGCCGTCCCGAGCACCGATCCCCCGATCACCAGCGCCGCCTCGGTGCGCCGGCGGGCGACCTGCCGGAACGCCAGCCGCCGCGACACCGGCTGCCGGGCGGCGACCAGTGCCAGGGCGGCGAGGGCGAGCGCGAGGGTGGTGAGCAGCGGGACCAGCAGGCCGGGGTACACGGTCAGCCCCGGGACGCGTCGAGACCGGCGGCGGGTGTGGTGGCGCCCTGGCGGATGTCGTCGACCAGTCGCCCGTCGCGCATCCGGATCAGACGGGGGACCCGCGCGCCGATGGCGCTGTCGTGGGTGACCAGCACGATCGTCTGGCCCTCGTCCCGGTTGAGCTCGCACAGCAGGTCCATGACCTGGTCGGCCATCGCGCTGTCGAGGTTTCCGGTCGGTTCGTCCGCCCACACGACGGCCGGGCGTCCGGCCAGGGCGCGGGCGATGGTCACCCGCTGCTGCTCACCCCCGGACATCTCGCTCGGCCGGTGCCCGACCCGGTGGCCCAGGCCCACCCGGTCGAGCATGGCCAGTGCCCTGCGCCGTGCCTCGTGCGGCCGGTTGCCCACGAGCAGCAGGGGGAGTTCGACGTTCTCCACGGCGGAGAAGACCGGTATGAGGTTGAACGCCTGGAAGACGAAGCCCATGGAGCGGGCCCGGTGTTCCGTACGTGCCGCGTCCGACATCGCGAACAGGTCGTGGCCGTCGACCTCCACCCGGCCGCCGTCGATGTCGTCGAGCCCCGAAAGGCAGTTCAGCAGCGTGGTCTTCCCGGAGCCGGACGGTCCCATGACCGCCACCATCTCCCCGTGCCGCACGAGCAGATCGAGGTCGAGCAGGGCGGTGACCTCCACCGAGCCCGTCCGGTAGATCTTGCGCACCCCGGTGGCGACGAGGAGAGCCCGGTCGGTGTTCATGGTGTCCATACCAGCCTCCGGAGGGAACGGCGGGCCAGGGCCGCCCGGTCCCCGCGGGAGGGGCCGACAGGCCCGGCCGCCGGCTCACCGCGAGACCCGCTCCAGCGGTTGCACAGCCGTGGTCGGGCGTCCCCGGTCGAGCGTCCGCACTCAGGTGTCCTCGGTCGCCCGGATGCGTCGCCGGACAGCGGTGGCGACCGGGGCTCCCGAGCCCCGTGGCGGTGCGGGCGAGGCGCACGGATCCAGCTTAGCGAGGCATTCGGCGGGGTTCTCGGCCTAGCGTTGCGCGGGGTCGGCCTTTCGGCTCGGCGGCGACGGCCAGGGCCTCCACCGGTCTCCCCCGCCAGCCCTGGAGGAGACGGAAGGAGTGGCCCGCCGGATCGGCGAGGAACCTCCGGGCCCGGGTGACGACGCGGAGCAGCGTGGTGCCGGGGGCGAGCACCTGCTCCTGGGCCGTGCCGAGGCCGGGGACGTCGAGGTCCGGACGCAACCGCCACGGCCCCGCCTCCTCCCGGTGGACGGCGACGACCACCGGGAGGAGGCCTACGGGCCGCGCCCGCTCCACCCGGTGCCCGGGCCGACCACCGATCACGAACGGACGCCCCGCTCGCTGCCGCACGCTGGTCAGGGGGCCCGGCACTCCGGGTCGTCCACGATCACCGCGTGGGCCGGGAGGATCACGACGTCGTCCTCGCCCTCCTGCCGGACGGACTTCGTGGTGGCGTAACCCCGTCTGCCGTCTCCCACGCACTTGGTGGCGATGTTCCCGAACCCGTCGGGAAAGTCGTACACCTCGGCCGGGGAGTCCTCCCCGGCCCGGCCCGCCACCGGCGCATCGGCCTTGCCCCGCTCGTCGTAGCGCTCCCCGGCGCACCCCGAGACGCCGAGGACCACCAGCGCCGCTCCGAGGACTCCCCGGATCAACCGGCGCACGTCTTGTCCTGCACGATCTGTATGTTGGACGGCGCGTCGGCGTTGGTCGTCACATACGCCCGGAACCCGTGCCCCACACACTTGGTGGCCAGGTTCCCGAACCCGTCGGGCATGTTGAACACCTCGGCCGGAGTGTCGTCACCAGCCCCGCCCCGCACGGGGGCGTCCCCCTTGCCGCGCTCCTCGTTGTAGCCGTCGGAGCATCCGGCGGCCATGCTCCCCACGACCACCACCAGTCCGGCGGCCCACGCCCCCACACGCCCGCGTGTACGCGTCATCGCTGTTCCTCCCTCACCTCGAGTCGATGAAGAGGTGGACAATCCGCGGGATCCCAGCGGTTCCGGACCGGCGAGGGCCTCACCCGAGCCCGAGCCCGAATTCACCTCCGCGTTCGACCGGAAAGTCCCTGTCCGAACTGATCGGCGGCCCGTAGAAATGCCTTCTCGGCCTGACCGGCCGCCCGCGATCAGGAGGAGTCACCACAGATGCGTCGCCTTCGTTCCGCCTGTCTGGCCTTCGCCGGCACAGCAGCTATGTTCGCCCTGTCCGCCGCGCCCGCCCAGGCCGCCCCGGGTGACGTCTCCACCTCCTGCGCGAGCGTCCTCACACCGGCCGGTTACGTCGACGTCAGCTGGGGGTACAGCAGCAGCTGCGGCACCCAGAGCTTCAGCCCGAACATCAAGCAGATAAAGCAGCTCACCGGTCTGCCGGTCGGCACCGTGGTCAATGCCTGCGCCTCCACCTACCAGCCCGCCGGCTGGGTCCAGACCAGGTCGTACTACACCAGCAGCTGCGTCTATTCCTCGGTCCCCAGCTTCAACCACAACGCCTGGCAGCTGAAGCGCGTCTCCTGACCCGGAGGTGTGACGAGACCCCTCGTCGAGCGGGGTGAGCGCGAAAGGCGCCCGCGCGGTGGGCGCGGGCGCCTTTCGTAAGTGACGACGAGGGCGAGGAAAGCGAAAGAACTCGTTTCAGAAGGTGAGTTGAGAAGGAAGCCCTTTCATGGCCTCGCCAAGGCCAACGCTAGCACTCAGGCCGGTATCAGGTCGCGGAGATTTTCCGGCGTGACGACCCGGGAGTCCGGGTGCAGCCCCTCGGGGCGTTCGAGACCGATGTACAGCACCGGCTCGTCCGGCACCGGCCCGCCGTCCCACAGCTCCACGACCGTGGTGCCGCCGGACAGGAGGCCGGCCAGGTGGCGGACCGTCAGGTAATCGCGCTCGACCACGGCGCGCACCACCTTGGACACCGACACCTGGTTCTCCTCGACCCGGTTGGCCGACGAGACGCCCCTCAGGTACAGGTGCAGCCACTTCGCGTGCCACCGGCCGTCGTCCTCGCGCCGGAACACCAGCGGCAGCGCCACCCGGCCCGCCCCGCGAAGGTCCGACTTCATCCGCACCGTGCGCGGCTCGAACGGGCGGCCCTGCTGCTCGCCGTCGCGCAGCATGAAGCCGAAGAACGACTCCTCGACCTCCTCGAAGCTCTCGCCGGCGAAGATGTTGACCTGCGGAACGACGAAGGTGCCGCGCACCCGGTCCAGGGACAGGTCGATGAACTCCGAGGCCCCGTCGGGCGCCTCGGTGACATCGCCGGAGTGCTTGCCCCCGACGGCGGTGAGGGACGTGTAGGACAGCCAGGAGTCGGTGCTGTAGTTGCGGCGGAGGAGCAGCGCCGAGAGGTCGTAGTCGGTCCGCTGCGCGGTCTCCTTCCAGTACACGAAGAAGCGCAGCCGTTCGCCCTCGACGGCGGAGACCGAACCGCGCGGCAGGACGCCGAGCCCGGCCGCGGTCGCCCTGCCGCTGAGCGGGAGCGCCACGTCGAGGACGTCGGGATCCAGCAGCAGCCGGCCCGGCGCGGGGAGCCGGCGCCGTGTCTCGGCGTCGAGGGCGGCGATCAGACGCTCACGGTCGGCGGCGGGCACGGGCGGCCGTACGTCCGGGGCGACCCAGCCGCGGCCCCGGCGGTTGACGAAGATCCGGGGCTCGGCCGTCTCCCGCTCCCGGTTCTGGAAGTGCTCGCGGACCGAGAGCACGACCCGGCCGGAGACCCGGGGGGCGACCTCCACCGCGGCGGCCACCACCGCGTCCCGTTCCCCCTGGTCGGCGGCGATGCGCAGCAGGAGGTCCAGGGCGCGGAACAGCTTGCCGGGAGCGGACCTCAGCAGCCGCGTCGCGCCGAGGACGTCGTACTCGTCGAGCAGCTTCTCGACATGGCTGTCGAAGGACCGGGCCTCCTTCTCGCCCCGCGCCACGGCGAACACGTCGGCGGCGTGCGGCCAGCGCGGGTACTCGTGCGGGTGGAGACGCTCGCCGAGCCGTTTGAAGGGCTCGCGGTGCGCGTGCACGTCGGCCAGCTTGGCGGGGTTCGCCGCGACCACGGCGTCGAGGCCCGCGAGCAGGGCACGGCGGACCGGCCGCGGCAGGGACCGGAACCGGGTCGGTTCCCGCAGCGTCACGTCGCCGCCCGACAGGGCGCACGCGAGCCGCAGCACGTCGGTGACGGTGTCCAGCAGGAGGTCCGCGCCGGCGGCGAGGCGGGCCTCGTTGACCACCGCCCGGTTCTCCCGGACCGGGATCGACTCCGGCTGGGGGCCGAGCGCGCACCGCTCGGCGAGGACCTTGAGGTCGCCCAGGTGCTCCTCGCCCAGCGGCGTCGTGCTGCCCGCCAGGGCCAGGTACAGGTCCGTGAGTTCCTCCTCCAGGTCCCGTCCGAGGTGCAGGACGGTCACCCGGTCGCCGGCCGAGGTGATCAGTTCGTCCTGTGCCGCGAGCATCTCCTCGTAGGTGTGCCGGTAGCGGCCGTAGGCGGGGAGGCTGAGCAGGTCCAGCACCCCGTGCGCCAGCTGGGTCAGCACGTTCTCGCGGGAGGTGTCGTCGGCGAGCGCCTCCGCCACGCACCGCGCCCAGAACTCCTCGGTGTCCGGCACGTTCGCCGGGAAGTCGATGAAGTACGCGTTGTGCCGGACGTGGTCGCCCACCATCTCGGCCACGGTGCGCAGCGTCCGCCCGGCCGTGTGCACGACCGCGGCCTCGGACAGCCCCGACAGCCGCTGCAGCAGCTCCGACGACAGCTTGAAGCCCACGGATGTCAGCGCTGCGTCGAACTGCCGTGCGGCGGTGGCTCCTTGACCTGCGGAGCCCCGGGGAGAGGGAAGGCGGTGCGTGTGCCGGATGACCAGCGATTCGAGACTGTGCGCCATCCGGGGATGATCGCAGAGGTGTGCGAGCCGGCGCGCGGGAGTTTTCCGCGCACCGCCCACGCCCGCGGGACACCGCCCATGCCCGCGGGACATCGTCCACGCCCGCGGGCAGAATCCTCCCCTCCGCCGGCACCCGCGGTCCGGACGCTCCCGCAGCCGGCTTCGAGCCGCTCCACGGGACACGGCAGCGGCCGAGCGGAAAGGATCGGATCCGGGCCCGAACAGCCGTATGCCTCCCGTGGGGAGCCGGGAGGCGCGGCGGACCCGGCCGTCCACGCGGACGGCACGGCCCAGCAGGAGGATCCTCACCCGGAGGGTGTAACCCGCACCCCCACCATGCACCACGAACCAGCCGGCGGAACAGATCGCGGCCGAAAGCAGTCGGCGGCAGTCTGCGTATGAGCCAGGGCATCGTGCCCGGGGTCTGCGCACCCGACCCGTCGCCCCGCGGCTGACGTCGTTCCGGGGCCGGCCTTCAAAAGACGCACGAGAAGGAGCGGCCCGGGAAACCGGTATCGGACACGCACGCCGAACTCTCGAACCAGTGGCCACGGTCGAGCGGCCTCGGGTTCGGCCCCGCTCGTCCTCACCCCCAGACCTCTCCGAACTCCCGCCCCCTGACGGAGACTTCTGTGTTTCGTCCTGCGGATCGTGCGGCCACTAGGCTGCGACGATGGAAAGCGTGCCTCACGTGCCCGAGAGCCTCACCCGGTTCGCAGGCCCGGCCCGGGTGAACGACTACGACAGTTTCGCCGAGGCCTACTCGGCGGAGAACGAGCACAACCTGGTGAACGCGTACTACGCGCGGCCCGCGATGCTGGCCCTCGCCGGAGACGTGACCGGCCGTCGGATCCTGGACGCCGGCTGCGGCTCGGGCCCCTTGTCCGCCGCGCTCCGCGACCGCGGTGCGGTCGTCACGGGCATCGACGCCAGCGCAGGGATGCTGGCACTGGCCAGGCGACGGCTCGGGGACGAGGCGGACCTGCGCGTGGCCGACCTGAACGACCCCCTGCCGTTCGCCGACGAGGCGTTCGACGACGTGGTCTCGTCGCTGGTGCTGCACTACCTGGAGGACTGGGGGCCGACACTGGCCGAGATGCGGCGCGTACTCAGGCCCGGTGGCCGGCTGATCGCGTCGGTGGACCACCCTTTCGTGGCGTACACGATCACGGATCCCCGGCCCGACTACTTCGCTACCACCAGCTGTACCTTCGACTGGACCTTCGACGGGCGGTCCGTCCCCATGAAGTTCTGGCGCAAGCCGTTGCACGCGATGGTCGACGCCTTCACCACCGCAGGCTTCCGCCTCGCAACCGTCAGCGAGCCGCAGCCCGACCCGGCCGCCCGCGACCTGTTCCCCGACGGCTTCCACGACCTTTCGACCAAACCCTGCTTCCTGTTCTTCGTCGTCGAGGCACCGCCGTCGCGGTGCTCGTCCAGGTCCGGCTCCGAACATGACCCCCTTCACACGCCCCAGCAATAGACACCGTGGCCCTGGGCGGGCGCCCCTGAGGGAGCAGCCATGTCATCGAGGATCACCGAGGCGCTCTCCGTGCCGATGACCTCGCCGTCCCGCGCACGCCGCGAGGACTACGCGGCCGTCCCGCGCACGCCGCGAGGACTACGCGGCAGCGGCGTCCTACACCTCGGACCGCCCGGCCTCGGCGAGCGCCGTGCGCGGACGGGGCGAGATCGTGAGGACGACGCAGCCGGCGCCGGACGACGTGCGCATCATCGTGCTCTCCGATGGCGCGGTGATCTGACGAGATGGGTTTGGGTGCGTTCGGGTGGTCCGTCGCCCGGACTGCAACTGCCGACCGCCCGGGCGGCCTCCTGGAAACCGAGCGAACGCCGATGTTGGAGGTTGGTTGTATGCAGGAGTGGAACTACTCGCCGACCGCGGTGACGGTGCCTCGGCTGATCCTGGACCCCTACCGCTGCGGTGTCGACGCGAACACGACTCTCGACGGAGCGCAGACGGGTGGGCAGTGGGGGGACGAGGACTGGCGGGTACCGCCCCAGGCGCGGGCCGAGGAGGAGGCACTGTCGCGCGTCCCCGAACCGGGCCGTCGGCCGGCCCTGTCCCCGGCCGACGGCCGTCGTCTGGAGCTGCACGCGGCACTCGTCCGGGCGGGCGTCGCGCCCGCGCCCGGAGATCTGCACGCCGTGGAAGCGCTGAGCACCCTGGACGACACCGTCAACGACGCCGTCCGACGCTGGATCGCGGGGCACTGAACCCGGTCGCCTTCCCTCGCGGCCCCGATGCCGACAGGCGGTCCGTGCCGTGGAGCGTTCGCGCACGACGGGTCGGCCCACCGTCCTTCTCGGGGCGGGTGCGTCGTCGCCGCGTCGAGGACCTCGCCGTCCAGGAGGAGCGACGTACCCGTTGCCGCGGCCGGGGGCGCCCGGCAGGGCGCCGGGCCCGACACGGCGAAGCCGTCCGTGGGCCGTGGTGTCGGGCGATGCGGTGGCGCGGCCCGCCCGGCGCGCGGGCCGGGCGGGCGGCACGATCCGGCTCGTACCGGTGGGGACGGCCCGGTACGGCGCCCCGGTCCACCTCGTCGATCTCAGCCGGCACAGCGGGGTCCTCGCACGAGGCCGCCACCCGCCGTCCGAGCCGACGAGGTCCGGGAAGCCGTTCCGTCACGTCGACGGAGCTCTGCTAGCGGTTGACGGATTTCATCCCCGCCTCGTCGTACCGCTCGCCCGCCGCCTCGGGCAGCTCCGCGTCGATGCGGGCCAGGTCGTCCCCGGTCAGCACGATGTCGACCGCGGCCGCGTTCTGCTCCAGGTAGGTGCGGCGCTTGGTGCCCGGGATCGGCACCAGGTCCTCGCCCCGGGCCAGCACCCAGGCGATGGCCAGCTGGGCCGGGGTCACCTCCTTCTCGGCGGCGATCTCCTTCACCTTCGCCGCCAGCCGGAGGTTCGCCTCCAGGTTGGCGTCCTGGAAGCGCGGGTTCTCGCGGCGCCAGTCGTTCGCGTCCAGCTCGTCCGGTGAGGTGAACCGCCCGGCGAGGAATCCGCGGCCGAGCGGCGAGTACGGCACGAAGCCGATGCCCAGCTCCCGGCAGGTGGGCAGCACCTCGGCCTCCACGTCCCGCGACCACAGCGAGTACTCGCTCTGCACCGCGGTGACCGGGTGCACGGCGTGCGCGCGCCGGATGGTCTCCGCGCTCGCCTCGCTCAGGCCGATGTACCGCACCTTGCCCTCGGCGACCAGCTCGCCCAGCGCGCCGGCCGTCTCCTCGATCGGTACGTCCGGGTCGACCCGGTGCTGGTAGTACAGGTCGATGTGGTCGGTTCCCAGACGCTCCAGGGAGCCGTGGACCGAGCTGCGGACGTGCTCGGCCGAGCCGTCCTGCGGGCCGACCGTGCTGATGTCACCGGGGACCGCTTCGTCCATCCGGTAGTTGAACTTCGTCGCGATCACGTACTCGTCGCGATGTCCCCGGATCGCCTCACCGACGAGCGACTCGTTGGTGAGCGGCCCGTACATCTGGGCGGTGTCGAGGAAGTTCACCCCGAGGTCGAGGGCACGCCGGATGGTCGCGATCCCCTCTTCCCGGTCGGCGGATCCGTAGAAGGCGGACATGCCCATGCACCCCAGGCCGATGGCCGACACCTGGAGGTCCCGCAGACTGCGCTTCCGCATGTTGTGTTCCAGCCTTTCCCTGTGCACTCGTTCGTCGTCCGGACGGCACGAAGCCCTGCATCCGTCCAGCGACGGATTCCACCGTCCGGCATCCCGGGAGGGGCTCCGGCCGGGACGGGCTCCGGCCGGGACGGGCTTCGCGCGCCGCGTTGTCTGTGACGCTACGACCTGGAGCGCACTCCAGCGCAAGTCGACCGTTCAGGCGGACCGGGTCCCCCCGTCGGTCACAGGGCGGTGGCCGCGCGGACCAGCCCCGCGACCGCCGTCGAGCGGCTGTGCGGGGGCCAGGCGATGACCGTGGTGACGTGGGGGGCGTCGAGGGCCGGTACGGCGGTGAGGCCCTCGCGCAGGCCGGTGCGGCCCGACTCCGGGACGACCGCGCAGGCCCGGCCGAGGGCGATGAGCTGGGTGAGCTGGGTGTGGTCGCGCACCTGCGGGCCGGGGCCGTCCGGGAAGGTGCCGTCGGGACGCGGCCACCGGGGGAGGGGCAGGCCGGGAAGACCGGTGACCTCGGCGAGCCGCAGGCGGGGGCGGACGCCGAGGGGGTGGTCCGCCGGGAGGATCACGACCTGCTCCTCGGTGCGCAGGTCCTCGGTGTCGAAGCCGGCCGTGTCGTCGAACGGCCGGTGCGGCAAGGCCACGTCGGCCCGGCCGTCGCGCAGCACCCGTGCCTGCTCACCCGGCCCGCACAGCACGATGTCCACGGCGACGGCGCCGGGTTCGGCAGCGTAGGCGTCCAGGAGTTTCGCCAGCAGCTCACCGGAGGCGCCCGCCTTCGCGGCGAGCACCACGGCGGGCCGGCCGGCCGGCCGCGGCGCGGGCGGCCCGGCGGGTGCGCCGCTCGGCGGCCTCCACGGCGTCCAGCGCCGCCCGCGCCTCCCGCAGCAGTACCGCCCCGGCCTCGGTCAGGGTGACGCCCCGGCTGCCGCGCTCCAGGAGGGCGGCGTCCAGGCGCCGTTCGAGCCCACCCTCCTCGGCCCCGCCTGCACCGCCGGGAAGATCGCGGCCCTGCTGAGGACCTGGCCCACCACCACCTGACCGCCGCCTCCGCTTTCGTGCGCAGTCGTCGAGCCGGCTTGCCTCCTGTCCGCCGGCGGCGAGGTCGCCGGGCGCCCGAAAAGCACCTTTTGTCGCTTATGCGGGGCTTGGTCGGCGCCCGCCCGGATACCCGGTCGGCATGGTACGGACGCTGAGAAGACACGGCAGACACGGCACGCGCACCGAGGCCGACCGCGAGACCGAGACCGGGAGCGGGCGGGGAACGGGTGCCGGGACGGACGAGCAGGTGGAGCGGAGGGCGCCGGACACTCCGACGGACATGCCCAAGCACTCCTGGAGGGCGGTGCTCAAAGGCACCCTCAAGGAGTTCAAGAAGGACGAGCTGACCGACCGGGCCGCGGCGCTCACCTATTACGGGATCCTGGCGCTGTTCCCCGCGCTGCTGGCGCTGGTCTCCCTGCTCGGCGTCGTCGGACAGTCGGTGACGCAGCAGGTGCTGGACAACATCCAGAAACTCGCTCCGGGCGCGGCCCGGGACGTGCTGCGCAACGCGGTACAGCAGATGCAGGGCAACGGCGGCCTCGGCTCCCTCGTGGCGATCGTCGGCCTGGCGCTCGCGATCTGGGCGGCGTCCGGCTACGTCGCCGCCTTCATCCGGTGCGCGAACGCGGTCTACGACGTCCCCGAGGGGCGTCCGGTGTGGAAGGTGCTGCCGGTCCGGGTCGGGGTGACCGTCGTACTGATGGTCATCGCCGTCATCAGTGCGGTGATCGTCGTCTTCACCGGCAGCCTGGCGCGGCAGGTGGGCACCACGCTGGGTGTCGGGGACACCTTCCTGACGGTGTGGTCGGTCGCGAAGTGGCCGGTGCTCGTGGTCCTGGTCACGATCATGATCGCGATTCTGTACTGGGCGACACCCAACGCCAAGGTGCGCGGCTTCCGCTGGGTCACGCCCGGCAGCTTCCTGGCCCTGCTGATCTGGATGATCGCCTCGGCGGGGTTCGCGTTCTACGTGGCCAATTTCGGCTCGTACAACAAGACCTACGGCGCCCTCGCCGGCGTGATCATCTTCCTGGTGTGGCTGTGGCTCACGAATCTGGCGATCCTGCTGGGGCTGGAGTTCGACGCGGAGATGAACCGTCAGCGCGCCGTCGCGGCAGGCCGTCCGGCCGGGCAGGAGCCCTACGTGGAGCCGCGCGACACCAGCAAGTGGGACGAGGAGGACCGCCGCCGTCTGGACTCCTGAGGCGGTCTCCATGGGTGAGGACCGGTCGAGCCGGTCCCCCTTCGTGGAGGCCGGTCCTCTCGGGCTCCGCCGGGGCGTTGCTCGTCGGCGGTCCGCGGCGTCACGGAGGTCGCGGCACAAATTCTGTCGCCGTCGGCGCAGAAATCCGATTCATGTGCGGTGAGGGTATGTCGGTGGACGGCTCGAGAAACAGTGGCGGTTTTTGTCGGGGCTCGCTCGGGCGGTTATTCCGTGCTACGGTTCTTCCAGTTGCAGTTGTGGTTCCCGAAAACTTCAAGTGCTCCTGCCGTCCTCCAGGTCGGCGGGTGCGCTTTTTAATGCCGGTTTGTATTCCGGACGGGGTCATCATCACGGCGACGCGGGACGTGCACAGTGCGGGTCCCACGGGTAATGCCCCAAAGGAGATATGACATGGCTACTGGCACCGTGAAGTGGTTCAACGCGGAAAAGGGCTTCGGCTTCATCGAGCAGGACGGCGGCGGCGCCGACGTCTTCGCCCACTACTCGAACATCGCCGCCTCCGGCTTCCGTGAGCTCCAGGAAGGCCAGAAGGTGAGCTTCGACGTCACGCAGGGCCAGAAGGGCCCGCAGGCGGAGAACATCGTTCCCGCCTGATCGCGGTACGCACGTAAAGGCTGGGCCCGCACCGATCGGTGCGGGCCCAGCCGTTTGCCGTCTGTTCGCCGGGTCCGTGGAGCGGCCACTTCATCCGCACGACGGGGAATTCCGCTCCGGGGAAATTCGAATCCAGATTTCGTGTTATCGTCCCAATGAATTCACTCGGTGTTCCGCAAGTGTCGGGCGCGATTCAGCGCCCGTGTCCCCGGTGTGTCGGCGTGCGGTGTGAGGCATCCGCTGCGCACCCGACCGGCTGCGACAGGGAGGGAAGAAATGGCGACTGGCACGGTGAAGTGGTTCAACTCGGCACGGGGTTTCGGTTTCATCGAGCAGGACGGCAGTGGCGCGGACGTGTACGCCCACTACTCCTACATCGCCGATCACGGACTGGCGGGCCTCCTGGCGGGCCAGAGGGTGACGTTCGACGCCGTGTACGGACGGAAGTGCCCGTACGCGGAGAACATCGTCACCTGAGGGCTGCGAGGCGACGCCCCTGCGGCGGTGGCGGCCCCTGACGTCCCGGTGGCCACGGATTCCCAGCGCGTCCGCAGGCCCTCGCCAGGCCGCTCCAAATCGTTGACGAAATCGTTGATGGCATGGCCGACCCAACGCACGAACACAAGCCGCGCACGCCGGCAGCCCACCGCTCCCGCCGATGGTTCATGAACAAGGCCCTGCTCGGCGGTGGCGTCGCAGGAGGACCGCTCGGCGGGGCAGCGGCGCGGCCCGTCAGATGCGGTTCGGTGCTGGTGCCGGCTGGGTGAGCTGCGCCGTCGCGCGGCGGGGGAGCAGCAGCGGGGTCGCCAGCAGCAGTACGCCGGCCAGGCCGATGGCCGTCCGCGGGCCCAGCAGGCTTCCCAGCACACCCCAGACCGCCGTCAGGAGCGCGGTCGAGGCCTTGGTCGTCACCGCCCAGGCCGACAGCGTGCGGGTGACCCGGTCGGCCGCGGTGCGCTCGAGCCGGCAGGTCGCCTGGACGGGGTTGAAGACCCCGCAGCAGAAGATGAGCGCGAGTTCGACGCCCATCACCAGCAGCAGCCCTCCGGTGCCCGGCCCCAGGAAGGCCAGGCCGACGGGCCACACCGCACGCAGCGTCCCGAACACGAGCAGGACCTGCCGCTGCCCGAACCGCGTGACCAGCGCTGGTGCCAGCCGCGAACCGAGCAGCCCGCCGATCGAGGGCACGGCGAAGGCCAGCCCGTACTGCCACGGTGCGAACCCGAGCCGGCCGAGCATCAGGACGGCCAGCAAGGGCGAAGCGGCCATCACCAGGCCGTTGAACAGGGCGGTGTTGAGGAACAGTGGACGCAGCGTCGGGTCCGCGAGGATGTACCGCCAGCCGTCGAGCAGGTCCCCGGCCCGCATGCGCGCGGTCTCCCGGCGCTCCGGCCGAAGCTCGTGCCCGCCCATCGCGCGCAGGCCGAGGGCCGACAGCAGGTAGCTGACCGCGTCGGCCACCACCGTCGCCACCGGGCCGAGGAGCCCGATCGCCGCGCCGCCCAGCGGCGGTCCGACGATCGTCGTCGTCCAGGCCGTGGACTCGAAACGGGCGTGGGCGACGAGCAGGTCCTCGGCCGGCAGCAGCGTCTTGAGGTACGCGCCGGAGGCGGCGCGGAAGGTGATGTCCGCCGCTGCGACGACGACCGAGACCAGCAGGAGTTGGAGGAAGGTGAGCACGCCGAGCGCGAATGCCGCGGGAATCGTCAGCAGCGCCGCGAACCGCGCCAGGTCCGTCGCGATCAGTACCGGCCGCTTGCGCCGGAACTCCACCCACGGGCCGAGCGGCACCGCCACCGCTGCGCCCACCGCCGCCCCCGCGGAGGCGAGCGCCGCGACCTCGGCCGGTCCGGCGTGCAGCACCTGGACGGCGATCAGCGGGACCGCGCCGAAGGCGAGCCACGTGCCGAGCGCGCTCGTCGCGTACGCTCCCCAGAGCCACCCGAACCGCCGCCCCAGCCGGTGCCCCGGTCGATGTCCCCGCCGGTACCCGAACAACCGTCCCGGCCGGTGCCCGCTCTCCATGCCTGGCGCTCCCCGCTCCTCATCCGCACAACCGACAGGCGACCGGAAGCATCAAAGCGAAGGCTCGGGCCGGGAATCAAACAACGGGCGGACCGCAAGCCACAACCAAACGTTGTGGCTCTAGGGTGTCGGCATGGATCTCGACACCGTCCGGACGTTCGTCGCCGCCGCCGACGCGGGACAGTTCCAGGAGGCCGCCACCGAGCTGGCGGTCACCCAGCAGGCCGTCTCCAAGCGCATCGCCGCGCTGGAGCGCGACCTCGGAGTGCGCCTGTTCACCCGGACCGCGCGCGGAGCCGAGCTCACCATCGACGGGCAGGCGTTCCTGCCCCACGCGCGCGAACTGCTGCGCGTCGCCGAGCGCGCGGTCACCTCCGTGCGCACCGGCCGCCGTCCACTGCGCGTCGACATCATCGCCTCGCGCGGGGCGGCGTCGGGACTCATGCGCGGCTTCCACCGCGCGTACCCCGAGATCGAGCTCGACGTGGTGATGCTCCTTGACATCGAGACCGCCGTCGCCGCCGTCCGCTCCGGCACGATCGACGCCTCCTTCCGCGCGGTCGCCGCGCCCGGCAGGCCCCTACCGGAGGACATCGAGTCGGTCCGGGTGCTCGACGAGCCGCTCCAGCTCCTCACCGGCCCCGCCCACGTGCTGGCGGGCGCCCGGTCGGTGACCGTCGAGCAGCTCGCCGGACACCGGATCTGGATGCCCGGCATCGTTCCCGGCACCGAGTGGGCCGCCTACTACGACGACCTCGTGGCCGAGTTCGGCCTCACCATCGAGGCCACCGGCCCCAACTTCGGCTCCGACGCCCTCCTCGACACCGTCGCCGACACCCCGGCCCTGGCCACCTTCATGGGCGGACGGACACGCCTGGTCTGGCCCTCGGACCACGGCCTGCGCCGCATCCCGGTGACCGACCCGACACCCGTCTATCCGCACTCGCTCCTGTGGCACCGCGACAACCCCCACCCGGCGCTGGGCACCCTCCGCGCCCACCTCGCCGCCACAGCGGCAGGCCGTGCCACCGCCGGCACCTGGACGCCCGACTGGGTGCTCGCGCACTGACCGCCGCCGCGACCTCGCGCACGTCGGCGTAGGGGCGGACGGGACTCCGTCCGCCGCCGCGAGCAGGAGCGCGACGGCTCACCGCCGGCCTCAGGCCCCCCGGCGGCCCGGCGCGCCGGGACCCGGCCGACGTACCGGTGGCGCGGAGCCGGACGGACCTCAGTCCCGGGACGCCTCCGGCCGGGGCGCGGCCGCGGGCTCCAGCCGGACCACGATCCCCTTCGACGTCGGCTGGTTGCTCCCGTCGGCCACGCTCTCCAGCGGTACCAGGACGTTGGTCTCCGGGTAGTAGGCGGCGGCACAGCCGCGCACGGTCGGGTACGGCACCACGCGGAAGCCCGCGGCGCGGCGCTCGGCGTTGTCCCGCCACACACCGACCAGGTCGACGTACTGCCCCTCGGCGAGGCCGAGACCGGTGATGTCCTCCGGGTTGACGAGCACCACACGCCGGCTGCCGTGGATGCCCCGGTAGCGGTCGTTCGACGTGTAGGGCACGGTGTTCCACTGGTCGTGCGAGCGCATGGTCTGCAGCAGCAGGTGCCCCTCGGGGGCGTGCGGCATCTCCCAGGCGTTCCGGGTGAACAGCGCCTTGCCCACGGCGTTGTGATAGACGCCCTCGTTGACCGGGTTCGGCAGCTGGATGCCGCCGGGACGTGTCACACGCCGGTTGAAGTCGTGCAGTCCGGGGACGACGCGGGAGATGCGGTCGCGGATCGTGCCGTAGTCGGCCTCGAACTCCTCCCACGGGATGTCGGCCCTCGCCCTGCCGAGAGTGCGGCGGGCGAGCCGGCACAGGATGGCGACCTCACTGAGCAGCAGGGGAGACGCGGGCTGGAGACGGCCGCGGGAGGTGTGCACCTCGCTCATCGAGTTCTCCACGGTGACGAACTGCTCCCCGTCGGCCTGGATGTCCCGTTCGGTGCGGCCGAGGGTCGGCAGGATGAGCGCCGTTTCGCCGCAGACGGTGTGCGACCGGTTGAGCTTGGTGGAGATGTGGACGGTCGTACGGCAGCCGCGCACGGCCTCCTCGGTGATCTCGCTGTCCGGTGCGGCGCGGACGAAGTTGCCGGCCAGGGCGAGGAAGAACCTGATGCGGCCCTCACGCATCGCCTTGATCGAGTTGACGGAGTCCAGTCCGTGGGCGCGCGGAGGGTCGAAGCCGAACTCCTCCTGGAGCGCGTCGAGGAAGCCGTCCGGCATCCGCTCCCAGATGCCCATCGTGCGGTCGCCCTGCACGTTGCTGTGCCCGCGCACCGGGCAGGCGCCGGTGCCTGCCCGGCCGACGTTGCCGCGCAGCAGCAGGAAGTTCACGATCTCCCGGACGGTGGGGACGGCGTGCTTGTGCTGCGTGATCCCCATCGCCCAGCAGACGACGACGCGGTCGCTGCGCAGCACCTCGTCCCGGACCTGCTCGATCTCCTCGCGCGTCAGTCCGGTCGCGGCGAGGACGTCCTTCCACTCGACGGTGCGGGCGTGCTCGGCGAACTCCTCGAAGCCCTCGGTGTCGGACTCGATGAAGTCGCGGGCGAGCACCTGGCCCGGCCGGGCGTCCTCGGCCTCCAGCAGCAGCCGGTTGATCCCCTGGAACAGGGCGAGGTCGCCACCGTTGCGGATGTGGAGGAACCGGTCGGCGATCTCGACGCCCTGCCCGATCATCCCGCGCGCCTTCTGCGGGTTCTTGAACCTCAGCAGGCCGGCTTCCGGCAGCGGGTTCACCGCGATGACACGGGCGCCGTTGCGCTTGGCCTCCTCGAGTGCGGACAGTTGCCGGGGGTGGTTGCTTCCGGGGTTCTGTCCCACCAGGAAGATCAGGTCGGCGTGGTGGAGGTCGTCGAGGCTGACCGTTCCCTTGCCGGTGCCCAGGGTCTCGTGCAGGGCGAACCCGCTGGACTCGTGGCACATGTTGCTGCAGTCGGGCAGGTTGTTGGTGCCCAGCGCCCTGGCGAACAGCTGAAGGACGAACGCGGCCTCGTTGCCGGCCCGGCCGGAGGTGTAGAACACGGCCTCGTCGGGGGAGCCGAGCGACGTCAGCTCCGAGGCGAGCAGGCCGAGGGCGTCGTTCCAGCTGATGGGCTCGTAGTGGTCGGATCCCGGCCGCTTGACCACCGGTTCGGTGAGCCGGCCCTGCTGGTTCAGCCACGCGTCGGAGCGCCGGCCCAGCTCGGAGACCGAGTGCGTGCGGAAGAAGTCGGCGGTGACGCGCCGCGTCGTCGCCTCGTCGTTGATGTGCTTGGCGCCGTTCTCGCAGTACTCGTTGCGGTGCCGGTGGCCCGGCGCGGGGTCCGCCCAGGCGCAGCCGGGACAGTCGATGCCGCCCACCTGGTTCATGGTCAGCAGCGTGTGCCCGGCATTGCGGGGGGAGGTCTCCTCCAGGGAGTACTCCATCGCATGGACCACCGCGGGCAGGCCCGCGGCCCACTTCTTGGGCGGGGTCACGGTCAGGTCCTCGGTCGGCTCGTCGCCGGGCGCCTTCTTCATCGGGTTGCCTCTCACTCACGCTGCTGCCGCTCGCGGATCAGCCGACGGGCCAGTGGGCCACCCGGCTCCTGCGCGGCTTGGCTTCCCGGGGCCGCACCCGCCCCCCGCGGATGATCCCCCGCCAGGCCCCGGTCTCTTCTCCCAGGCCCTCGATGTACTCCTTGAAGTGCCGCAGCTCGTCCCGTACGACACGGTCGGCCAGCCCGGTGAGGCCGGCGAGCACGCCGGTGACGCCGCGCGGTTCGATGTGGATCCGCACGGTCATCTCCGTTCCGCCCGCCGCGCCGGGCCGGAACGTCACTTCGCCCCGGTGGGCGGGATGCCGCCCGAGGCTCCGCCAGACCACGTGCGAGTCGGGTTCCTGCTCCACGATCTCGGCCTGGAACTCACGGCGCACCGGTCCGGCCGCGATGGTCCACGTGGTCAGGGCCGGCCTGACCTGGTCGACCCTCTTCACCACCGTCATGAACCGGGGGAAGCCCGTGACCTGCGTCCACTGGTTGTACGCGGTACTCACCGGAACCGCGATCCCGATCGTTTCCTCAACGCTGTGCATGGCCCACCCATCGTCAGCCGCCGCTCGTCCCAGTCTCACCGCACGCCCGGCCGGTCGCCACACGTCGGCCCGTACGCGGCCGACCGCCGCGGCCGACCGTCGGGGCCGCGCGCCGGCCCGCTCCGCCGCGCGTCCGACCACCGCTCACACAGGGCGCCTGACGGGGGGCGAGCGGTGACCGGGCGACGAGGCCGCCTTCGCGGACAGGGCCGATACCGATGCCGACGGGCATCTCCAGCAGGACTGCGTAGTTTCAGGCCATGGCGGGCACCCGTCACCGATGACCTCGGCTGATTTCCTGTTCGCCCTGCTCGGAGTGGGTGCGCTGGGGGCGGCGGTGCTGCCCCGTCTGGTGGCCGGCCGGCCCCTGTCGGCGCCCCTCGTGTTCCTGGCCTGTGGCGGGGTCCTGACCCTTCTGCCCGTGCCGCTGCCGGACCTCGATCCCATCGGTGACCGCATATGGGTGGAGCACCTCACCGAGATCTGCGTCATCGTCTCGCTGATGGGGGCCGGGCTCGCCCTGAACCGGCCCTTCGGCCGCCGCCGGTGGGGTGCCACCTGGCGGCTGCTCGGCATCACCATGCCGCTCACCGTCGCGGCGATGGCGCTCCTCGCCTGGGGGCTGCTGGACTGGCCGCCGGCCGCCGCACTGCTCCTCGCCGCCGTGCTGGTGCCCACCGACCCGGTGCTCGCCTCGGAGGTCCGGGTCGGTGAGCCCACCGACTCCGAGCACGACGAGGACGAGGTGCGGTTCGCGCTGACCAGCGAGGCGGGACTCAACGACGGGCTGGCCTTCCCCCTGGTGGCGGCGGCGATGGCGCTGGCCGGCGCAGCCGGTACGGGGATGTCCGGGGACTGGGTCGGACACTGGCTGCTGGTCGACCTGCTGTACAAGTGCGCCGTGGGCGTGGCCGGCGGTCTGGCCGTGGGGGCGCTGCTGGGCTGGGTGTTCTTCCGCGCCGGCTGGCGGATGATGCGGCTGGCCGAACACGGCGAGGGCTTCGTGGCCCTGGGAGCCATGTGCCTGTCCTACGGTCTGACCGAGCTCGCCCACGGCTACGGCTTCCTGGCCGTGTTCGTCACCGCCTGCCGCCTGCGGTCCGCCGAACGCGCCCACGGCTACCACAAGGTGATGCACGACTTCGTGGAACAGGTCGAGCGTCTCCTGACCGCCGGCCTGCTCCTGCTGCTCGGCGCCTACCTCGGGCAGGGGATCCTGTCCGAGCTGAGCTGGCGGGGGATCCTCGTCAGCCTGTCGCTGCTGCTCGTCATCCGCCCCCTGACCGGCTGGCTCGCCCAGCTCGGCTCGGCCGCGGGCCCCCGTGAACGCCTGGTGACCGCCTTCTTCGGCATCCGCGGCATCGGCTCGCTGTTCTACCTCTCCTACGCGCTCGGCCCGCAGACGTTCCACGTCCCGGCCGAGGAACTGTGGGCGGTGGTGGCCTTCACCGTCCTCGTCTCCGTCGTCCTGCACGGGATCACGGCCTCGCCCGTCATCTCCCGGCTGGACCGGCTGCGCCTGCTCCGGGCGAAGCGGGACCCGGCCACGGGACCCGAACCGGACGAGGTCGACATCGCGAACCAGCGGCTGTGAGCGAACGGGGGGCACCGGTTCGGCCGGTCCGCATCCGTGCGGGTCGGGCGATCTCCTCCGGACGGGCGTCGGCGACCGTCGTCCGCCGGGGACCCGGTCCGCTTCGTGAACTCGTCGCGTTCGCCCGCGTCCCCGGCCCGGGTCCCTCAGGGTGCTGCCGCGGGGCGCGGGGCGCAGGGTGCAGGGGGCGGGGCGCCGAGGAGGACCTGACCGGTGTGCCAGGCGAGGTGGCCGGCGGCGACACGGCGTGCGCCCGGCTGCGGCCCGACGAGCGGTCGGCCGGCGAGTGCCGTGACCTGCTCGCGGGCGCGGTGCGGAGTTCGGTGATCTGGCGAAGCGTCCGTACGACGTGCCCGGCGTTTTGGTGGTGCTCGTCCCGTGGCTGCCCCTGGTGGCGCGGTGACGGTGGCCCGGAGCGTGCCTCACCGTGGTGGCGGGAGCCTTCGCCGTCCACCGACTGGCCGCCTGTCCCACCACGTTCGCGAGCGTGGGGCCGTACGTCGCTCTGTACAGCGTGGGAGCCCACGGCAAGCCCGTCACCGGTGCCCGCCTCACGTCGACGGTGGCCCTGGCCACCGGGCTGTACGCCTTGTTCGCCGTCGGGCTGCACCACAGGGGCTCACCGCAGCAGGCGTCCGCCTCCCTCCTCGTCCTCCTCGTCCTCCTCGCGCCGGCCTCTTGCCGGGCCGCGGGCCGGGGCTGCCGGGGCGGCCGAGGCGTCCGGGCGCGGCAGGCCCCTGCCTTGCCCGGTCGTGCCGGCCGGCTCCGCGGCCGCCGACGGGAGGGTCAGAGGCGGATGACCACGAGTGCGGTGTCGTCGGCGTTGCCGCTGGAGGGGAGGAGATCGGCCAGGAGGCCGTCCGCCAGGGTCTCGGGGCCGGCCTGCCCGTGGCGGGTCAGGGAGTCGGCGAGACGGGCGAGACCGGTGTAGATGTCCTCGGTCCGGCGTTCGACGAGGCCGTCGGTGTACAGGACGAGCGTGGCGCCCTCGGCGAAGGGGACGGCCGCCTCGGAGCGCAGGACGTGCTCGGGGCTCACGCCCAGTGGAGGGTCGGTGGCCCCGTCGAGGAAGGTCACGGTCCCGTCGGGAGAGAGCAGTGCGGGCGGCGGGTGGCCCGCGCAGCTGTAGGTGAGGGTGTGGCTCTCCCAGTCGACGAACGTCTTCGCCACGGTGGTCGATTCGGCGCCGTCGACGGAGCGGGCGTAGAGGCCGAGGGCCTCCAGGGCCTGGGCCGGACCGTCGGCGACCTGGGCGGCCGCGCTCAGCGCGCTGCGCAGTTGGCCCATGACACAGGCCGCGGCGAGCCCGTGGCCCACGACATCCCCGACGGCCACCGCGATGCGGTCCCCGGCCAGGTCGACCAGGTCGTACCAGTCGCCGCAGACGTTCAGGCCGCCGATCGCGGGACGGTAGCGCACGGCCGCCCGGTGATGTCCGACCGGGCCCGGAGCGGGCAGCATCGCCCCTTGCAGCGTCAGGGCCACCTCCCGTTCCCGGGCGTGCGCCCTGCGCAGGCGCTCATTGACTTCCTGCAGTTCACGGGCGCGGGTGTAGAGCTCGGCCTCGAGCACCCGGGCCCGGTCGCTGCCGCCCCGGCCGCCACGGGCGCGGATGAGTTCGGTGACCTCCTCCACCCGGTGGATGATCAGGACCACTTCGCCGTCGGGGCCGAGGACCGGCGCGTTGACCGGGCTCCAGAAGTGTTCCTCCCAGTGGCCGGGCCGCCGCGGATCCTCGATGTCGTAACGGAGCAGCGCCATGGTGTCGCGCTCGCCCGTCTCCAGCACGCGTGCCATCGACGTCCGCGTCTCCCGCATGCCGGCTGCCGCCGGTTCACCGGGGTTCTCCGGGAACACGTCGAAGATGTGGCGGCCGAGCAACTGCTCGCGGGAGCGTCCGGTGAGCTGCGCGAAGTCCTCGTTGACGTCGGCGTACGCCAGGTCGGGGGTGAGCAGTGCGACCATGCCGGGAAGGGCCCGGAACACCGCCGCGTAGTCGATCCGCGGTCCGTTCATGTGCTGCCGCCTCGACGCCGCCCGTCACCACATGTGCGGTTCCACGATAGTTCGTGCCTGCCGTCCGAGCTCGGTCATTGCTCCGCCCGGGGACGGCCGGCGCCTGGGTGGACCCATGATGGCGAGATATGGCGCCAATTTGATTTCCTGTGGCGCCATCAATGTGCCATGATGATGCATCGGAAAAGGAGAACGGCAAGAAGGAGCACGCCACCATGTCCCTCGCCCCCGCCCCCGGCGCCCAGGACGAGGCAGCGCCCGGCGCCCGCACCGCCTTCGCCCGCTTCGTGCTCTGCGGCGGCGGGGTGGGGCTCGCCGCCGGCTTCGCCGTCGCCGCCCTGGCCTCCGCCGTCCCCTGGATCCTGGCCAACGCCCTGGTCACCGTGGCCTCCACCCTCCTGGCCACCGAACTGCACGCCCGCTTCACCTTCGGCGCGGGCGGGCGCGCGACCCGGCGCCAGCACGCGCAGTCGGCCGGCTCCGCGGCCGCCGCCTACGCGGTGACCTGCGCGGCGATGCTCGCCCTGGAGCAGCTGGTGACGGCCCCCGGTGCGGTGCTCGAGCAGGCGGTCTACCTGTCCGCCTCCGCCCTCGCCGGAATCGCACGCTTCGCGGTGCTGCGCCTCGTCGTCTTCGCCCGGAGCCGTTCGCGGGCCGCGGCCACCGCGGCCGTCCGCACCGCCCCTGCCGTGCACCCGGTCGTGACGGGCACCGCCCCTGCCGTGCACCCGGTCGTGACGGGCACCGCCGCCCCGGGCGGTCCCGCGGCCCTGTGCCACGCCGCCTGACCACCCGGGTGTGGGCCCCGCACGAGCGGCGGGGCCCACTTCGTCAGCAGGTGGAGTCGGTCTGGGTGAGCAGACCGAGCCGCCACGGCAGGCCGCTGCAGTCACCGCTCGCGTTGGGGTTCAGGCCCTGGTAGAGGTACTGGAGCCGGCAGGAGTTGATGCTGAGCGTCTGGCAGTGGCCCGCGCGGATCGTCTCACCGTGGCTGATGTCCCGGGTCCAGGCACCGGCGGGGAAGGTCACGTTGTTCGCCCGGGCGAAGGGGTTGCTCTCGGACGCGGCCAGCGGCGTCCACGAGCCGGTGAGGCTGCTCGCGGTCCAGGATCGAGGTGTAGGTGCCGTCACCGAGCTTTCCGGCGGCCACGGCGGTTCCGAAGTACCGCCCGGACTGCGCCGCCTGGGCGCCCGGTGTGCCTGCCCGCTCGGCGCCGGACGCGCCGGTCACGGTGGCGGGCGTCACCATGGCGGCCACGGCCGGCAGGCCAGGGCAAAGGCTCGGCGTCGGCCGGACCGTTTCAGCGGGTTCATCGTTCTCCTCGTACGGTGGGGGGCGGGCGGGGGAGCCGGTTGACCGGATCGGCTCAGGGCACGGACAGCTCGAACCGCGTGACGCGGACCGCGCCGCCGAGTGCCTGCGTGGCGTGGTTGAAGAGGGCGAACCGGTAGCCCATGAAGAACCGCCAGTCGTTGCCCAGGGAGAAGACGGGACCGAGGCGGGTGAAGTTGGTGCCGTCGGTGCTGTAGGAGAAGGTCCCGGGGCGTCCCGCGCCGGGGCGGATGTCCGCGCCGGCGCGCAGCCAGACGCGGCTTCCCGGGACGGCCGCGCTCGCGACCTCGGTGCCGGTGCCGGTGGTGTTCCAGTTGCCGTCCATGGTCAGCCCGTTGACCATCACCACCCGCGTCGTGCCGCCGTCGCGCTTGACGCCGATCCAGGCGGAGGAGTCACGCAGCAGCGCGAGCCCGGCCCGGTCGCCGTCCCGCATCGCGGAGTGGTCGAGCTGGACCGTGGCGGTGGAGGTGGGGCCCTGGATGCGGTGGGTCAGGGTGTTGCGGGCCGAGTACAGGTCGTCGGTGACGGTCGCGGTCCGCAGGGTCAGGCCGTTGCCGACCGACCACTTGGTGGTGTCCGGGTTGTGGTTCCACTCCCACCTGGGCTTCAGGGCCGTGCCGTCGAAGGTGTCGACGCCGACCATGGGGGTGACCTGGCGCGGCGGAGCGGGCACGGCCGGGCTGGGGTACGAGGTGCCCCATGCGCCGTTCACGAGTTGCACGACGGGCCAGCCGTCCGGCGTCCAGGTGACCGGCGCCAGGGCGGGCATCCGGCCGCCGGGGTAGGCGTCGACGAAGGCCAGGTAGTACCAGGCGCCGCTCTGCGTCTGCACCAGCCCGCCCTGGTGCGGAACACCGCCGCCGGGGATCGGCCCGCGCAGGTCGAGCAGGACCTGCCGCATCGTGTACGGGCCGAAGGGGCCGCCCGACGACTTCAGGATGTACTGACCGTTCGCGGGGCGGGTGAGGAAGATGTAGTACTGCCCGTTGATCTTGTAGAAGCGGGCGCCCTCGAGGGTTCCGACACTCGGCGGTGTGGTGAACACCTGCTGGATGCGGACCTGGCTGCGGCCGTCGGGCGAGAGCTGGGCGACGCTGATGGCGGTGTTCCCGTAGGCCACGTACAGGGTGTCGTCGCTGTCGACGAGCAACCCCGCGTCGTAGTAGGGGGTGCTGATGGTCGTCAGCCTGTTCCACGGCCCCTCGGCGGCGGTGGCGGTGTAGACGTACGTCCGGGCGAAGTCGATCTGGCCCAGCCAGTAGAAGGTCCGGTTGCTCGGACGGTAGGCCAGCGACGACGCCCAGATGCCGCGGACGTAGCCACGGGCCCCGTTCAGGTCGTACTTGGCGCCGAAGTCGAGGACGGGCACCGAGTGACCGGCGATCTCCCAGTTCACCAGGTCGTAGGAGCGCAGGACGGGCGCGCCCGGGGAGTAGTGCATCGTCGAGGCCGAGGCGTAGTACGTGTCGCCGACGCGCAGGACGTCGATGTCGGCGAAGTCCTGCCAGATCACCGGGTTCGTGTACTGCGCGGCGGCCGCGGGAGCCGTACCCGGGGCGGGAGGGGGAGCGGCGGCGGCGGTCTCGGGGGCCGCGGCCAGGGGCAGGAAGGCGCCGGTGGCCAGGCCGGTGGCGGCGGCCAGGACCCGGCGGCGGCCCAAATATTGATGAGAGCATGACATGTCCACGTTTCGTTCTCCTCGTGCGACCCGGGAACGCGCGGTAGGTCCTGCCTGCCGCGAGCTGAGCGGTCGGGCAGGCTCGCCTCGGTTCGTCATTTCGAACATCGATCGACTAACCGAGCAATTGGGACAGTAGAGAGCTTGGCGATCCCGTCAATCCTTCTCGCATGATTCGCTGTTCACATCGAAAAATTTCGAAGTGCGGGTGTGTGATTGCGTGCTGACGTCCCGTCGGGTGCCGTGGGGCCGGCGATCCGGACGGTGTTGACATGCTCAGCACCATCCCTGATGATCCGTCAAGGTCCTGAGTCCCGAATGGTGTTCGTCATGTCGAACGAATCTTTCGCTGCCCAGGTGTTCCGAAGCGGCGGGTCCGGTGTGGCGGCTTCAGGGGTCCCTGATGCGTCCGTGCGCCGCGCGGGCCTCACACCCGCCCTTGAGCGCAAGCAGTTCACGGCTTCCCCTTCCGGGAAAGGAGCCCCGGTGTTCAGACGATCAGGCAGGACACTGCTTCACCTCTTCGCGGCCGCCGCCCTGACGGTCACCGCCTCCGTCACGGCCGCCGTCCAGCCGACCGCTTCGGCCGCCCCCGGCAGTCCGGCGCTCACCCCACCGCTGGGGTGGAACAGCTGGAACAGCTTCGGGTGCGCAGTCACCGAGGCGCAGGTCCGCCAGGCCGCCGACGCGATGGTGTCCTCGGGGATGCGGGACGCCGGCTACCGGTACGTGGTGGTCGACGACTGCTGGTTCGACCCGCAGCGCGACGCGGCGGGCAACCTGCGGGCCAACCCCACCAAGTTCCCGAGCGGAATGAAGGCGCTCGGGGACTACATCCACGGCAGGGGCCTGAAGTTCGGCATCTACCAGGTGCCGGGCGAGCGCACCTGCGCGCAGGCCACGGGCGGCTACCCGGGGTCCACGGGCAGCAGGGGCCACGAGGCCCAGGACGCCGCCACGTTCGCCTCCTGGGGCGTCGACTACCTCAAGTACGACTGGTGCTCCTCCAGCGGCACCCGTGACGAACAGGTCGCCCGGTTCACGCTCATGCGCGACGCCCTGCGCGCCACCGGGCGGCCGATCGTCTACAGCATCAACCCCAACAGCCTGCACGCCATCACCGGCGCCACCTACGACTGGGGCGAGGTCGCCGACCTGTGGCGCACGACCGAGGACCTGCTCGACATCTGGCAGAACGGCAACACCAACAGCTACCCGATGGGCGTCGGCAACGTCCTGGACGTCACCGCCCCGCTCGCGGCGCAATCCGGCCCGCGGCACTGGAACGACCCCGACATGCTGGTCGTCGGCCGTCCCGGCCTGTCACTGACCGAGTCCCGCTCCCACTTCGCCCTGTGGGCCCTCATGGCCGCCCCGCTCATGGCCGGCAACGACATCCGCACCATGTCCGCCGACGTGAGCGCGGTCCTGCGCAACCCGCGACTGCTGGCGGTGAACCAGGACCCCCTGGGCGCGGGCGGGCGCAGGGTGCGTGACGACGGGACCACCGAGGTGTTCGCCAAGGCCCTGTCCGACGGTTCGGTCGCGGTGGGCCTGTTCAACCGGGGCGGCGGCACCGCCACGGTCACCACCACCGCCGCACAGGTCGGCTTGTCCGGAGGGCCGTTCACCCTCACGGACCTGTGGACCGGCGGCACGTCGAGCACCTCCGGGCAGATCTCGGCGAGCGTCCCCGCGCACGGCGTGGCCGTGTTCCGGGTGAGCGGCGGCAGCCCGTCGGCCGCCACCACCTCGCGGCTGCGCGGCAACGCGTCCGGCCGCTGCCTGGACGTGGACAACGCCTCCACCGCGGCCGGGGCCACGGTACTGATCTGGGACTGCCACACGGCCGCCAACCAGTTGTGGACCACCTGGGCCGGCGGCGAGATCAGGGTCTTCGGCGACAAGTGCCTGGACGCCTACGACGGGGGCACCACCGACGGCACCCGCGTCATCACCTGGCCCTGCAACGGCCAGGACAACCAGAAGTGGACCGTCGGTTCCGACGGAACGATCCGCAGCGTGCGCGCCGGGCTGTGCCTCGACGTCGACCGGGCCGGCACCGCCAACGGGACCCGACTGGTCCTGTGGACCTGCAACGGCCAGCACAACCAGAAGTGGACCCGCACGTGAGGGACGTCGCCCGCCGCCCGGCCGCTCGTTCCGCCGGCCGGCGTTCTCCTTCCCCGGCGCCGGACCGGCCGGGGAAGGGGTGCCGCCGGGCCCCCTAGCGATCGAGGGGCTCGTAGTCGAACCAGTCGAAGCGGACGGTGCCGGCCGCGGCGTACATGCCGAGGACCCGGCCGCTGAAGCCGCCGGCGACCTCGGTCGACAGGTAGCGGCCGTCGAGCGCCGCGAGCACCGTGAAGGTGCCGTCGGGCTCCTCGACGCCGAGGGAGACGACGTCGGGTCCGGTGACCGGTCCGTGCGGAGGCGGCGGGTCCGTGATCGTGAGGCCGAGCACCACGGGCCCGGCGGGCACGGGGTGCTCGGCCACGACCGTGCGCAGGGAGCCGACGCGCGCGATCACCCGGACCTCGGTGCCGGACGCCTCGATCGCGTAGTGGTGCCGCTCGTCCAGCCGGACGGCGAGCCCGCCGCGCCCCTGCGCGGGGTCGACGAGGGTGCGCGCCCGGCACGACAGGTGCTGCTGGCGCCGGCCGGTGAACACCACGTCGGGCTCGTCCAGGGAACCGCCCCGCGCCCGGAGCGTCAGCCATCCGGGGCGCTCCTCGGTGGTGCAGTGCTCGGCGGGCCGGTCCCGCAGGGAGATCCAGGACGGCCGCAGTCCGCTCAGCTCGAAGTCGTCCCGGTGCTCCTCGGCGGGCCCGGGGGAGAGGGGCCAGGGGAGCGTGGCCGGGTCCGGTCCGACCTCGCCGACGACCGGCCAGCCGTCCACCCAGGTCACGGGCGCCAGGAAGGTCTCGCGGCCGAGCACGTGCCAGCCGGGGGTGCCGCCGCGCGGTCGTACGCCGAGCAGGACCATCCACCACGAGCCGTCGGGGCCCTGGACCAGGTCGGCGTGGCCGGTGTTCTGCACGGGGTGGTCGGTGCTCCGGTGGGTGAGGACCGGGTTGGCCGGACACGGCTCGAACGGGCCGCCGGGCGCACGGCCCCGGGCGATCGACACGCCGTGGCCGCGCTCGGTGCCGCCCTCGGCGATGAGCAGGTACCAGTGATCGCCGATCCGGTACAGGTGCGGCGCCTCCGGGGCCTTCGCGCCGGGCGTGCCGGACCACACCCCGTGCGGTGTCCCGTACGTCCGCCCGGTGGACGGGTCGATACGGACCTGGGCGACCCCGGCGACCGTGCACCAGCAGGTGCCGTCCTCCTCCCAGGCCAGGTCGGGATCGATGCCCGGTACGCCCGGCGCGGGTACGGGATCCGACCAGGGTCCGGCGGGATCGGTGGCCGTGACGATCAGGTTGCCGCCGCCCTCGCGCACATGGGTGACGATCAGCCAGAAGCGGCCGTCGTGGTGGCGCAGGGTGGGGGCGTAGATCCCGCCGGAGGACGGCATGCCGGCCGGCAGGCGCAGTTGTTCCGGCCGGTCCAGGGCGTTGCCGAGCTGAGTCCAGTGCACCAGGTCGCGGCTGTGGAAGACGGGTACGCCGGGGAAGTACTCGAAGCTGGAACAGGCGAGGTAGTAGTCGTCGCCGACGCGGCAGACGCTGGGGTCGGGGTGGAAGCCGGGGATCACGGGGTCGCCCGGCCGGGCGGTCCGGTGCCGGATCGGCGCCTCCGCGTCGTCATGGCTTCGGCGGTTCAACTGCTGGCTCATGGTGGCGGCCCTGCCCTGGGGTGAGTGTCGAAGCGCTTCACTTGGTGGCAGGCGAAGGTAGCGGATGGGTTTCCCGTGCGACAAGAGCCGTAACGGCGGGAGAGTCTCGCTGCTCGGAATGCCGGCTGTTCCTCGGTCGGGGGTTGCGTCGATGCGCTTCGACGGGCGCGGGCCGTCGGCCCGGGCCCTCTTCTGCCCGCTTCTGTGCCGCTGAGGGGCCGGCGGGTCTCCTCCGCCCCGGCCCTGCGGCGGCCCGGTTGTCCGCCGGCACGTCACAAGGTGTTGAGTTCCTGCCCGGCGGGGGTGTCCTCGCGGTGCAGGAAGGTGGCCAGCAGGTCGCCGACGGGATGGCCGGCCTCGGCGGGATGGCGGAGGGCGACGCTGGGGTCGATGGTGTAGCGGTTGCGGCGGCCGACGCGGGTACGGGTGAGGTATCCGGCCGCTTCGAGGTCGGCGACGATGAACTGCACGGCCCGTTCGGTGATGCCGATGGCGTCGGCGACGTCCCGCAGGCGGGACCCGGGATCACGGGCGAGGGTGATCAGGACACGGGCGTGATTGGTCAGGAACGTCCACTGGTCACCGCGCGCGGAGGGCTGAGTCATGGCCTCCATCATACGAAGCGGACTTCGTCCGACCAATACTTTCTCACGAAAAAAGATTGACGAAAAACTTTTCGCGTAACTCTTGACCGGTGTCGGGTGGCCGGGTGACGCTGAGAACACCCCCCACCACTGCTCCACCCGCCGAAGGGAGCCCTCGATGAATGACCTGTCGTTCACCGTCCCGCTGTGGATGTGGGCCGCGGTCACCCTCGTCATCGCCGTCATGCTCGCCGTCGATCTCCTCGCCCACCGCGACAACCACGTGATCGGCTTCAGGGAAGCGGCGATCTGGTCCGGAGTGTGGATCGCCGTCGGTCTCGCCTTCGGGCTGGTCCTCCTGGCCTGGCAGGGCGGCGAGGTCTCCTCCACCTACTACGCCGGCTACCTGATCGAGAAGGCGCTGTCCATCGACAACGTCTTCGTCTTCGCGCTGGTCTTCTCCTTCTTCGCCGTCCCCGACGCCTACCAGCACAAAGTCCTGTTCTGGGGCGTCATCGGCGCCCTGGTCCTCCGGCTGGCGTTCATCTTCGTCGGTGCCGAGCTGCTGCAGCTGTTCTTCTGGACCGCCTACCTGTTCGGCGCGTTCCTGATCTGGACCGGCTACAAGATGGCCGTCTCCAAGGACGCGGAAGTCCACCCCGACCGCAACGTCGTCGTCCGCCTGGTCAAGAAGATCGTTCCCACCGACACCCGCTACCACGGGAGCCGGTTCTTCACGAGGATCGGCGGACGGCGGGTGGCCACCCTGCTGTTCGTGGCGCTGGTCGCGATCGAGGCCACCGACCTGATCTTCGCCGTCGACTCCGTCGCCGCCATCCTCGCGATCACCACCAACACCTTCCTGGTGTGGACCGCCAACGCGTTCGCCGTACTCGGCCTGCGCAGCCTGTACTTCTGCCTGGCGGGACTGCTGCGCCGCTTCGCCTACCTCCACTACGGGCTCGCCGTGCTGCTCGCCTTCGCCGGCGTCAAGCTCATCCTGTCCGAGACCCCCGTCGGCAAGCTGCCCATCCCCCTCACCCTCGGCGTCATCGTCGTCACCATCACCGTCTCCATCGCCTGGTCCCTCATCGCCACCCGGGGCGACCACGGTGACTCCGACGGTGGCGCCACGGCCCGAACCGACGGGACCGCGGGCGCCGAATCCGCACCAGCCGCCGGCGCCACCGGTCCGCACCACCCGGACGCGGCGTCATGAGCACCCGGACTCCTCACACCATCGGAGGGGCGCTTCCGCGCGATGCGGCCCAGCGCCCCCCGGTGGCCCCGTCCGCGTCACCGGCCCCGGCTCCGGTTCCCCGGGTCCCGGTTCTCCGGCCCCGGGGCCCGGCCCGAGCGCACCGCCCGGCTAGACGCGGTCCTGGAAGACGCAGTTCCACGCGTGCGTGCCCGCGACGCCGCCGTCGGCGCACACCGCTTCCAGGGTGTAGAAGTGCGTGGTTCCCCGCGCGGCCGTGGTGTCCGTGTGGGCACGGGTCTCGGCCGGCAGCAGTCCGGTGTGCAGCGGCTCGTACGCCTCCGTGGCCGCGTTCCACCGGCTGATCCGGTAGCCCACCGCGTCGTCGCACTCGGCCGTCTTGTCGCACCGCCAGTTGACGGACGGCCCGTCCTCGGCGGGTCCGCCGATCACGGTGCCGTGACCCGTGCTGCCGAGGTCCCAGTCCCGGACGACGGTCCCGGACGGCCGGACGTCCAGTTCGGTGGCCTGGACGACCGTGACCTTCGGGTCGCTCGGGGGCAGCGCGTTGCCCAGAGGTCCCTGGCGACGACCGCGTACACGTACGTCTCGCCGTCCGGCAGGTCGCCGCAGAGGACGGCGAGCGGGCCGCTCGTGCCCTCCCGGCAGGAGGTGGGGCCGAGCCACGTGACCGTGCCGTCGGCCTGCCGGGCGCCGGTCCAGACCGCGTGGCGCTCGACGTCGTCCTCGTCCGAGGCCGCCCAGCTCACCAGCACGCCGTCGGCGCGCGGGACGGCCTGCACGCCGGTGACCGGGCCGGGCGCGACGCGGTCGCCGGTGCGGACGACGAGCGGGGCGGACAGCGCCGACTCGTTTCCGGCCGGGTCCACCGCCGCGACCGCGTACGTCACGTACGTGCCCCCGGGCATGTCCAGGTCGTGGCAGATGCCGCCGGTGCTGGTCTCGTCGCTCCCCTCGGCGCAGGTCACGCGGGTGAGCGCGGCCGGGTCGAGGGGCGTGCCGGGCGAGCGGTAGACGTGGTACGTCCCGCCGTTGTCGAAGTCCTGCGTGGCGGTGACCAGGCCGCCGGTGGCGGCGAGGGCGGCTGTCGCGGCCAGCGCGGTCAGCCGGGTACTGCCGCCGGCGAGTGCCGGCCTATGTGCGACAGGCGGCCGTCGCGTCGGGGCGGGGGGTCGCGGTGGGGGCGTAGTGCCGGGAGAAGATCGCCGCCACCAGGTCACGGCGGCTGCGGACCCCGGTCTTGTCGAACACGGCCTTCAGGTGGTCCTGCACGGTGTGCGGCGACAGCCGCAGCCGTCGGCCGATCTCCTGGGTGGAGTAGCCGTGGAAGACGAGTTCGGCCACCGCGCACTCGCGTGGGGAGAGGCCGTAGGCGCGGACGAGGAAGGCCGCCCGTCCGAGCGGATCGGCGGGCTCCATCGCGACGGCGACGCACGCGCCGAGGTTCTCGTCCAGCGACCAGGCGTGCAACTGAACGGCCTCCCGGCTGCGCGCTCGGGCCCACGAGGTGACGGACCGCGACGCCTCGCCCGCGCGGGCGGCGGCCCGGACAGAGGCGGCCACCGCGTAGACGGCGATGGGCAGTCCGTGGCCGTCGTGCCCCGACTCCAGTTCGCCGAGCCAGTGATCGGCGGTGGGCGAGGTGAAGACCGGCTCGTAGTCGGCGTCCAGCATGACCAGCCCCGGGGCGGTGGGGTGGGAGGCCGCCCGCGCGCTCTCCTGGACGAGCAGGCGCCGCAGTACCTGTCCCAGCGGTTCGGCGAGTGAGCCGGCCGCTCCGAGTTCCGCCTCGTCGAACGGGGGGAGGTCGGCGCTGCGCCCCAGCACGAGGGCGCCCCAGCTCCCGTGCCGGTCGCGCAGCACCACCCGTAACTCGTCCCGCTGCCCCAGGGGCTGGCAGATGTCGCGGTAGCGCGGACTGGTCCGCGGGTCGCCCTCCACCTCGCGGCTGAGCAGACCGACCGGCGCGGGCCGGCGGGCGAGGTCCGGGATGTGGTTCACGTCCCCCTCGCGGTACTCGATGTCCAGCATCCGCGGCATCAGTTCGATCGGCACGCCCCGCCGGTAGTTCCCCCCGGTGCTGATCAGCGTCAGCGGATCGAGCGTGACACCCGCCCACACCTCGCAGGGGAAATCCGGAAGCATCACCTCCGTCACCCGGTCGAAGAAAGCCTGCACATCCCGCGCACCCGCAGCCGCCCGCAACGTGTTCCGGTGAATACGAGCGGACCGACCCCCGTCATGGCTCATGGGACGGAGCGTAACGCCGGGCACCGGATCAGGGGCAGTCGCAGGAGAGGAACAGGAGCGGAAGAGGAGCGCGCGCAGGCCCCCGGATTTCTCGGATCGGCCCGATCCGGCGGTGCTGCAGGCCTTGCCGGGCCGAGTCGGCACGGAGCGGCCGGGATCCTGGGGGGTCCTCGTCCGCGCGTACGAGGCGGAGCCGGACCCGGCGCTGCGGGAGGCGGTGGCCGCGGAGCGGATCGGCCGCCGTGTGACGCGCGAACCGCGCTCCCCGCCAGGTCTCCGCTTCGGGCGGTCCGGCACCGCACGGGCGCCGCTGGACGCCGGACGGGCCCTGGACGCACCGGAGTCGGTCCGACCGGCCCGCGATCTGGCCCCGCGCGTCCCGACGGTCTGCCCGAACCCCGACGTCTGCCACGGCGCCTCCGGGGCCGGACCGACCCGGCTGGGGCCCTGGGAGGCCACCGGCGAGCCCGTCTTCCTGGACCGGGCCTGAGACCCCCGACGGGTCCGGTCCGCCCGCCGCACCCGGCGGGCGGACCGAAGCGTCGTTTTCCTTTCCCCGGCTGCGGGAGCCGGTCGGGGAGGGGCCCGGTGCTCACCACGGAGGCCAGGAGCCACACCGCACAGGAGGAACTGCGGCGAAGGACGGTGCCCCTGACGCGCCGTCGGGTCATTCGGCCCAGGCACGCGTCGGGCCGTAGGATCGGGTGCCCTTGGGGGTGGGACTTGTGGTCAGACGGAGTTCGGGCACGCCGACGCTGGAAGAGGTGGCCGCCCTGGCCGGAGTGGGCCGGGGCACGGTCTCCCGCGTCATCAACAACGCGGCGGGCGTCAAGGAGTCCACGCGCCGTGCCGTGCGGCGCGCCATCGACGAACTGGGCTACGTGCCCAACCTGGCGGCGCGTTCACTGGCCGGGCGACGTGCGGACGCCGTCGCGCTGGTGATGACGAACACGGACTGGCGGTTGTTCGGGGAGCCGTTCTTCTCCGAGGTCGTGCGGGCGGTCGGGGACGCCCTGTCCGGTACGGCGGTGCAGCTGCTGCTCACCCTGGTCCGCACGGACGCCGACCGGAAGAGGTTCGTGGAGTACGCGCGCGGCGGCCGGGTCGACGGGGTGCTGCTGATGTCCGTGCCGGCCGAGGACCGGCTGCCGGACATGCTCGCCGACGCCGGGCTGCCCACGGTGCTGCTGGGCCGGCGCTCGGGCGACGAGCGGATGACGTACGTGGACGCGGACAACGTCGGCGGGGCGCGTACGGCGGTCCGCCACCTGGTGGCCGGCGGCCGCAGGGCCGTCGCGGCCATCACCGGCCCGCCCGACATGTACGTCGCCCGGTGCCGGCTGCGCGGTTACCAGGAGGCACTGGCCGAGGCCGGGCTCGGCGACGGGTCGGCCCTGGTGGCCCAGGGCGACTTCACCGAGGCCAGCGGGCGCCGGGCGATGGCCCGGCTCATCGAGCGGCGCCCGGAGGTCGACGCCGTCTTCGCCGCGTCGGACGCCATGGCGGCAGGGGCTCTGGACGCCCTGCGTGCGGCGGGGCGACGGGTGCCGCAGGACGTGGCGGTGATCGGCTTCGACGACTTCGAGCTGGCCGAGCAGACGGATCCACCGCTGACGACCGTCCGCCAGCCGCTGGAGGAGATCGGGCGGACGATGGTGCGACTGCTGCTGGAGGAGATCGAGCAGCCGGAAGTGGCCTGGCGCCATGTGATCCTGCGGACGCGGCTGGTGACGCGCGAGTCGGCGTGAGTCCGCCACGGGTGCGCCGGAGCGACCGGCGGCCGGCGCCCACGGGCACACGCCCACAGATCCACGCCCACCGGCCGAAGCCGCTCGGGCCCCGGCAGCGAAACTTTCGGGAGCGCTCCCAACCACCCTGCTCATGAAGTCTGTTGGGTATTCCGCATCCTCACCCGCCGCTGACCTGTGGCTTCGAAATCTGTTCGACACATTCGGCTTCCCGAGGGTTGTCAGGGGCGCGGGCGGCTCCTAATGTCCCATCCGAACCAGTGGGTGGGAGCGCTCCCAGCCAGGACGGGCCGGGAGCGCTCCCGATGTCCTGTGCGCTCCATCCGGTTGTCCCTCCCAGAGAGGCCCCCACATGCGACCGTCACCGCACCGCCCCAGAACCGCGCGCGCCCTGCTCGGCGCGCTGCTCACCGCTCTCGCCACCGTCGCGGCCCTCCTGGCCGTCGCGCCGGCGGCCCAGGCGGACACCGTGGTCTGCGAACAGTTCGGCTCGACCACCATCCAGGGCCGCTACGTCGTCCAGAACAACCGCTGGGGCACCAGCTCCCCCCAGTGCGTCACCGCCACCGACACCGGCTTCCGGCTGACCCAGGCCGACGGTTCCGTGCCCACCAACGGCGCCCCGAAGTCGTACCCGTCGGTCTTCAACGGCTGCCACTACACCAACTGTTCGCCCGGTACCAACCTCCCGGCGCAGCTCAGCGGCATCGCCGCCGCCCCCAGCAGCATCTCGTACGGCTATGTCGGCGACGCCGTGTACAACGCGTCGTACGACATCTGGCTGGACCCCACGCCCAGGACCGACGGGGTGAACAAGACCGAGATCATGATCTGGCTCAACAAGGTCGGCCCGGTCCAGCCGATCGGCGCCCAGGTGGGCACCACCACCGTGGGCGGGCGCTCCTGGCAGGTGTGGACGGGCAGCAACGGGTCCAACGACGTGATCTCCTTCGTCGCCCCGTCGGCGATCTCCGGCTGGAGCTTCGACGTCATGGACTTCGTGCGGGAGACCGTCCGCCGCGGAATGGCCCAGGACAACTGGTACCTGACGAGCATTCAGGCCGGTTTCGAGCCGTGGCAGAACGGTGCCGGGCTCGCGGTGAACTCCTTCTCCTCCGCCGTGAACCTCGGTACCCCCGGCGACCCCGGAAACCCCGGTGACCCGGCGGCGGCCTGCAAGGTGACGTACGCGACGAACGTCTGGACCGGTGGCTTCACCGCCGACGTCACCGTCACCAACACGGGCTCGACGCCGGTCGATCCCTGGAAGCTGGCCTTCACCCTGCCCTCCGGGCAGCGGATCACCAGCGCCTGGAACGCCACCGTCACCCCGTCCACGGGGGCGGTGACGGCGACCGCCCTCGCGCACAACGCGCGGATCGCGCCCGGCGCCGGACAGACCTTCGGCTTCCAGGGCACCTACAGCGGCTCGTTCGCCCAGCCGGCCGGGTTCAGCCTCAACGGCACCGCCTGCGCGTGAACGGACCCCCGCCTGCCGCCGCCCGGCGCCCGCACCGCCCGGTTCAGGACGGTCTCCGCCTGCTCCGGTGGCTACCGGGCGGAGGTCACCGCCAAGAACACCGGCACCGCAGCGTCACCGGCCGGACCGCCACCCGGGACCTGGGAGGCTCCACGATCAGCAGCTCCCTGGAACGGCTCGGCGACCGTGTCCGCGGGCCGGGCCGCCGTCCGCGACGCCGCCCCCAACGGCGCGCTGTCACCCGGCGCCACCACCTCGCCCGGCTTCACCGCCGACGGCCCCACGGGCATGCCCGCGACCCGGTGCACCGGCCCCTGACGCACGACCCCCACGTACTCCCGCGGAGGGCACGATGAACCGTCCGACCGGGCCCGGCGCCACCCGCCCGCGCCCGACCCGCCGACGCCCCGGCCGTCACCGCCCACGCCGGCACCGTGCTCATGCGGGCACACCGCCCGCCTGATCCACGCACGTCCACCCCAGATCCCCCCGCCCGTCCGGCGGCTTCCTCCCCGGACGGGCGGGGGCTCCATCACCGGACGGTGAACCGCGAAGGAGAGAAGCGCGACCGGAAGACGATCCCCACACAGGCACAGGAGACACCATGGCTCGACGCAACAACCGACTCGTCCCACTGGCGGCCGCGGTGCTGGCGACGCTGCTCGGCGGACTCGGTCTGGCCCTGCTGGGCCAGAAGGACGCACAGGCGCACGGCGTCACGATGACGCCCGGATCGAGGACCTACCTCTGCTACCTGGACGCCAAGACCAGCACCGGTTCCCTGGACCCGACCAACCCGGCCTGCCGGGCCGCGCTCAACGAGAGCGGCGCGAGCGCGCTGTACAACTGGTTCGCCGTGCTCGACTCCAACGCCGGTGGCCGCGGCCCCGGTTACGTCCCGGACGGCAAGCTGTGCAGCGCCGGCGACAGGTCGCCGTACAACTTCACCGGCTACAACGCCGCCCGCTCCGACTGGCCCCGCACGCACCTCACCTCCGGGAGGACGATCCAGGTCAAGCACAGCAACTGGGCCGCGCACCCGGGGTCGTTCCGGGTGTACCTGTCCAAGCCGGGCTACTCGCCCGCCACCGAACTGGGCTGGGACGACCTGGAGCTGATCCAGACGGTCACCGACCCGCCGCAGACGGGCTCGCCGGGCACCGACGGCGGCCACTACTACTGGAACCTGAACCTGCCCTCGGGCCGTTCCGGTGACGCGGTGATGTTCATCCAGTGGGTGCGCTCGGACAGCCAGGAGAACTTCTTCTCCTGCTCGGACATCGTCTTCGACGGCGGCAACGGCGAGGTGACCGGCATCCGGGGCTCGGGCAGCACCCCGACCCCGACTCCCACACAGACGCCGACCTCCACCCCGACGCAGACCTCCACTCCCACCCCGACACCGTCCGACCCGCACACCGGGTGCATGGCCGTGTACAGCGTGACCAACTCCTGGAGCGGCGGCTTCCAGGGCTCGGTCGAGGTCATGAACCACGGCACGACGGCGCGCGACGGCTGGGCCGTGAGGTGGACGCCCGGCGCGGGCACCAGGATCAGCAGCGTCTGGAACGGCGCGCTGGGCAACGGGTCCGACGGTACGGTCACGGTCGGAAACCTCGACTACAACCGGACCCTCCCGCCGGACGGCAGCGTCACCTTCGGGTTCACCGCGACATCGACCGGCAACAACTTCCCGGTCGGCTCGATCGGCTGCGTCAATCCGTAAGGACGCTGGTCCGGATCGGGCCGGGGCTTTCCGTTCCGGCCCGATCCGGACGGAAAGCCCCGGCCACCGACCCGGGGCGGGGGGGGGGGGGGGGGGGGGGGGGGGGGGGGGGGGGCCCCCCCGCCCCCCCGGGGGGCGCGGGGGGGGGGGGGGGGGGGGGGGGGGGGGGGGGCCCCCCCCCCCCGGGGCGGGGGGGGGGGGGGGGGGGGGCCCCGCGCGCGGCGGCCCCCCCCCCCCCCCCCCCCCCGGGGCCGCCCCCCCCCCCCCCCCCGCGCGCCCCCCCCCCCGCCGCCGTGCGTTCGCACGCGGTGCCCCTCCGCCCCCGTGAGACCCGTGCGGCGGGGACCTCCGGCCACGGTCCGCAGGCCCTCGGGTCCGGTGCGACGCGCGGGGTGGCGGGGAAACGGGGATGCTGGTGGCAGGAGCACGGACCCGTGACCTGCTGGGACGAGGTGGTGAGCGTCGTGGTGGTGAGCGATGGAACCCCGCGTGGAGCTGCTGTTTCACGCGTCGATCCGTTAGGGGATCCGTTTCTGCGGACGCGCTTCGTCCCGCCCGCGAGACCCGGCACGTTCCTGCACCGCGAGCGGCTGGTCAGGCACCTGGACCAGGCACCACCGACACCGCTGACGATGGTCAACGGATCCGCCGGCGCCGGCAAGACCCTGCTGGTGGCGGAGTGGGCCGCACAGCTGCCGCAGCCGGTCGCCTGGCTCACCCTGGACCGGGCGGTCCAGGGACCGGGGGTGTTCTGGGCACATCTGCTCCAGGCACTGCGCACCGCCGGTGTGCCGCTGCCCGTCGAGATCGGTTCTCCCGCCGACGCGAACCGGGTGAACCACACGTTGCCGACCCGGCTCGCCGCGGAGCTCAGCGACCGCGACCGCCCCGTGGTCGTGGTGCTCGACGAGTACGATCGCGTGACCGCCCCGGAGATCTCGCAGCAGCTGGATTTCGTCCTGCACCACGCGGGGCCGGGGCTGCGTCTGATCCTGGTCACCCGCACCGAGCCGCTGCTCCCGCTGCACCGCTACCGGGCGGCCGGGGAGATGACCGAGATCCGCGACGCCGAACTCGCCTTCACGCCCGAGGAGACGGTCGAGCTGCTGGAACTGCACGGGCTGGACCTGTCCGTCGAGGCGGCGGGGACGCTGGTGGACCGTACCGGGGGATGGGCGGCCGGCCTCCGGCTGTGCGCCCTGGCCGCGCAGCAGAGCCCGGACCCGGAGCTCTACCTGAAGGAGTTCGAGGCGGGGCGCAGTACGATCGCCGACTTCCTGCTGGCCGAGGTGCTCAAGCGGCAGACGTCCCAGACGCAGGACCTCCTGCTGCGCGTCAGCGTCCTGGACCGCTTCTGCGCCGATCTGGTGAACGCCCTGACCGGGCGCGGTGATGCCGAGCCCATCCTCGCCGGACTCCACCGAGAGAACGCGTTCGTCGAGCACCTCGGGCACGGGTGGTACCGCCTGCACCCACTGTTCCGGGAGATCCTCCGGGCCCACCTGCGGGAGCGTTCTCCCGGCCTGGAGCCCGAACTGCACCGACGGGCCGCGCGGTGGCTGCGGCGCTCGGGCTCCCTCGCGGAGATGCTCGCCCACGGCGCCGCCGCGGGGGACTGGGAGTTCACCTCCCGTGCCCTCGTCGACGATCTGGCGATCGGGCAGCTCCTCACCGGCCTGCGCGCCGACGGCCTGGCCGAACTGTTCGCCGACGTGGAACCCGGGGCGACGAGCCCCGCGGCTGACCTCGTCCGCGCGGCCCGTGACCTGTCCCGGTACGACCTCGATCGCGGCCTGGCCCATCTCCGGCACGCCGGGAAACAGCCGGCCGCCGACGCGTGCGAGCCGGCGGCGGCCCGGCTGAGCCGCGCCCTGCTGGAGGCACTGGCGGCCCGGCTGGCCGGCTGCCCGGACCGGGCCGAGCAGGCCGCGGAGACGGCCCGGGAACTGCTGCAGGAGATCCCCTCCCCCCTGCTCGACCGGCACCCGGAACTCCTCGCCCTGCTCCTGACCCACCTGGGCTCGACGCGGCTGTGGGCCGGGCGTTTCGCACCGGCACGGGTCGCCCTCACCTCGGCGGCCCGCAGTCCCGGCGGCGCCTCCACGGCGCTCCCGCGCAAGGATTCCCTGGAGCACCTCGCGCTCATCGACTACCTCGACGGGTGGCCCGGCAGGGCGGAACGCAAGGTCGTCGCGGCGATGACCGAGTCGGAGCGGTTCGGTCTGCCCCAGCCGTCCGGCTCGGAACTCGGGCGGCTGGTGCTGGCCGCGGTGGCCGTCGACCGCGACGACCTGGGCCGGGCCCAGGCCCTGCTCGACCAGCTGTCCGACCCGGCGGCCCGGGACCCGGTGGCCGCCGCGGTCCGGTCCATCGCGGCGGCTCGTCTGTTCCTGGCCCGGGGCCGGCCGCGCGCCGCCCTGGCGGCCACGGATCCGGCTTTGTCCACCGAGGTGGCCTCGCCCTGGGCGAGGGGCCACGCCGCCCTGATCGCGTCGGCCGTCCATCTGGCCGAGGGCCGCCCGGAAGCGGCCGCCGAGGCGCTGGAACCGGTGGCCGACGAGCAGCCGGCGTGCGTCGTGGGCGCCGCGCGGGCCCGCCTCGCCGCGGGCGACCGGCACGCGGCCCTGCACCTCCTCGACGCCGTCACGGCCCGCGGATCCGTCGGCCCGGCGGTGACCGTCCGCGCCGCACTGGTGCGGGCACAGGCCGCGTACGTGGCGGGCGATGTCGCCACCGCCCGCCGGCTGGTCGCCCATACGCTCGTGGAAGCCCGGCGCGAGAAGCTGCGGCGGCCGTTCCTGGAAGCCGGACCCTGGATCGGGCCCCTCCTGGCCACGGCGCCCCTGCGGGCACTGGCCGCGGGCTGGCTCGTGCCGGGACCCGCACCGGACGGCGGTTTGAACCCCTCCGCGACGGAGCCCGCACCGGTGCTGGTGGAGCGGCTGAGCGGACGTGAGCGTGACGTGCTGCAGCGGCTCGCCCAGATGATGTCGACCGAGGACATCGCCGCTGATCTGTTCGTGTCGGTGAACACGGTGAAGACCCACCTCAAGAGCGCCTACCGGAAGCTGTCGGTGAGCCGGCGCGGCGACGCCGTGCGGCGGGCGCGCGAGCTGCGGCTGCTGTGACCGCACCCGTTGAGGTGGCCGCCCGGCAGTGCTCCGGGTCCCGGGGCCGGGCCGGGCGTGGGCAGCGGCCGTACCGCCCTCGCCCGTGGCGGGTGAGGCGTCCGTCGGACGTCCGGGGTGCGATGGCGGCGGTGGCGTGCTCGCCGCCACCGCCCAGGTGCCGGTTCCGGTGCCGGGCCGACCCGGTGAGGTGGACACTGTGAGACGCCGATGTGCTTTGATCGTCCTGGGGAAGGCCCGGTTCCCGGTGGTGCCGGACACCTCCGTGACGAGCGTCTCCATCAGCGTCGATTCCCATGCCCCGGTCCGGTTCGACGGACCGGGGGCGGCCGTCCTGGCGGCCGGGGACATCACCCCGGTGAGCTTCCCGGCCACCCGGCACCTGCCCGCCGGCGGCGCCGTCGAGGACGGAGGCGAACCGGCGCCGACGACGACGCGGCCGGGGCGGTGCCCGGGCCCGCGACGGAGGTCGTGATGTCCCGGACCGGGCACGACGCGCCCCGGGCGACCGAACGCCGGGCGCACGCCGACTACACCGGCGGCGTCTACGGATCGATGCTCGCGGCCTCGGTCGTGATCGGTGCCGGCACCCTGGGTTCGTTCCCGCGCCTGGAACTGGTGCTGCTGTTGCTGCTCACGGGTGTGGTGTTCTGGATCGCGCACGTGCACGCCCAGTTGTTCGGCGCGCGTCTGGCGCAGCAACCCCTGGACCGCCGGGTCGTGCTGCACGTGTGCCGGGACGAGTGGCCGATCGTCAAGGCCGCCGTCCCGCCCGCCGTCGCGGTGGCGGTCAGCCCGCTGCTGGGTCTGGACACGTCGGGCACCCTGTGGCTGGCGCTCGCCGTCGCCGTGGCCGGTCAGGTGGGCTGGTCGATGGCCGCCGCCCGCCGGGCCGGAGCGGCCTGGCGTCAGGTGGCGGGCACCGCCGCGGTCAACCTGGCGCTCGGCCTGCTGATCGTCTCCTTCAAACTGGTCCTGACCCACTGACCCACTGACCCACTGACCCATGGCACCGGCTGTCGGCTGTCGGCTGTCGGCTCGTGGCGCGGCGGGTCACCTGCGCAGGGTGAGGACGACGGGCGCACGAGGACGGAGCATCGGAGCGGTGGATGCAGTTGGCCTGGCGGACGTGGCCTGCGGGAGAGCCCCCATGCAGTATGAGATCCGCGTCGACGGACACATGTCGAAGACGCTGACCAGTGCTTTTCCTGAGCTGGAGCACGTAGTGATCTCCGGCCAGACAGTGCTGTACGGACCTCTCGTGGACGAGGCGCACCTGTACGGCCTGCTGGCCCGCCTGCAGTCGCTGGGACTGCACGTGGTGGAGCTGCGGCGGCTGCCGGAGTGACCCGCAGGGCCCCGCTGGCGTCGCGGTCCGCACGGGGACCGCTCGACGCCGTCGGATTCCTCCCGCGGTGACGCGGACCGGGCGGGCCGCGGCCCGCCCGGTCCGCCGTGACCCGGCCGCGGTCACCCGCCGGGGGTGATCCGGCACCCCGGTGGTGCGCGGGACGCTGGCCCGACGCGGCACCGCACCGCGTCCCGTCGGCGGTCCGGCCGACGGCGCGCCGGTGCCACGAGGAGGAACCATGACCGAATCGCACGGTGCGGCGCCGCCGACCGGACCGGGATCTCCCGTCGGCGGGAGGACCGCGGACGGGGCGGGGGACCCCGCCGATCTGCTGGCGCGGCTCGGCGGCTCGTGGACCTGGCTGCTGGGGTCGGCGGTGGCGACCCTCGTGCCGGGCGTACTGGCGCTGGCCTGGCCGGACGCCACCCTGCACGTGCTGGCGGTGATCATCGGGTTGTACCTGCTGGCGAACGGTGTGTTCCGGTTCGTCTCCGTCTTCGCCCGGCGCGAGCCCGGTGAACGCCTGCCGGGGCTGCTCGTCGCGGTGCTCTACGTGCTGGCCGGGGTGCTGTGCCTGCGCAACCCCCTGCAGACGATCACCGCGCTCTCGCTGATCGTCGGGATCAGCTGGCTGGTCACCGGCATGCTGACCGTCTTCACGGCCCTGGCCGCCGAAGGCCTGCCCCACCGCGCCTTCCTGCTCGGTGCCGGGGCGCTCGGCGTCGTCGCCGGCATCGTCGTGCTGGTCCTGCCCACCGAGTCGGTCCTCGCCCTCACGCGGCTCCTCGGGCTGTGGCTGCTCCTGCTCGGTCTGGTCGAGCTGGGTGTCGCCTTCGCCTGGCGGGCCGCACTGCGCAGGGCGTGAGCCGTGTCCCCCGCCGACCCCACGACGGCGGCACGAGTCCCTCACCCACGCGCCCAGGACCGAGGAGAGCCATGGACACCAGGAGAACACCCTCGCCTTCGGGCCCCGACGGCGCCGGCGTACAACATGCCGGACACGTCATCGCCCGTCGGGCCGCCACGGCCGGCGGACCGGGCCGGGCAGGCCCGTGAGCGATGTCCAGGAAGTCCGGCGCGGTGCCGCGCCGGAGACACGCGCTGGAGCGGATCACGGCGACCCTCCGCACCGGGCCCGCGGCCCGGCTGCTGCCCATGCTGTCGGCGCTCAACATCGTGGAGGGCGCCGTCAGGCTGGCCGCGCAGGCTTTCCTCACGGCGCTGCCGCTGCTGATGACCGTGGCGGCCTTCGCACCGGACGCCGTACAGGACCTGCTCGTCGACTCCCTCTCGGCCGTCCTGGGCGCACCCGGCGACACCCTCGACGAGGTGCGCCGCACCTTCCAGGCCCCCGAGGGGGTGACGCGTGACTCCGTCGGAGCCGCTGGCGTCGTGGTGACGCTCGTCTCCGCCACGGCCTTCAGCCGCGCGTTGCAGGCGGTGTGCGAACGGTGCTGGCATCTGCCCAGATCACCGATACGGGCCGCGGCCTGGCGCTGGCTGCTCTGGCTCCTCGTCTGGCTCGCCGTCCTCCTCGTCCAGGCCCCCCTGCGCGACGGCTTCGGCACGGGGGTGGTGTCCGGCCTGGCGCTGTCGATGACGTCCGCGACGCTCATGTGGTGGTGGTCGCAGCATCTGCTGCTGAGCGGCCGGGCCGGCTGGCGGAGCCTGTTGCCCGGCGCGGTGCTGGCCGCCGCGGGCACCGTGCTGCTGAGCCGGATCGCCGGACTGCTGATGCCCACGGTCATGCAGCGCAGCCTGCGCGAGTTCGGCCCCCTCGGCCCGGTCTTCACCTTCCTGTCCTGGCTGATCGCCGTCTTCCTGGTGGCCGTCGCGGGACTGGCCCTCGGCCAGTGGATCGCGGGCTCCACCTGGTACCGCACCGTCCTCGTCCCCCGTCCACCGGCCGGCGACCGGTGAACGCGCCGCCGGGGAAGAGCTCACCCGTCCCGGGTGAGGCCCTCGGCGAGCGGCGCGCGCATGCTGAGGACAGCAGGAACCGGCGGTCGGGCACTTCGCCCGGAACGGAGCACCGAAAATGGGCACACAGACGTACCTCGCCTACGACTATCCGCTGCTGAGCATGTTCTGGACCATGCTGTGGTTCTTCCTGTGGATCATGTGGTTCATCCTGCTCTTCCGGATCATCGGCGACATCTTCCGCGACGACACCCTGAGCGGATGGGGCAAGACCGGCTGGCTCGTGTTCGTCATCGTCCTGCCCTTCCTCGGCGTGTTCGTCTACGTCATCGCCCGCGGCAAGACCATGGGCCGCCGGGAGATCACGCACGCCCGCAAGCAACAGGAAGCCTTCGACGCCTACATCCGCGAGACCGCGGGCGGCACCGGCGTCACCGGCGGCCCCAGCCGGGCCGACGAACTCAACCGGCTGTCGGAGATCCGTGCCCGCGGCGACATCTCCGACGAGGAGTTCCGGCGGGCCAAGGAACTCGTCCTGAGCGACCACGGCGCGTCGACTCCCTCCGGTCGCGGCGCCGCATCCCGTCACTGAGCACGGCCAGGAAAGCGAGACAGAGATGACCGCTGCACACACTCCCCGCACACACACGGCGAAGTACGAGTGGGCCGCGGGGCTGATGGTCTTCGCCGCCGTCATGCTCGCGCTCGTGGGCGTCCTCGACGTCTTCCGCGGCATCATGGCGATCGCCGAGGACGACGTCTTCCTCACCACACGCAACTACGTCTTCGAGTTCGACCTCACCGGCTGGGGCTGGATCCATCTCGCCCTGGGAGTGGTCGCCGTCATCGTCAGCGTCGGCCTGTTCCAGGCGTCGACATGGGCGCGAGTCGCCGGCGTCGCCATCGCCGGACTCGTCGTCATCGCCAACTTCCTCTCCCTGCCGTACTACCCGGTGTGGTCGATCGTCATGATCACGATGTCGGGGTTCGTCATCTGGGCCCTGTGCGTCGCCCGCAAGGAGGACTTCGCCGACTCCTTCGACACCATGCCGCCCGGTGACCGGTGACCGGTGAGCCGCCCGTCCGGCGGCACCGACGCACCCGGATGTGCCACCCCTCGACCCGTAGGCGGTCACTGCCGGACGCGGGGCGCCGGCCGGCCACGGGGCTGGGTGAGGGCCTTGACCTGCCGGAGGGCGGGCACGGCCTCCACCGCCCGTACCCCGGGGATCGCGTCCACGTGGTCGGCCAGGTGGGCGAAGAGTTCCTCCGTCGTGCGGGCACGGCACCGGGGCGACGATGTCCGACCGACCGCTGACCCCGGTGGCGCACCGCACCTCCCGGTGCTCCGCGAGAGCCCGTCCGGCCTGCCGCAGCCGTGTCGGCTCGACCGTCAGCCGGAGCACCGCCTCGGTGCCGTGCCCGAACGGCTCGTGGTCGTCATCGACGTCGAAGCAGAGCGCTCCGGTCGAACGCAGTCTCTCCACACGGCTTTGGCGGTCCACGGACCGATTGCACCTGCCGCGCTCCGGCGGGTCCGGGACGGCGCGACTGATCAGCGCCGGCGTCATGGGCAGCAGCGCGGCGGCGCCCACCCCCGACGACGCCTGCCCGATCCACACCGTCCGGACGGACCGCGCGGACAGGGACCGGGGCAGTCGTGACACCCGTGACCGCGGCCGAACACCGGGATCCACCCATTTCACGAGGGCACGACGCGATCACCTTCGCTCACCGTGAAGGGTCACCGATTGACGCTCACAGAGGCGGTCCCCAAGCTGGTAGGGGGCTGGTCGAAGGGACCGTGACCGTGAGTGGTGAACAGAGTGGACTTTCCCGGCTGCTGACGGCAGCGGAGACGGCGGCGCCGGTGGAGTCCGTCGACGTGGTCGCGGAGGACCTGCGGCGGCGTTTCGAGGCCACGGAGGTTTCGTTCCTCATCGTGGACCTGACGGGGAAGTCGGTGGCACGGTTGCCGACCGCCGTCGCCGCTGCCGCCGCCGTGGCCGGCGGGCGGGAAGCGGAGCGGATCCCCCTGTTCGGCGGCGTCTACGAGCAGGTCATCCGTACGCAGCGGCTGTATCAGGAGGCGACCGGCCAGGGACACCAAGTGATCGTGCCGGTCACCAACCGGGGGGACGCGATCGGGCTGCTGGAACTGATCCTGCCGACCGCCCCCGGCGAGGACGTCCTGGACGCGGTCGGCGAAGCCGCGCACGCCCTGGCCTACATCGTGATCGCCAACGGGCGCTTCACCGATCTCTACACCTGGGGCAAACGCTCCAGGCCCCCCATCCTGGCGGCAGAGATCCAGTACCAGCTGCTGCCCCCGTCACTGTCGTGCGAGGCGGCGCAGTTCACCCTGTGCGGGAACCTGGAGCCCTCCGAAGGCCTCAGCGGCGACACGTTCGACTACAGCCTGGACCGTGACACCCTGCACGTGTCGGTGACCGACCCCATGGGCCACGACATCGACGCCGCCCTGGCCGCAACGGTCCTGGTGGGCGCCCTGCGCGGCGCCCGCCGCGCAGGAGCCGGCCTGGCCGAGCAGGCCCGTCTGGCCGACCGGGCGCTGGCCGCCCACGGCCGCGGTCACGCCACCGGGCAGCTGCTGCGCATCGGCCTCCGCACCGGGCGGACGCAGCTCGTCAACGCAGGCCACCCCTGGCCCCTGCGCATGCGCGACGGGACCGCGAAGGAGATCACCTGCGAGGTGGACCAGCCCTTCGGGCTGTCCATGTCCGCGCCCCACTCCTACCGCGTCCAGGACATCGATCTGCGCCCCGGTGACCGACTGCTCATGTTCACCGACGGCATGCTCGAACGGCACGGGGAGAAGGTCGACCTGCCCGCACTGCTGGAGCGCACCCGGGACCTGCACCCGCGGGAGACCGCGCTGATGCTGACGTCCGCGGTCCTGGACGCCGGCGACGGCCGGCTCGAAGACGACGCCACCGTGATGTGCCTGGACTGGCACGGCCACCAGGAGACCCAGCGGCACGTCAGTTCCGGCGCGGACACGGGGCAGGCTTCGGCCGGTCGGACGCGACGGCAACCGTGACCGGGGAGCTCTCCTGAACGGTGTCAGGCAGCCTGGGAGCAGCTCTCGTCGTCGGCGCATCCCCTCTGAGCACCGTCGAGCTGACGACCGGGCGCGCGAGGGACTCGTCACCGTTCAGGGCGTCAGCCGCCCACTCCGGCTCATTCCGGGTGACCGCGACCCGGATCAGCGGGAACCGGGCCGGTCCGTCTCCTCGGCGGCCGTGTCCTGCGGGCTCGGAAGCGTCCGTCCCAGGAGTACCAGCGGGGACAGAGCCATCAGCACCGGAGACAGCATCATGCCCGCCGCCGTCACCAGGAGGCTGGTGCGCAACCCCCACTCCTCCGCGAGGAATCCGCCGAGGAGGGAGCCGAGCGGGGCCGACCCCATGCCGGCGAACGTGATCGTCGCGGCCACGCGGCCCTGCATCCCGTCCGGAGTGACGGCCTGCCGGACGGCCATCACCGTGACGTTCACCAACTGGCCCCCGGCCCCGAACACGAAGCCGACCGCAAGGAGCACGGCAACCGTCACCGCGGAGGAGCCGTGCAGCACGGGCACGCACAGGAACGCGCCGTCGCCGAGTGCCGCCGCGGTCACCAGTACCGCACCGTGACCGAACCGGTTCGGCAGGCAGGCGGCCAATAGCGAGCCCAGGAGCGCACCCGGTCCCGCCGCGGCGAGCGCGAGCCCCACGACGGTCCCCGACAGGTGCAGTTCCCTGGGCAGGAAGAGCAGGTAGACGGTCATCGTCGCCGCGAAGCAGAACTGGAAGGCGGCCGAGGCCAGGCACACGGTCCGCAGCGAGGTGTCACCGACGACGAAACGCAGGCCCTCGCGAATCCGCAGCCAGACCCGGGGAGGGCGTTCCGAGCGTTCCGGAACCGACTCGGTCCGGCGGATGCGGCGGACCGACAGGAACGACAGCGCGAAGAACAGCGCGCCGGAGACCGCGGCGACCGGCGCCGACAGCAGGGAGACCAGCACACCGCCGAGGGCGGGGCCGCCGATCTGGGCAGCGGACCGGCTGCCCTCGAGCGCGCTGTTGCCCCGGACCAGCTGATCGCGTTTCACGAGCCGTACGAGAGAGGACTGGTAGGCCACGTCGAAGAACACCGACAGGGCGCCGAGCGCGAGGACGACCGTGAGCAGCGCGGGCATGCCGAGCAGGCCGAGGACGCCGGCCACGGCGGTGGCGGCCAGGGTCAGGGCCCGACCGACGTCCGCCAGCACCATCGTCGTACGGGTTCGCCACCTGTCCACCCACGCCCCGACGAAGAGCGAGAGCAACAGGACCGGCGCCTGCCCCACCGCACGGAGGACACCCAGCTCGCCGGCACCTGCGTGGAGCGTCAGGACGGCGAAGAGCGGCAGGATCACCAGACTGGCGTGCTCACCGAGTTGAGAGGTTGTCTGGCCCAGCCAGAGTCTGCGGAAGTCGGCGTCCCGCCACAGGCTTGACGGAACAGGACGACCGGAATCGGATACGGCGGAGGTGGTGGACGGCACGCGAATCCCTTGTGTTGCCGACGACGGGGCCCGCCACCGGGCACCCGAAGGCGCACCGGCGGTCCGGGCAGGGGAAGGCTCGCTGTGCCGCAACATCAAGGGCAGCACGCGATGACAGGCCGGTCACGGCCTACAACGTCAACGCGCGCTCGGAAAACCGACCATGTCGAAGCTCCTCGTGGGGCACTCGCCGTACCCGCACACTAGCCCCCGGCCGCCCGGTGCGGAAAGCGAAAAACCGTCGTTCGAGCACGCTTGCCTCATGCGGAGCGGCCTTCCTCCGTGCCGCGGGCGGCGTGTGCGGTGGCCCGAGGGGGAGTCCGTCACCGCGTCTCGCGTAGGCGCAGGAGGTAGGCCGCGGTCAGCGCGACGGCGTTGTCCCCGTCCCGCGCCAGCTCCACGAGCGCACGTGACGCCGTGGCCCCCGGGATGTCCGCCAGCGCCTGGGTCAGCCGTACGCGCGCGTCGGCGGAGGCGTGGGAGAGGCGGTCGACGAATCCGGTGGCGATCCGCTCCGTCGTCGCGGTGCCGCTCGCCGCCAGCACGCCCAGCGCGTCGGCCGCGTCGGTGTCGTTCCTTCCCCGCACGATCATGTCGATGAGCGTCGGGACCGCATCGGTCACGCCACGTGTCCCGAGGGCCAGAGCGGCGTGGCCGCGGACCACGGCATCGGGGTGCGCGAGGGCGTCCCGCAGCCGGGCGGCAGCCTCACCGCCGGTCATCTCGGAGAGGCACCGGACGGCGCGTTCCCGTACCGCGGCCACCGGTGATCCGAGGCCGTCCGCCAGCAGCGCGGTGGCGCCGTCGCCGTCGCCCGACCGTGCCAGCGCCCAGCGGAGGGCTCCGGCGACGTTCGGTTCGGTCTCGCTCAGAACCGCCTCGACCAGGGCCTCCACCGGCACCTGGACCTCGTCGACCGAGGAAAGGGCCGCGCGTTGACGTGTGTTGGCGCTCTGCGACCCCAGCGCCTGCAGAACGGCGACGACTTGGAGGACGTCCTCCCAGCCGGCGGGTTCCGCGGCATCGATCCGGCGGAGCCGCGTGAGCAACTCGGTCTCGGCCGCGATGCGTTCACGCGTCCGGCGGATGAGGTCGTCGACGAGCGCCGAGGGCGTGAAACCGGGGTCGTCGAGCGCGCGCCCGACCTCCCGCAGCGGCAGCCCCAGCGAACGCAGGCTCTCGATGTGGAAGATCCGCCGGATGTCCTCGCCGGAGTACTCCCGATAGCCCGAACCCGTACGGCCCGACGGTCGGATCAGGCCGAGCGACTCGTAATGCCTGAGCATGCGGGCACTGACCCCGGAGCGTCGCGCCACCTCACCGATCAACACCTCCTATCGTCCCTCCGGGCCCGGCCCGCCGAGGGCCACGACACGCTTCGCCTCCTCGACCGCGTACGCGAATCCGGCGTCCGGGTCGCGCAGCAGCCGTTCGGTGGCGAGCGCGTGCGCACGCACCGGCAGATCAGCGGCCGTCATCGCGCCACGCAGCGCCGGCAGAACGACGTCACCCAGCTCCACCAGCGCCCGGCTCAGGCTCAGTTGCGTCTCCCGGTCACCGCGCCCGAGCTGCGTCGCCAGCGACGCGGCCAACCCGGACTCCGCACCTCGCGGCACGAGTACGACCGCTGCCCGCCAGGCGCTCCGCGCCACCTCGTCGTCGGCGTCGGACAGGAGCGCACCGGTGATCGCCGGCCACGCCTGCCGGTCCCCGATCTTGGAGAGCGTGTGCAGTGCCTGGCTCCGTGCCTGCGCACGCTCCGAGCGGACTTCGCGGAGCAGCACGGGAAGCGTCATGGACACCGGGTGGCGGGTGAGCGCCCAGGTCAGCATGTCGCGGACGAAGAACTCGGGCTCGACCGCGCATCGTTCCATCAGCTTGCCGACGAAGCGCGGATCCGGCGCCGTACCGACCGCCAGAGCCGCCCGCAGCCGCACGGACGAACGGCCGTCCTCCAGGCCCCGGAGCGCTCGCATCACATCCGTGTCCTGTCTCGCCGTGGTCATCAGAACCACCTCCTGGCAAGCAGTGAAGGCCTTGTCACCGTGTCAAGGTCAAGGTCAAGGGCAGGGGCAGGGGCAGGGGCAGGATCGGAGGGGCGGCTGGTCGGCCGGTATGTGCGGGGGCCGGGTCGTGGCGCGACCCGGCCCTCCGGCCGAGGCGTTCACCTCAGTGGGGCCCACAGTCCCCGTGCTCCTTGATCCGGTGGTGGTCCTGATGAAGAGGTGCCGGAAGCCCGGGCCGGACGGCTGCCGCGGTCAGGAGTCGAGGCCGGGAGTCAAGGTCCGCACGGGCCGTCGCGGCTCCCGCGAGGCTGCCCGCGAACCGGGCGCAAAGCGCGGTGTGTTGGCGGAACCCTTGTGTAGCCTGCGGGAGCGTCGACCGGCCTCACGGCCGACTTACCAGGGGAGGGCCATGCACGACAGAACACATTTCGGGCGAAGGAGGCGAAGAAGCGGCTGGGCGGCGGCGTGCGGGGCGGTGGCCCTCGTGTTGTCGACGGCGACGGGAGCCCACGCCGAGGGGCGCGGTGACGTTCGCGTGGTGTCGGCCGTCGTCAACGGCGGGGCCGACGTCACGGTGGGCACGGCGCAGAAGGTGACTTTCCCGATCGCCATCACCGTCAGGGACAACTCGGGGGTGAAGGGGCTCACCCGCGTCAGCACGTTCAACCGCTCCAACCTCTACGGTTTCTTCAGCTGGACGGGGACGACGTGCAAGAAGAAGTCCTCGACGACGTCGGTGTGCACGGCGACCATGTCGGTGGATCCGGCGTGGATCGCGGCCAGTGACGACATCGACTCCAACAGGGTCGCCGGGCTCTGGACGGTGAACGCCACCGTCAAGGCGAACGACGGGGACTACCGCATCTCCGACTCCCTCGCCGCGTACAAGGTGAAGCGGGACTCGAAGCTGACGACGGACGCGGCCCCCGAGCCGGTCGCCAAGGGCGCGAAGCTCACGGTCACCGGCAAGCTGTCGCGGGCGAACTGGGAGAACCGGAAGTACCAGGGGTTCGCCGGACAGGACGTGAAACTCCAGTACCGCAAGGCCGGCGCCGCCCACTACAGCACGGTCAGGACCGTGCGGACGGGCAGCTCCGGACAGCTCAGCACCAAGGTGACCGTCACCTCTGCGGGCAGCTGGCGCTGGTACTTCCCCGGCACGACCACGACCGCCCGGATCGTGTCGGTCGGCGACGCGGTGGCGCTCAAGTAGTCACCGCGTGTCGAACCCCCGGTCCGTCCCACGGGGCTCGAGTCCGCGCGGGACGGACCGGGGTTCCGGCGATCCGGCCGAGACCGGGGCCTCCTGCGTCTTCCCCGGTCGCACCCGGGTCGCGTTCTTCCTGCTTGATCTTCAAGTGCGCGACCTGATCTTCAAGTACGCGTCCAGGCGTGCCAGCAGGGGCACCGCGGCCGCGAGCGTCTCCCGCTCGCCGGGGCCGAGTGCTTCGGTGATCGCCGTGCCGAGCCAGTCCGCGCGCCTTCGGCGCTCCTCGGCCAGACGGTCGCTTCCCGCCGGTGTGAGGTGGAGCAGAAGCTTGCGCCCGTCACTGGGGTGGGCCTCGGCGCGCACGAGGCCCCGGCCGAGGAGTTCCTTGACCGCCTTGGCGGCCGACTGGTGGCTGACGCCCCGCTGTTGCGCGACGTCGGCGGTGGTCAGCGGGCCGCTGCGGTCCAGGTGGCCGAGGACGGCGGCCTCACCGGGGGGCATCGTGTCGGCGGTGCGCACCGTGCGTACGAGCTGTCCGATGGCCAGGCGAAGTTCTTCGGCCAGCTGATCGTCGTCCATGGCGCCAGCCTACTCATCCTGGTCAACCGAGCTGTACACCCTGGGTGTACGGCTCGGCGGCGGTGGGGTGGTCGGCCGGGTGGCGGGTTGCATGGGTGGTGGGGTTGCTGGACCGGGGGCGCGGACCCGGCCCCGACGACATTATCTACAGCCAATGTGTACAGTTAAGGTACATGAATAGCTGTCGAGAGGACTCGCGGTGAAGCTCACCAAGCACGCTCATGCCTGTGTCACCCTCGAGAAGGACGGCACTCGTCTGGTCATCGATCCCGGCACGTTCACCCCGGACGCGGCGCAGGCCGTCGCCCGGGCGCACGCCGTCCTGATCACCCATGACCACTTCGACCACTTCGACTCCGCACTCGTCGCCGCCGCCCTCGAAGCCCAGCCCGACCTGCACGTCTACGGCACCGCTGCCGTCGTGACCGCCCTCGGCGGCCGGAGCGACCGCGTCCACGCCGTCGCCGCGGGCGACACCGTCACCGTCGGTTCCCTCACCGCCACCGTTCACGGCCACCGGCACGCGCCGATCCACGCCGACATCCCCTGCCCCGACAACGTCGGCTACCTCCTCGACGACGGCGCCCTCTACCACCCCGGTGACGCCTACTTCGCGCCCGGCGTTCCCGTACGCACCCTCCTGCTGCCGACCAGCGGTCCCTGGACCAAGCTCGGCGAGGCCGCCGACTACGTCCGCGCGGTCGCCCCCGAGCGCGTCGTCCAGATCCACGAACTCATGCTCAGCGACCTCGGCCGGCAGTCCACCGCGGCCCTCCTGGGGGAGCAGGGTCTGACCGGTGTCCGGATCGACCGTCCGGAGCCCGGCACCACCGTCCGGCTGTGAACCCGTGCGCACTCGACCGCCGGCAGTTCACGACCCCGCGAAGAGGCGACGGCCGCGTCGCGGCCCGTGTCGGCGGCACGGGGAACCGCGCCGCCGGTCCGGGTGTGCGGGCCGGCGGCGACCCGCCGGCCGCCGCGCTGTCTCACCCGCCCGGCTCCGGGCGGCCGGCGCCTGAGTGCCCCTGAGCCGGCGTGCCTGTCGGTGCCTGCGGGGAGCGGACGTCGGCCAGGGTGGTGGCGAGGGACTGCCAGACGTGGGCTGCCAGGTCCAGGTTCTTCGACTCCGTCGCCTGCCGGCCGAGCCGTTGCAGGACCGCTATGCCCTCGTCGACACGGCCCGCCAGGATCATCAGCCGGCCGTCGAGGACCGACAGCCGTACCCGGTCGCGGTAGGACAGACGCAGGTCCTCCTCGGACAACAGGGCGTGACTGAGAACGCGGGCGTCGTCCAACCGGCCCTTGTGGAAGGCGAGGTGGGCCTGAAGTGCTCGCAGTTCCTGTACCTGCAGGGGAGTGCCGATCAGACCGAGGACACCCGCGGCCTCGCCCAGCCAGCGGTCGGCGGCGGCCACCCGGGGCGGTGACATCTGCAGCGCGGCGGCGGTGGCGGCGGCCCGCAGGCGGGTCCACAGGATCAGGTCGTCCTTGCAGTGGAGCAGGTCCAGGGCCGTTTCCAGCCTGGTCTGGGCGGCCGCGTGGTCGCCCTGGCGGTTGCTGACCATGGCGGCCGTCCACAGTGCCTCGGCCGCCAGGGCCGGCGCGGCCTCGGGCAGCAGGTCCCGCTCCAGCTCGTCGACGTGCCGTCCGGCCGCTTCGAGCCTGCCGAGTTCCGTCTCGATGCTGATCAGCACCATCACGGCGGACATGGTGTCGGCCACCGACAGCCCCTCGGCGCGGGCGATGGACAGCGCCTCCACGGCCGCCGGTTCCGCTGCCCGCACGTCACCCAGGGCACGGGTGCAGCGGGCGTACTGGACGAGTGACCGCGCCCGGAGGTCCGCGGCCTCCAACAGCTCGCTCAACTTGATGAGTTCCAGCAGCTGCACGCGCTCCCGCTCGCAGTCGCCGTCACGGCCGGCGGCGCGGCTCAGCAGCCACAGGGCCTGCCAGCGGGCGGCGGGATCGTCGCCGGCGTCCTCCTCGACCGCGCGGCTCAGGGCCGCGGTGTCGTCCATGCCGGGCGGCGCCGACGTCACGGCGGCCAGCACCGCGGTCAGGGACCTGCCGTCCGAAGGCCCGGTCAGCGCGGACGCGTCGACGCCGAGACGCTGGGCGAGATAGGCCACGGCGCGTTCGGTGGGGCGCCGTTCACCCGACTCCAGACGTGACAGGTAGCCCGTCGACAGGCCCTCGCCGACCAAGTTGGCCTGGCTCATACCCCGTTCGAGCCGGAGTCTCCTCAGCCGACGGCCGAAATACGGCTGTTCGAGCATCTCTCCCCTCTGGTCCGTTGGTGCGGTCGGCAGGACTTTCGTCCCGGACCGCCCGCTCGCGCGGATGGAGTTGTCAACACTCTAGGAAGCGCCAGGAAGGTGGGCAAGTCGTTTTGTGCATGTCAATCTCGCTGCTCAGGGCGGGCGCCGGCCCTCCGGCGCCCGGCCCTGCGGCCGGTGGTCACGCGTACCGAAAACACGCCATGTGCAAGGGAGTTGACAGGTTGTCCGGTTCGCTTGGCAAACCTTGTCAAGGCGGTTGCCGCCCCCTTAGTCTCCAACCTGCCGTCCTGATGCGATTCCCCTACTCGTCTCGTGGAGGTAATTCGTGCTGCGTCACGCCCGACCGGGCTCGTCGCGAAGGCCGATCGTCCGGCTGGTCGTGGCCGCCGGTCCCGCGGGGACCGTGACCGACCCGGCGTACCAGGCGTTCGACCCCCTGGGTCCCGGCGCCGCCGGCCCGGCCCCGCCCTCTGCGCCGGACGGCCTTCCCGCAGGGCCGAGTGGCGAGATCGAATGGCCCTGACAACGTTATCCAGGTGTCGGCCCTCCCGGTGCCGGCACCTCTGCTCCTGATCCGCCCCGGGAGCCCGGCGCCCGCCGCCGGACGGTCCGGGGCAACGCGGAACACCCGGCTCCCGGCCGCCGACGAGGTGGCGCGCCGTCACGGGACGCCCGCCGACACCCAGGCAGCGGCGCACCCGGTCAGTTCCGCGACAACAACCCTTCCCAGCCCCCACGCGCAGGAAGAAGGACGGTACGTCCGTGGCGACCACGAGTTTCCCCGACGCTTCGCCCCGCAACGAGAACCGAGCCACCCGAACGGCTCCACGCACCCACCGCGGCATCACCGGGAGCGGTACACCGCGTGATGACGCGTCATCGGACATCTGCACGGCCCACGCGTCCCCCGGTGACCTGGCCGTCAGGGCGGCGGATTCCGAATTCGCCCGCCAATTCGGTCTGAGCGTTCGCGAGATACGCGGGGCGGGCCTTCTCGACCTTCTCCGCACGCCCGTTCCCGCGCGGCTGCGAGAACAGTTCGCCGCGCTTTCCTCGGGGCGGCGCAGGCGATTCACGGAAAGGGTCACCGGCCGGGACGAAACCGGCCGCTCCTTTTCCGCGGAGATCACCGTGACCGCCGTCAACAGGCCTTCAGGTGAAGTCGCCACTCTCCTCGTCCTTCTGCGCCGCCCAGAGGACACGCAGCGGCCGGAGAAGGACCATGAGCCGGCGCCCCCCGGCGGACCCGTGCTCAGCGCCCTCGACGCACAGGTCCTGGAGGGAGTGGCCAGTGGTGAGTCCACGGTGCAGTTGGCCTCCCGTCTCTATCTGAGCCGTCAGGGAATCGAGTACCGCGTCGGGCAGATGCTGCGCAGGTTCGACGCGCCCAACCGCCCGGCCCTGGTGGCGCGTGCGCACGCGCTCGGGATGTTCGCCGTCGGCCAATGGCCGCCGCGCGTCCTGCCCGAACGCGTGAAGTAGGCGGGAGCGGCGGTTCGCCGACTCCTGCCGGGCTCCCCGGGCGGCGGCCGTGACGGTGTCCACCGCCACGGCCGCCGTCGCAGGGGCACCGCCACGGTCGCCGTCGTACGGGCGGCCACCGCCGGCCGTCGTACGGGTACAGCCCTCGCCGTGCCGGACGCCGCCCCCGGCGGCCGTGGGCGTCCGCCTCATGCCGCCGAGGGCTGCCACGCCTCCTGGAAACGGCGGCGGGCACGGAAGAGGCGGGAGCGGACGGTGCCCACGGGCAGGGAGAGGACCTCGGCCATCTCCTCCTCGTTCAGGCCGTAGGCACGCAGGGTGAGGACCTGCCGGTGCGCCCGGGACAGGCGTTCCAGCACGTCGCTGATGTGCACGGCGTCCAGCGGGTTCGTCTCCTGCCGCGACTCCAGGTGCGAGCAGGTCCGTTCCTCGCCGCTGCGCTTGGCGACGCGGACCGCCTCGCGGATCGTCACCGAGCGCACCCAGCCGTAGAACGCCGCCGGCTCACGCAGGGTGCCCAGGCCGCGGTAGACGGCGAGCAGCGCCTCCTGCGCGGCGTCGGCGCCGTCGTCGTGGGTGATGGAACGGCAGATGCGTACGACGTAGGGCGTGATGGCGGTCAGCAGGCCGTTCATGGCGTGCTCGTCGCCCGACTGGGCGCGGGGGAGCAGTGTCAGGGGGGAGGGGAGTTCGCTCACGGTGGTCATGTCGGGGTGGGGCTCCTTACGGCGCCGGGTCGGCGGGTGAGTGAGCGGAAGGGGCGGTGCTCAGCCCGTGGCCACGCGGGCGGACTCGGTCTCCGCCGCACCCGCCGGGCCGAGCAGGCCGAGGAGGCCGCCCCGTACGTCGTCGCGGAACGCCCGCATGAAGGACGGGCTGAAGCAGGCGGTGTGGTGCGGGAACTCGATGGCGAGCCGGCCCTCGAAGGAGACCACGCACGCCATGACGGGACTGCGTCCCGCCTGCGGGAAGTACTGTTCGCGGGCCGGCACCAGCCGGACGTCGACGGCCTCCAGTCCACTCGGCAGCCGTGGGCCCGGGACCACGCCCATGTTGGTGACGATCACCGTGGCGAGTTGCAGCAGGGGGTTCCGGGGGATCTCCGGCGTGATGCGCATCTCGTGGAAGTGGTCACCGCGCGAGATGAAGTCACCCAGCCGGGCGTGGACGGTACGTGCCAGGTCCAGGGGGTCCGAGGTCCCGGACACCTCGAGGGTCTGGAGGTGGGTGGTGACCGCGGGCACCATGTCGGACGCGGGCAGCGGCGGGGAGAGCCGGGAGCGCAGGTCGACGGGGGAGAGGCAGCCGAGCGTGCGGGCGCCGTCGCCGTCCAGACGCCGCCTGGCCGTGGTCAGCAGTGCCGCGGCGATCAGCGCGTGCACCGAGACGCCGCCCGCGCGTGCCGCGTGGCGCAGGCGCGTGGTGAGTTCCGCGTCCAGGGTCAGCCGGCGGACCTCGATGTGCCCTTCCCCGCCCCCGCCCGCGCCCCCACCTCCGCCTTCGCCGACCGCCCGGCCGGTCGTGGACGGCCGCCGCACGTCGTACGGCACCAGTTCGACCGGGTGCCGCCTCGCCTCCTCGACACGGCCGTCGAGGTACTCGGCCGTGTCGGCGTCGTCGGCCGCGGGCAGCAGCCGGCTGACGGGCTGCGGCCACCGGGGCGTGTCGGACCCGGAGGCCTCGACGCCGTGCTCGCCTTCGACCAGCTCCCGGTAGCGGTCCCACAGCGCGTTGTGCAGCGCGATGCCGCTGTGGCCGTCCGTGACGGTGTGGTCGACCACCAGGACGAACAGGTGGCTCCCGCCGTCCGGCGCGCTGACCAGGACGGCGCGGCTCAGCGGCCCCCCGACGGGCAGGGGGTCGTTCAGCTCCGCCGCGTAGGCCTCGTCCTCGGCGCCGGTACGGGTGACCAGGCGGGGCCGCTCGTCCTCGTCGAGCAGGCGCAGCGAGTGGCCCGTGCCCTCCTCGACGATGCGGGAGCGGAGCGTCGGATTCGCCCGCGTCATCGCGTCGAACGCGGCCGACAGGGCCTCGACGTCGACGGGTCCGCGCAGGGAGCAGGACAGTACGGCCCTGCTTCTCTGGCCCACGTAGAGCGACTCGACCGGACACAGCGCACGGTGCATGCCGTCAGCCTTCTTTCCGTCGTTCATTTCGTGTGTCCACATCGTTCGTTTCATGTGTCCACGGCTCATCTGTCCACGGCCCGGGAACGGCCTGTCACCGCCGGCTGTCCGCGGGAACGGGAGTCCCCCGAGAGTGCACCGGGAAGCGCGGCGGAATCCACACGGGAACGCGGTGCGCGGCGAAGTCGCGTGTTTTCCCTAAAAGTTGACTCGGCCGGCGGACTCCCTCGCATCGCGGTCATTAGGGAAACACCTGAATCGAGGCCCGGGGGAGCGGTCTCGGCTTGACCCGGTCGGGCCCGGTGTCCCACCGTGAGGTCCAGTGGAACCGGGGTCGGGCGACACCCGACACCCATTTCCCCGCCCCTGGTGTGCGACCTCCCTTTTCCGCCCCGTGAGCCCGCCCGGCGCGTACCCGCACGCGAGGGCGGCACGGAGCGGTGGCCGCACCCGTCCTATCCGGCCGGGCCTTCGCCCGTCCGGGACATTACGGCTCGTCACGTGAGGGTTGTGCCATGTCACTGCAGGAGGACGACCGCCGACCGCTGTCCGGGGCCCAGGAGGGCCTCTGGTACGCCGGGCGGCTCGCGCCGGACAGCGCCGCGTACAACACCGCGGAAGCGGTGGAGATCCACGGGCACCTGGACACCGGCCTGTTCGAGGCCGCGCTGCGGCGCACCGTCGGCGAGGCCGACACCTTCGCCCTGCGCTTCGTGGACACCGACGACGGCCCTCGCTGCCACCCCGCCCCGGACGCGGCCGACTGGAGCCTGCACCGGGTCGACGTCAGCGGCGCCGAGGACCCCGAGGACGCCGCCTGGGCCTGCATCCGCACCGACCTGGCCACCCCCGTGGACACGGAGAAGGGCCCGCTGTTCTCGCACACCCTGCTGACCCTGGCCCCCGACCGCTTCATCTGGCTGCTGAGGGCCCATCACATCCTGCTCGACGGCTACAGCTACAAGCTCCTCGGACGCCGCCTGGCCCAGACGTACAACGCCCTGGCCGAAGGGCGCGAGCCCGACCCCTGCGGGTTCGAGCCGGTGAGCCGGCTCCGGGCGGAGGAGGAGGCCTACCGGGGCTCCGAGCGGTACGTCCGCGACCGCACCCACTGGGCGCGGCGCCTGGCCGGGCTGCCGGAGCCCGCCCGGCTCACCTCCCGGACGGCCGCCCCCACCGCCCCCTTCCTGCGCCGCACCGCCGAGCTGGAGCCCGCAGAGGCCGCCGCCCTCGACACGGCGGCGGCCCGCCTCGGCGTCTCGCGCACCGACCTGCTGACCGCCGCCACCGCCGCGTACCTGCACCGGATGACCGGCGCGGAGGACCTGGTACTCGGTCTGGCGACGATGAGCCGGCTCGGCAGCGCCGCCCTGCGCACCCCCGGCACCGCCTCCGACGTCCTTCCGCTGCGGGTGGCGGCCGCCCCCGGCACGCCCGTCGCGGCGCTGGTGCGCGCGGTCGCGGACGAACTGAAGGCCCTGCGCCGGCACCAGCAGTACCGCGGCGAGTTCCTGCGCCGCGACCTGGGCCTGCTGGGCACCGGACGCCGGCTGTACGGGCCGGTCCTGAACATCGTCCCCTTCGACGAGTCCCCGGTCTTCGGCGGCCGGCCCACCACCTGGCACCACCTGTCCGGCGGCGCCGTCGACGACCTCCAGATCTCCGTACGGCCCGGGGCACGCACCGGCGCCGTGTGGCTCGCCTTCGACGCCAACCCCGCCCTGTACGAGGAGGACGAACTCGCCCTGCACCGCGACCGGTTCCTCACGGTGCTGCGCCGACTGGCCGAGGCCGGGCCGGCCACGCCGCTGCGGGACCTGGACGTCCTGCTGCCGGGCGAGCACCCTCGCGACACCCCCGTACGCGCCTACCCCGTCGAGCGGACCCTGACGGAACTGTTCGAGGAGCAGGCGGCACGCGTGCCCGGGCGGACCGCCGTCACCTGCGGGGACGAACACCTCACGTACGCCGGGCTGAACGCCGAGGCCAACCGGCTGGCCCGGCTGCTGACCGAACGCGGCGCGGGCCCCGGCCGGGTGGTGGCACTCGCCCTGGAGCGCGGCCCCCGGCTGCTGCCGGCGCTGCTGGCCGTCCTCAAGACGGGCGCGGCCCACCTCCCCCTGGACCCAGGCCATCCGGCCGAGCGGCTGCGACTGGTCGTCGAGGACACCGCCCCCGTCGCCCTCGTCACCGAGCACGCCCACGCCGACCTGGCCCAGGACACGGTTCCCGCCGTCCTCCTGGACGACCCGGAGACCGCCGCCGACCTCGCCCGCCGGTCCGCCGCCGACCTCACCGACGCCGACCGGCACGGGCGCACGAGCCCGTCCGACATCGCCTACGTCATCCACACCTCCGGCTCCACCGGCCGCCCCAAGGGCGTGCCCGTGCCGCACGCGAACGTCGTGCGGCTGTTCGCCGCCGCGGCCGAGCACTTCGACTTCGGCGCGGACGACGTGTGGACGCTGTTCCACTCCTACGCCTTCGACTTCTCGGTCTGGGAGATGTGGGGCGCCCTGCTGCACGGTGGCCGGCTCGTCGTCGTCCCGTACGCCGTCAGCCGCTCGCCGAAGGACTTCCTGGAGCTGCTGCACCGGGAGGGCGTGACCGTCCTCAACCAGACGCCGTCCGCGTTCGAGCAGCTGATCGACGCCGACCGCGAACGCGACGGCGACGCCGGGGCGTTGCGGTACGTCGTCTTCGGCGGCGAGGCCCTGCGCCCGGCGGCCCTGCGCCCCTGGGCCGACCGGCACGGCCTGGACCGCCCGGAGCTGGTGAACATGTACGGCATCACCGAGACCACCGTGCACGTCACCCACCACCGCCTCACCCGGGCCGATCTGGACGACCCGCGCCGCGGCAACGTCGTCGGCACCCCGCTCGCCGACCTGCGCGTCCACCTGCTGGACCCCGAGGGCCGCCCGGTGCCGCCCGGTGCGACCGGCGAGATGTACGTCTCCGGCGCCGGCGTGGCCGCCGGGTACCTGAACCGGCCCGAGCTGACCGCAGAACGCTTCCTCGACGACCCCCACGGCCCGCCCGGTACCCGCATGTACCGCTCGGGCGACCTGGCGCGGCGCCGCCCCGACGGCACCCTCGACTACCTCGGCCGGGCCGACGCGCAGGTGCAGTTGAGGGGCTTCCGCGTCGAGCCGGGCGAGATCGAGGCGGTCCTCGCCGCCCACCCGCGCGTCGCCCGGGCCGCCGTCGTGGTCCGCCGCGCCGACAACGGCGCCCGGCAGCTCGTCGCCTACACGGTGGCGGCGGACGACGCACCGGCGAGCCCCGCCGAACTGCGCGCCCACGCCGCCGCCCGCCTGCCCGAGTACATGGTCCCGGCCGCCTGCGTCCCCCTGGACACCCTGCCGCTCACCGCCAACGGCAAGCTCGACGTCCAGGCCCTGCCCGCCCCGGACTTCACCACCGAGGCGTCCGGCACCCGCCCCGGGACGCCCCGGCAGGCCCTCGTCTGCTCGCTGTTCGAGGACGTCCTGAAACTGCCCCGGGACACCGTGGGCGTCGACGCGAACTTCTTCGACCTCGGCGGCGACTCCCTGCTCGCCACCCGCCTGCTGGCCCGCCTGCGGCACGGGACGGGCGCCGAGATCCCCATCACGGCCCTGTTCGAGACGCCGACCCCGGCCGCCCTCGCCCACCGGCTGGCCGCACGGCCCGCCGCCGCCCTGCCGCGGCCCGCCCTCGGCGACGCCGTACGCCCGGAGCGCGTACCGCTGTCCTTCGCCCAGGAACGCATGTGGTTCCTCAACCGGCTCGACGACGGAGCGGCCACCTACAACATCCCGCTCCTCGTCCCCCTGGACGCCGACCTCGACGCCGAGGCGCTCCAGGCGGCCCTCGGCGACCTGGCCGACCGCCACGAGAGCCTGCGCACGGTGGTCGCCGAGCACGACGGAGCGCCGTACCAGCGGATCGTGCCGCCCGGCGGGCTGCGGCCGCCGCTGCACCGCGTCGACTGCCCCGCCGCCGAGACCGCCGCCCACGTCACCGCCGCGCTGCGGCACCGCTTCGACCTGACCGCGCAGAGCCCGCTGGCCGCCTGGCTGCTGGGCACCGGCACCGACCGGACCCTGCTGCTCGTGCTGCACCACAGCGCGGCCGACGGCTGGTCGCTGCGGCCCTTCGCCGACGACCTCGGCACCGCGTACGCCGCCCGCCGCGCCGGCCGGGAGCCGCAGTGGGCCCCGCTGCCGGTGCAGTACGCCGACTACGCGCTGTGGCAGCGCGCCCTGCTGGCGCCCGAACCGGACGGGACGGGCCGGCTGGAGCGGCTCACCGCCCACTGGCGCACCGCGCTGGACGCGGCGCCCGAGGAGTGCACCCTCCCCGCCGACCGCCCGCGTCCCGCCGCGCCGCGCGGCGGCGGCGCGCACGTCGAGACCGTCGTGGACGCCGCCGTCCACCGCGGCCTGCTGAGCCTGGCCGACCGCGAGAACACCAGCCTGTTCATGGTGCTGCACGCCGCCGTCGGCGCCCTGCTCACGCGCTGCGGCGCCGGCGAGGACATCGTCCTGGGAACCCCGGTCGCCGGCCGCACCGAACCCGCCCTCGACCACCTCGTCGGCCTGATCACCAACACCCTGGTCCTGCGGGCCGACACCTCCGGCGACCCCGCCTTCCGCGACCTCCTCGCCCGCCTGCGCACGGCCGACCTGGCCGCCCTCGACCACCAGGACCTGCCCTTCGACCGGCTCGTCGACGAACTCAACCCGCCCCGCAGGAGCGGGCGGCACCCCCTCTTCCAGGTGATGCTGGCCCTGCAGAACAACGAACCCGCCGTACTCGAACTGGACGGCCGACGGACCGAGTTGCGACCGACCGCCACCGGCACCGCGAAGTTCGACCTCTTCGTGGACGTCCTGGAACGCCGCACTGCCGACGGGAGTGCCGACGGCCTCGCGCTGCACGTCGAGTACGCCACGGAGCTGTACGACGCCGGTACGGCCGAGGCGTTCGCCCACGCCCTGCGCGACGTCCTGCGCACGGTGTGCGCCGACCCCGGGGTCCGCCTCGGGCGACTGCCGGCGATCCCCGACCGCACCCCCGCCCCGGCCACGGCCGACACCGCGCGGCTGGAGGAGGCGGCACGGGCCGTGCCCGGCATCCGCGACGCCCGCGCCCTCACCGGCGCGGACGGTGAGCCGCCGTGCCTGTACGTGGTGCCCGGACGGGCGGACGCCGCAGAACGCGTCGAGGACGCCCTGGACCGCGCGGGCCACGGCACGGTCCGCGTCACGGCGGTCAACGCGCTGCCCCGCGACGCCGACGGCGCCGTCGACACCGGGGCGCTGCGTGCCCTGCCCGTCGTCGACCGCACCGCGGCCGAGGCCTGGCGGGAACGACTGGCGCGCCTCCCCGGCGTCACCGCCGTCGAGGTCGCGGCGGAGAACACCCCCGCGGAACTCGGGCGCCGCCACGCCGGCCTGCCCGACCGCACGGCAGGCACCGCCCCGGCCGCGAGCACCGAAAGCACCGTCACGACACCCTTCGTCCCTGCGCTCAGCGAGGGCCCCGCGCTGTCCGAGCCGTCCGTGTCCGGCTGGGCGCAGGCCCTGCGCCGCGCCGCCGAGCTGGACCGGGGCGACATCGTCCACGTCCACCCCGACGGCAGCGAACACCGGCGCAGCTACGCCTCCCTGATCCCGGAAGCCTCACGGGTACTGGCCGGCCTGCGCCGGGCGGGCCTGCGCCCCGGTGACCGGGTCGTCCTCCAGTGCGACGTGAGCGAGGACTTCCTCGCCGTGCTGTGGGGCTGCGTCCTCGGCGGCTTCGTCGCCGTCCCGCTGACCGTCCCCGCCTCCTACGACACCCCCTCGGCGGCGCTCACGAAGCTGGAGGGCATCTGGCGGATGCTGGGCCGGCCCTGGATCGTGTGCTCCGCCGGCCGCGAGGCCGGGCTGCGCGACGTGGCCGCCCGACAGGAGTGGCCCGGGGTGCGGCTGACCACCGCCGACGCCCTGCGCGAGGCACCGGAGGACCACGACTGGCACCCCGCCCGGCCCGACGACCTCATCCTGATGCTGATGACGTCCGGCAGCACCGGCCTGCCCAAGGCGGTGCGCCTCACCCACTGCAACGTGCTGACCCGCTCCGCGGCCACCGAGCAGACGAACGGGCTGGACGCCACCGACGTCTCGCTGAACTGGATCCCGCTGGACCACGTCACCGGCGTGGTGATGTTCCACCTGCGGGACGTCTACCTCGGCTGCCGCCAGATCCACGCCCCCACCTCCTGGATCCTCCAGGACCCGCTGCGCTGGATGGACCTGGCCGACCGGCACCGGGTCACCGTCACCTGGGCGCCCAACTTCGCCTTCGGACTCCTCGCGGAGGAGTCCCACCGCTTCGCGGACCGCACCTGGGACCTGTCGCCGATGCGGCTGGTGATGAACGCCGGCGAGGTCGTCGTGGCCGCCGCCGCCCGCCGGTTCCTGCACACGCTGAAGCCCTTCGGCCTGCCGCAGGACGTGATGCACCCCGGCTGGGGCATGTCCGAGACCTGCTCGGTGGTCACCGACGCCGTCCTGCCCGGAGAACCCGCCGGGAACGAGGGCGCGTTCGTCAGCTGCGGCCGTCCCTACCCCGGCTTCGCCATGCGGATCGTCGACGAACGGGGCAAGGTCCTCGGCGAGGGCGAGGCGGGCCGCTTCCAGGTCCGCGGCACCTCGGTGACCGGCGGCTACCACGACAACCCGGCGGCCAACGCGGAGGCGTTCACCGGGGACGGCTGGTTCGACACCGGCGACCTGGCGTTCCTGCGCGAGGGCGAGCTGTACATCACCGGCCGCGCCAAGGACGTCATCATCGTCAACGGCGTCAACCACTACAGCCACGAGATCGAGGCCTGCGTCGAGGAACTGCCGCACGTGGAACGCAGTTTCACCGCCGCGGTCGCGGTGCGCTCCGATCCCTCCTCGCCCACCGACGAACTGGCCCTCTTCTTCCACCTCGCCTCCGACGCCTCCGGGGCCTCCGACGCCTCCGACACCGACACGGCGACGGCCCTGCGGGAGATCGCCGGCAAGGTCACCCGGGAGATCGGCGTCAGCCCGGCCTTCCTCGTCCCGGTCGAGCCGCACGACATCCCCAAGACCGAGATCGGCAAGATCCAGCGCACCAGGCTGCGCAAGAGCTTCGAGGCGGGCGCCTTCGACGACGCGGTCCGCAGGGCACAGCTGCTGCTGGGCACCGCCGCCACCGTGCCCGACTGGTTCCTGCGGCCGGTCTGGCAGCGGGCGGAACGCCCCGCCGCACACACGACCCCCGCCGGCCGGCACACCCTCGTGCTGACCGGCGCCGACCCCGGGGTCCAGCGACTCGCCGACCGGCTCGCCGACGCGCTGCGGTCCGGCGGCGGCCTGTGCACGGTGGTCGGCGACGGACCGGCGTACGCCCGGATCGACGCGGCCCGCCACCGCGTCCGGCCCACCGAGGAAGCCGACTACACCGAGCTGCTGCGGCAGTTGGAGCGCGACCGACGCCCGGTCGACGCCGTCCTGCACCTCGACGGCCTGCGCGGCGCCGTCCTGCACCTCGACGGCCCACGTGGCGACGGCCCACGCGGCGACGGAGCGTCGGAGCAGGCGCCGTACGACACGACCGGTACGGAGCGGCTGCTCGCGCTCGCCCGCGCCCTCGCCGCCCGGCCCGGCCGGGCGCGCCCCGTCGACCTGGTCCACGTCTCGACGGGCGCCCAGGCCGTGCGTCCCGAGGACCGCCCCTGCCCGACGCACGCCATGGCGGGCGCCCTGCTCAGGTCGCTGGGCGAGGAGTTCGGCTGGCTGCGCGGAGCCCACCTCGACCTCGCGCCGGACGAAGGCGCGGACCCGCTTCCCGTCCTGCTGGCCGAGTCGACGGTCGCCGCGGACGGCGCGGAGGTGGCGTACCGCGACGGCCGTCGTCACGTACGCCGCCTCGCACCCCTGCCCGACACGCCGTCCCGCGACCGGGCGGCCGCGCGCGACGGCTTCACCCTGATCACCGGAGGGCTCGGTGGCGTCGGCGGCGAGGTCGCGGCCCACCTGCTGCGCACGCCCGGTACGCGGCTGCTGATCGTGGGCCGCACCCCGCAGTCCGAGCTGGACCTCCGGGAAGCAGAACCGGCCCGCGGGGAGGTCCTGCGCCGGCTGCGCGAACTGGGCGAGGTCCGCTACGCCTGCGCCGACGTCACCGACGAGCGCCAGGTGCGGGCCGCGGTGGACGCGGCCGCCGACGCCTGGGGCGTGCCGCTCGCATCGGTCCTGCACCTGGCCGGGACCCTGGTCGAACGTCCCGCGGGCGACCTGGACGCGACCACCTGGCGCCGGGCCCTGGCGGCGAAGGCGCGCGGTGCGTGGGTCCTGCACCGCCTCACCGCCGACCACCCGGTCGTCTCCTTCACCACGTTCTCCTCCGTCAACGGCCACTTCGGCGGTGCCATGAACGCCGCCTACGCCGCCGCCAACGCCTACCTGGACGCCCTCGCCCAGTACCGCCGAAGCCTCGGCCTGCCCGCGCAGTCCCTGGCCTGGAGCATGTGGCGCGAGCACGGCATGAGCCGCGGCTACCGGCTCACCGCGCTCACCGAGGCCCGCGGCTACCGGCTGCTCGACGTCCCCGCCGCGCTGCGCTCGTTCGACCTCGCCCGCACCCTGGACGAGCCGCATCTGCTGATCGGCGCCGACCGTACCGCTCCCTGGGTCCGCAGCCACGTAATGGCCCCGGTCCGTCAGGTGCGGCGCCTGGCCGCGCGCGTCGGCCTGGACGACGGCACCGACCTGGGCGCCCTGTACCGCGCGGCGGCCGACGGCGCCCGCGCGGCCGGCCTGGGCGACGACTGGACGCTGCGCTCCGCGGGCACCACCGAGCACCGCGACCGGACGGACCCGGGAGAGGGACTGCGGCGGCTGGAGAGCCGGCTCGCCGAGGTGTGGTGCGGCGTACTGGGCCGTGACCGGGTCGGGCGGGACGAGAACTTCTTCGACCTGGGCGGAAACTCCCTGCTCCTCGTCACCGCCCAGAGCGCCGTGAACAGCGCCTTCGACGCCGACCTCTCCGTCGTCGACCTGTTCGCGCACCCCACCGTGCGGGACCTGGCCCGCCACCTGTCGACGCGCACCGGCACCGGGACGCCCGCGGAGCCGTCGTCACCGTCCGGGTCCGGCTCCGGGGCCGGCTCTGACTCCGGCTCCGGGTCCGGCTCGGGCTCGGGCTCCGGGGCCGGCTCGGGCTCCGGGGCCGGCTCCGGGTCCGCAGGGCAGCGGGCCGTCGCCCCCGCGGCACCACGGTCCTCCGGGACCACCCCCAGCGGCCTGGACCGCGCCAAGGAACAAGCACAGCGCCAGCGTGCGGCCCGCGCGCGCCGTACCGCACGGCAAGGGAAGGACCGAGGCCATGCCTGAGATGACCGAACCGTACGAGCAGCAGGTCCCCGCCGTCGCCGTCATCGGCATGGCCGGCCGCTTCCCCGGCGCCGCCGACCTCGACACCTTCTGGGACAACCTCGCGGCGGGCCGGGAGTCGGTACGGCCCGTCCCCGACGAGGAGTTCCTCGCCGCGGGCGGCGACCCGCGCGACCTCGACGACCCCTCACTGGTGCGCATGGCCTCCGTCGTCGAGGACATGGACCGCTTCGACTCCGGCTTCTTCGGCTACAGCCCCGCCGAGGCCGCCGTGGTCGACCCCCAGCAACGGCTGCTGCTGGAGACGGCCTACCACGCCCTGGAGGACGCCGGCTGCCTCGGCGGCGACCGCACGGGCGACGCGTTCGGCGTGTACGCGGGCAGCGGCGACAGCCGCTACTACCCCGCCCACGTGTACCCGCGCCACGCCGGGCAGCCCGGCTCGGTGGCGCTCGTGCACGCGGCCACCGCCAACTCCCTCGGCACCCTCGCCACCCGCGTCTCCTACGAGCTGGGTCTCACCGGCCCGAGCGTGTCGCTCCAGACGGCCTGCTCCACCGCGCTGGTCGCCGTGCACACCGCCTGCCAGGACCTGCTCGACCACCGATGCGACACCGCGCTGGCCGCCGCCGTCTCCCTCAACCCCTCGGCCGCGCTGGGCTACCGGCACGTGCCCGACGGCCCCTTCTCGCCCGACGGCCACTGCCGCGCCTTCGCCGCGGACGCCGCCGGCACCACCTCCGGCGACGGTGTGGGAGCCGTCGTGCTCAAGCGCCTGGAGGACGCCCTCGCCGACGGCGACCGCATCCGCGCCGTCATCCGCGGCAGCGCCGTCAACAACGACGGCCGCCGCAAGGTCGGCTTCAGCGCGCCCAGCGCCGCCGGGCAGACCGAGGTCGTCCTCGCGGCGCAGGCCCAGGCGGAGGTCGACGCCGGCACCATCGGCCTGATCGAGGCGCACGGCACCGCCACCAGGCTCGGCGACCCGATCGAGGTGGCCGCGCTGACCGAGGCGTTCCGGCAGAGCACGCGGCGGACCGGGTTCTGCGCACTGGGCTCGGTGAAGACCAACATCGGCCACCTGGGCGCCGCCGCCGGCATCGCCGGGCTCATCAAGGCGGTCCTGGCCCTGGAACACCGGCAGATCCCGCCGAGCCTGCACTTCGACCGGCCCAACCCGCTCATCGACTTCGCCTCCGGCCCCTTCCGCGTGCCCACCGCGCTGGAGGACTGGCCCGGGGGCGACCAGCCCCGCCGGGCCGCCGTCAGCGCCTTCGGGATCGGCGGCACCAACGCCCACGTCATCCTGGAGGAGGCCCCGCCCACCGCCCCGGCAGCACCAGGCGGCGTCCGCCCGCCCGCGGACGGACGCCGCCTGGTGCTGCCGCTGTCCGCGCGGACCGCCGGTGCCCTGCGCGGCCAGGCCGAAGCCCTCGCCCGGCACCTGGAGCGGCGGCCCGAACTGCGCCTGGACGACGTCGCGCACTCCCTGCGCGCCGACCGGCCCGCACTGCGCCACCGCCTCACCGTCACGGCGGCCACCCGCGAGGAGGCCCTCGACGCCCTGCGCACCGCCGCACCGGGCACCCCGCCGCCGTCCGACGAGCCCGCCCGCGTGGCGTTCCTGCTGCCGGGCGGCGGCACCCAGTACCCCGGCATGGGAGCGGAGCTGTACCGCGACCACGGCGTCTACCGCGACACCGTCGACGAGTGCGCCCGCATCCTGCGGCCCGCACTCGGCGCCGACCTGCGCACCACGCTGTTCGAGGAGCGGCAGCCCGACGACACCGCCGTGTTCCTCGGCCTCGTGGTCACCGAGTACGCCCTGGCCCGCACCCTCATGGAACAGGGCGTGCGTCCGGACGCGCTCATCGGCCACTCGCTCGGCGAGTACACGGCGGCCTGCCTGTCCGGGGTCGTCGACCTGGAGGACATGCTGCCCCTGGTCACCGAGCGCATCCGGCTCATCGCCTCCGCGGGCGGCGCCACCGTCGGCGTGGCCGCCCCGGCCGAGGACATCCGGCCCCTGCTCGACGACGAGCTGTCCCTGGCCGCGGCCAACGGCCCCGGCGCCTGCACCGTCGCCGGACACCTCGGCCCCGTCGCCCGCTTCGAGGCCGAACTCACCCGCCGGGGCATCCCGTTCCGCCGCCTGCGCATCCCCGTCGCCGCCCACTCCCACGTCCTGGACCCGGTCCTGCCGGCCTTCGAGACCCACCTGCGCCAGGTCACGCTGCGCCCGCCGCGGATCCCGTACGTCACCAACGTCACCGGCACCTGGATCACCGACGCGCAGGCCACCTCCGTCCGGCACTGGCTCGACCACACCAGGAACACCGTGCGGTTCGCCGACGGCATCACCGCCCTGTGGGACCGCCTGCACCCCGTCCTGGTGGAGATCGGGCCGGGAGACACCCTGACCAAGCTGGCCTGCGGGCGGCTCGCCGACGAGGCGCCCGTGACGGTGACCACCATGCGGCACGCCAAGGCCGAGGCCTCCGACGGGTTCGTCCTCGCGGAGGCCCTGGGCCGGCTCTGGAGCGCGGGCGTGGACACCGCCCTCCCGCCGGCGCCGGACACCGCCCGACGGGTCCCGCTGCCCCCGTACGCCTTCGAACGCCACCGCCACTGGATCGACGCCCCCGGTGCCCGCACGCACCCCGACGCGCCCGGCACCCCGGCCGCGGCGGAAGCGGACCCGGCGCTCGCCCCACGGCCCCGGCTGACCACCGAGCACGTGCCGCCGCGCTCCGACCGCGAACAGGCGGTGACCCGGCTGTGGGAGGAGGCCCTCGGCATCGGCGGCATCGGCGTGCACGACAACTTCTTCGACCTCGGCGGCGACTCGATGCGCGCCGTGCTGCTGGCGGGCCGGCTCCGCCAGGCCGGCGTCCTCGACGTACCGGCGGCGAAGCTGCTGGCCGCACCCACGGTGGCCGGGATCCTCGCCGCGTCCGACGAACCGGACCGGGGCACAGGGGGGACCACCTCCATCGCGCTGGGCCCGCTGCTGCCGCTGCGCGCGGAGGGCACCGCCACCCCCCTGTTCTGCCTCCACCCCGGCGCGGGAGTGTCCTGGCGCTACACGGGCCTGCTGCCCCACCTCGGCGGTGACCAGCCCGTGTACGGCATCCAGGCGGTCGGCCTCGACGGCACCCGGCCGCCCGCACCGGACGCCGCCGCCATGGTCGGCACCTACCTGGACCTGGTACGGCAGGTGCAGCCGCAGGGCCCCTACCGGCTGCTGGGCTGGTCCTACGGCGGTTTCGTCGCCCACGCCATGGCCTGCGCGCTCCAGGAGAGCGGCGAGCGGGTCGAACTCCTCGCCATGCTCGACGCACCGCAGCCGCACGGCACGACGTACGACCCCGGGGCGGCGGAACGGCAGGTGGCGGCGCTGCTGTCGCGGGTGACCGGACTGCCCGCCGGACCGGGGACCGCGCCACCGGACGTCGACACCGTCCTGGACCGCATCGACGCGGGCCTGGCGGCCGACCCGTCCAGTTCGCCCGTCACGCGGGCCGAGGCGGCCGCCATCGCCGCCGTCATGCGCAACAACCTGCGCCTCGCACCGCAGTTCGCGCCCGGTGTCTTCCGCGGCGACGTGCTGTTCTTCAGCGCGGCCCGCCAGGAGCCCACCGACTTCCCGGCGGACCTGGCGGTGCTGCCCGGCAAGGCCGACAGCTGGCGACCGCACGTCGACGGCACCCTCCACGACCACCAGGTGCCGTGCGGCCACTACGAGATGACCGAGCCGGAGCCGATCGCCCGCATCGGCGAGGCGGTCGGCAAGGCCCTGCGCGGACTCCGGGCGTGAGCCGCAGGACGGCGTCCACCCCCGTTCCCGACCCCCACCGAGTACGCCCCGACCGTTCAGGAGATTCCGCGTGACCGCGACCAAGGACCTCTACGAGCTCGGCGACGCGCCCGAGATCGGCACCGCCCCCGAGAAGATGTACGCCTCGCTCATCCGCCGCGAGCGCTACGGTCGGCCCGCCGACGCCTTCCGCACCGAGGTGGTCGACGTCCCGCCCGTCGGCCGCGGCCAGGTCCTGGTAAAGGTGATGGCGGCCGGCATCAACTACAACAACGTGTGGGCGGCGCTGGGCTCGCCGCTCGACGTGATCGCCGCACGGCAGAAGGCGGGTGCCACCGAGGACTTCCACATCGGCGGCTCCGACCTGTCCGGGATCGTGTGGGCGGTCGGCGAGGACGTGCGCGGGGTGAGGCTCGGCGACGAGGTCGTCGTCCTCGCCAGCCGGTGGGACGAGAAGGCCGAGGACATCCGCCTGGGCGGCGATCCCGCCTACTCCACCAGCCAGCGGGTGTGGGGGTACGAGGAGAACTACGGCTCCTTCGCCCAGTTCGCGGTCGTCGACGACTACATGTGCCACCCCAAGCCGGCCCGGCTGTCCTGGGCGGAAGCGGCCTGCTACATGGCGACCGCCGCCACCGCCTACCGCCAGCTCTTCGGCTGGGAACCGCACACGGTGCGCCCGGGCGACCCGGTGCTGATCTGGGGCGGCGCCGGCGGACTGGGCTGCATCGCCATCCAGCTGGTCCGGCACGTCGGCGGCATCCCGGTCGCGGTCGTCTCCAGTGAGGAACGCGGCGAGTTCTGCCTCAAGCTGGGCGCCAAGGGGTGGATAGACCGGCGGGAGTTCGACCACTGGGGCCGACTGCCCGATACCTCCGACGAGGCCGCGACGGCCCGCTGGCTGACCGGCGCCCGCGCCTTCGGCCGGCGCTTCTGGGAGGTGCTCGGCGAGCGCCGCAGCCCGCGCATCGTGCTGGAGCACTCGGGCGCCGACACCATTCCCACGTCCATGTACCTGTGCGACAACGGCGGCATGGTCGTCATCTGCGGCGGCACCACCGGTTACAACGGTGACGTGGACCTGCGCTTCCTGTGGATGCGGCAGAAGCGGCTCCAGGGCTCGCACGTCGCCGGCGTCCGCGAGGCACGGGAGATCACCCGGCTGATCGACCGGGGCGTCGTCGACCCCTGCCTGTCCCGGACCTTCGACTTCGACGAGATCGGCCTGGCCCACCAGCTCATCCACGACAACCGCCACCCGGCGGGGAACATGGCGGTGCTGGTGAACGCCCGGGTGTGACGGGTCCGGCGGCCGCGGCCGCCGAGGGGTGCGTCCCGCGGGGCATCCGGGATGATTCGCCCCCCGCCCGCGGGGTACCCGCCGCCAGGTACGACGCACGCGCTATCGCGGGAGGTACCCCATGGGCAAGCTGGGCGACATGGCGAAGAAGGCCAAGGAAATGGCCAAGGGACACCCGGACCAGGCCGAAAAGGGAGTGACGAGCGCCGAGCGGATGGCCGACGAGCGGACCGGCAACAAGTACGACGCCCAGACCGACAAGGCCGCCGACGCGGCACGTCGTACCTACCGGGACGGCGGTCCGACCGAGCGCTGACCCTCCTGTTCGGCTGTCGGCCCCCGGCGGGGGGGGCCCGGGGCCCCCCCCCACTGGGCGGTAAGGCAACCCCTGCAGGGTCCGGGGGGCCGGCCCAGGACATACCAAACAAACGCCAACAGCAAAAAAACTAACATCAGCCGCA
>NZ_JBICUZ010000010.1:203616-220817 GCF_043198675.1 Streptomyces sp. NPDC048734 | reverse complement strand
CCCCACCCCCACACGCCCGGCCCGGCGCGGCGGGGGGCCCCCCGGGGGGGGGGCCCCCCCCGCGCGCCCCCCCCCGGGGGGGGGGGCGGCCCCCGGGGGGGGGGCGGGGGGCCCCGACAGCGTGTGGCCGTTCTGGCATCGCGTGCTCGGTCCGGGGTGCCGGCCCTGATCTTCCGAAGCTACGGCGAAGTGACAAATAGCTCTCTGCAGCGGATCCGGGATGCGCTTGTCAGCGTTTTTTGATCTTCCGGGCTCATCGAGGGCCGTGCTCGGCGAGGTTGGTCCGGTCATGACGACCGGAAGGAACCTGGGATGCGGCAGGAGGGTCAGTCCTGGGACGGGGTGTCGGCGTCGGTCTCGGCGAGGATGTCCTTCAGGAGGGTGGCGGCGGTCATGGCGTTGGGCCATCCGGCGTAGAAGGCCAGGTGCGTGACGGCCTCCACCAGCTCCTCCCCGGTGAGTCCGTTCTTCAGTGCGGTTCGCAGGTGGAAGCCGATCTGGTCGGTGCGGTAGAGCGCCACCAGGGCGGTCACGGTGACCAGGCTGCGGTCCCGCTTGGACAGGCCAGGACGCTCCCAGACGTCGCCGAAGAGAACGTCGTCGGTCAGCTCGGCCAGCTTCGGAGTGACGTCGCCGACGAGCCGCTGCGCTGCGGACTGCTGCGGTGCCATGTTGTTGCTCCTGCTCATGTGTCGTGCGGTGGGGATGGAGGGGAAGGGCTCTGCGGGCCCGGGTCATTGGGCGGTGCAGCCGCCGTCGACGGGCAGGGCGATGCCGGTGACGTAGCCGGCGCCGGGGCTGCACAGCCACAGGACGGCCTGGGCGATCTCGTCGGCGGTGCCGAGCCGGTGGATGGCCTGGCCCGTTTCGGCCTGGTCGCGGTCGAGTTCTCCGCCGTCCACCATGGCGTCGACCATGGGGGTGCTGATGGTGCCGGGGCAGACGGCGTTGACGCGCACACCGCGCGGTCCGTATTCGAGGGCGGCGCTCTTGGTCAGGCCGATGACGCCGTGCTTGGAGGCGTGGTAGGCGGCGCGGCCGGGGTTGCCGACGAGGCCGCCGAGGGAGGAGCAGTTGACGACCGAACCGCTGCCCTGGTCGCGCATGTGGCGCAGTTCGTGTTTCATGCTCGCCCAGATGCCGCGCAGGTTGATGCCCTGGACGCGGTCGAACTGCTCGGCGCTCTCGTCGGCGGCGTCGGTGGGCGGGGGCATGATTCCGGCGTTGTTGTAGGCCATGTCGAGCCGTCCGAAGGTCTCCACCGTGCGGTCGACGGCGGCGGCGACCTGGTCCTCGTCGGTGACGTCGCAGACCAGGGCGAGGGCCTGGTGGCCCGCGTCGGTGAGCTCCTTCGCCGCATGGTTCACGGCTGTCTCGTCGATGTAGGCGAGGGTGACGGCGGCGCCCGCTTCGGTGAAGGCGCGGGCGGCGGCCAGGCCCATGCCGGAGGAAGCGCCGGTGACGAAGGCGACCTGGCCGGTGAAGTCGTAGGTGGGGTTCATGGGGGGGTGACTCCTCACGTGGGATTTCGACGCCGGGGTGGGGTGGGGATGCCGGTCTCAGCGAGTGGACCCCCGAGCAGATCCGAGCCCATGACGGACCTCCAGCACCCTTCCCCGATCGACCGGTCGGACGCCGACGACATCGAACAGCACGCCTGTCCGAAGTGTGACGCCCAGCCCGGCTCGCCCTGCCGCTCGCGCGGCGGCGCGGTCACCTCCGCTCACCACACCCGCCGCTTCACGAAGGTGCCTCGGCTGAAGAAGGCGCTGCGCGTGCCGGCCCGGCCGACCGCGGACCGGGCCGACCGTGGCGGCCGGGCACCTCACCGCCGGCACCGATCGACCCGCACCTGCCGAGCGCGGACATCCGCATCGGCTACGCCCGCTGCTCGGCCCTCGGGCAGGAACTCGACTTCCAGCTCGACGCGCTCAGCGAGCACGGCATTCTGATCACAGAGAGCTACTCGTCACCTCGCCGTAGCTTCGGGAGCGGAGGGCCGTGTCGGCCCGGCCCGCGGCGGACGGGAGCTGGTGCCGCCGGGGGGCGAGCACGCGGACCCGCCGGGCGGCCCGGCCCCTCGGCGCCTGAATCCGGGAAAGGACGCGGGCCGGCCGGAACCGTTTCGGTTCCGGCCGGCCCGCGTCCTCGCGGTGCGCCCGGCGCCGGGCGCACCGCGCGCACCCTCACCCCCGCAGCAGCTTCTTGATGATCTTTCCCGCGGGATTGCGCGGCACCTGCTCGATGAACTCCACGCGTCGCGGCCGCTTGTACGGCGCGAGCAGCCCCTTCACGTGCGCCAGCAGCTCCGCCGGACCCGCGTCCGCCCCCGGCTCCAGGACGACGTACGCCAGGGGCACCTCGCCGTAGTCCTCGTCCGGCATCCCGACGACCGCGGTGTCCCGCACCGCCGGGTGGGTCATCAGGGCGCGTTCGATCTCCGAGGGGTAGACGTTCTGACCTGCGCGGATGATGACATCCTTGGTGCGGTCCACGAGGCTGACGCGGCCCTGCCCGTCCACGAACCCCAGGTCGCCGGTCCTGACCCAGCCGTCGAGGGTGATCTCGCGGGTGGCCTCCGGATCGTTCCAGTAGCCCTGCATGAGCCCCGGCCCGCGCACGACGATCTCGCCGATCTCGCCGCACGGCAGATCCCGGCCGCCCTCGTCCACCGCGCGCGCGGACATGCCCGGTACGACCCGCCCGCACGGGATGCGGACGGTGACGTCCCCGGGGGCGGGGTGCTCGTCGGGGCCGAGGGTCACGAACGGGCCGCCCACCTCGGTCATGCCGTACACCTGCCGGAAGCCGCAGCCGAGCCGGTGGACGGCGTCGGCGTACACGTCGAGCGGCATCGGGGCGGCGCCGTACAGGATCTCCCGCAGGGAGGACAGGTCGGTGCTGTGGGACGCCTTGGCCTGCAACACGAAGCGCAGCATCTGCGGCACCATCCACAGGTGGGTGGCGCGGTGCCGTTCCACCGCGGAGAGCGCCCGCTGCGGGGTGAAACCGGGCATCAGCACGACCGTGGCGCCGGCCGCCATGTAGGTCAGCGACACCACCATGCTGCCGTGGTAGAGCGGGCAGCAGTTGACCATGACGATGTCGTCGGTGGGCCGGGCCATGACCAGCCAGCCCAGGGCGATGGCCCGGAAGGACCCGCTGTCGACGGTGACGCCCTTGGCCTGCCCGGTGGTCGCCGAGGTGTGCAGTACGGCGATCGGGTCGGTGTCGGCCACGGCGGGCAGGTCCCGCTCGGCGGCCAGGGTGCCCAGCGCCTCGAAGGCGGGCTTGTCGAAGGCCAGCCGCATCCGCACCGACCCCGGCAGCTCGGTGTGCCGGTCCAGCAGCTCGGACTCGCCGAGGACGGCCACCGCCCCGACGCGTTCGACGATGCCGATGACCTCGGGCACGGCCAGGCTGTGGTTCAGCGGCACGAACAGCGCGCCGAGCCGGGCGAGCGCGAAGTACGTCTCCAGGACCTCGACGCGGTCCTTGGAGAGCACGGCGACCCGGTCACCGCGTGCGATGCCCAGATCGGCCAGCCCGCGCGCCAGTTCGGCCGTCCGGTCGTGGAACTCGGCCCAGGTGACGCTGCGTTGCTCGTCCACCAGCGCCGTCCGGTCGGGGAAGCACTGGCGGTTGCGCTCCAGCAGCTGTGTCAGCCACATCACGCACCGCCGGTGGCACCGCCGGTGGTACCGGCGACGGAGTGCTCGGAGACGAAGCGCTCGTAGTCGGCGATCGTGCGCAGCTTCTCCATGTCCTCCGCGGTGATCTCCACGCCGAGCCGCTGCTCGACGAGCAGGACGAGACGCACCAGGTCCCCGGAGTCGATGCCGCTGGCGGCGAGGTCGACGTCGTCGCCCACCGTGTCCGCGTACTCGGTCGTGCCGGTGAGTTCGACCAGCAACTCCCTGATGGTGCTCATGGTTTCCCCTTTCGCCCCGGCGTGCCGGCCGCCGTGCGGATCTCGACTGTCACCCCCTCAAGAGGCGGAATCGGCCGGTCCCACTCCCGGACCCGCTCGTGAGCTTTGTCACGCGCCCGAACGGCGTGCGGCAGGGATAGCCGGCGCCTGCGTGCGGCCTCTTACCGCACCGAAGAGACGTGTTCCGGGAGAGGTGTTCCGGCACGGCGGAGACGGAGAAGGAGTGATGCGAGTGCCCAGGCAGCCGGTACCGGTCCGGGCCGTGGGAGGGCGCCCGGCGCGCCGCGTCACCGCGGGACACCTCGCTGGTGCGGGCGGTGTCGCGTGAGCGCCCGTGCGAGCGCACAGGCCGCCGCTGCCGTGTCCGCGGACGGGAGCGCCGTGTCCCCGGACCGGGGTGCCGGGCCGGTGGGCGGGACGGCGGCGTCCGAGAGCCGGGGTGCCGGGCCGGTGGGCCGGACGGCGGCGGCCGAGGCTCCGGGAGCCGCGTCGGTGGAAGGGGGAGCGGTGTCCGAGGGACCGGGAGCCCCGCCGGCGGACCAGGACGAGTTGCTCGCGCACTTCGACGCCCTCATCGCCGACGGCGAGACGATCGAACCGCGCGACTGGATGCCCGACGGATACCGCCGCATGCTGATCCGTCAGATCGCCCAGCACGCCCACTCCGAGATCATCGGCATGCAGCCCGAGGGCGCCTGGCTCACCCGGGCCCCGTCCCTGCACCGCAAGTCGGTCCTCATCGCCAAGGTCCAGGACGAGGCCGGCCACGGCCTGTACCTGTACTCGGCCGCCGAGACGCTGGGCGTGGACCGCGCCGACCTGCTGGAGGCCCTGCACCGGGGACAGCAGCGGGCCTCCGCCACGTTCAACCACCCCGCGCTGACCTGGGCGGACACCGGGGCCATCGCGTGGCTGACGGACGGCGCCGCCGTCATCAACCAGGCCCCCCTGTGCCGCACGTCCTACGGGCCGTACGCCCGGGCGATGCGCCGCGTCTGCCAGGAGGAGGCCTTCCACGTGCGGCAGGGCTACGACCTGATGCGCGCGCTGTGCGAGGGGACGCCGGAGCAGAAGGAGATGGCGCAGGACGCGGTGAACCGCTGGTGGCTGCCGGCTGTCGCGCTGATGTTCGGGCCACCCGACACCGAGGCCGGCGGTGCCGACGCGCGGACCGCCGCGCTGGGCGCCGCGGTCTCCCGCCGTGCGATCGCCTGGGGCATCAAACGCCACACCAACGACGAACTGCGCCAGCGTTTCGTCGACAGTTGCGTCCCGCAGGCCGAGCGCCTCGGTCTGACGCTGCCCGACCCGGCGATCCGCTGGAACGACGAGCGCGGCCACTACGACTTCACCCCGATCGACTGGGACACCTACCGCGAGGCGCTGGGCGACGACACGCACTGTGCGCGGCAACGGATCGCGCACCGGACCGCCGCGCACGACGACGGCGCCTGGGTGCGGGAGGCGGCCGCCGCGTACGCCGCCCGCACGGAAGCGGAAGCGGAAACAGAAGAGGAAGCGGAAGCGGGCGCCGGCGCGTCGCCGGCCGGAGCGCCCGCCGGAGAGCGGACGGGGACCGGCGGCACGGACGAGGCGTCCGGCGTCGCCGACCCGCAGCGGACGGAGGAGCACGCATGACCCGCGACCGCGAGGGCGCACCGGCGTCCTGGGAGGTCTTCCTGCGAACCCGCCGGGGGCTGGCGCACCAGCACGCGGGATCGGTGCGCGCGGCCGACCCGGACGCGGCGCTGGCGCTGGCCCGTGACCTGTACGCCCGCCGCGGCGACCCGCTCTCGCTGTGGGTGGTCCGCTCGGACGCCGTGCACACGGCCTCCCCGGACGAACGCGACCCGTACTTCGCCGCCGCCCGCCACAAGCCGTACCGGTATCCCGAGCACTTCGCACCGCTGACCGAGAAAGGGCCCGATGGTGACCACGCCGAGTGACACACGCGCGGACCTGGGCGCGGGGGCTGCCGCGGCCGGTGCCGCTCCGGTGGCGGCCGACGGCACCTCCTCCGCTCCCGGAGCCCGCACCGACGCCGATCTCGCCCTGCACCTGCTGCGCCTCGGCGACGACGCCCTCGTCCTCGGGCAGCGCCTGTGCCAGTGGATCACGCGCGCACCGACCGTCGAGGAGGACCTGGCGCTGTCCAACATCGCCCTGGACCTGATCGGTCACGCCCGCACCCTGCTCACCCGCAGCGGGCAGCTCGACGGGACCGGCCGCACCGAGGACGACCTCGCCTTCACCCGCTCGGAGCGCCGGTTCACCAACGCCCTGCTCACGGAGCTGCCCAACGACGACTTCGCGGTGACCGTGGCCCGGCAGCTGGCCTACACGCACTACGCGGTCCTCCACTACGAGGCGCTGGCGGGCTGCGCCGACGCCGAACTGGCCGCCTTCGGGGCCCGGGCCGCCAAGGAGGTCGCCTTCCACCGGCTGCACGCGGACCGCTGGACCCTGCGGCTGGGACGCGGCACCCCGCAGAGCACCCGCCGCATGCAACGGGGCCTCGAGCGGGTGTGGCCGTACACCGCCGAACTCTTCGACGAGGACGACGTGACCCGACGCCTTGCCGCCGCCGGCACGGTGCCCTCACCGGCACCCCTGCGCGGCGAGTGGGAACGGCGCGTCACCCACGTCGTCACCGGCGCGGGGCTCACCGTGCCCACGGCCTCCTGGTCGGCCAGGGGCGGCCGCTGCGGCCTGCACACCGAGCAGTTCGGCCCGCTGATCGCCGAACTCCAGTCGGTGCACCGGCAGTTCCCCGGAGGCACCTGGTGAACGGCCCGGCACCGACCAAGACACCCTCCCCGCTGCACGAGGTGCGCGAGCGGGTGGAGGCCGTCCCGGACCCGGAGCTGCCGGTGATCGGCCTGGGCGACCTCGGCGTGGTGGTCTCGGTGGCCCCGGGCGCCGACGGAGTCCTCGAGGTGGAGATCACACCCACCTACCTGGGCTGCCCCGCGCTTCCCGCGATCACCTCCGCGGTGCGGGAGGTACTGACCGCCTGCGGTCACCCCGACGGCCGCGTGCGGCAGGTCCTGTCCCCGCCCTGGACGACGGACCGCATCACCCCCGAGGGACGGCGCAGGCTCGCCGCGAACGGCATCGCCCCGCCGGTGTCCCCGGCCCCCGCCGGACCGGTCCCGGTCGAGCTGGGCGGGGTGCCCTGCCCGCACTGCGGTTCGCGGGTCACCCGGCCGCACCTGCCCTTCGGGCCGTCCCGGTGCCAGTCGGTGATGTGGTGCACGGCGTGCCGCGAACCCTTCCCCCACCTGACCGCGCTGTGAGGCCGACCGTGAACACCGCCACCCCGCCCACCGCCCACCGCGAGGCGCCTGACGACCGGGACCGGGACCAGAATCAGGACCGGGACCGGGACCGGGGCCAGAACCGGGACCAGAACCGGGACCAGGACCAGAACCGGGGCAGGCGCCCGCGCACCGGCTGGCACTGCCTGGAGGTCACCGAGGTGCGCCGTCTCACCGCCGACGCCGTGGCCGTCGGCCTGGAGGTACCGGCCGCGCTGCGCGAGGTCTTCGCCCACCGGCCCGGCCAGCACGTCGTCGTCCGCCATCACCGCGCCGCCGGCGAACTGCGCCGCAGCTATTCGGTGTGCCCGCCGCCCCACGACCCCCGGGCGCTCCGCCTGGTCGTCAAACGGGGCGGACCCGACGGCTTCGGCGCCCACGCCACCAGCCGCCTCGCACCCGGTGACCTTCTCGAACTCTCCCCGCCCACCGGCGATTTCGCCCTGCCGGCCCTTTCCCGCGGTGCCCATTACGTCCTCCTCGCCGGCGGCTCGGGCATCACCCCGCTCGCCGCCATGGCCGCCCACGCGCTGCGCCACGACCCGGCCTGCCGCGTCTCCCTCGTCCACTCCGTCCCCACGTCCGCGGACGCCCTGCTGGCCGACGAACTCGCCGGACTCAAGGACGTGTTCCTCGACCGGCTCACCGTCCTGTACGTCCTCACCCGCGAGGACCGCGGTCACGGCGACGGCCCGTTCGGCGCACGGATCGACGCCGGGAGCCTGTCCCGTCTGCTCGCGGCGACGGATGCCCGGCCCGGCCCGGACACCGCGTTCGCCCTGTGCGGCCCGCCCGGCCTGGTGGACACCGCGCGACAGGTCCTGACGGACCGGGGAGCCGACCCGGCCCTCGTGCGCTGGGAGTTGTTCACGGCGCCCGGCACGTCACGGCGGACACCGGAGACGGCCGAACCGGTCCGCACGGCCGAACCGGTCCGCACGGCGGCGGCGGTCCCGGGCGCGGGGGAGACCCGCGTCACCGCCCTGCTCGGCGGGCGCCGGCACGTCGCCACCGTCCTGCCGCGGGACACGGCGATCCTCGACGCGCTGCTGCGGGCGAACCCCGACGTGCCGTACGCCTGCCGCGAAGGAGTGTGCGGCAGCTGCCGCGCGAAGGTCCTGTCCGGCCGGGTGGCGGCGGAGGGCCAGTACGCCCTGGACCAGGGCGACCGCGCCGCCGGCTACACGCTCGTCTGCCGGGCGCGACCGGGCACCCCCGAGGTCACCCTCGACTTCGACGCATGACCCGCACCGGCGGGCAGGCCGCCGGGTCACCACGCCGCACCACCACGCCGCACCACCACGTCGGACCAGGACGCCGCACCACCACGTCGCACGACCACCGAGCGAAGGAGAAACGCGTTGACCACCACCGCCCGCCACGAGGGGAAGACCGCCCTGGTCACCGGAGGCAGCCGGGGCATCGGCAGAGCCATCAGCCGCCGCCTCGCCCGGGAGGGCGCCCTGGTCGCGGTCCACTACGGTCACGACCCGGCCGCCGCCGAACGGACGGTCAAGGAGATCGAGGCCGACGGCGGCCGCGCCTTCCCCGTGCACGCCGAACTCGGGGTGCACGGTGACGCCGACACACTGTGGTCGGCCTTCGACCGGGCACTGGCCGACCGGGCCCCGGCCGGGCAGGACGCGCCGACCGGGCTCGACATCCTCGTCAACAACGCGGGCATCACCGTCCCGCGCCCCCTCGCCGAGGTGACCGAGGACGACTTCGACCGGGTCTTCGCGATCAACACCAAGGCACCGTTCTTCATCATCCAGCGCGGCCTGGACCGGCTGCGCGACGGCGGCAGGATCGTGAACATCTCCTCCGTGGCCACCCGCGTCGCCTTCCCGGCGATCATCTCGTACACCATGACCAAGGCCGCCCTCGATCACCTCACCCTCTCCCTCGCCCAGGAGCTGGGACCCCGCGGCATCACGGTCAACGCCGTGGCGCCCGGCTACACCGAGACCGAGATCAACCCCACGCTCAGCATCCCGGAGATCCGCCGCCGGTACTCCGAGGCCTCCGTGTTCGGCCGGCTCGGCGACCCGGCGGACATCGCCGACGTCGTCTCCTTCGTCGCGAGCGACGACGCCCGCTGGGTGACCGGCCAGTGGATCGACGCCTCCGGCGGTGCCCACCTCGGCGTGTGACACCACGGCCCGGTACTCCCGCCCCCAGCGGGCGCCCCTTCGCCGACGGGTCACCACCCCGGCCGTCCGTCGGCCGCCCCTCCAGGAGTTGCGATGAACGACAGCACGTCCGCGCTCGCCGAGCCGGTGACGGACGACTCCCCGACCCAGCCCTTCACGGGTGCGAGTCCCTACGACACGTACGTCCACGCGTCCGTCCTCAACTCGCTGCAGCACCCGCTCACCGAAGCCCCCGACGAGATGGCCTTCCTCGTCACCACCCAGGTGATGGAGCTCTGGTTCACCCTGATCGTGCACGAGTGGCGCACCGCACGCGTGGCCCTCGCCAAGGACGACCTGCGCGCGGCCACGGACGCCCTGGCGCGCAGCCGCCGGGCGCTGACCGCCCTCAACGGCGCCTGGGCACCCATCGCCGCGCTGACCCCCGCCCAGTTCAACGGCTTCCGGGCCGCGTTCGGCAGGGCCTCCGGCTTCCAGTCGGCGATGTACCGGCACATGGAGTTCCTCCTCGGCGACAAGTCCGCCGGGATGCTGCGCGCCCACCGGGGCGACCCGGCCGTCCACGAGGCACTCGGGGACACCTACCGCGAACCGTCCCTGTACGACGAGGTGCTCGCCTTCCTGCACCGGCAGGGCCTGCCCGTGCCGCGGAGCGTCCGCGAGCGGGACGTCACCCGCCCCTACGCCTGTGACCCCGCGGTGGTGGAGGTCTGGCGGCACGTCTACGCGGGACCGCAGCACCATCCCCACCTCGCGCTGGGCGAACTGCTCACCGACATCGCCGAACTGGTCACCCGCTGGCGGTTCGAGCACGTCCTGGTGGTGCGCCGCGCCATGGGCTCGAAACCGGGCAGCGCGGGCTCCGCCGGCCTGGCCTGGCTGGAGAAGCGCGCGGCCCGCCCGGTCTTCCCCGAACTGTGGGAGGTGCGCGGTGACGTCTAGGGTCATCTCCGCCTTCGCCGCCGAGGAGGAGAAACGGGTCCTCGGCCTGAAGCCGGTGCTGGCACCGGTACACGGCCGCTACGGCGACCACCCGCACCAGTCCTACGACGCCTGGCCGGCCGACGATCCCGACGCGCCCCTGGTCGTCCTGCTGCACGGCGGCTACTGGCGCTACGACCGGATGCACCTCACCCCCTTCGCGGCCCACCTCGCCCAGCAGGGCTTCCACGTCCTGCTCCCCGGCTTCCGCCGCTCCGGCGGTGCGGGCGGCTGCCCCGAGACCTTCGACGACGTCGCCCGGATCGTGGACACCCTGCCCCAGGGGCGGCCCTACGTCCTGGCGGGCCACTGCTCCGGCGGCCACCTGGCCCTGTGGTGCGCCGCCCGCGGACTGCTGCCCGCGGGCTCGCGCTGGCACACGCGCACCCTGCCCACGAGTGTGCTCGCCCTCGCACCGATCACCGACCTCACCGCCACCCGGCGCGACGACCTCAGCGACGGGGCCGCCCTGCAACTCCTGGGCGGCGAGGAGGCGTTCGACCGCTGGTTGCCCGAGGTCGACCCGCTGACCCTGCTGCGCGGGGCCGGCACGACCGGGGTGCCCACCGTGCTGCTGCACGGCGCCGTCGACGAGGAGGTCCCGCTCACGCAGTTCAGCGACTACGCGGCCGTCCACCACGACCTGAGGACGGTCGTCCTGCCCGGCACCGGCCACTACACCCTCATCGAACCGGGAGCACCCGGCGCCCGCGCGGTCGCCGACACCCTGCGGGAGATGTCGGCCGCGTTCGGCCCGCGGCCCTCCGACCGGGCGGACGAGGAGGCCGCACACCGATGACCACCGCACTCCCGGCCCCGACCGCCCTGCGCGAACTGGCCGCGCGGCGCGACGCGGACGACCCCCTGGCCCCCCTCCGCACGCGGTTCCTGCTCCCGGCGGACGTCGTCTACCTCGACGGCAACTCCCTCGGCCCGCTGCCCGCAGCCGTCCCGCCGGTCCTCTCCGACGTGGTGACCCGCCAGTGGGGCACCGACCTGATCGGCTCCTGGAACGCGAACGGCTGGTGGCAGGCTCCCCTGCGGGTGGGCGACGCCGTCGGCGCGCTCATCGGGGCCGCGCCGGGGCAGACGGTCGCGGGCGACTCCACCAGCGTGCAGCTGTTCACCGCGCTCGAGGCCGCCACCACGCTCCGCCCGGACCGGCCCCTGCTGGTCACCGACCCCGGACACTTCCCGACCGACCGCTACCTCGCCGACGCGGTCGCCCGCCGCCGGAACCTCGAGGTGTGCCGGGTCCCCCCGGCCGACCTGCCGCGGTTCCTCGAGACCGACGGCGCCCGGGTCGCCGTCGTCAGCTACTCGCCCGTCGACTTCCGCACCGGCGAACTGCACGACATGCGGGCGCTGACCCGGGCCGCGCACGAGGCCGGTGCCCTCGCGCTGTGGGACCTGTGCCACGCGGCCGGAGCCCTGCCCCTCGACGTCGACACCCTCGGCGTGGACCTGGCCGTCGGCTGCGGCTACAAGTTCCTCTCCGGCGGCCCCGGCGCACCCGCCTTCCTGTACGTGGCACGCCGTCACCACGCCGCGCTCGAGACGCCGCTGCCCGGCTGGACCGGTCACGCCGACCCGTTCGGTCTGGGCAGGGACTACGCCCCCGCCCCGGGCATCGCCCGCGCCCGCATCGGCACTCCGCCGATCCTGTCCCTGCTCGCCCTCGAAGCGGCCCTCACCGCCTTCGACGGCGTCGACATGACCGAGGTCCGCCGCAAGAGCCTGTCGCTGACGGGCTTCTTCCTGCGCTGCGCGGAGGAACTCCTCACACCCGAGGGCTTCACCCCCGTCACCCCGGCCGAGCCCGGCCGCCGCGGCAGCCAGGTCACCCTGCGCCACCCCCACGCCCACGGGCTGGCCCTCGCCCTCGCCCGCCGCGGTGTGATCGCCGACATGCGCGCGCCCGACCTGCTCCGCTTCGGCGTCAACGCCCTCTACACCACCCACCAGGACCTGCTCACAGCCGCAACACGCCTGCGCGACATCGCCCACGAGGCCGCCTACGACCCGGCGCCACCACCCGCGGGACCGGTCACGTGAGGACTCCGTCCGCGCACCGGGCCGCACGTCACCGCCGCGGGCCGGCCCCGTGAGGACATCCGCACCGTGCCGTCTCAACCGTCGACCACGGCGTCTCCGGCGGGCGTCACGGCCTTTCCGCGACGTTCCGCCCGGCGTCCGCCCGTCCCAGGGCGCGTAGTTCGGCGACCCGCGCGTCGAGGTAGTCGCGGCAGAAGGCCATGTGGTCGGCGTCGTCGTAGCCGCGGGGTCCGGCCTCCACCACGAGCAGCAGGCCGAGGTACAGCCCGTAGAGCGACAGACGGTGGCGGAACGCGGGCCCCGAGCCGAACCGGCCGCCGGCATCCGCGTAGCCCGCGACGAGCGCGCTGTCCGGGCCGGTATCGCCTCCGAACGCCAGGGAGACCAGTTCGGCGGCCGGATCTCCCCAGAACGCCCGTTCGTGGTCGATGATCCCCGTGATGCGGGCGGCCGATCCGTCGTCGGCCGTGCGGACGAAGACGTTCCCCGGCCACAGGTCGAAGTGGACCAGGCGGGGCTCGGTGACCTGGTCGAGCGCGTACCCGCCTTCGGCCACCAGGGTGCGCACGTCGTCGGGAGCGACGCCCAGCGGGGAGTCCCAGCGGGCGGCGTCCTCCAGCAGTGCCTCGGTCATGCCGGTGAACGCCGTCCGCCAGTCGGCGGCGGACAGGGCCGACTCCGCGGCCGGGTAGCCGAAACGGCCGTCCTCAGGGGCCAGTCGGTGCAGGGACGCGACGATCCGCCCCAGCTCGCGGCGCAGCGACGACGTGGTCGTGGGCGGGAGTTCGTCCGTGAGCTTGTCGAGCTTGGCGGGCTTGTCCAGCTTGTCCCAAGGTGTGCCCTCCAGCACGGAGAGGACGAGGAAACCGTCCCCGGCGTGGAGGAGTTCGGGCATGGGCACGCGGTGGCCGGGAGCGGCCGCGGCGAGCCGGTAGACCATGGCCTCGGTCGCCATGATGCCCCGCTCGTAGCGCAGCACCGGAACGTCGTCGCCGGGTGCGAGCTTCACGACGGCGGGGCGGCCGTCGTCGAGCAGAACCCGGTAGGCGGTGTTGTACCAGCCGTCCGTCAGCTCTGCTTCGATCCGGCATCCGATGCCTGCCGACGCCCGGAGCAGCGCGTCGAGTTCGGCCGGGGCCAGCCGGCGCTTGGTGCTGCTCAGCATGGCACCTCCTTCCGTGGTGGGAGCGCTCTCATGATGTCCCGCCCCGGCATCGCCGACAACCGCCGTCGGTGACCGTCTTCGTGGTGCCCGTGACGGCGTCCGGGCACGTGCCGTTGGGGATGCCCGTGTACGTCGCCGAGCCGGTCACCGTGACGAGCGCGAAGCTGTCCGCGCCTCCGCTGGTGCAGCGGCGCTTGTAGGCCATGCCGCCGGAGATGCCTTCCGTGGCGTACTGGCCCGTCTGGAGGGCCGGTGCGGCCCGGCGGATCTGGTTGAGCCGCTGCACGTGCTTCACCGGCGGCTGGGCGAGCGTGGTGGCGACCTGACCGCTCGCCGACGCGACGGTGCCCAAGCCGGACGCCGGGACGGAACCGGCCAGTTGGCCGCCGTGGTAGGTGGGTGGTGTGGGCGGCGGGTGGTGCGGGCTGTGGTCGGTGTCGACGGTGTCTGGTGCGGTCTGGCGCCGGTCGGTGCGTGGAGGCGGCCCCGGCGGGTGGCGGATGTCGGCACTCGTCCAGCGGTGCGCGCGGTCCGCGCCGCGAACGGCGACCGGGGCACCTTCCCCGGCAGGGCACCGGTTCCTAGAATGTCATGTACATGCTTACTCAAGGAGGCTCCTTGTCAGGGCTGACACGCTCGGGAACGGCAATGATCATCGCTCTTGCCTCGCTCCACGGGGCTGTCCCCGCCGACGCGTCACCGGCTCCTCCCGCGGTGTCGTCGTTGTCCCCGCACACGATCGACGCCTCCCTGCCGGGCGCGGCCTTCGCCGTCGCGGGCGACGTCGAAGGAGACGGCCGTCAGGAACTCGTGGCCACGGGGTTCGGCCGCTTCCAGGCCGTTCCGGGAGGCCCGCCGGTCCCTCCGGCGGCCGGTGTTCTCGCCGTCTACCGGCAGAGTGGACGAGACCTCGACACCTGGTCGAAGCGGCTGGTGTTCGACACCGACGCCGCGATCCCCTTCCCCAACGAACCGGGTGTGGCCGACATCGACCGCGACGGAGACCGCGACATCGTGGTTCCGGGCGGGTTCATCGGCTGCACCACGCCGTGCGGATCCCTCACCTGGTGGGAGCACCGTGCCGGCGGTGTCTGGAAGCGCCATGACATCGTGGCGCCGGGCAGTTCCCCCCTCTTCTACCACCGTGCCGTCCTCGTCGACTTCGACGAGGACGGCCGCAAGGATCTGGTGACCGTCGGCGAGTCCTTGCAGCCCGTCACCAGGATCGAGGGCCGGCCTCCGGCCAACGCCTGGATCCAGGTGTTCCGGGGCGTCGACGGGCCCGAACGCTTCAGCAGGGAACCGGTCGACCTCGCGGCCGGTGGCGGTGCTCTGCCCGTCGTGGCGGACGTCGACTCCGACGGCGATCTGGACGTGGCCTCCGCGCAGTACTTCGAGCCGGGCGCCGCGTTCATGTGGCTGGAGCGCACCACGGCGCCGGACACGAACCACCCGTTCGGCGGCTTCACTCCGCACGTCATCGACACCACGCAGGGCAGAGCGATCCAGTTGCGGCCCGTGCGGAACCTGTACGGCGACGGCTCCACCGTCTGGGTCGGCTCCAACCACACCAACACCGTCTTCCCGCCGGGCTCGACCGACCCGACTTCCCAGGTGGTCTCGTTCTCGGTGCCGGCCGACCCGCGTTCCCCGTGGGGCACGACCCCCCTGTCGACGGGCATCGTCTCGCGCGGCAGGGCAGGCCAAGCCGCGCCCGGCGTGTTCGGCAGCGGTGACCTGGACGGAGACCGCGACATCGACCTGCTGGTCTCCGGCGACGGTGACGACCGGCTGTTCTGGCTGGAGCAGAAGGACGACCACACCTTCGACACCCATGTTCTCGCCACCGCCGCCGGGCAGGCGGGAGGCGCCGTGGTCACCGATCTCGACCGCAGGTGGCCCCCGCGCAACGAGGCCGTCTTCACCGTGTTCGAGTCCGACAGCGTCGTGGTCTGGTCCCGAAGCTGAGTTCCGTGCCCGCCCTGCCCGCCGCGCCCTCGGGGACGGCCGCCCGCAGAACCACGGGCGGGCCGCCGTCGCCGGGTCGGTGACCGGGCGGGCGGCCGCGGGGCTTTCCCCGGCCGCCCGCCCGGCGACGTGCTCACACTGCCGGTGCGCTCTGAACGGTCACGGCCTCCCCGCGTCCGGCCGGCACGGTCGTCGCGGAGCTGCCGCCGTCGCGCGTCGGAGCGTTCAGGGCTTGGCGGAGTACACGACACCGGCCAGGTTCTGGGCCGCGGAGCCCCACACCTGGTCGTACAGGGAGGAGTCGACGCCGAGCGTGTGGAGCAGCCAGGCGGTCGTGATGCCATAGGTCAGTTTCAGCTGGGCGGCGCGGGTGATGGTTCCGCTGTCACAGCCGATGCCGGAGCTGTCCTCGAATCCGCAGTGGAACCCCCCGGTGATGACGCGCAGCTGAGTGGCGGACGGCTTGGCGTCGTACATCTTCTGCTGGTTGCCGGCGACACCGGCGATGCTGTCGGCACTGCCACCGACGTACTGGACGGGGATGCTCAGCGCGCCGGAGGCACTGACGGCCGAGGGGTTGGTCTCCGCCGCCGCGAGGGTGGAGACGGACTTGACTGCCGCGTTCCGGCTCGCGGCGAGCAGTGCGGAGCCACCGCCCATGGAGTGCCCCGAGACGGCGAGCCGGCCGGTGCTGACCGCGCCCGCGAACCGTGAGCCGGTGGTGCTGTTCTGGGTGGTGAGCCAGGTGAGCGCCGCGTTCAGATCGTCGGCGAACGCCGAGTGGCTGGGGAAGAGGCCGCCCTGGGACTTGGGCACGACGGTGATGATGCCCCAGGAGGCGTAGTGCTTGAGCAGGCTCTCGTACTGGGTGATGGCCTGGAAGAAGCCGTGTCCGAAGGCGAGGCCGGGGTGGGAACCGGCGGCGACCGGCGCGTTCGCCCCGGCCGTCGTGCCGGGGTACCAGACGCGTGCGCTGAACGAGCGGCCCGAGGCGGAGACGGTGAGATCGGTGTAGGCGACAGGGAACGACCCCGTGGTGGAGGGGTCCGCCGCCCGGACCGGGGGCGTCGCCGGTGACGCGTGGGCGGCCGGTGCGAGGGCGAAGGCGGCTGCCACGCACAGCAGCAGCGCGGTCGAGGACCGCAGGAGTGTACGGAACACGAGATCACCTTTTCTGTGGGGATGAAGCAGTGATTTCCGGTGGTACGTCTCCGTGATGTCCGGGTGTTCTGGGGCTCTGGGGCTCTGGGGTCGGGCCCCACTCCACCGCGGGCACACCCGTGAGCCCGAGCGGTGTACGGGGGAAGCTCACCGAGCTGAGAATCGCGCCGAAGCCGGAGCGAACCCGGCCCGGACCGGGACCGGTCCGTTCGCACCGACGCGGCGCGGCGCGAACAGCTGGGCAGGCTCTGGATCGGCTGGTCGCGGGGGGTCGCGGCGGGTCGCGCACCCCGCAGCCACCGGTCGCCGGGACGCCCGCCCCCGGAGCACGAGGTGAAGCCGTGCAGAGCGCGGCCGGGGGCCCGGGGCCCCCCCCCCCGCGGGGGGGGGGCGGGGGGCCGCGGGGGCGGGGCGGGGGGCGGCCCGGGGCCGCGCCCCCGCCCGGGGGGTTAGCCACCCCCCCCCCGGGA
>NZ_JBICUZ010000010.1:129184-203608 GCF_043198675.1 Streptomyces sp. NPDC048734 | reverse complement strand
ACCGCCCCCCCCCCCCCCCCCCCCCCCCGCCCCCGCGCCCCCCCCCCCCCCCCCCCCCCCCCCGCCCCCCCCCCCCCCCCGCCGCCCGAGCGGGCCGGGCCGGCTGCCGGCCGGTGCCCTGCGCCCGGCAGGTGGATGACGACCTCGCAGCCCGGTTTCGTCATCGGCCGTCCCGCACTGCGAACTCGGCGAGCAGCGGGATGACGAGACGTTCGAGGTTCTCGCGCCGGACCTGAGGATCGACCCCGGTGAGCTGCACGGGGCTGTTCGGTGTCGGGACGTGCGCGATGAGCGCCAGGTGCGGCAGGAGCACCAGAAGGAGCGACAGCAGCGCGTCCAGGTCGGCGTCCTCGCGCAGGTACCCGGCGCCGACGGCGCGTTCCAGGAGAGGGCGGAGACCGGCCAGGTACATGGCGTTCACGGGTTGCCTGACCGCGTCTCGAACCGCCGGGTCCATCTCCATGTTGGTGGCGGCGGCCACCCCGCGCTCCAGCGGCTGCCCGGCGAAGTACTCGAGCCAGGCCTCCAGCGCGTCGACGAGGTGCGTGGTGAAGTCGCCGGTCCCGTCGTAGCCGTCGAGCCAGGGCTGCATGTGCGCGTAGACGCGCAGCGAGGTCTGCTCGGCCACGTAGGAGAAAAGATCCAGCTTGCCCGAGAAGTACTGAAACAGGGAGCCCTTGGCCACCCCGGCCTCGCGGGCGATCACGTTCAGGCTGCCCGTGGAGTAGCCGTGGGTGCCGAACTCGTCCATCGCCGCGACCAGGACCCGCTCGCGGCGGGCGGGCGACAGCCGGGTCCAGGTGGGAGTGGGCATGGACACCCCTTCATGTGACCGGACGGTCATGTGACCGCCCGGTCATGGTGAAGGCGCCCCTCGCCGCAAGTCAACGGCTGTGACAGGTATGGCTGTTACCGACTTCGGCTCGTCAAGGTGACGTCGCACCGTCGAGGACCGGTCCGGTCCCCGCCGTGAAGCCCGGCAGGGGGCGGGAGTTGGCCGGAACGGATGCGGCCGGCTGCCGCAGTCGTTCGACTGACGCACCCGGCCGGCCTCGCCCACGCGGTGTGTCCTGGAGTCCGTCGTGGCACCCGCGACGGGCTCGTGGGAGGACCGCGCCTTGCCGCACAGGCGCTTTCGCGGGGGCGGCCGCCTGCGGCGACCGGCGTGAGAGCATTCGTCCATGAGCAGCGACCTGGAAGTAAGTGCTCTGGCGATCAACGTCACGATCCCGCAGGCGCTGCGCTGGACGGACACACGGCGCGGTGAGGCGTTCACCCTGACCACGCTCAACGTCCGGCTCCTGCCGGACGGTCACCTCGCCGTGAAGGCCTATGGCCGACCGGTCGACGGTGGCCGGGGTGCGTACGTCTCGTTCCCCGTCCCCGACAGACCCGAGCTGGCGGCTCTGGTCGCCGAGGCCGCCGACCGTGCCGGGGCGTCGTGGGCCGCCCATCGTGGCCTCGGCTGAGCTCGGGTGCCATCTCAAGCTGTGTGATCGACGTGGGGCTCGTGCTCGCCGGGGCGCGGATCCCGCCCGCCGTGGGCGCCGTACTCCAGGAGCGCCCCTGCCGGTCGGCCCCGTGATCACCTTCGATGACGAGTTCCACGTGTACGTCCTGCGGGACCGGGCGTCCGACGAGGCGTGGTGGGAAATGCCTGACGGGTACTCCTGCGGATTCGACGCCCCGGCCGGGCCGTTGCGCATGTCGGGTGAGCCCCATCGGGTCGCCGTCGAACTCGCGGGTGAGGAACCCGCCGAAGTGGTGTCGCGTCGTTCGGCCGCCCCCCTGGAGTGATGCTCAGGCGTCGGCGTCGTCGTGGGCCGGATCGGCGCCGAGCTCGCGGGAGGCCTCGGCCTGGGCCGGCAGTTCCTCGGCCTTGGCCTCGACGCCCTCGATGGCGTCCGCGCCGGCGACGAACCGCAGCGGCGGCCTGTCCTGGTCGGCGGTCGTCAGCAGGACGCGGGCGAACTTGGCGGAATCGCCGCCCTGCCTGCCGTTCATCCGCCGTGACGCCGGGCCCCTCAGGGCCAGACACCGGAGAAGTCGATCTCGCGGGCCCACTCCGGATGGTCTATCAGCGGATTCCGGTTGCCCTGGAGCTCCGCGACGGCCGCGTTGCGGTGCAGCTCGTACTCGGTGACCGGCTCCCTCTCGTGCCACTTCAGCAGCACGGGCAGCCGGTCCTCGGGGAACTCGCGCGCGGCGTCACCGACCTGTCCCGGATACCGGAGCAGGAAGTACAGGGTGGCCCGCGAGACCGCCCCCTTGCCGTTCTCCGGCTCGAATCCCACGCTCTCGCGCATCCCGCAGTCGTCCCGGACCGCTTCCTCGAAGTCGGGGAAGTCGAAGTACGGGAAGTTGCCGCGGAAACTGTTGCAGCCCACCTCGCACGCGAACAGGTGGTGCAGGTCGCCCCGCATGGGCTCCTGCTTGGCGAACCACGACTGCGGCACCACGTGCTCGCAGTTGAACGGCATCGACGCCTCCAGGGCGTCGAACTCCGCCTCGAACTCGGCCGGACCCGCCGTGCTCTCCTGGAGCAGCAGTTCCCGCATACTGGCCAGCCGTGCCTCGGCGACGGCCGCGTCCGCCCGTATCAGCTCCTCGGGAGAGAAGTCCTTGCCCGAGTAGATGCTGCGCAGCCGACCGTCCTTGTGCAGGTCGACCCAGGGGTAGACCAGTCGCATCGGCTTGTAGCGGGGCCGCGGGGTGTGGGTCTCCTCCAGCAGCGCGGTGAGCGCACGGCGCAGCGCGTCGCCGTCGTCGGCGTCCACGCCCGCGTAGTACGCCTCGCGCGCCGCCGCGTCGGCGGTCCGGTCGTAGTACGGACGTTCCTGCGCGAGCCGGTGGTTGAACAGTGCGGCGTCGACGTCCTTCTCGACCGCCGACACGACATCCGTCCGCCCGGCCGAGGGCTGCGGCGCTGTCGCCGGCGCGAGCGTGGGCAGGGGGGCGAGGAGGCCCGCCGACGAGACCGACGTGGTGCCGAAGTCGACAGTGATCCGCAGCGGGACGGTGAGCTGCGCGGCCCCGTCGGCCACCGGCGACGACAGGCCCTGCGCCTGTTCCCGCGCCGTCCTGTGCGTCTGGGGCCGTGACCCGTCGGTGCCCACCGGGGAGGAGCCACCGTCCGCCGGGGGCAGGGGGACCGCAGGGGCGCTCTCCACGGGGGGCGGCGTGAGTCCGGCGGTGAACACCTCGTCCCGCAGCCGGGCCGCCTCACCGGTCAGGGTGACCTCGTGCAGCGCGCTCAGCACCCGGCTGATCCGCACGCCCTCGTTGGCCCGCCACGCCAGTTGCTGGTCGCCCATGTCCGGGCGCCACACCGAGCCGTCGATGCTCAAGGGCCGGCCCTGGTCGTCGGTCTTCGGGACGGCCGAGTGGTGCAGGGCGACGACCTCCCACTGGTCGTTGAAGACGGGGGACCCCGACGAGCCCTCACGGGTGTCGGACTCGTAGTGCAGGAACCGCTCCAGGACGTCGACGATCTGGTTCTCCCGCAGCGCGATCTGCTTCGGCTCGCCCCGCGGGTGCTGGATGATGTTGACGAACTCCCCGATCACGACCTTGCCCTGCGCCTCGCTGAGCACCAGTCGGCCGAACGACGACAGCTCCTCGCCCCTGGTGCCGCGCGGGGCCACCGCGACCAGGCTGTAGTCCAGCGCGCGGTCGGTGACGAAGAAGCGCTGCGGCTCCAGCTCGAAGATCGCAGGCATCAGCGGGTTGCCGTCGATGCCGTCCTGCAGGGAGAACGCGACCTTGCTGCGGTCCACGTCCGCCACGTCGCGCAGCACGTGGTTGTTGGTGAGCAGCAGGGAGGGGGACACCATGAAGCCGGTGCCGTGTCCGCCGCCCGGTCCGGTGATGGTGACCCGGCCGACCGAGCGGGACACCTGGAAGCCCTCCTCCAGGAACGCCACCGGGGCGAGGTTGTTGCGCCCGATCAGGCGCTCGAGCCCCAGCAGCTCACTGGTGAAGGCCTCCGGGGGCAGTTGCAGGGTGCTTCCCGCGCTGACGGCGGGCTCGGTCGGCGTCTGTTCGATCGCCCGGGCCATCGCCCAGTCGGCACCGAGTCGTGCCAGCCGCTTCTCGACCCGCTCGGGGGCGTCGGCGTAGAGCACGCCACGGGTTTCGAGGACGTTCTGGTTGCGCTCCCGCTGTTCGTTCCGGTTCTCGTAACGTGCCGCGGCCATCGTCAGTTGCGACAGATAATCTGATTCTCGTTCAGAAACGAATTCCGCCGTGGCCATGATCCGTCTCCCGGCCGTTCGGGCTGTGGCAGTGGTGTCTGAGACGCGGAGTCTCCGAGGGGACAGGCGGAACGGCGTCCGGGAAAGGCGTCGGCGCTGCCGTGAACGGTGCGATGTGCTGCGGGGTGCTCGCGCAGCTTCTCCATACGGTTCTGCTACCACCGATTTTTCCAGACGGGGGAAGCATGTGCAAAAGAGCCCAGCGAACCCGATGGTTGAAGGTTCACTGGGGCACGGTGCCGTGCGGAAAGCCCTGCCCTGGACCGGTCCGCTCGAGACTCCGTGTCCGGCTCGTCGAAGCCGAGCGGGCAGGACCCGACGGCCTGCGCCTGCGCCTGCGCCTGTGCCTGTGCCTGCGCCGGGCTCTGCGGGGTGACGCCCGCGGCACCCCGGATCATCGGCACGAAGCCGGCGCCTCCGGAGGCCGCGATGCCGGGGGACCGGGCGCGGTACCACCCGGCACCGCACTGCCGCAGCGCGTCCCGCGCCCCGGAGAACGACCACGCCCCACGCCCTTGCGGCGGGTGGCTTCGGCGGCTTCGCGGCGGCCGTCACGCGGTTGAAGCCGCAGGACGGCCGGCGAGACGGAGTCCGACGCAGGGCCGACGACTTGGGCGGTGTCCTAGAGGGACTCCCGGTCGCGCCGCTCCTTCTGCCGCCCCCGCGTCCGGCAGCCGGCTCTCCGGAACGCGTGGAGCGCTTGTCCTGCCACCTGATCCACGTGCCACCTGATCCACACTCTGTCCGATCGGGCACTTCACGCGCGTGCCCGCGTGGCCGGTCGGTCCGGCAACTCACCTGGCACGCGTCGCCGAGGGGCACAACGGCTCGACGTGCTGGCGAACTCGACGCCGCCCGCGGAAGACTGCCGGCCGGAGCCGCGCGGATCAGCTCGGGCCGGCACGGCGGCCCCGCCTGACGAGGTCGAACACCGGCGCACCCGGACCGGGCGGCCCTGAGGTCCTTCCGCACCTCAGGCTCGGTGAAGTCGGCTGAGCCGAGGTGCTGGTTCCGCACCAGGCGCCTGCCCCCGGCCGCCTGGAGAGGCCAAGAAGAACCCCGGCCGCCTGGAGAGGCCAAGAAGAACCCCGGCCGCCTGGAGAGGCCAAGAAGAACCCCGGCCGTGATCGCCGAGACCGAGGGACGACAGGTGCGGCCGCCGTCCACGCGACGGACACCCGACGAGCTTTCACGGCAACCGTGTTGCGGGCGTGTGTCAGGATCCGCGTCCCTGCCCGCCGTACTGGTGCTTCCACGCCGGCGTGTGCTTCTCTGGCCTCATGACCGCGCTCGTGACCCGCCGCCACGTCGACTACGTGCGTGTCACCACCACGAGCTGTACCGCTCAGAGCTGACGCCCCGCTCGGGCCTTCGCCCCGCCTCTCCTCCGCGCTGCACCGACCGCTGCCCTGGTTCCGGGCACGGCGCTCGGTCCCGCGGTTCTTCCCCCGCGCCGTCAGCGCGCCGCAACGCCCTGTCGCGGTGCGCACCCGTGCGTCACGTACTCGACCCTCCGTGCAAGGGAGCAGCACCATGAACCAGCCGATCGACTCCGTCACCGCCGGTCACACGCCGGACGAGGAGTCCACCGGACCCGACACCTCGGCCTGGTCCTTCGAGACCAAGCAGATCCACGCGGGTGCCGCACCGGATCCGGTGACCGGCGCCCGGGCGACGCCGATCTACCAGACGTCGTCGTTCGTGTTCCGGGACGCTCGGCACGCCGCCGACCTGTTCTCGCTCGCCGAGCCGGGCAACATCTACACCCGCATCCACAACCCCACCCAGGACGTCTTCGAGCAGCGCGTCGCCGCGCTGGAAGGCGGCGTCACGGCGGTGGCGCTGGCGTCCGGGCAAGCTGCGCAGACCCTGGCGATCCTCACGCTGGCCGGCTCGGGTGACCACATCGTCTCCAGCGCCTCCCTGTACGGGGGCACGTACAACCTGTTCCGCCACACGCTGCCCAAGTTCGGCATCGAGGTGTCCTTCGTCGACGACCCGGACGACGTAGAGGCCTGGCGGGCGGCGATCCGACCCGGCACCAAGGCACTGTTCGCCGAGACGCTGGGCAACCCGCGCGGCAATGTGCTCGACGTCAGGGCCGTGGCGGCCGTCGCGCACGAAGCCGGCGTCCCGCTGATCGTGGACAACACCGTGCCCACGCCGTACCTGCTGCGGCCCATCGAGCACGGCGCCGACGTCGTCGTCCACTCGGCGACCAAGTTCCTCGGCGGGCACGGGACCACCATCGGGGGCGTCGTCGTCGACGGCGGGACCTTCGACTTCGGTGCCCACACCGAGCGCTTCCCCGACTTCACCGATCCCGACCTCAGCTACCACGGCCTGCGGTACTGGCCCGCGCTGGGCCCCGGCGCCTTCGCCGTCAAGCTCCGGGTCCAGTTGCTGCGTGACCTCGGCCCCGCCATCTCTCCGCACTCCGCGTTCCTGCTGCTCCAGGGCGTGGAGACGCTCAGCCTGCGCATCGAGCGACACTCCGCGAACGCCCAGGCCCTGGCGGAATGGCTGGAGCAGCGCGACGAGGTCGCCGCCGTCCACTACCCGGGACTACCGTCCAACCGCTGGTACGAAGCCGGTCAGCGCTATCTGCCGCGCGGCGGGGGCGCCGTTCTGGCCTTCGAACTGCGTGACGGTGCCGAGGCCGGGAAGCGATTGGTGGACGCCGTCGAACTGTTCAGCCACCTCGCGAACATCGGCGACGTCCGCAGCCTCATCATCCACCCGGCGTCCACCACCCACAGCCAGCTGGACGAACGGCAGTTGGAGGCCACCGGCGCCTCGCCCGGCCTGGTGCGGCTCTCGGTGGGCATCGAGAACCTCGCCGATCTGAAGGCCGACCTGGAAGCCGGGTTCCGGGCGGCGAAGGGCGCGTCCTGAACACCGTGTTGACGCCCTCGCAGGTCCCCCTCCCGCCGGTCTCCGGGGCCTGGCGGGAGGGGGATCCGCCCGGGCGCCGTCAGTGGTACGAGCGCGAGACGCCGCTCGGTTTGGAGGCCGGCGGTCAACTGCCTTCCCTCCGGCTGGCCTTCGAGACCTGGGGGCGGCTCGCGACGGACCGCTCCAACGCCGTTCTGGTACTGCACGCCCTCACCGGTGACAGCCACGTGAGCGGACCCGCCGGGCCCGGACACCCGACTCCCGGATGGTGGGACGGGCTCGTCGGACCCGGGCGGGCGCTCGACACGGACCGCTGGTTCGTCGTCGCCCCCAATGTCCTCGGTGGATGCCAGGGCAGCACGGGGCCGGCCTCGCGCCGCCCCGACGGACGGCACTGGGGCGGTGACTTCCCGTTCCTGACACAGCGTGACCAGGTCGCCGCCGAGGCCGGTCTGGCGGACGCGCTGGGCATCGACCGCTGGGCCCTGGTGGTGGGCGGCTCGATGGGCGGCATGCGGGCACTGGAGTGGGCCGTGGCGCGTCCAGGGCGGGTGGGCGCGCTGCTGCTGCTCGCCACGACGGCCGCCGCGAGCGCCGAGCAGATCGCGTGGGCCGGCATCCAGCTGCATGCCATCCGCTCCGACCCGCACTGGCGCGAAGGCCATTACCACACCACGGCGCGGGGGCCGCACGCAGGACTCGGCGTCGCCCGACGGATCGCCCACGTCACCTACCGCAGCGAACCGGAACTCCAGGCCCGCTTCGGCCGATCCGCCCAGGCCGAGGAGGATCTGTGGTCGGGCGGGAGATATCGGGTCGGGTCCTACCTCGACCATCACGCCGCCAAGCTGGTACGCCGCTTCGACGCGGGCAGCTACGTCGCGCTGTGCGAGGCGATGAACAGCCACGACATCGGCCGTGGCCGCGGCGGTGTGCGCGCCGCGCTGGGCCGGGTGACCGCCAGGACCCTGGTGGCCGGGGCCGATTCCGACCGGCTCTACCCCCTCTCGCAGCAGGCGGAGCTGGCGGCGGGCATCGGCCCGGCCGACGGCCTCCGGGTCATCGAGTCCCCCTGCGGCCACGACGGCTTCCTCGTCGAGGTGGAGCAGGTCGCCGCGCTCGTGGACGAGCTCCTGCCCTGAGCCGGCCGGAGCAGCCGGATCAGCCGGCTCGCCGCGTCGGAGGCGGCTGATCCTGTCGCGGCCGTCGGCGAAGGGCTGTGACCACTCATGCAGGGTGCCGCATGCACACCAGTTGATCCCGCTCGTCCCATGGGTCGGTGACGATGAAGCCGAACCGTTCGTACAGGGCGATGGCCCCGGTCCGCCATTCCCACACCGAGAGCCGCACGGTGTCCACGCCGTTTTCCGCAGCATGCGCCAGCGCGGCGCCGAGCAAGGCGGACGCGATGCCCCGGCCGCGGAACTCGGGAGCCGTCCAGAGTCTCTTGATCTCCGCCCCTCCGTCGGCCGCATCGGTCACCACCAGGCAGCCCACAGCGGTGCCGCCCACGAGGGCCACCAGCACGACGTCCTGGCCGAACGCGCTCTGCGGATCGCGGACCTCCGCCCGGTAGCGGTCCGGCAGCCCGTCCACGTCGGCAACCGGTTCGCCCTTCTCGGCCTGCGTCCGCAGATGGTAGGCCGCCAGCAACGTGGCCAGGCCGTCCCCGATCGAGGGAGTCCGGCCCGGCCACCGGACGACAACAACCTCATGATGATCGGTCATGACGCCAGCATCACACGGCACGGACCGCACTCCGCGGAATCCTCCGGCACCACTTCCGACACACGTCCCAGCGCTGGTGCTGCCGTTCGTGGCGGGGCCGAGTGGTGGATGAGCCGGGGAGGCGGTCCTGCGTGGCGGTCGTCGTGGTCCGGCGGGGGCGACCGGTCCGGTCCGGGGCCGTTCCTCATGTGACTGTGACGGGGTGCCGTACGGCGGCGTCGAAGAGGTAGCCGTGGGTGTTGGGTACCGCGGTCTCCGGCTGTGTGCGGCCGGCCGTGTCCGTGGCGCGGGCCAGGAGGTGGGTGGCGCCGGGTGTGCGGGGGTGCCAGGTGTGGGACCAGCGGGTCCAGGTGTGGGGGCGGGGCCGGTCGTGGAGGCGGGCGGGGCGCCAGGTTGTTCCGTTGTCGGTGCTGATGTCCACGTGGGTGATGGCGCCGGTTCCCGACCAGGAGCGTCCGTGTACCACGTGGGTGCGTCCGGCCGTGAACGTGGCTCCGTCGGCGAGTTCGAAGGCGCTCTTGATGGTCTGACGGGTGATCGGCGCACTGCCGTCTTCGGGGTGGGAAGGGCCGAAGAGCCGGTAGAAGGTGGTGTTCCAGGGGGAGTAGAGCGGTTGTGCGGAGACTTCGATGTCGCCGACCCATTTGATGGAGGCGATGCCCACCCAGGAGGGCACCAGCACCCGTACGGGGTAGCCGTGGTCGTGGGGGAGGGGTTCGCCGTTCATCTCGTAGGCGAGGAGGACGTCGTCGAGGGCTTTGGCCAGGGGGAGGGGGCGGCGTACTCGGCCCAGGCTCTCGCCGCCGCTGAGGTATTCGGCGTCCAGGCCGCGTGGTTGGACGTCCACCGCGCGGGAAGACAGTCCGGCCTTGCGCAGGACGTCGGCCAGGCGCACGCCGCGCCAGCGTGCGACGCCGATCGCTCCGAGCGTCCAGGGGGTGCCGGCGGCGGTGTCGCCTTGCTGGGTGGTGTAGTAGGAGCGGGCGTTTCCGGCGCATTCGACGAAGGCGGTGCGGGTGACGGCAGGCAGGGCTCGCAGGTCGTCGTAGCCGAACTCCACCGGTTCGGTCTCGCTGGGGGTGCGGCGTAGTCCGCTGCCCCACAGTCGCAGCCGCCAGTCGTCGGCTGACAGCAGGGGGGTGGCGGTGTGGTTGCGGACGAAGAACAGGTCGTTGGGGGTGTGGTGGCCGGTGCCGCGCAGCGCTTCCCAGCGGGTCTCGGCGTTGGTGCCGCGCTGGATGAACCATTCGGGCGGCAGCGGCTTGATGATCGGCGTGTCGGCGTGGGCGAGGCGGGGGGTGCCGAGTGCGGTTCCGGCGGCGGTGGCGGCGAGCAGGGTGAGCAGTCGGCGGCGGGTGACCCCGCCGGCTCTGGCCTCGCCGTTGAGCCACTGATGCAGCCTCCGGCGGTCGTAGTCGGTTTCGTGGTGGCCGGCGGGGGTGGGAGAAGGCATGGCGGTTCCTCGTCATGGTGGGCGAAGGAGCACGACAGGGGAGGGGCGATGCGGTGCGGGGCGCGGGCTTGTGCCGCGGCGGTGTGCGCCGGTACCACCGGCTCACGCGGTGGGGAGGGCGACGGACACGTCAGGGGAGCGCGCGGGTCAGCCTGTCGTGGGACACAGTGCAGCGGCCACGCGGACGAGGTCCACGGCGCGGCGGCGTGTCAGGGGCTCCGGCTCCGGCAACGGCATGGCGAGATGCAAGCATGTGGGGCGCAGGGTGTCAACGGAGCCCGGGTGTCGACGTGTTGGGAGTCGTGGCTGCCTGGCCTGCGGCGCGTGCGTCAGGGGGTGTCTCTGCGCCGGCAACCGGACCGGTAGGGCTGTCCCGGCCTGTTACTTCGTCCGCGAACCGGTTCAACGGTCACGGCACGGCCGCCGCCCTGTCCGCCACGCCCTGCGAGATCGCGCTGGCCGACCTGTGAAGTACGTGTCGCCGCGGTCGAGGCCGGGCACGACATCGTCCTGCCCGACGCCTACCGGCAGTTCCTCACGCACATCGGCGGCTCCGGTGCGGCGCCGTTCTACGCCCTCATGCCGCTGGAGCGGTGTTCCACCGGGGGCGTGACCCCACGGTGGGCCGCGCCGTAGGAGCGGAGCCGGTCGGTGACCACCACCCGCGGCACCGTGCCGGTCCTCTTCGTCAGCCTGCGAAGGAGACGCCTGGCCGCAACCCTGTCCCGCCCGCCCGCGTACACGGCGAGCTGAGCACGATGGTCGTCCCGTCTCGGGTCACCCGCCCACCCCGGCAGCAGCGCAGGGCCGGACGCAGGGGCGGCGAACATCGGTTCCTGTAGTGTCCACGTCACCGCCCATGCCTTCCGCCCAGCCCACCCGCCGGCAGACCGAGTGCGCGTACACACCCGACCACCGGCCCGACCACGGCAGGTCAGCGCACCGCAACACCTCGCCGGGGCTGTGCGCCGAGCTCCTGGCGCACGTCCAGGCAGGGCAGCCGGACACCGAGCTGCCCCGGATCCCGTGTCGTACGGTCCGACGTCGCGGCCGCCCACCGTCCGCAACGGATCCCACCGAACCCGGCGGTGCCGCCGGTACGGCCGAGAGATCCGAACCACTACCGGGAATCAGGCCGCGACGAGCTCCTGCTCGCGGTCCGGCGTTCCGACCCTGGGCTTCTTGTTCGGCAGCGAGAGCCGGAAGACCTTGTGCCACGCGGAGAACACCTGCTTGGGCAGCGGGCCGGTGACGTACTCCAGCTCGTACTTCTCGAACAGCGCGCGCACCTTCACCGCGACCTCGGCGTACCGGTTGCTCGGCAGGTCCGGGAACAGGTGGTGCTCGATCTGGTGCGACAGGTTGCCGGTCATGAAGTGCATGGCCCTGCTGCCGCTGATGTTCGCCGAGCCCAGCATCTGGCGCAGGTACCACTGACCGCGCGTCTCGCCCTTGATCGACCGGCGCTCGAAGACCTGCACGCCCTCGGGGAAGTGCCCGCACATGATCACCGAGTGGGTCCAGATGTTGCGGACCAGGTTCGCGGTGAACGTGGCGGCGAGCGTGGGGAGGAACGACGGGCCCGACAGCAGCGGGTGGATCACGTAGTCCTTGAGCACCTGCTTGCGGATCTTGCGGCCCACGGCCCTGGCCCGCGCGCGGAACTCCGGGTTCTTGCGGCGGCGCTTGTGCAGGTTCTTGCCGAGCTCCAGGTCGTACGCCGCGATGCCGTACTCGAAGAAGCAGGCGTTGATGAAGTTCCACAGCGGCTGGCCGAGGTGGAACGGGTGCCACTTCTGGTCCTCGTCGACGCGCATGATGCCGTAGCCGAGGTCGTTGTCCTTGCCGATCACGTTGGTGTACGTGTGGTGCAGCTCGTTGTGCGAGTGCTTCCACTGGTCGGCCGGCGAGACGTGATCCCACTCCCAGGTGGTGGAGTGGATCTTCGGGTCCCGCATCCAGTCCCACTGGCCGTGCAGGACGTTGTGGCCGATCTCCATGTTGTCCATGATCTTCGCCACGGACAGCCCGGCGGTGCCGAGCACCCACGCGGGCGGGAAGATCGAGAACAGCAGCACGCCCCTGCTGGCCAGCTCGAGCTTGCGCTGCGCCGAGATGACCTTACGGATGTAGGCGGCGTCCTTCTCGCCGCGGTCGGCGATCACCTCGTCGCGGATCGCGTCCAGCTCGCGGCCCAGCTCCTCGATCTGCTCCGCGGTCAGGTGGGCGGTGGGGTCGATGGCGGTCAAGGTGCTCCTACCGTTCGATGTCGCAGGGGCCCGCCGCGGCGGACACGCAGGTCTGGATGAGGACGCCCGGCTCGGCCTCGGTGATCTCGCCGGTGCGCAGATCGCGGACGGCGCCCGCCTTGAGCGGCGTGACGCAGCCGAAGCAGATGCCCATGCGGCACCCGGAGGGCATGAGCACGCCGGCTTCCTCGCCGACGTCCAGCAACGGCGTGGCGCCGTCCGCGTCGACGGTCTTGCCGGTGGCGCTGAACGTGACCTCGCCGCCGTCGCCGGTGACGACGATGCCGGGGCGGAAGCGTTCGGTGTGCAGGCGCTCTTGGACGCCGTGCTCGCTCCAGTGCTCTTCGGCGGCGTCGAGCAGGCCCGCGGGCCCGCAGGCCCAGGTCTCGCGCTCGGCCCAGTCGGGCACGAGTTCGTCGAGACGGGCGATGTCGAGCATGCCGTCCGTCTCGGTGTGCACCTCGGTGAGCCGCAGCTTCTTGTCCGCGACCAGGTCGTGCAGTTCGTTGCGGAAGATCACGTCCTGCGGCCGCGGTGCGCAGTGGACCATGACGACGTCCTCGAACTCGGTGTCGCGCAGCATGCCCATCACGGGCGTGATGCCGCTGCCGGCCGTCAGGTAGAGCACCTTGGCGGGCTTGGCCTGCGGCAGCACGAAGTCACCGGTCGCCTGGTCGAGCTGGATCAGCGTGCCCGGTTTCGCCCTGCGGACCAGGTGGTTGCTGACCTTGCCGTCCTCGATCGCCTTCACGGTGATCGTGACGCGGCCGTCCCGGCGGTTTGGCGGCGAGGTGATGGAGTAGGCACGCCACAGGCGCACCCCGTCGACGTCGACCCCGATCCGCACGTACTGACCGGCCGTGTGGCCGCGCCAGCCCCGTCCCGGCCTGATCACGATGGTCGCGGCGTCACCCGTCTCGGGGTGCACGGCCTCGATGCGCCCACGCAGGTCAGCGCCCGCCCGCAGCGGGCTGACCAGGTCGAGGTAGTCCGACGGCAACAGCGGCGTCGTGGCCATCTCCAGCAGTTTCCACGCCCTGCTGCGCAGGGCTGTACTCGTCATGACTCCAGCTTGCTGCGCCTCAGGGCGTAAAGTCCTGACCGCAGGATGTGAATTTGATCGGCTGAATTGTTCGCAGGGAACAAAAGCGTGAGCCATGCAATCCAGAGGGCCAGCGAACTGGCCCTGGACGAGACGACGGTCACCGCACTGCGGGCCGCGCTCAAGACCACCGCCGACGAGGTCGTCCAGGCGATCATCGACGAGGTCCCTCCTTACGCCAACGCCCTCTCGGGCCACATGGGCGCCACCATCCGCCGAGCCGTCCGCACCGCCCTGGGGCACTACCTGGACCTCGCGAGCGGGAACGCCACAGGCGGCGACGCCGGTGACGCGGCCTACGAGCTGGGCCGCGGCGAGGTGCGTGACGGCCGTTCGATGGACGCCCTGCTCGGCGCCTACCGCGTCGGCGCCCGCGTGGCCTGGCGATGCCTGGCAGCGGGCGCCGTACCCGCGGGTCTGCCCGCCGCCGAGGTCGCCAAGTTCGCCGAGCTGACCTTCGCCTACATCGACGAGCTCTCCGCCGCGAGCGCCGCGGGCCACGCCGACGAACTGGCCGCCCGGGGCAGGGCCCACGAGCGCCACCTGGAACACCTGGCCCGCGACCTCCTCGCCGGCGCGAGCCCGGACGTACTGCTGGCCTCTGCTCAACGGGCCGGGTGGCAGCCTCCGGTTTCGCTGACCGCGGTCCTGCTGCCCGCCGCCCAGGCCCGGCCTGCCTACCGCGCGCTCGACCCGAGCACCCTCGTCCTCGACGATCTGCCGGACGCCTTGGGCGTGCTGCTCGTCCCCGATGCGGACCGATCACATCTCCTGAGGCAGCTGACCGACCGTACCGCCGTGGTCGGCCCGGCCCGGCCATGGACTCGTGCGTCCGCCTCGTACGCACGAGCCGTACGCGCGCGCTCCCTGTCCTCTGCTGTTCGCGACACCGAGGACCACCTGCCCGAGCTGGTGCTGAGCGCCGACGTGGAGGCGTTCGCAGACCTGCGTGCCCGAGCCCTCGCACCGTTGCGGACCTTGCCTGTCGCGACCGCGCGGCGGCTGGAGGAGACGTTGCGGGCGTGGCTGCTGCACCAGGGCAGGCGGGAGGAGGTGGCGGCGGCGTTGTTCGTCCATCCCCAGACAGTCCGGTACCGGATGTCGCAGCTGCGGGAGCTGTTTCCGGATCTCGCATCGCCACACCGGGTCCTTGAACTGACGCTGGCGGTCGGTCTTCGGGTCGGCTGACGAGTACTGCCTCGTTCCCCCATGGCGCGTGAGGCTACCGGCCGCCTCCGACAGGACGGCCCGAAGTTCCTGCGCCCCGTCGACCACCGCGCACCGGACGGACCGTCCGAAACCGGTGACCTCACCGACCGAGCGCCCGCCGGAAGGAGATACCGCGACGCAGAGCAACCGCACCACATGGTCCAGAGCCCGAGAACAGAAGTCGCTCGTCGACAACTCGGGACGTCCCAGGCGGGTGCGGATGACCGATGTCCACCGAAGCGGCAGTCACCGTCTCAACGGTGCCCGGAGCGTTCTCGCCACCGTTTGACGGTGCCGGCGCTGACGCCGATCCGTGTTGCCGCCGCGCGACTTGGCAGGTGCCGCGTCGTGACGCCCCGCTCGGCAGCCGCTCCAGGTCCGGCATCGCCAAGGGCACCAAGGGCTGGGTGCGCAGCGACGGCCTGACCAGCCTGGCCGGCTGACCCGCCCCTGCCCCTGCCCCAGCCCCGTTGCAGGGTCTCGCGGCTGATGTCGTAATCCCACGGGCCGTGTCGCACCGATGCCGTATACGACTACGACATCACCGTGAGACCAGCGCGTGGGTGCTGCTGCTCAGCGCCTCGTCTCGTACCTGGTCAGGACCACGCCGCCGGGAAACGTCCGCGTCTCCACCAGGTTCAGGTTCACCCAGCTGTCCAGCGCGGTGAAGAACGGCGTGCCGCTGCCCACCAGGACCGGACAGGCGGCGATCGCGTACTCGTCGATCAGTCCGGCGCGCATGGCCGCCCCGGCGAGCGTTGCGCCGCCGATGTTCATCGGGCCGCCGTCCTCGGCCTTGAGCCGGGTGATCTCGGCGATCGCGTCGCCGGTGACCAGGCGGGTGTTCCAGTCGACCTTGTCGATCGTCGAGGAGAACACCACCTTCGGCGTGTCCCGCCAGTTCCGCGCGAACTCGATCTCCGCCGGGGTGGCGTTGGGCTGCTGGTCGCCGGTCGGCCAGTAGGAGCTCATCGTCTCCCACAGCTTGCGCCCGTACAGCGACAGGCCACTCGCCTGCTCGTGGTCGAGCCACCACTGGAACAGCTCGTCGCTCGGCGTTCCGCTCCAGCCGATGTCGTCGCCGGCCGCGGCGATGTAGCCGTCCAGGGTCAGGTTCATGCCGTAGACCAGTTTCCGCATGGTCCAGCCTTCCGTCCGTGGAGGTCCGGCGTACAGATCAGCGCGGCGCGGGGAACTCATCGGTGCGCGATCTGGGCTCGCCGGTGGTCCTCATGCCCGAGGTTCAGCGTGGTGTACCCGGCCGACACGGGCAAGCCGGCTGATCTCGACCTCGCCCTCGCGAGGAAATGCCACGGATGTGAGACGTTCTCCTCGGAGTGCACGCCCAGGAGTGGGTGCACGCCCAAGCCGCAGGGCAACCTCGCCGGGAGCGGGCCGACCACCCGCTGCAGCAGCTCGCCGACCGCGACGAAGCCGGCACGGAGCATCTCGGCGTAGTCGTCCCCGGCATTGCTGAGCACACCGACGACCATGCTCAAACCCATGACCCGAGCTTGCCGGCACGACCACGTCGCACCCGGCCGCTTCGTCAGGAAGCGGTACTTCCGGCGGCCCCCGCGACCAGCAGCCTCTCCTCAAGAGGCGGACATCAGCTCACGGATCACCCTCTGGCCGCATGGCGTGCGGTTCGGCAGCCGGCCTCGCGGGGCGGCAGGGATGGGGCATGCGCGGTGCCCGCGGCCCGGCTGGTGTGCGCCCCGTACGCCCCGGTTGCGTGTCGGCCGGGGCCGCCGCGCCGGCGTCTGCCCGGTTGTCAGTGGTCTGCAGCATGATGCGGGGCAGCTGACGGCCTGCCCGCCCCGGGCTTTCGTGGCCGTCCTCGACGAGGGGGTGGCTGCTGTGCGGAGGCCGGCCACGGGCGAGGTGCACGTTCACTACGGGCAGATCTACGTCGAGAGCGATCCGCCCGGCACGACCCCGGGCCTTCCTGAGGCGTTCGCGGGCCAGAGCGGGGGGTTGTGCGGGGCCGCGGTCCCGGGCGCGCTCTGGCTGAGCACCGGACCGCACACGGGTGACGTCGGCTTCGTCGTGGAGGTCCACGACGCACCCCCGGCGCTGGACCCGGACTGCGAGGACGTGGTGGAGGTGTCCTTCCGGCCGGTGTCGGAGCGCACCAGCCTGGTGCAGTGGGCGGGCGAGGCCGCGTGGGACCTGGATCTCCTCCGACCGACTACCGGGTGCGGTACTGCGCCCGGGGGACGGACCGGGGACGGGAACTCGACACCAGAGTCACCGGGGAGCCGCAGGCGGACAGCTACCTCCTGCAGTTCTGGCCCGCCCCGCCCCGCTCGGACCGGGTGATTCGCCAGACCTCACAGACCGCCGCCCACTGGCACCGCTACGCGCGCGAACTTCCGCCCCCGCCCACGGCACGTCAGCGCCCCTGACGGCTCCGGCAGGTCACCGCCCGGGCGCTCCGACGCGGAGCGCGTCCATGACGAGGTCCAGCAGGAGGGTCGCCCGGGGCTGCCAGTCGCCGTGCGGGTCGAGTGTCCACAAGCCTCCGATGGCGAGGAACAGGTCGTCCACCGTGATCCCGGGGCGGATGGTGCCGGCCTGCTCGGCGGCGCGGAGCAGGCACTCGGCCGCCTCCGTCACCGGGGCGTGGCCCGGCTTCTGCGTGCCCGGTGCGCCGACCGCCTGCCGGATCGCATCGGCCAGGCCCGCCTTGGTCATGGCGAACCGGGCGAGCCCGTCCATCCACTCGCGCAGCGCCCGGTCGGGTTCCCGGCTGCACAGCAGCGGGGCCGCGGTGTCGGCGACCTGCTGCATCTCGTGGCGGTAGATCTCCAGGACCAGGGCCTCACGGGTGGGGAAGTGGCGGTAGAAGGTCCCCTGCCCGACGCCCGCCTTCTTGGCGATCGTGCTCAGCGGGGTGCCCGCCGAGCGGGTCAGTTCGGCCAGCGCCACCTCCAGGATGCGCGCGCGGTTGCGCTGGGCGTCCGAGCGCAGAGGCGCTTCCTCGTTCTGGCCCACTGGCCCTCCTCGCGGTGGTGGCCGAAACCCGGTCCTTGTTAAGCGGACAGTTGTCCGTTACGTTTTCCGGGTAACGGACAGCTGTCCGCTTGTTCCCATCGTATCGGCGTGCCGCCCCTGCGGGACAGCCCGGGGCGGCCGGACACGGCCCACCTGCCCCGCATCCTGCACGGTCGCGCACCGGCGCCGCCAGCCGCAGCGCCCACACCTTTGCCCGGCCCGCCTCACCACGTGAGAGAGAAGGCTTCCATGGCCTCATCGACGTCCAGCGACCTCACCCTGTCCGTCAACGGCGAGAAGTGCACGCTGACCGTCGACCACCGCACCACCCTGCTCGACGCCCTGCGGGAACGGCTCGACCTGACCGGCACCAAGAAGGGCTGCGACCAGGGGCAGTGCGGCGCCTGCACCGTCCTGGTCGACGGCCGCCGCAGCGTGGCCTGCCTGCAACTGGCGGTCGCGGCCGAAGGGCGCGAGATCACCACCGTCGAGGGCGTGGCCGACGGCGACCGGCTGCACCCGGTGCAGCAGGCGTTCCTCGACCTCGACGGCTTCCAGTGCGGCTACTGCACACCCGGCCAGATCTGCTCGGCCATCGCCGTGATCGAGGAACACGCCGCGGGCTGGCCGAGCGCCGCCACCCACGACCTGCGGCCCGAGGCGGGGCCGCCACCCCTGACCCCCGAGGAGATCCGCGAACGGATGAGCGGCAACCTGTGCCGCTGCGGCGCGTACGTGTCCATCGTCCAGGCCGTGGCCCGCGCCGCCGAGGCGAACGGAGCGTCGGCATGAGGGAGTTCGGCTACCGGCGCGCCCACGACGTCCCCGGCGCCGTGGCGCTGCTCGACGGTGACACGGACGCCCGCTTCCTGGGCGGCGGCACCAATCTGGTCGACCTGATGAAGACCGGCGTCGAGCGGCCCGCCCGGCTCGTCGACGTACGCGAACTGCCCCTGAACCGCGTCGAGCCGACGCACGACGGCGGACTGCGCATCGGCGCGACCGTCACCAACAGCGATCTGGCCGCCCACCCCGAGGTCCGGCGCCGCTACCCGGCCCTGGCCCAGGCGGTACTGGCCGGCGCCTCCGGGCAGCTGCGCAACATGGCCACCGTCGGCGGCAACCTGCTGCAACGCACCCGCTGCGGTTACTTCACCGACGTCGACTCGCCCTGCAACAAGCGTGATCCGGGCAGCGGCTGCCCCGCCCTCACCGGTGAGCACCACAATCACGCCATCCTCGGCGCCTCCGGCCACTGCGTCGCCACCCACCCCTCCGACATGGGCGTGGCCCTGACCGCCTTCGACGCCCGCCTGTCCTACGAGACCGCTGACGGACCGGGCGAGCTGCCGCTCACCGACCTCTATCTGCCCGTGGGGCAGACACCGCACCGGGAGACCGCCCTGCCGTGGGGCGCCCTGATCACCGCTGTCACCCTGCCGCCCAGCGCCACGGCGGCCAACTCCCGCTACCGCAAGGTGCGCGAGCGGGCCTCGTACGCCTTCGCCATCGGCTCGGTCGCCGCCGCCCTCGACCTCAGGGACGGCGTCGTGCACGACGTGCGCCTGGCCTTCGGAGCCGTCGCCTCCCGCCCCTGGCGGGCCCGTGCAGCCGAACGCGTCCTGACCGGCGCCCCGGCCGACGCCGAGACCTTCGCGGCCGCCGCGGACGCCGAACTGGCGGCCGCAAGGCCCCTGCCCCGCAACGGATACAAGGTGACCCTGATGCGCAACCTCGTCGTGGCCGTCCTCAGCGAACTCGCCGAGGAGGCCGCCCGATGACCACCGCCACCACCGGCCGGTCCGCCGCCGAGCGCGTGACCGGCACCGCCCACACCCGGGTGGAAGGCCGCGACAAGGTCACCGGCGCGGCCCGTTACGCCGGCGAGATCCCCTTCGCCGAACTCGCCCACGGCTGGCTGGTGCTGTCCACCGTCGCCCGCGGCCGCGTCCACGCCCTGGACACCGACACCGTCCTGGCGATGCCCGGCGTCCTCACCGTGCTCCACCACCACAACGCCCCGCGCGTCGACACCGGGTTCGTCGGCATGATGGGCGTCCCGCCGGACCCGAGCACCGGCCTCTTCCAGCACGACCGGGTGCCCCACCTGGGCTGGCCCGTGGCCCTGGTCGTCGCCGAGACGTCCGAACAGGCCAGGGAGGCCGCCGAGACCCTCGTCGTGACGTACGACGAGGAGCCGCACGACGTCGCGTTCTCGGCCGGACGGGAGGCCCAGGCGTACCCGGTCGACGGGCACCTGCCGGCCGTGGCGGAGAAGGGCGACCTGGACCGGGAACTCGCGGCGTCCGCCGTCGTGGTGGACGCGCAGTACACCACCCCCGAGGAGCACCACAACCCGATGGAGCCGCACGCCGCGACCGCCCGCTGGGAGGGCGGCCGGCTGGAGGTCGTCGACTCCAACCAGGGAACCACCTGGGTCGTGGGAGAGCTCGCGAACCTGTTCTCCCTCGACCCGGCCTCCGTGCGCGTGCGCTCCGAGCACGTCGGCGGCGGCTTCGGCAGCAAGGGCGTGCGCGCCCACCAGGTGGCCGCCGTGATGGCCGCGACCGTGCTGCAGCGGCCCGTCCGGGTCGTCATGACCCGCCGGCAGATGTTCTCGCTCGCCGGCTACCGCAGCCCCACCGCGCAGCGCGTCCGCCTCGGCGCCGGTCCGGACGGGCGGCTGCGCGCCCTGGAGCACCGCTCCCTGAACCAGACCTCCACCGTGCACGAGTTCGTCGAGCCGAGCGCCGCGGTCGGCCGGTCGATGTACGCCGCCGACGCCCACCACACGGTCAGCCGGCTGGTGCGACTCGACGTCCCCACCCCGACCTGGATGCGCGCCCCGGGCGAGGCACCGGGCTCGTTCGCGCTGGAGTCGGCGCTCGACGAACTCGCCGAGAAGTGCGGTGTCGACCCGATCGAACTGCGCCTGCGCAACGAACCCGAGGTGGGACCGGTCTCCGGACTGCCGTTCGCCGGGCGCAACCTCGTCGCCTGCTTCCGGGAAGGGGCCCGCAGGTTCGGCTGGGCGGAGCGCGACCCGCGCCCGGGCGTGCGCCGCCAGGGGCGCTGGCTGCTCGGCACGGGCACCGCGGCCGCCTCCTTCCCGGCGATGGCCATGCCCTCCACGGCGTCCGTGACAGCAGAGGCGGACGGCACCTTCACGGTCCGGATCAACGCCGCCGACATCGGCACCGGCGCCCGGACCGCGCTCACCCTGGTCGCCGCCGACGCCCTGGAGGTACCCGCCGACCGCGTACTGGTGCGGATCGGCGACAGCGACCTCGGCCCCGCGATGATCGCCGGCGGCTCCGCGGGCACCCGCTCCTGGAGCTGGGCCGTCACGGCCGCGGCCGAGGAACTGCGCCGCGGCCTCGCGCCGGGCGGGGACATCCCGCCGGAGGGCATCACCGTGCGGTCGGACACGACCGAGGCCGTCGGCGCGCTCGCCCAGAAGGAACGGCACTCCTTCGGGGCCCAGTTCGCCGAGGTCGCCGTCGACCCGGCCACCGGCGAGGTCCGGGTGCGCCGCATGCTGGGCGTCTTCGCGGCCGGCCGGATCGTCAACCCCCTCACCGCCCGCAACCAGCTCGTCGGCGGAATGATCTGGGGCCTGTCCATGGCCCTGCACGAAGAAGCCGTCCGGGACCCGGCGAGCGGCGGTGTCCACGGCGCAGACCTGGCCGGCTACCACGTCGCCGCGCACGCCGACGTCCCGCACGTCGAGGCCGACTGGGTCGACGACCCCGACCCCGACGACCCGGTCGGCATCAAGGGCATCGGCGAGGTCGGCATCGTGGGCGCGGCCGCCGCGATCGCCAACGCCGTCTGGCACGCGACCGGCGTACGCCACCGCGACCTGCCGATCCGGCCCGACCGCGTCCTGTCGGCGGGCGGCGATGCTTGATCTGGCCGGGGCCCTGCACGCCTGGGTCGAGGAGGGCCGGGACTTCGCCGTCGCCACGGTCGTCGCCGTCGGCGGCAGCGCCCCGCGTCCGCCCGGGGCGGCCCTGGCCGTCGACGCCGACGGCACGGCGATCGGCTCGGTCTCCGGGGGCTGCGTCGAGGGCGCCGTGTACGACCTGTGCCGCCAGGCCCTGAGTGACGGCGAGCCGCTGACCGAGCGGTTCGGCTACAGCGACGAGGACGCCTTCGCGGTGGGACTGACCTGCGGCGGGACGATCGACGTGCTGGTCGTTCCGTTCTCCGCCGGGCGGGCGGTGCACGACGCCGCGCTGTCCGCCGCGGCGGGCGGTGAGCCGGTGGCCCTGGCCCGGGTGGCGCGGGGCCCCGCCGCCCTGCTCGGCCGGGCCCTGCTCGTCCGCCCCGACGGCTCGTACGGGGCCGGCCTCGGCGGCGGCCCGGAGCTGGACCGCACCGCGCGCGCCGAGGCCCGCGCCCTGCTGGACGCCGGCCGGACCGGCACGGTGGAACTCTCCGAGGACGGCACGCACTGCCCGGGCGGTGTCACCCTGCTCGTGGAGTCGGCAGTGCCGCCACCCCGCATGATCGTCTTCGGCGCGATCGACTTCGCGGCGGCGCTCGTGCGGGCGGGACGGTTCCTCGGCTACCACGTCACGGTGTGCGACGCCCGGCCGGTCTTCGCCACCCGAGCCCGTTTCCCGGACGCCGACGAGATCGTCGTCGACTGGCCCGACCGGTATCTGCGGGACACGGCCACCGACGGGCGGACGGTGCTGTGCGTCCTGACCCACGACGCGAAGTTCGACGTGCCCCTGCTGCGGGAGGCGCTGCGCCGGCCGGCCGCCTACATCGGCGCGATGGGCTCGCGCCGCACCCACGAGGACCGGGAGCGGCGGTTGCGGGAGGCGGGCGTCGGCGAACACGAGCTGGCCCGGCTGAGGTCCCCGATCGGGCTGGATCTGGGGGCCCGTACACCCGAGGAGACCGCCGTGTCCATCGCGGCGGAGATCATCGCGGAGCGGCACGGCGGGACGGGGGCCCCACTCACCGGCTCGGCCACCCCGATCCACCGTCCGGACAGGGAGCCGCAGCCGGTCTGAGCGGTGACACCGGCCGGGCCGGGAGCCGCGCCCGGTCCACCCGGGAAGGAGCGCACTACTCCCTCACGTATCCCTTCGACGAGTCGGCACCGGCCGATCTCGCGTACTTCTTCGCCGACCGGAACCTGGCGCCGTACATGCTCGACGCGGTCGAGTGGCACGACGAGTTGAGCGGGCTGGTCACCCAGTGGCGAGCAGCCTGGCCGGGGGAGGACGGAGCGGCCCGTCGCGATGAGTCTGTGCTCGGTGTCGGTGCTGGTGCTGGGCGGCACCGGGCACGTGTCGGTGGCGGCCGTGACGATCTGTCTGTACTCCTTCGGCATGGCGCTGGTGGGCGTCTGCTCGATGTCCCTGCGTCAACAGGTCACGCCGGACTGTCTGCTGGGCCGGGTGACCTCCGCGTTCTGGGCGATCCACGGCAGCCTCGCGCCCCTCGGCGCGACCCTGCTCACCGCCCTGGTCGGTCGGCTGGGGACGCGCGGGCCGCTGACCGCGGTGGCCGTCGTCTTCCTGGCCGTGGTCGTGGCCGCCGCCTTCACTCCCATTCGACAGCGCCACCCGGAGCAGACCGCCGTACAGCTCCTGCAGACAGGGCCGACCGATGCGCCGCCACCACGAGAGGAGCGTCACGGGGATGAGGCCGAAGCCCGGCGATGACGACCGGCAGTACAAGGTCGTGGTCCACCATGAGGTGAAGTTTCCCGTGATCTTGGACACTCGTTCGTCATGCCGCGAGGGCGTGTTGATGGCGTTGCCGGGTCTCGGCCGGTGTGAGGTGGCCGAAGGTCTTGTGCTTGCGCAGGCGGCGGTGGTTGTAGAAGGTCTCGGTGAAGTTGAAGCCTCGGCGCGGGCGGTGGCCCGATCGGGCCAGGTCCGGTTCCGATCTCCTCCTTGAGTAGGGCCCAGAAGCTCTCCGCGGTGGCGTTGCCGAAACACGGTCCGGTGCGTCCACAGCTCTGCCGCAGCCCCGACTCACTACCGGTGCCGGACGCCGTCCCGTTCTCCGGTTTGCTGGCGAGCGCCGGTCCCCTCCTGTTCTCCACCGTGTCCGAGGACCTGGCGGTCACCGGCGAGCCGGGCCGGCTCCTCGGCGGGGTCCGCGCTGTCGTCATACAGGTACCAGAACGGCCGCTCGGCCGTCAGCGCGACGATCCGGGGGAATCCCGTCGAGGGAGAGACCGGCCCGGAGACGGGACGCGCCGGCTGTCATGACCATCCCTGCACGGGGCGGCTTTCGACCGTACCCCTTCCACCTTCGCCGGGACCGGTTCCAGCAGTGCGGCGACCGCGAGCTGACGACACTCCATCGCCTCCCCGCGCATTCCGTTCCCGTCGGCCGGCACGTCCATGATCTGCCGGCAGTCCGGCGTGAGGATCGCCGGGGCGAGCCCATCCTCCCAGTGCGGCACCACTGAGCCGGGCACCACCCGCCCGACCTGCACCGACCGTTCGCCGACCGCCGCGACCGGTACCACGTCCTCGCCTCCGCGAGGCTCCGCCGAAACCTCACCCCCGTCTCACGGGCAATCACGAACCGCTCGCACCCCGCCTCCGCCTCCCGCAGCTCGGCCTGGTGAGCCTCCACCCACTGCAGAGCGACGCGTTCACGCTCCTCCGGCACCCCCGTCACCGACGGCATCCCGGCACCTTCACCGAAGAGACGACACAACAACCCGTCCCTCCCGCCGAAACACCACCCCCACACCTGACCAGCGAAAACGTGCATGAGGGTCCTTCCCGGCATCCGCCAGGCACGCCGCCGCAACGCGGCCGGGCCGAGCGCACCATCTGCGCGGCGGGCTTCACGGTGCGGTGACAGGAGCCTCACAAGCGGAGACCCCCGGGCAACGGATTCCGGCGGGCAGGACAGTCCAGCCCACTCAAATCCCCTGGCCGGACTGGCCGGACTGGCCGACGGCCCAGGTCGAGCTGGGCCCGGGAGCGGAATCGCCCAGTGGATTCTGAGACCGGAAAGCTGACTCGCGCCTACCGCCCGCAGACCAACGGCAAGGTCGAACGCTTCAACTGAAGAGGGCACCGGGCCGCGTAGGCTGATCGCCGCCCGGTGCCGGGGGAGAGGGAGGGAGCGGGACGTGGGAGTCGCTTCGATCGCCGTACAGCTCGTCGGCAGGACGTCCGGAAGAACGGGCGAGGAGTTCGTGTACTGCTGGCTGGTGCCCGACGACGGACGGCGCGGTTGGATGCTGTTCACCCCGGCGGAGGGGGTCTTCCGGGAGTGCGACGAGGTCGGAACCGTTCCGGAGGACGGCATCGAGGTCTGTTTCGGAATGCCCGAGGAGGAGTCGCTGCGCAGGCACGCCCGGTGGGAGGGCAGCCGGGAGTGGCGGGTGATGGTGACAGCGGCCTATGGCGTCTGGAAAAAGTTCCAGCAACACGGGGAGCCGCCGCGGCAGGCCCACCGCACCTTCCACTAGGGTCTCTCGTCTGGATCATGCCGGTCTCGCGGGTCCTGGCACCGTGAACCGCACCGGCTCGGCCTGTACGCGACTGGGGACGTACCCGCACCCTTCCTCAAGAAAGAGGGGTGTCTTGCCGCTGGATATTCGCAGACCGCTGCTTGTCCTTCGGGGTCCTCCGCCTCCGCCACGTCGCTGCTGTCAGCAGGAACGTGGTGCCGGTGGCGATGAGGACGGCGGTGTCAGGAGTCGTGACGGTGAGGAGGAGGCCAGTGGCCGCGGCGCTGAGGCCGTAGCCGATGCCGCTGCCGGCGTACGGGACGGAGTAGCCGACGGGGTGGAGGTCGACGGGCAGTTGTTCGCGGAGGGCGAGGTCACGGGTGATCAGTACGGCTGCCTGCAGGAGACCGGTGAGAGCGAGGAGAGAGGCGATCACGGTCCAGGTTGAGGCGAGTGCGGTGGCGGCGACGCCCACGATCACGATGACGAGCAGAAGGTTGCTCTGACGTGGCACACCGCCGGGCCAGGTGCGCGCGCCGTGGAGGAGGCCGCCGAGGATACCCGCAAGGGCAAAGCCGGTGAGGATCGGGCCGCTGTAGGTGACGGGCAGCTCCCGGTGCTGGAGCAGTGCGGGCAGCGTGAGTTCGATGCTGGCCAGCAGGTACATGGCGGCGACACCGCAGGAAGAAACCGACCGACTCCTCGCCCACCCCTTGGAGGACGTCCCGGCCGGGCCGTCGGCCTGGTTCATCGCCGTCGCCCGGCCCGACCGGCCGCTGCCGCGTACAGCCCCACCGCTGACCCGGGAGATGGCCGGCTACGTCAGCACCACGGCGAAGTCCCGTCCGCAAGCCCTGACGCGCAGACGTCACGTCGTCAGCCCGCTGCAGGCTCTGGAGAGCTGCGGCCAACCGGTCTAGACCTCTGTGGGGCTCGTGGGGCATGATCGGTGGCATGGACAGAGCGCATCTGCCGACCACTGAGTCCGCTGTCGTGGCGATTCGTGACCTCGCGGTGGAGTTCGGGGTGAGCATGACCGGCACCGACGACATCGGTGCCGACCAGACCTCGCGCCGCACCTCGGCCGAGCTGTTCACCGTGTTCGACCCCGACGGTTCGCTGCCGCACGAGGCGTTCGTGGAGCTGGCCGGGTCGCCCTCCGTCAGCGTCCGGCTCTTCCCCGAGGGCGACGCGCGGATCACCGTCGACGGGGTGGAGTTCCACGATGTGCCGCGGGACTCCGTGCCCGGGTTCCTGCGATCCGTCTACGGCGGGCTCGCCCGGACCAAGGGCCGGCTGTTCCCGCCCGGCCAGTGGCTCATCGTGCCGCTCCCGGGGGGGCGAGACCTGCAAGGAACTGATCGTGGACGCCAACCTCACCCCGTGGCTGGCGCGTAGCGCGCGATGAGGCCGTCCAGGTGGGCGGGGCCGAAGCCGAAGCGCGCGGCCTCGGGGACGTAGGCCCGCATCCGGCCGGTGGAGATCCGCAGGCACTCGGGCGGTACCTCGTGCGGGACCCGGTGCGCCCGCCTGCCCAGGGTCGCGGTTCCTGTCCACGTTCAGCGGCGTTTCACCCCACTTCCGGCCCCGCCGCCCCCTGGTGACCGCCACCGACTACCGTGCCGAGATGACCGTCCGCTTCGCCATCCGGGACCAGATCACCGGCACCGCTGACCTGCCTGCCGAGGCCTGAACACCGGCCCGAAACCCGACCCGCGCCACGTTCCGACGCACCGTCGGAGATCCAGGTACCCGACAACGTGACAGCGCCGCCGGACATGTTCGCCGAAGGCCACTACCGCAAGCACCTCACAGAAAATCCTTCACCCGTCGACCTCCGTGAAACTCTTTGAGCTTGTCGCCGAAGCTCGGCACGCAGGACGACGGAGTCGAGAGGGCGCAGGCCCGGCAGGTGACGGCCGGCCCCCGGGCCGGGTCGCCCCGCTCCTGTTCGCCACCAGGTCCCAGTCACCGTTCGCTCGGTACAAGCGGTCTTCACGTCCATCCCATCCCCGCTCCGTGCTCCTCAGCGACGGCCAGGGCGTGCTCAGCCCGGCCGAGTCCGCCGTGGAGGAATGCCTGGGCCGGGGCGAGCTGGGCGGTCCATATGCGCTGCACCCGCATGACTGACCCGCCATCACCTCGACTTGACTAGCTAGGCTGTGCGCCGGTCGGCCCCAGGCGAGGGGTCTCAGGGGGTGGGGAACAGGATGTCCGTAGAACGTCACATAGCGGGGATGCTCCGGCAGATCGCCCGTCAGCAGGACACCGTCGAGATCGCCCCCCAGGGCTCCACGCTGAAGGCAGCCGCCCTGGCGCATGTGGCGGAGCAGTACGGCTACACGTACGGCATGGCGTACAGGACCGGGTTCAAGAACTCGCTCGTGCAGGTCCGGATGTACCGGGACCCGCGGCCCGACGCGCGCGTCCGCGAGGCGGTCACCATCACCACCCATCCGCAGGCGGGCAACGGCGGGACAGTGCCGGGGCTGGAGCAGGGCTCGCTGAAGCCGCTCCCCGAAGCGGTCGGTGCCGTGGCCGTGCTGAAGGACCTCGTCACCTTTGACGTCATGGCCCAGTACGTCGCCGACCGGACCCAGAAGGTGCTGGGCTACCTCGCCTGCGCGGTCCTGGCCGTCCTCCTGCTCATCGACAGCTCGCCGGTCGAAGCGGTCGCCTCCGGCGGGACGGTCGCGCTGCTCTTCACCGTGGCGTTCAAGGTGGGCGCGATCCGCCGCGGGAAGATCGCACAGCGGCTGACGGACGCCGGGTTCCTCGCGGTACGCGACGAACAGGGCGCCCAGCGGTTCCTGCGCCCGGGGCAGCAGTTGCCCGGCCACACCACCCCGTTCGCCGGCTGAGGCCTGGCCTGCGGCACAGCCAGGCCTGAGACAGGCCGCCGGTAGCATCGGAACCGATGAGGAGATAGTCTCCGTTTCGCGCACGGCAATACGGAGAGATTCTCCGTATTGTCAACGGGAGGTGCAACGACATGGGTGAGGCAGCCGCCGGCGAGCGTCGGCAGCGGACGGACAAGCAGCGCAACCGCACGCACATCCTTGAGGTCGCGGAGCAGTTCTTCGCCGAGCAGGGCATCACCGGCTCCATGGATGCCATCGCCAAGCGGGCCGGTGTCGGTCCGGGCACGCTCTACCGGCACTTCCCCAACCGGGAGGCACTGCTGGCTGCCTTGCTGCAGGCCCGCGACGAAGAACTGGAGGCCCGACGCGTCGCCATCCAGCGCGAGGTGACCGACTCCCGTGCCGCGCTCGCACAGTGGCTTCAGGCGCTGGGCGAATGGGTGACCGCTTTCGACGGTCTGCCCGAGCCCCTGCGGGCCGCACTGACCGAAGGCACGTCCCCTCTGGCGATCACCTGTCAGGGCTTCGTCACGACCACCGAGGACTTCCTCCACGCAGCACAGCGCGACGGCAGCGCCAAGCCCTGGGTGCGGGGGCGCGACCTGTTCCTCAGCACGCTGGCCACCGCCTGGGCCCGTGGTGCCGCCATGGCCGACGAGTCGTCGCCCGACGCGCTCGTCTCCCTCATGCGCACCGGGTGGGAGACGCCCACGGCGGAAACTGCCCCCGGGGGCGGCGAAGACCCTGCGTAACCGCAGGCAGAAGCGTGGCGCCCTTGCGCGGGGCACTCTCTCGACAGCTCACCACCGGGCTCCCCCACCCGTCGGGCGCGCGGCCTGCGGGCCGGGCCGCCACTGGGATGCCACGGGCGCGCGGCGTCGGCGGCGGCCTCTCGCGACTGAACTCGAGGCAAGGAGAACCATCGTGAAGATCGGCGTTCTGGGCGTAGGGCATATCGGGAAGACCCTGACCCAGCGGCTGGCCGCGGCAGGGCATCAGGTGAAGGCGGCCAACTCGCGCGGCCCGCACACGATCGAGGCTGACGCGCTGTCCACGGGCGGGCGCGCGGTGACGGCGGCAGAAGCCGTTGAGGACGTCGACGTCGTGATCCTCTCGATTCCCTTGAACCGTCTTCCGCAGGTCGCGCCACTGATCGCCGACGTGCCGGTTGACACGGTCGTCATTGACACGTCGAACTACTATCCGGCGCGGGACGGCCGGATCGAGGCCATCGATGCCGGTCAGGCCGAGAGCCTGTGGGTCACCGAACAGCTGGGCCGGCCGATCGCCAAGACGTGGAACGCGATCGGTTCCCACTCGTTCGCGGCCAAGGGCAAGCCCGCGGGAAGCCCGGACCGCGTCGCCATCCCCATCGCCGCCGACCGCGACCAGGACCGCAAGGCGGCCATGGCGCTGGTCGAGGACACCGGGTTCGACGCCTTTGACGCAGGGGCGCTCGCGGACTCCTGGCGCCAGCAGCCGGGTGCGCCGTGCTATTGCACCGACCTCACCCGCGAGGAGATGCCCGGTGCGCTGGCGGCGGCGGAGGCCGAACGCCTGCCCAAGCGGCGCGACCTGGCCGTCGCCGCGATCCAGGAAAGGGTCGGGGACGCCACGACCAACCCCGATGCGGAGTACGGCGTCCGCCTGAACCGGGCCCTGTTCGTGTGAGCCCGCGGGGTGTGCGCCGTAATCCGCGCATCTCGTCGGCCGTCGAGCGGTACACGCCCCACCCACTCCGAACGCCCCGGCCCCGGCGTCGACCGACGCCGGGGCCGAGGTCCGCGGACGGCGCACAGGGTTACGGCGCTGCCCGGACACGTGCTGTCAGAAGGTGCGCGCGGCCACCTTCACCCGCTGGGCCGTCCGCAGCGCGTCGCGCAGCTTGTCGGCGGGCAGCGGTGCAGCGGGGGCCTGGAGCATGCGCTCGGCCGGCACGTCGGGATCTGCCAGGTAGATACGGGTGTAGGCACCAGCCTCGGGCTCGAATCGCCAGCTTTCGTCCAGGGTTCCGGCGTCCACCGTGTCGAAGCCGAGCCGGCCGATCAGTCCTGCCGCCCAGGCTTTAGCGTCAGGGTCGTTGCCGGCGATGGGCAGGGCGCTGCGGTCCGGATCTCCTGTGGGGCGGGCCAGCCGGGGGATGTGGTGGGCCAGGATGTTGTTGAACGCCTTGACCAGCAGCGCGCCGGGCAGGAGCTGCTGCTCCAGCTCGGCCGTGGTCACCTCCTCGGAGTCGAGTTCGGTGATCCGGCCGTCGCGGTACGGGTAGTAGTTGCCCGTGTCCAACACGGTCCTGCCCGCCAGTAGGCCGGCGGGCAGGTCGCGATACGCGGCCAAGGGAATGCTGAGCACGGCGGCCTCCCCCGCGCGGGCGGCCTCCTCGACGGTACCTGCCGTGGCGCGCGGCCCCAGTTCCCCGACGAGGTCCGTCAGGCTCTGGAGACCGCGTGAGTTGGCGATCACCACGTCGATGTCCGCAGCCACCGCCAGCCGTGCGATCGCGGACCCGATGTTGCCGCTTCCGATGATTCCCAGGGTCGGCATCGTTGCTCCTTGCTTCCTTGGTGTGCCCGGCACCGAGCAGTCCGGTCAGATTTCGGTGATGGTTGTCCACGGCGCTGCGTGCCGGGCGGAGAGGGCAACGCAGCGCCGCCTCCTGCCTCGGGCCGGTGGTCTGGCCCTGGATTCCATGCCTTCCTCGACGTGCCGCACGGTTACCGGGCCAGTGGTGTGTGGGTGCCGAAAGAGCGCTGGTGATACGTGAGTGGTTTCAGGGAGCCCTCGCCCGGCTCCGCTGCCGTTACGCGGGCGAGCAGGACGGTGTGGTCACCGGTGCCGACGCAGTCGGCCACCTCGGCGGCGATCCATGCGGCGGCGTCCGGCAGCCGCGGCAGTTCCCCGCGTGGCGACCAGCCGATTCCGTCGAACTTGTCCGCCGGTCTGTCGGGGATGCCGATCGTCTGCCCGAGTGCGAAGGCGCTACGTGACCTGCGCCGCAGACTCGGCAGCGCACCGGTGCGGGCGTTGTTCGAGGTGCTGGCCGGGCCGTTGGCCCAGCCGGCCACGCCGGGGGTACGGTTCGGCCCGTATCGGACGGTGTCGTTCGACGGCTGCAGCTCGATCAAGGTGCCTGACAGTGAGTGCAACCGGGGCTGGCCGGGGCGGTGCCCGCACGGCGGTTATCCCCAGGTCGAGCTGATGACGCTAGTCGAGACCGGTACCCGGGCCGTGATCGGGGCGGTTTTCGGTCCCACCCGGGAGGGCGAGACCTCGTACGCCACCAGGCTGTTGCGTCATCTGGGCCCCGAGATGCCGGTGCTGTGGGACCGGGGCTTCGACGGCAACGACTTCCTCACCGCCGTGCACGCCACCGGCGCACAAATTCTGGGCCGTATTCGCCAGCGCCGGCGTCCACCGGTCCTCCGGCCGCTCGCTGACTCCTCCTACCTGTCGGTCATCGGCGGCGTCCCGGTGCGCATCATCGAGGCCCGGGTGAGCGTCATCTGCACGGACAGCAGCGCCTTTGAGGGCTCCTACCGTCTGGCGACCACGCTGCTGGATGCCCGCCGTTACCCCGCCGCCGCCTCGTGCACCTCTCTCACGAGCGCTGGGAGCACGAGAGCGCCTACTACGCACTCCGCCACACCATCCTGCACGCACGAGTCCTGCGCTCGCACGATCCGGCCGGAGTCGAGCAGGAGATGTGGGCCCTGCTCACTCTCCAGCAGCTCCTGCGCCGCACAATGGTCGAGGCGGCGGAGTCCAAGCCGGGCACCGATCCCGACCGCTGCGGCTTCACCATTGCCCTCCAAACCGCCCGCGACCTGCTGGTATGTGCGCAAGGAGTCTTCGAGCAGGGCATCGGCGAGATCGGCCGCCGAGTCCTGTTGGCACTGGCGCCCGCACGGCGAAACCGCGTCAGCACCCGCAAGGTGAAGTCACCCATCTCCCGCTACGCGGAACGGAAACCGGGCGGCCGCCCCGACGGCAGCAAGGTCGTGACCTCGACGACGATCACGCTTCTGCCGCCCCCCGGACCCTGTGTCCGGCGAGGGCGGCCTGTTGCGGGCTGCCGTGGTCTTCCCAGAGGATCCCGGCGTGAACGTTTCCCCATGTGCGCACGGGGGCGACCATGACGGTCCTGCGATCACTCGTTTGCCGATGGGTACAGGGCGTCCGTCACCTGGCCGGCGTCACTGTTTGTCGTGGCCGCGCCTTGATGCACTGTTTAGATCACCACATATGGGCATTCAGTAGGGCAGGCGATCTTTACGCCTGCCAGTCCGCGGAGCGCATCAAGGTGCTCCCCATGACAAGAAGAGGTGCCTTCCATGAGCGCTGCGAACCCGGTTGGCAACGCCGGCCCCCACAGGAGTGACGGTGCGGCCGCTCACCGGCCGCGCCGACTGTCGACGGAGACGAAGGCGGCCTTCAAGACCACCGAGTTCTTCGTCTATATCGCCGCGGTCGTCGCGGTGCTGATCGCCTCCATGGTCGTGGGAGATGACGAGGGCCACGCCGACTACTTCCGGGCCGACAAGGCGTGGCTGTACATCGTGATCCTCACCGTCGGCTACATGATCAGCCGAGGCCTGGCCAAGTCCGGCAGCCGCGACCCGTACGACGACTGAGCACCGCTGCGACAGCGTGTCGGGGACGTACCGCACCGGCACCGCGGCCGCCACCGCACTCCTACCTGCTCCGGCCGGTCGTGTCGGGAAACCGTGCCGAGGAAGGCCCTGGAAGGCATCCGGTGCTGCGATTCGTCCCGTCCCGGTTGCGTCATGAAGCCGGTGGCGGACGTCTGGAGACGGGGGCGCCTTCGGATCGTCGCCGATCGGTGTCCGGGCCGGGCTGCAGTGACCCCGCTCCGGTCGTTGATGAGTGAGGCGGGCGAAAGCGGAGAGTCGCAAGGTAGCGGGTGCCACTGCCACACGAGTCCGCTTGGCCAGCGGGCACCGTCTCCGTCTTCAGTGGGCCTTCTGGCCGGGCGGCGCCGCTCCGTCCTGGAGGTCTCGCATGTCTGTTTTCGCTTCGTCCGAGCCGCTTGCCGAGCTGTCCGCCGCGGGGGTGTCGGTCTGGCTGGACGACCTGTCCCGTGAGCTGCTGGCCGGTGGGGAACTGAAGGAGCTGATCACGGACAAGCACGTGGTGGGGGTCACCACGAACCCCACGATCTTCGCCTCGGCGCTGTCCAAGGGAGACCGCTACCGCGACCAGCTGCGCCGCCTGGGCGGTGAGGGGGCGGGCGTCGATGACGCGGTCTTCGCGCTGACCACCGACGATGTGCGGGAGGGCTGCCGGGCGTTCCGCGACGTCTACCGGCGTACCGGCGGGCGGGACGGACGGGTGTCGATCGAGGTCGATCCGCGGCTGGCCCGTGATGCGCAGGCCACTCTCGCCCAGGCGGTGAAGCTGTGGGAGACGGTGGCGGAGCCGAACCTGTTCGTGAAGATTCCGGCGACCCGCGAGGGACTGGCTGCGGTCACCGCCGCCATCGCCCGGGGTATCAGCGTCAACGTCACGCTGATCTTCTCGCTGGAGCGCTACCGGGAGGTGATGGACGCCTACCAGACTGGTCTGGAGCAGGCCCTGGCCGCGGGACGTGATCTGACGGACATCCACTCGGTCGCCTCGTTCTTCGTCTCCCGCGTGGACTCCGAGGTCGACCGCCGTCTCGAGGCCCTGGGCACCTCGCAGGCCCGAGCGCTCAAGGGCAGGGCTGCCATCGCCAATGCCCGGCTGGCGTACCAGGCGTACGAGCAGGTGGTGGCCGAGCCGCGCTGGCAGATCCTGGCCGCGGCGGGAGCGCGTGCCCAGCGCCCGCTGTGGGCGTCCACCGGGGTCAAGAACCCGGCGTACCAGGACACGATGTATGTCAGCGAACTGGCCATCGCGGGCACGGTGAACACCATGCCGGGCACCACGCTGGCCGCGTTCGCCGACCACGGCACCCTTCCTGACCATGCGCCGGCCGCCCAGGACTACGCCGCGGCCGCAGCCCACCTGGAGGCGCTGGAGCACGCCGGCGTCGACTTCGCGGACGTGACCGACACCCTGGAACGCGAGGGACTGGACAAGTTCGAGAGCAGCTGGTCGGAGCTCGGCGCCTCGGTCGACGAGGAGATGCGCTCCGAAGCCGGGAAGGCGGCCGGGAGCGGATCGGCGAACGATGGTTCCGGCAGTGCCGGTCTGCTGTCGATCTATCTCAACGACCACTATTCCGGTGCGACCGGTGGCCTGGAACTCCTCCGGCGAGCCGCCCAGGCACAGCAGGGTGAAGAACGGGAAGGATCCCTTGCCGATCTGGCCCGTCAGGTGGAGGCAGACCGCGCCGCGCTGGCACAGATCATGGCCGACCTGGGGGTGTCCGTCGACCACACCAAGGTCGCTCTGGGCTGGTTGGCGGAAAAGGCCGGCCGCCTCAAGACCAACGGTCATCTCTTCTCCCGCTCCCCGCTCAGCGACGTGCTGGAGGCCGAGGCGATGCTCCTGGGCGTTCAGAGCAAGGCGGCGTGCTGGCGCACCCTGCGTGCCCTGTCCGAGACCGACCGGCGCTTGGACACCGCGCACCTGGACACCCTGCTGGAACGTGCCGAGCGCCAGAGCGCGGCTCTGGAGGAGATACGGATCGCGGCAGTCACCCGAACGCTCCGCCCCCAGCCCGCCCCCGCGCAGTGATCCGGATCGTGGCCGCTCCCGGGCAAGGGGCCCGGCAGCGCCTCCTCCGCGGTCTCACCGCTCGCCCTCCGCTGCCCTCGACGTGCCATCTGGCGGCCCACGTTTGCGCACACGAGCCTGTTCCAGGCGGACTCGCGGTCGGACACTGGCCTGCAAGCCTGCGTCTTCGGGCGAGGGACTGGCTCATCACGTGTCCCAGTCACACCAACACCAAGCTGCACGCCGTGGCCACATTGGTGATCGCCTGCGCCTGGGCAGCGGCTGCCGGAGCCGGTGGGGCAGGAGCTGGAGGCGGCTGTGCAGCGGCGCTCACGCCGGCGGGATGCCCCGGACACGGAAGCCGGGTAGAACGCCGTAACCGGGCACGGCGCGGGTCAAGCGGTCAGAGCCTGCTCGACGGTGGAATGGCATGGGATGACGCCGGCCAGGCCGACGATCTCAGAGGACGTCCTGTTTGATTGGGGGATAGTTCACGGATTGTGCCAGGTCATGGGCGTTTCGCCGGTTGCTCGTCTCGCGAGGTTCGAGATCGTCGCGAGACGGGTCATGCTCTCGGAGTGGGCGGGTTTGGCCTCGTAGTCGCGAGCGAGGCGCCGGTGCATCATGATCCAACCGAAACTTCGCTCTACCACCCAGCGTCGCGGTACCACTGAGAAGCCCTTGACCTGGGTGTTTCGCGGGACGACGTCGACGTCGATGCCGAGTGCGGCGCCGTGTTCGATGGCCTGGGCCTTGTAGCCGGTATCGACCCACGCCTTGGTGATCGTGGGGTGGTCGGCGGCGATCTGACTGAGCAGCTGCTTGCCGGCCTCGTTGTCGGAGACGCTGGCTGCGGTCACCATGACCAGCAGTAATAAGCCGAGGGTGTCGACGACGATGCTGCGCTTACGGCCCACGATCTTCTTGCCGGCGTCGGTGCCCTGGGTGTCGGTGGGCACGCTGGGAGCGGTCTTGACGCTCTGCGCGTCGATGACGCAAGCCGTGGGCTCAGCAGTGCGTCCTTCCTGCTCACGGACCATCCGGTGCAGGCGGACGCCGAGTTTCTCGATGGTGCCGTCGGCGGTCCAGGCGCTGAAGTAGCTGAACACGGTGGTGTGTGGCGGGAAATCGTGCGGAAGGTAGCGCCACGGGACCCCGGTCCGGTTGAGGAAGAGGATCGCGTCCATGACTTCCCGCAGGTCAGTGACCTTGCCGCCGAGGTTGAGCGAGGTCTTCTGCCGCTCGGCCCGCCAGGCCGTCAAGGTCGGCTCCATCACCGCCCAGCGGGCATCGGACAGGTCGCTCGGGTAGGGCTTGCGTTGCTTCGAAGAGGCCATGAGGATACTGACGCACGAGGTGTCCAACCGGGCATATCGCTCGATCGGGTGAGGCGAAAGCGCCGTTCAATCCCATATTCGAACCGGACAGGAGCTCTTGGCGGGAATCGACGCAAACCGCAAGGTCATGTCCGTCTCGACTGGCGCGACATACTGCTTGTTCTGCCTTTATATGGCTAATCCTGACAAGTGTTGAACCACATCAAATAGCCGCAAAAGTGATGCGGACGTCCTCTCGCAGAGAGGAGTCCTGTTGGTGCCTGCCCCGAGGAAGTACCCGCTGGAGTTGCGTGAGCGTGCGGTGCGGATGTATCGCGCCGCGGAGCCGAAGCCCGTGATCCGTCGCATGGCCGACGCCCTCGGCCCGCTCGCCCTTCTCATGGCCCAGGTGAGCGGTGAGTTCGCCCTCCGGAGCCGATTCCAGGAACACCTTCGTCAGCTGCTGCAGCAGACCGCCCTCGCCGGTCAGCTCCAGCCCCTGCGAGCGAGCCTGCTCCATCAGCCGGCCCACCAGCTCCACGGACGGTCCCCCTCCACCATGACCGACCCGAAGATCATCCCACCCGGCCAACCAACGTGACAGCGCCAGGCACAGGCGCCGCAGGGGGCTGTTACTCGGTGGTGCCTGTTCCGGAAGCCGACGTCGCGGGAGCCGGTTCCTTCGGTGCGGGGGCGCCTGGCTGACGCTTCCTCCTCTGCAGGAAAGAGATCAGGAGGAATGCAGCGGCGATGGCGATCAGGACGAGTGGTGTCACGTCGGTCAGGAGTGTCAGCAGCAGACCGGCCGAGGCGGCCTTGTCACCGAGTTCTCTCATGCTCGCAGGAGTCACGCTGAACGTGAAGGAGGAGACCGGTAGCAGGGACGTCGGTTCATCGCCGACGCCGGTGCTCGCCACGACGGTTCTGCTCACCGTCTGGTCGATGGCGATGCCGGTCTGCTGGTCGATGTAGGCGACCAGTGTCGAGCGGCCCTGGTAGGCGATCGGCACCGGGTCCGGCAAGGCGGACAGCGCCGTTGAGTCGAGTTCGGGCAGCAGTTTCGCGACAAGCTTCTTCGGCAGGGCGGGCGGGAGCGGTTTGAGTACCGCGGGGTCCGTGACCGGGGCCGACACCGTGATTTTGTAGACGTTCACCGCACGGCCTTCACGCTTCGCGGTTCCGGTGTAGCGGACCGGCACGATCGAGCGGGTCGTCGAGTCGTAGTACGTGTAGGAGTCGTTCTGCTCGGCATCCGGGGGGAAGGCGGAGCTCAGTGCACCGCGTGAGGGTTCTACGGACTTCGAGGCCGGCGGTGACGTTCCCCGTCTGGTCTCCCTGTCGAGGGCGTACGCCTTGGCGCTGGAGAGGGACTGCTTGCCGAGGTGAATTGTCGTGGCGTCCTTGAGTACGGCTGTGTCGCCGTGGACGGAGGTGACCTGTACTCGTCGGTCGACGGTGATGGGGATGTCGGACCTGAGCGCGTGCGCGGTGTCTCCGGACTGCAGGGCCTTGCTGTCCAGCATCATGGCCTCACCCGCGTAGTGCACCGTCTGGTCGGTGTCACCGGGCAGCTTCGTGGCGTTCGGGGCGAGGACGAAGCGGACGACTGTCGCGACAGCGACAAGGACGACGGCCACGGTGATGAGCACGATCGACGAACGACGAGCGGACACGAAGTCCTCCCTTCCTGTTCTGGGCACGGTTCTGGTCACATGTTTTCGGCGCCGGCCCTGATCGCTTCGCGGATACGGGGGTAGGTGCCGCAGCGGCAGATGTTGCGGATGCCGTCCAGATCGGCCTCGGTGACCGGGCGGCCTTCCTCCTTGACACGGCGGACCAGGGCGACGGCGGTCATGATCTGGCCGGGCTGGCAGTAGCCGCACTGGGCCACGTCCTGGTCGAGCCATGCCTCCTGCATCGGGTGCAGGTCCGCTCCCACGGTGGCCGGGAGCCCTTCGATGGTGGTGACTTCGTCGGACGGCCGCAGAGCGCCCACGGGAATGGCGCACGGGTTGGCCGCCCTGCCGTTGAGGTGGCTCGTGCAGGCTTTGCAGACGTTGATGCCACAGCCGTACTTCGGTCCGGTGACGCCGAGGATGTCGCGAAGGACCCATAGCAGCCGCTCGTCGTCCGCGGCGTCGACGGTGACCTGCTCGCCGTTGAGGCGAAACGTGTGCTCAGGCACGGAAACTCCCTGTCTCGACGCACATCAGCGGACGTGGTCCAGGCCGTCGGTGGGTGACGCGGGGACGGGCGGGACGGTGGGTTTGGGTGTGAAGGAGAGAGTGCCGTGGTTGATGGGGAAGTCGGTGGGCATGGCTCCGGTGGCACGGCCGTACGCACAGGCGACCGCGGCCATCGACGCGGCCACGCCGAGTTCCCCGGCACCGCCGGGCTCACCGGTACTGGTCGGCATGACGACGACCTGCAGTTCGGGTGGTGTGTTCCACTGCCGGGTGTAGAAGTAGTTGTCCCAGCTGGCCTCCAGGAAGTGCCCGTCGCGCAGGTGAAGGCTGGAGGTCAGGGTCAGCGCGATGCCGTCCATGAGACAGCCCATCATCTGCGCCTCCAGACCACGCGGGTTGACCGCGAGGCCGACATCCACGGCGATGACCGCTTTGGTGACGCGAGGGCCGGCGACACCGTCGCGGATGGGGCGGTCGACCGTCTCCGGGCGGCAGTCGAGTTCCACCAGCACCGCGCTGGCGGCGTGGTACTCGGAGTGGAAGGCGATGCCCTGAGCCGTACCGGCCGGCATGCTCCGGCCCCAGTTCCCGACATCGGCGACCTTGTCCAGCACTGAGCGGAAGCGGTTGTCCCGCAGGAAGTCGTGCCGGAACCGGTAGGGGTCCTTGCCCATCCTGGCGGCGAGCTGATCGACGAGGAGTTCCCGGGCACAGGTGACATCGGGGGAGTAGACGTTACGCATACTGCCGGTGTTGAAGCCCTTGTCGGTCTCGCTCAGGAGCCGGCTGTTGGAGCCGAAGTCGTACGGCATCGACTGGGAGAGCTGGAAGAAGAGTTCCGAGAATCCGATGTCGCCCACCGGAAGTCTCGCGGCCAGGGCGGTGAGGATCTCCCCCAGGCCGTGGCCGAGATCGGTGGAGACACTGGTGTGCCGCTGGGTACAGCTGAGAACGGTGTTGCCGAGGTAGGCGATACGCGCACGGGAGATCGCCATGGGATGGGTGCGGCCCTGACGGGAGTCGTCAGCGCGATGCCACATGAGCCTGACCGGTTTGCCGGTCTTCTGGGAGACCTCGACAGCCTCCAGCGCGGCGTCGAAGAAGAGCTTGCGGCCGAAGGAACCGCCCCCCTCGGTGACATGGACGGTCACCGAACGCAGCGGCAGACCAAGCTTGGCGGCGATGGCCTCTCTCGCGACGATCGGTGCCTTCAGGCTCGACCAGATCTCGGCGCGGTCGGATCGGACGTCGGCTATCGCGCAGTTCGGCTCCAGTGCGCTGTTGCTGCGGAATCGGAAGGTGAACCTGCCTTCCACGCTCGGCGTCAGCGGCGGGAGTCCGAGGGGCAGTTCGGCCGCTCGCAGTTCCTGCAGCACGGAATCGTCGGACTTGCCTTCCGCGCTCCCGGCCTTCCACGACACCTTCAGGGCACGTACGGCGTCGATGCACTGTCCGAAGGTGGCCGCGCGTACCGCCACCCCGGTCGATATCACGACGACGTCGGTGACACCGGGCATGGAGCGGATCGCGGGCAGATTGGACACCGATCCGACCTTGCCGTTGATCGTCGGTGGACGGCACACCATGGTCGGCATGGCGTCCGGGACGTCCAGGTCCAGCGTGAACTTCTTGCGTCCGGTGACCGCGGCGAGGGCGTCGACGCGGCCGTGCGGTTTTCCGATGACACTGAACTGTTCACGCGGCTTGAGGTCTACGGTCACCTGTTCGGTCCGTACGCTCGCGGCCCTTTCGGACAGCGTCCCGATGCCGGCTTTCCGGTTGCCGGGACCGGTGACGACTCCCGCCTTCAGAGCCAGCTCGGCGACCGGGGCTCCCCATTCGGCCGCTGCCGCCTGGAGCAGCCGGCTGCGGGCGATGGCGGCGGCGACCCGGATCGGGGTGTACGTCGAGAACGTCGTGTTCGATCCGCCGGTGAGCTGGTTGAACAGCAGTTCCGGTCGTGCGTCGGCCAGGGTGACGCGCACCCGTTCCAGGGGGACGCCGAGTTCCTCGGCGACCAGCATGGCCGTCGACGTGGTGATGCCCTGTCCCACTTCGGCACGCGGCAACGCGAAGGACACGGTGCCGTCCTTGTTCACCTCGACCGTGATCAGACCGGAGGTCGGCAGGGCTGCCGCCGTCATCACGTCGTTGAGATCGATCAGTTCGGTGATCTCCGGTGAGGGGATGTCCGCCCGTGCTCCGGGCGCGGAGACGAGTTCGGCCGCGGCCGTCAGCGTCGGAGCGGCCAGCACGTAACCGAGGAACCGGCGTCTGGCCATGGGCGCCGAGCCGGCTCCCTGCTGTGTCGGGCGATCAGTGCCTGTCACGGACGGCCGCCCCCCACCTGTACCGCCGGTCCGGCGGACGGCTGTCCGAGGGCGGCAGCCCGGCGGAGAGCGCCGGGGTTGTTCCATCACTGCGCAGTGTCGTCATCGTTCCATCTCGGCTTCATGGTGGAGAGCACCTGACGAGCCCGGGCGGAACGGGCCGTCGTGGTGAGTACGGCCGGGCCCGGGGCCGACGCGGGGGTACGCCGATGACGACGATGTGCCCCCGCGCCGGGCATACCGGACGTGACTCAGGAGGGACGGTTGGTGTCGGGGATCTCAAGGTGGATGCCGCGTCCTTCGGCGAGGAAGAGCAGGACGAACTTGCGGATGGCCTCTTCCACGGTCCAGGCCACCTCGGGGACCAGCGGCAGGGGAATGAGTCCCTCGCGGAAGGCCACGAGCAGCGGCCAGGCGGCCGCGATCAGCGGCTGCCAGAAGGGCTCCCTGTCCAGCCCGATCAGGTCCCCAGTCCGGTCGCCGAGCGTGTACCTGCCGAAGGCGTTGATCAGGGGCCGGGTGAGGCCGGCGTCGAGTTCGGCGACGATGTCGAGGAGAGCGTCGGTCAGTTCCTTCCCTTCGGGCGTGGCGGCGAGCCTGGGATCGAGGACCTGCGCGGCCTGTGCGTTGGCCTCGTTCCAGGAAGCGGGTATGTACTCGTCCTGGACGCCGAGCATGTGCGCGGTGACCTGCCACACGTGCAGGAAGCCGTCGGACTCGGTGGAGCTGACCGGAACCCTCCAGTTGATCAGCTTGCGCATGACAAACGTGGCGAGGCTGTGCCAGGTGACCATGATGTCGGCCTGGCTGATGGGAATCGTCTGGCCGCCGCTGGTCTGGGACCAGCCCGGAGACTGTGGCAGCAGGTGCCGTACGGCGGCGTGCACCACTCGGGTCTTCACGGCGGTCACGATCATTCCGCCCTGCGGCTGGTAGGCGTCCAGGTCCCCGACGTCGTACCCGAGCTGGGCGGTCTTGGCGATGCGGTCCTTCATGTCCGCGCCGCCTTTGGAGTAGTAGACGGCGCGCGCCTCCCGGGGAATGGCGGTGCTCATCAGGCCGCTGCCCAGCCCGTACAGGGCGCCCGCGTAGATGCCCTTCTTCTTGGTGAACTGGGCCGCGGCATCGAGCTTGCGCCGGTCGGTCCAGGACGGGAGTCGGCGTGCCTTCTCCATGAAGTCGCGCAGGTCCGCGGGGAGTCCGGCCGGCAGCGGCTGGTCGTTGCGGGTCCACTTGCGTAGCGCCTCGTTGGCTTTGGCCGTGTCCCCGCGTTCGATCACGGCGGCCAACACCGGGTCGGCCTCTTCGTCCCAGACCCATTCCGGGTCGAGTCCCGCTCCTTTGCCCGCCACCGAACCGCTCGGTGCCCACGTCCACAGGGACCGTGCGCTCGCCGGCGACGCCGCCCCGAGCGCTCCGAGCGCTCCGAGCGCTCCGCCTGTGATCAGTATTTTGCGCCTGCTGAGTTCGTCCATTGCTCTGAACTCCTCCTTGGTTCCTGCTGATGCTCGCTTTGAGGTGAGAGGGGTGAGAAGGGTGAGAGAGCTGTGGTGCGTCTTCGCGCGCGAGGACCGGCCCCGGACGTCCGTACGGGCGGCGATAGGCCGTCACGCGTCCGGGTCTCGAGCGGGTCTGTCCGCTGGTGCACGAACCTCTTACGTCCTGTGTGGCGTCGGAACCTGCGGGGCGGTGTCCTGCCCGCTTCCTCCGCACCGCTCGAACGCTTCCGTGTCAAGTCGCGTGCGCCCGCCGCCCGCCGGTTCGGGGCCGTTGCACGCGCGGGTGCCGTCTCTCCTCAGTCGGGGCGGTTGGTATCGGGAATCTCGATGTGCGTTCCCTGACCCTTGGTGAGGTAGAACAGGATGTACTTGCGGGCTGCCTCGTCGATCGTCCAGGCCAGCGGCGGCACCATCGGCAGCGGGATCAGCTTCTCGCGGAAGGCGACCAGCTTCGGCCAGGCGGTCTCTATCGCCTTCTCCCAGAACGGCTCGCGTGGGATGCCGTCCCAGTCGGCGACCTGGTCACCGACCAGGTATCGGGCGAGCGCGTCGACCAGGGGACGGTCGATGCCACCGGGGCTGGTCTGCTCGGCGAGCTGGCGCAGCAGGATGTCGGTCAGTTCGACACCTTCGCGCGTGGCTGCCAGGACGGGGTCGAGGACCTGCTCGGACTGTGAGTTGGCCGCATCCCAGGTGGCGGGTATGTACTCGTCCCGGATGCCGAGCAGGTGTGCGGTCACCTGCCACACGTGCAGATAGGCAGCCGATTCGGCCGACGTGATGGGCACCTTCCACTCGAGCATCTTCCGCATGGCGTAGGTGGGCAGGCTGTGCCAGGTGACCAGCATGTCCTGCTGGCTGATGGGGATCGTCTGGCCGCCGCTGGTCTGGGACCAGCCCAGGGACTGAGGCAGCAGGTGGCGTACGGCGGCGTGGACCAGGCGGGTTTTGACGGCTTGCACGATGACGTCGCCGTCGGGCCGGTACGCGTTCAGGTCTCCGACGGCGAAACCCAGCATGCTCGTCTTGGCGACACGGTCCTCCATGTCGGCGCCGCCCTTGGAGTAGTAGACGGCGCGCGCCTCGCGGGGGATGGCGGTGCTCAGCATGCCGCCCCCCACCCCGTTGAGCAGGTTGAGGTAGAGGCCCCTGGACTTGTTGAAGTCGGCCGCGGTCTCGAGTTTGTTCCGGTCCGCCCAGGACGGGAGTCGGCGTGCCCTCTCCATGAAGTCGCGCAGGTCCGTGGGGAGTCCGGCCGGCAGTGGCTGGTCGTTGCGGGTCCATGTGCGCAGCGCTTCGTTGACCTGGGGCACGTCACCACGCTGGATCACGGAGGCGACCAACTGGTCGGCCTCCTCGTCCCAGACCCATTCCGGGTCGAGTCCCGCCCCCTTGCCCGCCACCGAACCGCTCGGCGCCCACGTCCACAGGGACCGTGCGCTCGCCGGCGACGCCGCGCTCAGCGCCCCGAATGCCCCCAGAGCCCCACTCGCGAACAACATCCTGCGCCTGCTGAGTCCGTCCATTGCTTCGAACTCCTCCTCGAGTTCTGTAGCACCACTGCCGGGATTGGTACGATGAAACGATTTGAGGTTCTATGTTTCACCAGGGGAGCACATGTTCGATGTGAACGCCATGGGCTGTACCGAATCTGGGAGGCACATATGGAACCCGTCCTGTCGGCTGTCATGCGGCCGTCCGGCACTCCGTCCGTGTTGGAGATCGCGTTCACCGAGGCCGTGACGGTGCCGACCAGGACGACGAGATGTCGGCTCGCCTGCTCGACGCCGCCCATGAGCAGTTCTGCCGCATGGGCATCAAACGCTCGACCATGACGGACGTGACGCGACAGGCCGGCATCTCCCGGACCACCGTCTATCGTCGTCTGGCCGCTGAGGACCAGTTGGCCGAGCAGGTCGTACGGCGCGAGTTCCGGCGCAGCTTCGACCGTTTCATCGAGGACATCCGGGACGCCGAGACCGTCGGCGGGCAACCTATCCGGCGACGTGGAGGTGAACATGCTGGCCGAGATGAGGGTCCGGGCGTCCGCGTCGTTCCTGATCATCCCCAGCCATGTGCTGGACCTTGACGACGAGGAGCAGGTGCGTGCGGCAGTTTCTCGTCCCGATGCTCGGTCCACTGCACTCGCCTCACCCGTAGCGTTCGCCCTTCTCCGCCATCGTCACCAGGGATGCCGACGGCTCGAACCGCTCTCCGTACCGTCCGGCCAGTTCCCTGGCCCGGACGACGAAGCCGTGGAGCCCGCCGGGATAACCGTTGACGTACTGCAGGACCCCGCCGGTCCACGGGGGAAAGCCGATGCCCAGAAGGGAGCCGATGTTGGCGTCGGGCACCGAGCGGAGCACACCTTCGTCGAGGCATCGAACCGCGTCCAGTGCCTCGGCGAAGAGCATCCGCTCCTTCATGTCCTCGAACGGGATCTCATGTCCCGGTACGGTGAAGTGCTCGTACAAGCCGCGCCACAGTTTTGTCCGCCGGCCGTCGACGTACTCGTAGAACCCGGCGCCCGCGGAGCGCCCGCTCCGCCCGAATTCGTCGATCATGCGGTCCACGACCGGCTCCGAACCGTGCGGATGCCACAGCCCTTTCTCCGCCAGCACCGCGGCCTTGGTCTCCTCCCGGATCTTCCGCGGCAGGGTCAGGGTCAGTTCGTCCAACAGCTGTAGGGGCGGCGCGGGATAACCTGCCTGGGAGCCGGCCTGTTCGACCGAGGCGGGAGGCAGGCCCTCACCGACCATGGCCACCGCCTCGTCGATGAACTTGGATATCACCCGGCTCGTGAAGAAGCCCCGGCTGTCATTGACGATGATGGGCGTCTTGCCGATCTGGTGCGCTATGTCGACGGCCTTCGCCACGGTGTGCTCGCCGGTCTTCTCACCGGTGATGATCTCCAGCAGGGGCATCTTGTCGACGGGGGAGAAGAAGTGCAGGCCGATGAAGTCCTCCGGACGCCTGACGCCCTTCGCCAGCCCGGTGACCGGCAGGGTGGAGGTGTTGGACCCCAGTACGGCGTCCGGCGCGACGACGTCCTCGATCTCACGGAAGACCCGCTGCTTGAGGTCCGGGTCCTCGAAGACGGCCTCGATCACCAGGTCGCAGCCGGCGAGGTCCGCGGGATCGGCGGTCGGCATGATACGAGCGAGGATCTCGTCGGCCTCCGCCCGGGAGAGCCGGCCTCGCGCCACGGCTTTGGCGAGGAGCTGCTCGGAGTAGCCCTTGCCCGTCTTCGCCGCCTCGTAGGAGACGTCCTTGAGGACTACGGGCATGCCGCTGCGGGCGCAGGAGTACGCGATCCCTGCGCCCATCATGCCTGCGCCCAGAACACCCACCCTGTGCGCGGTGTGGTGGGGATGGCCGTCGGGACGGCCGCCACCGGATGTGATGTGCTGCATGTCGTAGAAGAAGGCCTGCATCATGTTGGTCGAGACCTGACCCGTCATGAGTTCGACGAGGTAACCGGTCTCGATCTTCTGTCCCGCGTCGAGGTCGACCTGCGCGCTTTCCACGGCTGCGGCGAGGATGTTACGCGGTGCCGGCAGGTTGGCCCCCTTCAGCTGTTTGCGCAGGTGTGCTGGGAGGGTCGGCAGGATTGTCGCGACCTTGGGATGGGAGGGAGCGCCGCCGGGGATGCGGAATCCCGCGGTGTCCCACGGCTGAACGGACTCGGGATGGTCCAGGACCCACTGCCTGGCCCTGGCGAGCGTCTCCTCCGGCGTCCGGGTGAGTTCATGGACCAGCCCTATGGCGTGTGCTTCCTGGGGCTTGTACTGCTGCCCCGTGAGCAGGACGCCGGCCAGCGCCTCCTGGAGTCCCAGAAGGCGTACGGTTCGGCTGACGCCGCCGGCGCCCGGTAGAAGTCCCAAGGTCACTTCGGGCAGCCCGAAGCGGCTGCCCGGCGCCTCCAGGGTGATGCGCCGGTGGCAGGCGAGCGCGATCTCGAGCCCGCCTCCGAGGGCCGTGCCGTTCATGGCCGCAGCCACCGGCCTGCCGAGGGTCTCCAGCCGGCGCAGCTGCGCCTTCAGGACCGTGCACAGCTTGCTGAGTTCCGCGGCGTTCTCGGGCCCTGCCTTGCTCATGAAGCCGATGTCACCACCGGCGAAGAAGCTCTTCTTGGCAGAAGCAAGGACGACACCGGCGATGTTCTCCCGCTCCGCCTCCAGACGGGTGACGGTGGCTTCCATCGACTCCACGTAGGTCTGGTTCATCGTGTTGACGGGTTGGTCCGGGTCGTCCATGGTCAGTACGACGACACCGTCGGCTCCCTGTTCCCAGTGGATCATGTTCTTCTCCGGCATTGGTCCGGCTCTCCTTTCGAGGGGGCGTGCGCGGCCGACGGGCGGGGAGGGCAGCGGGCCGTCACAGTCGTTCGATCACGGTGGCGATGCCGATGCCGCCACCGGCACAGAGGCTGACCACGGCCCGGCGCGCGGAGCGACGCTCCAGTTCGTCCAGGACGGTGCCCACGAGCATCGCCCCGGTGGCGCCCAGCGGATGTCCCATGGCGATCGCGCCCCCGTTGACGTTGACCTTCTCGATGGGCAGATCGAGGTCCTTGACGTAACGGAGTACGACGGCGGCGAACGCTTCGTTGATCTCGAACAGGTCGATGTCGTCGACCGTCAGCCCGGCGAGGTCCAGTGCCTTGCGGGTCGCCGGGGCGGGCCCGGTGAGCATGATCGTCGGATCGGCACCGCTGACCGCGGTCGCCACGACCCGTGCGCGGGGCACCAGGCCGAGCTCCGAGCCGGCCCGTTCCGTGCCGACCAGGACCAGGGCCGAACCGTCCACGATGCCAGAGGAGTTGCCTGGTGTGTGGACGTGCTCGATGCGCTCCAGCCAGTGGTACTTCTGCAGGGCCACCGCGTCGAAGCCCGCCATCGCGCCGATGTCGGTGAACGAGGGCTTCAGTTTGCCGAGCGTCGCCGTCGTGGTCTCCGGGCGCGGGTGCTCGTCCTGGGCGAGCGCGGTGACACCGTTGCGGTCCCGAACCGGAACCACGGATTTCGCGAAGTAGCCGCCGGACCACGCGTGCGCGGCCCGCTCCTGGGATCGGACCGCGTACGCGTCCACGTCCTCGCGCGAGAAACCCTCGATGGTCGCGATCAAGTCGGCGCCGATGCCCTGCGGCACGAAGTACGTGTCGAACGCGGTCTCCGGATCCGCGGCCATGGGTCCGCCGTCACTGCCCATCGGCACACGCGACATGGACTCCACACCGCCCGCGATCACCAGCTGCTCCCAGCCCGAACGCACCTTCTGCGCGGCCGTGTTCACCGCTTCCAGGCCCGAGGCGCAGAACCGGTTGAGCTGGACGCCGGCCACCTGGTCCGGCAGTCCCGACGCCAGCGCCGCCGCCTTGGCGATGTTCATGCCCTGGTCTCCGACCGGGGAGACCACGCCGAGTACGACGTCGTCCAGCCGCTCCGGATCCAGCTCCGGGTGGCGGCGGCGGAGTTCCTCGATCAGGCCCGTCACCAATGACAACGGTTTGACGTGGTACAGCGAACCCCGCCTGCCCCGGCCACGCGGGGTGCGGATCGCGTCGTAGATGAATGCTTCGGCCACTGTCCTTGCACTTCCTCTCCGACGGCGGGCGACTCCCCGCCGACCCGGGCACTCTCGGTGCACCTGATGGCTCCGACGGAGACAAGTAAGAGGCTCTATTGGCTATACGTCAATAGAGTGCGCAGACATCAAAAAGCAGTGCTGTGAGCTGTTTTGGGGAAGATTTACAGCTCAGGCGCGCGATTGATATCGCTTGTCGTCTTACCTGTTGACTCAAAGCCAAGAGCGGTTCACTGTGGGGACCGCCCAGGAATCCGCTCACGTGATGGAGGGAGCCCGCCGTGGCCACAGCAGAGCAGCTGTACGAGCCCGTCGAAGGGCTGACGATCCCCGCACTGCTGCGTCGCAACGCCCAGCGGTTCGCCGAGCGTCCGGCGCTGACTACCGGTATCGGCCCGGATGCCGGAACGCTGTCGTGGTCGCAGTTGCGCGCGGAGGTCGCCGCTCTCACCCGTGGTCTCACTGCCCTTGGGCTCAAACGGGGCGACCGCATGCTCGTCGCGATGTCCAAGCGAGCCGAGCACTGGGTCACCGACCTGGCCGCGATCCACGTCGGCGCCCTGTCGTGCAGCACGTACGACACGCTGAGCACCGACCAGATCGGAGCCGTGGCCCGTCACAGCGCGGCCACCGTCCTCGTCCTGGAGGGCAAGGAGCAGATGAACCGTTGGCAGCCGGTCCTGGAGGATCAGCCGAATCTGCGCGCCGTCGTCGTCCTCGACTGGGACGCCGCGCCGCCGGATGACCCGCGTTTCGTCAGCTACGCCGCCGTGCGCGGCGTGGTACCGCCCGATGACGCCGCCTTCGAGACGCTCACTGACACCGCCACCCCCGACCAGCCGCTGGCCCTGGTGTACACCTCGGGCACGACCGGTGACCCGAAGGGCGTGGTGCTCTCGCACCGCAACGTGATCCACCAGTCCCGGATGCAGGACCACCTCGTCCCCGTCCCGGAGCATCCGAGGTCGGTCGCGTACCTGCCGATGGCGCACATCGCCGAGCGGGTGCTCGGGATCTACATGCCGATCTGCAACGCGGGCCACGTCACGATATGCCCGGAGCCCGACCAGCTCCTGTCCGCGCTGCTCACGGTGCGCCCGCAGGGCTTCTTCGGAGTCCCCCGGGTGTGGGAGAAGCTCACAGCCGGCCTGAAGGCGAGGCTGGCGACACTTGACGAACAGCAGAGGACGGCGGTGGCACAGGCCCAGAAGATCGCTCTTGAGGTGTATCGCCTTCGTTCCGAGGGCAAGGACATACCGGACGAGCTCGCTGAGCCGCTGGAGCAGCTCGACGAGCAGGTGATGAGGCCCCTGCGAAAGGCCGTCGGACTCGAGGACTGCCGCAGGGCCTTCAGTGGCGCGGCCCCGATTCCCACCGCTGTCCTGGAGTTCCTGGCGAGCGTGGGACTGCCGGTGTACGAGGTGTGGGGACTGAGCGAGACCACCGGCGCGGCCACGGTCAGCACACCCGAGGTGTTCGCGCTCGGCTCGGTCGGCCGGGCCGGGCCGGGCATCGAGGTGCGGGAAGCCGGTGACGGTGAACTTTTCGTCCGCGGCCCTGTTGTGTTCCTCGGCTATCTGCAGGCCGACGGCCGCATCGAGAGCGCGACCGACGCCGCGGGCTGGCTGCCCACCGGTGACGTCGGAACGGTCGACTCACGGGGGCTGGTCACCATCACCGACCGCAAGAAGGAAATCATCATCACCGACGCGGGCAAGAACATCGCCCCGACCAGGATCGAAACCCTGCTGCGGGCGCACCCACTGGTCGCTCAGGCCGTCGCGATCGGTGACCGGCGGCGCTACGTCACCGCCCTTCTGGTGCTCGACGAGGACATGGCTCCGATCTGGGCCAAGGCGAACGGGATCGACGAGTGCGACCTGGACGCGCTGACCCGCGACCCGGCGGTGCTGTCGGCCTTGGACGAGGCGGTCGCCGAGACCAACGCGGTGCTCTCCCGCGCGGAGCAGGTGAAGAGGCACCTTGTCCTGCCCGGTCCCTGGACTGCCGAAAGCGGTGAGCTGACGCCCAAACTGAGCTTGCGGCGCCGTGCCATCGACGAACTGCACGCCGCCGCGATCGAGTCGATGTACACGTAGGACAGACACACCGCGACCACGAAGGACAAGGAGAAAAGATCACATGGGCGTTCAGCGTGAGGCTCAGCGACGCCGAATGGAGCCGGACGCCCGGCGTGCCGAGATACTCGGCGTCGCACGCAGACTGTTCGGCGCCAACAGCTACACCACGGTGTCCCTCTCGGACATCGCCTCCGAGGCCGGTGTGGCGCGTGCCCTGGTCAGCCACTACTTCGGCAGTAAACGGCAGCTCTACCTGGAGGTTGTCCGGCAGATGATGGTCGTCCCCGCCTCCGTCTCCGAGCGGCTCCCTCCGACCACGGCCGAGGAGCGCGTGTCGATCTGCGTCGACCGCTGGCTCGAAGTCGTCGAACGCAACCGGGACATGTGGCTGTCCGCGATCGGCCTGGAGTCCCTGGGCAGCGATCCGGAGATCGACCAGATCATGCTCGAAGCCGACGAGATCGCCACTGACCGTGTTCTCGAGGCGGCGATGATGGCGGACGTCACCGAGGGCCGGCAGAAGCTGCGGGCGATGGTCCGCGCCCACAGCAGCATGCTGAAGGCCGCCTCCCGCGAATGGCTGGTGCGCGGCACCCTCAGCCGCAGTGACCTGCACGTGATGCTGACCCGCACCGTGCTCCACCTGGTCGACACGGTCTTCCCCGCCCTGCGGGACGAGTGAGAACACCTCTACGGCAGAACACCTTCACGGCAGAACACCTTCACGGCCCTTGCCGAAGAAAGAGAGCGTCATGCCCCGAGTCCTGTCAGACGAACGTCGTGATCTGCTCAAGACGATCGCCGACTTCTGCCGTCGCGAGTGCGGAACGAAGGAGCAGCGCGACAAACTGACCGCCAACGGCCAGGAACAGCACAACCAGAAGCTGTACGAGAAGATGGCCGCGCTGGGTTGGCTCGGCATCGCGATCCCGGAGGAGTACGGAGGCGCGGGTCGGGGGATGACGGACCTCTGCCTGTTCCTCCAGGAAACCTCCTACGGACTGGCGCCGATCAGCGGCTTCGGGACGACTGTCATCTCGGCCGCTGCCTACGAGAAGTTCGGCACCGAGGAGCAGAAGCGCACCGTACTCGAAGGTGTGGTCAACGGCCGGGTGGAGGCCGTCTCGATGTCGGAACCCGGCGCCGGCTCCGACGTGGGCGCCCTGACCTGCCGCGCGGAACGCACCGACGGCGGTTACCTCGTCAACGGACAGAAGACCTGGTGCTCCAACGCGCACTTCGCCGACCACATCCTGCTCATCGCGCGCACGGAGCAGGGCGAGTCCAAGCACCACGGCCTCACCCAGTTCATGCTGCCGACCGATGCCGAGGGCCTCCGGATCAGAGGCATCGACACCATGGGAGGCAAGGACGTCAACGACCTCTATCTCACCGACTGCTTCGTACCCGACTCCGCGGTCGTCGGTACCCCCGGACAGGGATGGGCCCAGCTCATGGCCGGCCTGAACCTGGAACGGATGATCCTCGCCGCCCTGATGCTGGGCGTGGCACAGCGGGCGTTCGACGACACCCTCGCCTACGTGCGTCAGCGGGAACAGTTCGGCAGGCCCATCGGCTCCTTCCAGGCGCTCAAGCACCGGATCGCGGACATGGCCACCGAGCTCGAATGCGCGCAACTGCTGCTCGACGACGTGGCCACCGCGATCGATGCCGAACCCGGCCGCGTGTTCGCACGAGAGGCGTCCATGGCCAAACTCAAATGCACCGAACTCGCCAAGCACGTGACCCTGGAGGGCATGCAGATGATGGGCGGTTACGGCTACGCCACGGAATACGGCATGGAAGCCCTGCTCCGGTCGACCGTCGTCTCCACGGTGTACGGCGGCACCAGCGAGATCCAGCGGGAGATCATCGGCAAGACCTACGGGCTTTAGGCGATGGCGATGCTGACCACACGGTTCTGTGAGATGTTCGGCGTGGAACACCCCATTGTCCAGGGCGGCATGCAGTGGGTGGGGCGGGCGGAACTCGTCGCCGCGGTCGCCGACGCCGGCGCGCTCGGATTTCTGACGGCTCTCACCCAGCCGACACCGGAGGCACTCGTCAGGGAGATCACGCGCTGCCGGGAGCTGACCGACAAGCCGTTCGGCGTCAACCTGACCATTCTGCCCTCGATCAACCCGCCACCGTACGACGAGTACCGGCAGGTGATCGTCGAATCCGGTGTGCAGGTCGTCGAGACCGCCGGCTTCAACCCCGAGGAACACCTGCCGGAGTTCCGGGCGCACGGCGTGAAGGTTCTGCACAAGTGCACGAGCGTCCGGCACGCGGTGAAAGCGGAGAGGATCGGCGTCGACGCTGTGAGCATCGACGGGTTCGAGTGCGCCGGGCACCCCGGTGAGGATGACGTTCCCGGTCTGGTCCTCATCCCCGCCGTGACGCGTCGCCTGTCCGTCCCGGTGATCGCCTCCGGCGGTTTCACGGACGGGCGAGGACTGGTCGCGGCGCTGGCTCTGGGTGCCGAGGGGGTCACCATGGGCACGCGGTTCCTGTGCACCGTCGAGTCCCCGGTGCACCAGCGCGTCAAGGAACAGATCGTCGCCGGCAGTGAACTCGCCACCGAGCTGATCTTCCGGCCTCTGCGCAACACCGCCCGGGTGGCGAGCAACTCCGTCAGCCGGAAGGTCGTCGACATACTCGGCGCCGGGGGTGAGTTTGCCGACGTACGGGACCTGGTCGCCGGTGCCCGCGGGCGCAAGGTGTTCGAGGATGGTGATCTGGAAGCCGGTATTTGGAGCGTCGGCATGGGGCAGGGACTCATCGACGACATTCCGACCGTCCGGGAAGTCGTACGGCGCATCGTGGCGGAGGCCGAAGACCTGATCAGCGGGAGGCTGGCCGCCGCCACCTGTCGCGATCACTGACCCGATCTGTCACGGAGTTGCGCAGATGCTGGACATCGCGCAGGAACTGCACCGTTGGGTGACGCCGGGGCGCGATGTCGCGGTGGTCACCGTGGTGGCCGTCAGCGGCAGCGCACCCCGCCTGCCCGGCGCTGCGCTCGCGGTGAACGTCGAGGGCACGGTGATCGGGTCGGTCTCCGGGGGTTGCGTGGAGGGGGCCGTGTACGAGCTGTGCCGACAGGCACTGAAGGACGGCGAAACCGTCCTGGAACGTTTTGACTACAGCGACGAGGACGCCTTCACCGCGGGCCTGACCTGCGGCGGAGTCATCGATGTCCTCGTCACACCGGTTCGGGCGGACGACCCCGCCCGTCCGGTCCTGGCGGACGTGCTCGCCGCCGTGGCGCGGGGGAAGTCACAGCGGTGACACGGGCCGTCAACGGTTCCGCGGACCTCATGGGCCGTGCCCCCTGGTCGTCCGCCCGGACGGCTCCCACCGCGGCGGTTTTGGCGCCCGCTCCGAACTGGACCATGCCGTGGCCGCCGAGGCCGGCGCCTTTCTCACAGCCGGCCGCACCGGAACCCTGGAGTTCGCGATCGCGGAGCACCGCCCGCGTCGCGGAACGCCGCTGACCTTCCTGGTGGAGTTCTCCGCGATGTGCCGGGCGACGAGGTAAACGTGGTGGTCTCTCCGGGCAGACGCTGATGGCTGCCGGGTTCACCGGGTTCGGCATCTCGTTCGCCGCGACCTGGAGCGGTCAAGACCAGCAAGGGGACGGGTGTCCGGACATTGCGATGACGGCGGAGGGACACCGAGGGGACCGCCGCGCACGCGACCGCTGTGTACGCGTTGACGGGTCGGCCACCAGGCAGAGAAGAGGGGATGTCGGACCGCTGTGACAGGGTGGGTCCCGGACGGAGGATTCGTCCGGAACAGATCCCGGAGACACCCCAGGGAGCAGCACGTGAACAGCCCCGACACCGCCCCGCCCGGGCACCGTTCGGCGCGGCGACGCTCGGACCTCACCACGATCACGGCCTGGTGGCGGGGACTCGGTGGCGACGGGTTTCTCGTGCTGCCGCCGCCGAAGCGGGACCGCTACACCCAGTCCGACGGCCATGAGGACGCCGCCGCACTCCTCGGGGCGCGGGGGTTCACCGGCCCCGCCTCCTTCGCGTACTGGCACTGGCAGTCCCATGAGCGTGCCTTCGACCGCTCCGGCACCCTGACGGACGAACTCATGCTGCACTGGGGCGGCGACCACGCCGCCGTCGCCGCCGGGCTCGGCGAGGGGCCGACCGGTTTCCGGGTCGTCGACGGCGGGCCGCGGGGCGCCTTCCGGCTGGACCGGGTCACCCACCGGGACGGTGCGGGCCTGCCCGACCCCGCGGACCCCGACGGCGTACGCCAGTTCCTCGACGCGCTCGACAAACCGGTGGACCGCAGCACTCCCTCCTTCCGGTACCGGCCGCTGTCCCCGGCCGAGGCCGAGTGGCTCCATGATCGGCTGCGCGACCCCCTGGATCTCTCCGCCGCGACCCGGTTCGTGGTCTCGCTGGAACGGCGGGACGGGCTCACACCCGACGAGACGCAGCGGCTGCTGCGCGCCTGGCGAGTGGGGCACGAAGGGCGGCCCGCGGAGTGGGACGCCGGGCCGGCACTGCTCCACGCGCTGCTGCGCCACGGCCACGAGGAGGCTTGGGAGATCGTCGCCGTCCTCGGCTCCCGTGCGTCCGGTGTCCTGTGCCAGGTGCCGTCCGAGCGGGGCCTGGCAGTCGTGCGGGGGCTCGCGCTCGTCGGCGACCGCGGTGCGGTCCCCGCCTGGCTGGCGCTGCACCGGTCGCTCCACGAGCCCGACGCGGTACGGGCCGCGGCCGCCATCGCGGCGGAACTGACCGCGCACGACGTCCCGGAGGCCTCACTGCGCGGGCTGCACGACGCGCTGATCGGGGGCGTCACGGCAGACTGGTGCCGGGAGACGGGGGCGGACCACCGCGCCGGCCGGTTCTATGCCGCCCTTGCGGCGGTCCGCTTCGGCACCGACGAACGGCTGCCGTACGCCCTGCGCGTCCTCGCGGCGGGCGCGGCCCGCGACCAGGCGGATCTCGTACGGGAGGAGGCGCTCCGGCCCGGTCGTTCCGTGCTTGTCGGCACCGGCACCGCCGAGGTACTGGCCGCCGTGGACCGCTACGAGGCCGCCCGGGACGGGCTTCTGTCCGGCACCGGCCCCGATCTCAGCGCCTATGAGGGCGCGCTGGGCGACGTGTGGCACCGGTACCGGACGCTCACCGACGCCGACGTGCGCTGGCTGCGGGAGCGGGTGGCCGACCCGGAGACCGGTTTGCAGGGGCTCGGTTTCTGCCTCGAACTTCTCCTCGCCCACGGCCTGGCCACGGGGTCCGATGTGGAGGCGCTGCTGCCGCGCCGGCTGAAGGACCTCACCAAGAAGTACGAGACCACGTACACCGAGTGGCGCCATCCGCTCGTCACTCTGACCTGTCTCGCCCTCGACCTGGACCATCCGGCCGCGGGAAAGCTGGTCTCCTGGTGGAACGGAGCCCGGCCGGTCTGGAAGGACGAGCTGCGGCTCCTCACCCACCTCGGCGCCCCCGACGAGGCCAAGGCTGCCGAGCTGTGGGACTTCGCCACCTCGCCTGCCCACGACGTGGGTCAGCTGATGACCTGGGTGCTGGTCCGGGCCCGCCTCGACGGGGAGCACCCGCTGCTCGTGGCCGACCGACTCCTCGGCACGCCGGGCATCCGCGACCGCGTCCTGCACCGGGTGCTGATCGGTGTGGCCGACCCTGGGCAGCCGCTGTGGCACTACGCCATCGACCCCCGCAGCCGGGGGTGGTGGCAGCGTGCCCTGGAGGTCGCCGAGCACCCCCGCCTCTCCCCGGAGGCCCGCGCAATCGGACTGCGGGCCGCCCGCGAGCACTGCCTGATCCGCTACCCGGACCAGCTGAAGCCCTCGCCGACCGAGACCGAACGCGCGGCGGCCCTGGCCTGGATCGACCGGCACACCGACGGCTAGGGTCTGTTCGCGCAGGCCCCGGACGAAGCGTGGGAGAAGATCTCCTGCGGCGACGGCGCGAAGGGGCCCCGCGTCTACTGGGCAGCGGTGCGGCTGCCGGCCGTCGCCGAATTCGACTATCAGGGCGAGGTCCCTCACCGGATGCGGTGGGCACTGGCCCGGCGCAGCATCAGCAAGCCCGACGAGATCGCCTACTACCTCGCCTACGCGCCCCTTCAGGTCACCGCCCAGGAGCTGGTGCGGGTCGCCGGAGCACGCTGGGCGATCGAGGAGTGCTTCCAGGCCGCGAAGAACGAATGCGGCCTGGACCAGTACGAAGTCCGCCGCTACGTGGGCTGGTATCGGCACATCACTCTGGCCATGCTCGCGCACGCCTTCCTGGCCGCCACGGCACGCCAGCCCGGGGAAAGAAGGGGCGGAACAGGTGGGACAGCCGGGACCATCGAGCTCACAGTGGCGGAGGTTCGGCGACTCCTGGCAGCTTGTCGTGCCCGGCCCCCGCACCTGAGCGGACACCGCGGACTGCACCACGCGCTGAGCTGGTCGAACTGGCGCCGCTGACGCCAGGCAGTCGCCCGCCGCTGTCACTACCTGCGGCGTTGTCGCACGATCGAGGGGCGGTCCCCGTGAGACCGCCCCGGATCGTTCCGTGTCCCGCTACACTCCAGCCGCCCAGCGAAACCCGCAGGTCAGACAGCAAAATCCTGCTGGAGTCCTACTAGTGCCGCATCAGGCAACGTTCGCCCTGGTCTCGCCTTGATCGCAGGCCCGTACCCTCGTGGGATGCACTCTCATCGGCGCTTCGAGAATCCGCCCGCGCTGCCTCACGAGGTGGTGGTCGAGACGTTGGAGCGGGCGCTTCGCGACCGCTCGCACGAGGGTGAGGCGGCAAGTGTCTTGGTCGGGAGTGCGTTGAACGACGAGGATCGAGAGTTCGTCGAGCACTGGTGCGTGCAGGTCGGGACGCGGGCTGTGGCGGGGAGCCCTTTGCTCGGCCTGGCTGGTCTGTGCCTTGGACATACCGCCCGGCGCTTCGGATATCTCAGCGCTGAGGCCCTTGCGCTCGTGGAGTCGCTGGCGGCGCGTGCCGAGGCGGATCCGAAGGATGTGGACGGTCGGGCTCTTGATGGCTTTGACGACGCCCGGAGCTTCCTGCATCTGTGGTGAGGAAAGCTGTCACAGCCGGAGTCAGGCGGCGTTCGCCCTGGTCACGACGTCGTTGAGGCGCTCGTCGGTGGCATGCTTGTTCCGCCAGATGATGTAGCGGCGGATCATGCTGCCCTGGGCCTTGTGGGTGAGGTGGTCGGTGCCGTCCAGGGCGAAGTAGCGAAGGGCCGTGAACTGGGCCTCGATCCGATTCAGCCAGGAGCTGTTCGTCGGGGCGTAGGCGATCTCGACGTTGTTCGCCCCGGCCCAGTCCGCAACCCGCTGGCACCGCTTGGTGGTCAGGTGCGGCGCGTAGTGGTCACACACGATCGCGATGCGCTTCTCGGCCGGATGCAGGGACCGCAGGTAGCGGCAGAACTCCAGGAACTTGCTGCGGGTCTTGGCCCTCTTGATATGGCCGTAGAGCTGGTCTTTGCCCAGGTCGTAGGCCGCGAAGAGGTGCCGGACTCCGTGCGGGCGGGTATAGGTGGCCCGTCGACGTGGCCTGGGCTCGCGCTCGGGGTCCTTGCCCCTGCCGCTGCGTTCGGCCCACTGGCGTCCGGGGTGGGGCTGGAGGTTGAGCGGGCCGAACTCGTCCATGCAGAAGATGACTTCGGGTTCGCCAGGCTCGGGTATGACCTCGCCGTCGGCGATGGCATAGAGGTGTTCGACCCGGGCCTTCTTAGCCTCGTAGTCCGGATCCTTGGAGGTCTTCCAGGTCTTCACGCGTTGAAAGGTGACGCCTTCCTCGCGGAGCAGGATGCGCAGTCCCTCGTGGCTGATGTCGTCGACCACCCCCTCGGCGACCAGGAAGTCGGCCAACTTGACCAGGCTCCAGGTCGAGAACGGCAGGCCGTGCTCGGCCGGCTTGGACTTCGCGATCTTCTTGATCTCCCGCCGTTCCGGCAGAGTGAACGTCTTCGGGCGCCCGCCCTTGTACTTGGGATAGAGCGCCTCGAAACCGTCCGCGTTGAAATTGTGGATCACATCGCGGACCCGGTCCCGGCTGGTGAACGTCACCGTCGCGATTTTGTTGACGTCCATCCCCTGCGCGGACAACAGCACCATCTGGGCCCGCCGCCAGGTCACCACCGACCCGGTGCCCCGGCGAACGATACGCAGCAGCCGCTGCGCCTCGTCGTCATCGATCTCACGCACCCGCACACGCTCAGCCACGAGGACAGCATGGCGGGCACCTACCACCCGGACCCGTACGCCGGACGGCGCGTCACAACAGGGCGAACGTTGCCTGATGCGGCACTAGCACACTGGCCGGAAACCTAGTCGGTGGCTGACCGAATCGGTATCAGCTAGATGATGAGAAGGAGTGACCATGCCTCTGGGATGGACCAGTGAGCAACAGGCTGGAGTGAAGCGTTGGTGGCAGTTCGCTACTTTCTTCTGTGTCCTGGGGCTGGCCCTTTCCGTGTACCTAATAGCCAGCGGCAATTCTGGAGGGTGGGGACTCCTAGCCTTTATCGTCATTCTGTGGGGAGTGGGTGCGTACTCCTTGAGGACGATGAAACGTAATCGACCTTAAGGAAAACACCGGTTGCCTTCCCGGCCAGGGAGGGCCACCGGTGTATCGCATCGAGCACACCACTTACCGGCGTCGGATGCGCCGGCGCTCGGCCTGTCCGTTCTGTTCCTCAGGCCCGCCCCTTTTTGGCGGGCCTCCTCCTGCTCAAGCGCAGCTTCTTCCAGGGCGTCCATGAGGTCCTTGTCGATCCGCATCCCAGCGGCGTCGGGATGGGCACGAGCAGTGGTGGAATCCACGCTGACCAGCGATAAGCCCGTTATCCCCGTGCCTGCGGCCTCGGCGATCATGCCTTCCAGCAGAGCAGAGAAGACACCGGCGTCCCGCCAGACCCGGAAGCGTCCGTAGACGGTGGCCCAGGGGCCGAACTCGGCAGGCATCTCCCGCCACTGAACACTGGACCGGAACCGCCAGACCACCCCCTCGAACTGCTCCCGCAGCCGTTCGGGGTACGGGCCGTAGCGGCCAATCGGCAGATACGGCTCGATGAACTTCCATTGCCTGTCGGTGAGTTGCCTGCGCGTCACGACCAGTTCCTACCGGGTTCCACCCCGCGAAGGAGGCGGAACCCAGCAACTGATCACGACCTCACACAGGCCCTAACCGCGCCACCACACTACCGACGCGCTGACCGCCTCACGGCAAGGGCATTTCCTGCTCGATCCAGTTCGTGATCGATGGGCGCGAGGGGCGCCAGCCAAGGTCGTGAGCCCGGGTGGCACGTACGCGGCTGTTGGCGCCGAGGGCGTACCGGGAGAAGCCCTCCCCCCACGCGGCCGCAGCGGAGCTCAGATCCCACGGCTCCACCGGCCCCAGTCCCAGCCGACGGGCGATCGCCTCACCGATTTCGGCGAACGAGGCGTCCTCGCCGCCCTCCACGAAGTAGAAGCCCGTGGCCGCGGGGTCGGTGAGCGCCAGGTGATACAGGTCGGCCATGTCATCGAGGTGCACCGTCGACCAGCGGTTCAGGCCGCGTCCGACGACGCGGACGGTTTTGCCGGCCTGGGCCTGTGTGACCAGTGGCGGGATCAGCACGGTCTGCGGGCGCGGTCCCGTGCCGTTGCCGTAGATCAGTGAGTTGCACAGCACCACCGAACGCACTCCCGCTGCACCGGCATCGACGACGGAGCGGTCGATGGCGTACCGGGCCCGCCGGATCTCGTGGTCCCCCGGGCTGAAAGGCTTCGCGTCGTCGAAGACCACCTCGGATTCGTACTGGCCCTGGGCGTCGTCACCGATGACGCTGGTCCCGCTGGTGTGGATCAATACCTTGCCCGAACCCCGCAGGGCGTCGACAAAGGCGGCCACAGCGCCGCGGTGGTCGCTGTGAGCGGCGTTGACGACCGCGTCGGCGCGGTCGGCCTCTCGCTGGAGCAGCGCCGTGTCGTCAAGGTCCCCGACGACCGGTTCGATGCCGGCGGCGGCGAGAGCACCGACCACGCCGCGTGTGCGGGTCAAGCCGCGTACCGTGTGCCTCTCGCGGATCAGACGGCGGGCCACAGCTCCGCCGATGTAGCCGCTGGCACCTGTGAGAAAGACGTCCATGATGACTCCTGACGATGTCGGGGTGGTGGGGGTGTCAGCTGCGGAAGCGGCCTGCGGCACGCAGGGCCTCATCCAGTGGCAGGCGCTGCTGTCGGTCGCCGAACTCGCAGATGCGAGTGATGCGCCCCTCGTGGACCGTCACCTGGAGACAGCGTGAAATGCGCACCGGGGTGCCGTTCTCCAATTCGCCCGAAGCGGTGGCGGCCAGAGCGAAGCCGTGGTGGTCGACGTGGAGAGACCAGATGCGGTCGGCGTGGTTCCTCACGAGGTCGGCGGTCGCACGGAGCATCCGCAGCATCGCGTCCGCGAACTCCTTGCCGGGAAGTGACACGGTCTCGTGATCGAAGCTGTGCCAGACCTCCACGGTCTCGGCGAAGAGCAGACCGAACTCGGGGTCCACCTCCGTCAGACCGTAGGCCCCGGTGAATCGACTGGCGACTTGGCGCACAGCGGCCAAGCAGGCGGACGACTCGGAGTCCTGCTCGTTGGGTCGGCTCGCAGCGGCTGCGGCTATGTCACTGCTGGTCATCATTGCCCTCTCGTGCCTACCCCCATGCAGTTAGGGGCGCTCGAGAACCAGCGTCCTTGTAACCGTGCCAATGCGCGAAGGCGCCTTGCTGCTATGGCAAAAATCGCCGACCGGGTGGTCTCAGGTGACGCGGCGACACATGTTCCTGGGCCGAACGTGGGGCCTCTGACCTGTCCATACCCGCCGGCCTATTCCCACAAGGCCAGAGGAAGCACACTCGACACTGCCCTCAACGTGGCCTCTCTTACGAGTTGGTGCGTGATAGCGGGTGAGGTGTGTTTGGCCTGGTCATGGCTTGTTTTTAGGTGGTGCTGGTGCGGTCGGAGACGAGGCTGGCGATGGCGCGGTAGGTGTCGGGCAGTCGGTCGCGGCGGTGGGTCCAGCGCGTCAGTTGCTTCCAGCGTTTGTGGTCGGCGAGGGCGTGTTCGATGGTGATGCGGTCGGATGAGTGCCCGTGGCGCTCGCGTTCCCACTGTTCGACTCTGCCGGGCAACGCTCCGGGCCGCGGCTTTCTCGGGGGTGTGACGGCTTGCCCGCGGTGGTCGCGGCTCAGGCCGAGGTAGCCGTCGTCCAGGAGGACCTCGACGTCGGGGAAGTGCTGGAAGCAGATGGCGATGCCTTCGTTGCGGGCGGCTGTGGCGTCGTGCATTCGTCCAGGTCGCAGGGCATCGGTCCATAACGTGCGGCCCTGCCAGTCGGCGATCACGGTGGCCTTCATGGTGTTCTGTTTCTTCTTGCCCGACACGAACGCGCGTCGTCCGCCGCGTCCGGCCGGTGGCCGGCGGACCTGGATCTCGGTGGCGTCCAGCCGCAGCTCGATTCCCTCGGCCTGGGCATAGGCGAAAACATCCGTCAGAGTCCGCAGCCACAGGCCGCGACGGTCAGGGACCGCACATCCCCGCTCGGCCAGGAGCGGACGTATCTCCGCGATCGCGCGAGTGACGGTGGAGCGGTCGACGCCGAACAGCAGGCCCAGCACGGCGTGCGGCAGGTCGTGGCGCAGATGGATCAGCGTGGCCACCAGCCGGTCGACGAAAACCAGTTGGTGGCGGGCCCCGGCGCCCTCGGCCCGCTTCCTGGCCCCGCCCCGCGCCGCATGACGGCGACCTTCAAGGCCGACCTGCCACGGCAACGCCAACTCCTCGATCAGACAAGCAAGATGACGCCGAGAGATCCCCGTGAACGGCTGGTGCGCCAGTACCGCCCGATTGACCATGATCGCCACAGTCGAATCATGCCACCAGCCAGGCACGACGCCTCACTCGCTATCACGCACCAACTCGTAAGCCTCTGATGCCCCGGCGCATGAACGGCAGGGCGCTGAGCGCGAGGCAGAGTCAGCGGATGGCTCTGGCCATCCAGGACGATTTTAGAAGAGGCTCAGTGACGCCGGCCATCGACAACGCCGCGACGGCCGGACGGCGGCTCGCCGCCACCGTCACCGGACGTACGCCCGCACCGTCCGGCTCGTACGTCGACCGCAGCCGCGTGACGCCCTCGTCGAACGAGTCTTATGACGTCGAGCGTGAGCGTGCCCTGTGGGACTACCTCGAGGCGGTGCGGCTGCACGAGGTGAACCTATGACCGGCGACGGTGCCGGGGAGACACATACCGGATAGCACCCATGGATCGACGCTCAAGCGGCGCTGGCCGCGGACGCAGCGGGGGCGGCACTGCCCGCAGCAGTTCCCGTAGCGGGTGCGATCCCGAGGCCCATAGGGCGAGTGTCTGGCGGTCGACGACGTGGAGGCGCTGCTGCTGGGCGAAGTCCACGGCCGGGCCGGTCACCCGGCCGTTCGTGACGATCACCGCGACGTCCGCCCCGTGGACCTGCCGGGTTGTGCCGTGGAGCACTTGCAGATCCGGTGTCCCCACTGCCGAGCCCTGAGCGCCGTTGCGGCGGTGCTTGCACTGGATCACCCAGCGCCGGCCGAACGGGTCCGTGGCCTTCACGTCCGCACCCAGGTCCCCGCGGCCGCCGACCCGCTGAGCGTCCCGGCAGCCGTCCCGCTGCATGAGGTCACGTACCGCGTCCTCGAACCGGGCATGGTGCAGCACGTCCAGCTGCGGCAGTCCGTAGCGCAGGCCCTGCGCCCGCACCGCCTCCCACTGTGCCCGCTGCTGCCAGTGGTAGAGCCATCCGGCGCCCGCCAGCACGGCGAGTACCAGGACTACGACGAGTACCCACCCGTGGGCCAGCAGCCAGTTGACCACCATCACCACGACACCGATACCGACCGCGGCCACCACGGCGAAAGCGACCAGCTGCGCTTCCCGCTGCTGCTGCCTCCGGCTGGGCCTCCTCGTACGCCGCCGCGCCGACGCCCGCCGACGAGTCACCGCTCGAACCGGATCGGGTACGACACCGTTGGACGAGGCTGCGGCGCCCGCGCAGCCGGCCCGCTGTCGAACCGGATCGGGTACGACACCGTGGGGCGAGGCTGCGGCGCTTGCGCGCCGGGACCGTTGTCGAAGCGGATCGGGTACCGGACCGTGGACTGCGGCCGCTGAGTGTCCTCACCCTGTGCGGACCCGTTGCTGTGGCTCAGCCCGACCACGACCAAGGCCACCACACCGAAGATCATCGTTTCTCGTTTTGCACCCGGCGCCCAACGCGAATGCCCGCGAACCGCTGTCCCGTCAGAGCGTACGTACGGCCGTACCCAAGGCATACAAACCTCCCCCTCGTCACGGCTCCCCCGTGCAGCCGCCCATGATGACAGGGGGCACCGACAACGCGTCAGCACATCAGCACACCTGGTGATCAAGGAAGAGGAGAACCGGCCAGGTCAGACAAGACGCGGGGCTCTGCCCCACACCCCGGGGCTCTGCGGAGGGAGTGGAGCACCAGTCCTGGGTGCGGGCCCGTGGGTGGTGGAGATGGTGGTGGGTCGTGGTGCGGCCGCCTCGTCGGACGGCGCCCGGAGAGCACCGCGGCCGCTGTCGGACCGCCAGACCAAGCAGCTTCGTGGTCGGCTACGCCGAGCCTGGCACCCCGACAACGCCCGCGGTAAGGTTTCGCCTGCCGCCCAACGAGGGAACCCCCCGACTCCGCTCGCCCGGACCTGGGCCCCCGTGGAATCTGTCACCGGCCGCAGACTGAGGTTCCCCCGCTGCGCGGGAGTGGCTGACTAGCGGGTCAGGGCGGGTTGACGTGGTTTCAGGTTCACTGGTTCGGCCGCTGCCTGGTCGGCGTAGTGCTTCTCTTCGAACTCGATGGGGCTGAGGTAGCCGAGGCGCTTTTGGATGCGGCGGGGGTTGTAGAAGCCGTCGATGTACTGGAAGAGCGCGAGATTCGCCTCGGCTCTGGTGGCGAAGGTCCGTCCGCGGATGCACTCGGTCTTGATCAGCATCCACAGGTTCTCCGCCAGGGCGTTGTCGAAGGAGTCGCCGACCGAGCCCATGGACGCTTGGACTCCTGCTCCGACCAGGCGGGTTGTGAGCTTGATGGACGTGTATTGCGTGCCGTGGTCGGCATGGTGGACGAGTTCGCCGGGGATGACCTCGCGGCTGGCCAGTGCGTACTCGAGGGAGGTGAGGACCAGGTCGGCGTCCGCGCGGGTGGAGGTCTCCCGGGCCACGACTCTGCGGGAGAAGGCGTCGCGGATCGCCGACAGCCACAGTGGCCCCTCCAGGGTGGGGATCATGGTCAGGTCGGTGACCCACAGCCGGTTCGGCGCGGAGGGTGAGCAGCCGTGCATTGGGGGTCTCGCGCGCGATCGCCTCGCCGTTGCCCACGGGGAAGAACCGGTTGTGGTGGCCGTGGACGACGAGCGTGGGGACCTCGATCCCGGCCAGGCGCTCGCGCCAGCGCGGTGTGCAGTCGAGTCTGGAGAACACCGTGCCCATCTGGTTGGCCATGCAGGGCGCGGGTGCGGTGCCAGGTGTGCGGTCCCAGACGCGCGCGGCGACGAGGTCGTCACCGAGGATTTTCGCTCCGACGGGGGCGAACTCCCCAACTGCCTCGCGGTCGGTCCAGTCGGGTATCGGACGCGCGAACAGTCGGCTCATCGTCGCCCGGTCATGGTCGGGGAGGTCTCCGTCAGGTGGGCCGGGGGCAACCGCACGGGTGCCGCCCAGGGTGAGCGCCGAAAACGCGCCCGGATGGTCGAGCACGGCCACCTGGGCGACCATCCCACCCACGCCGCAGCGCGGGTCCGGTCCTCCGGCGTCACCCCGAGGCGGGACGCGCGGCCGTGACGATCCGGTTCCGGTTAGCCTGGGCGCATGCGTGTCACCAGGGACCTGCCGACGCTCGCCGCCGGTGAGGTGGACGTGTCCTTCGTGATCCAGGGGTACGAGGAGGTCGTCGATGCCGACACCGCCTGGAACGAGCACTCGCACCCGTGGCACGAACTCCTCTGGAACGAGCACGGCACGTCCACCGCCGTGGTCGGCTCCCAGGTGTGGTGCATCACACCGACGTTGGGACTGTGGATGCCGGCCGGGCAGCTGCACTCCGCCTCCGCGGTCGCGGGCACCTCCTACCGCGCCCACTTCTTCCACCACGGCACGGAGTCGGCGTTGCCCGACGTGCCGGTGGCCGTGGAGATCACCCCGCTGCTCCGGCTGCTCCTGGAGCGGCTCGAAGAGGCGGAACTGCCGCCGCGCTCCCGGGCCGTGACCGAGACGATGGTGCTCGACGTCCTGCGGCCGTCGCCCCGGGCGCTGCTGGTGCAGCTGCCCACGTCCCCGTTGCTGCGGCCGATCGTGGACGGGGTGCGGGCCGACCCGGCCGGCCAGCGGACACTGGCTGGCTGGGCCGCCGCGCTCGGCTGCAGCGCGCGCACGCTGACCCGCGCCTTCCGGGCCGAGACGGGCACGGGTTTCGCCCGCTGGGTCGCCTCGGTCCGGGCCCAGCACGCCGTGCAGCTCCTCTCCCTCGGACACGAGGTCGACGTGGTGGCCGACGCGGTCGGCTACCGCTCGGCGAGCGCCTTCGGCGCGGCCTTCCGGCGGACGACCGGCATGACGCCCGGCAGGTTCCGGGCGCGCTGAGAACGTCGGGGCGGACCTCTCCCCTGCGGCGGAGCCACCCGCGTGCGTGTCCCGATCGCTACAAGGGCTGTCTGAAAGGCTCGATTGATCAACGTGCCTTCGCTCCATACTCTATGCAGGCAAGCCTTACCTAACCTTCTGTAGCAAGCTCGGTGCCCTGCTCCACGACCCACAGTCCGCGGTCCGGACGTGCGAGTCCCGGCACCCGCGACCGAAAGTGAAACCGGGTCGATGAAAACCCCACGCCTCCGTGCGCTCGCCCTTACGGCGGCCCTCCTGTTCGGACTCACCGCCTGCGGCGGCGGGTCCGGAGACAAGGACGACAGCGGTTCCGCCGGTGCCGACCGCGCCGGCCAGTTCCCCGTGACGATCAAGCACGCGCTCGGGACCACCGAGATCCCCTCCAAGCCCCAGCGCGTCGCCACCGTGAACTGGGCCAACGACGAGGTGCCGCTCGCCCTCGGCGTCATCCCCGTCGGCATGGCCAGGGCCAACTTCGGCGACGACGACGGCGACGGCGTGCTGCCCTGGGTCGAGAAGCGGCTCAAGGAACTGAACGCCAAGACCCCGGTGCTGTTCGACGAGACCGACGGCATCGACTTCGAGGCCGTCGCCGACACCAAGCCCGACGTCATCCTCGCCTCGTACTCCGGACTGACGGAGCAGGACTACGAGACGCTCAGCCAGATCGCCCCCGTCGTGGCCTACCCCGAGGCCGCCTGGGCGACCCCGTGGCGCGACATCATCCGCCTCAACAGCAAGGCCATCGGACTGGCCGACGAGGGCGACGAGCTGATCGCCGACCTCGAGGGGCAGATCGAGAAGACCGCCGCGAAGTACCCCCAGCTCAAGGGGAAGACGGCGATGTTCATGACGCACGTGTCGTCCAAGAACGTCAGCCAGGTCGGCTTCTACACCACCCACGACACCCGCACGCAGTTCTTCACCGACCTCGGTCTGAAGATCCCCGCCAGCGTCTCCGAACCGTCCGGGGCGACGAAGAAGTTCGTCCTCACCAAGAGCGCCGAGCACATCGACGACTTCAACGACGTCGACATCATCACCGGCTACGGGGACGACAAGGGCGAGCTGCTGAAGGCCCTCGAGAAGGACCCGCTCACCTCCAAGCTGGCCGCCGTCGAGCGCAACTCCATCTACCTGCTGCCCGGCAGCACCCCGCTGGCCACCGCCGCCAACCCGACCCCGCTGTCCATCCCGTACGTCCTGGAGGACTACGTGAAGGCGCTCGCCGAGGCCGCGGACAAGGCCGCGTGACCGTCACCGAGACCCCGCCCGCGCCGGACACCGCCCCGCTGCGGCGTCCGGCGCGCGTGCGCGTCACCTGGCTCCTCGCCGTCGCCGCGGTCCTGCTCGCCGCCATGACGGCCTCCCTCGCCTTCGGCTCCCGCGACGTCGCCTGGGCCGACGTCTGGGCGGCGCTCGGCGGAGCGGAGGCCACCCTGGAGGAGGCTGCGGTCGCCAACCGCGTACCGCGCACCCTCCTCGCCGTCGTCGTGGGCGCCGCCCTGGGCCTGTCCGGCGCGGTCATGCAGGGCGTCACCCGCAACCCGCTGGCCGACCCCGGCATCCTCGGCGTCAACATGGGCGCCTCGCTCGCCGTGGTCACCGGCATCGCCCACTTCGGCCTGGCGTCGGTGTCCGGATACATCTGGGCGGCGATGACCGGAGCGGCCGTGACCGCAGGGTTCGTGTACGCCGTCGGCTCGCTGGGCCGGGGCGGCGCCACCCCGCTGAAGCTGGCCCTCGCCGGTGCCGCCACCTCGGCCGCGCTCGCCTCACTGGTCAGCGCCGTCGTCCTGCCGCGCAACGACATCTCCGACACCTTCCGGCTGTGGCAGATCGGCGGCGTCGGCGGCGCCACCCACGCGCAGCTCGGCAGCGTCCTGCCGTTCCTCGCCGTCGGCTTCGTCGTCTGCCTGGCCTCCGCCCGCGCCCTCAACTCCCTCGCCCTGGGCGACGAGCTGGCTGCCGGACTCGGCGAGCGGGTGGCCCTCGTGCGGGCCGGCGCCGCGCTCGGCGCGGTCGTGCTGTGCGGTGCGTCCACCGCCGTCGCCGGCCCGATCGCCTTCGTCGGACTCGTCGTACCGCACGCCTGCCGGCTGCTGGTGGGTGTGGACCACCGCTGGCTGCTGCCGTTCTCCGCGCTGAGCGGCGCCGTCCTGCTGACGGTCGCCGACGTGGTGGGGCGGGTCGTGGCCCGGCCGTCCGAGATCGAGGTGGGCATCGTGACCGCGTTCGTCGGCGCCCCCTTCTTCATCCACATCGTCCGCCGGCAGAAGGTCAGATCACTGTGAGCGCCCCCGTCGCCACCGCCCCGCCCACACTGCGCACGGTCACCCGCACGCGGGTCCGCCGCGCGTACCGGCGACGGCTGATCGTCTGCGCCCTGCTGGTCCTCGTCGTCGCCGCGTTCGCCACCACGCTCATGGCCGGACACACCTTCTACCCGGCCTCCGACGTGCTGCGCGTGATCACGGGCGAACAGGTGCCGGGCGCCTCCTTCACCGTCGGCACGCTGCGGCTGCCGCGCGCGGTGCTCGCCCTGACCGCCGGGTTCAGCTTCGGCATGGCCGGCGTCACCTTCCAGACGATGCTCCGCAACCCGCTTGCCAGCCCCGACATCATCGGCATCAGCGCGGGGGCGAGCGCGGCGGCGGCCATCGCCATCGTCACCTTCTCGCTGAGCGAGACCCAGGTGTCCGCGCTGGCGATCGCCGCCGCGCTCGGGGTGGCGCTGCTGGTGTACGTCCTCGCGTTCCGCGACGGGGTCGCCGGCACCCGGCTCATCCTGATCGGCATCGGCATCGCCGCCCTGCTCGACAGCGTCACCTCCTACGTCCTGTCCCGGGCCGGTGAGTGGGACCTCCAGGCGGCGATGCGCTGGCTCACCGGCAGCCTCAACGGCACCACCTGGGAGGAGACCGTGCCCACCGTCCTGGCCGTACTGGCGCTCGGCCCGGTGCTGCTGTTCGAGGGCCGCAACCTGAGCGCGCTGAGCCTGGGCGACGACACGGCCTCCGCGCTCGGCGTCCGCGTCGAACGCACCCGCGTCACCGTAATCGTCGCCGCCGTCGGGCTGATCGCGTTCGCCACGGCGGCGGCCGGACCGATCGCCTTCGTCGCGTTCCTCTCCGGGCCGATCGCCGCCCGGCTCACCGCAACCGGCGGCTCCCTACTGGTGCCGGCCGGCCTGGTCGGCTCCTTGCTCGTCCTGGTCGCCGACCTCACCGGCCAGTACGCCTTCGACACCCGCTACCCCGTGGGCGTCGTCACCGGCGTCCTCGGCGCCCCCTACCTCGTCTACCTGATCGTCCGCACCAACCGGGCCGGAGGCTCACTGTGACCGCGTCCCACACCCTCGCCACCGAGGACCTCACGCTCGGCTACGGCGACCGCTCCGTCATCGAGGGCCTGGACCTGACCCTCGCGGCCGGGCGCATCACGGTGATCGTCGGCGCCAACGCCTGCGGAAAGTCGACACTGCTGCGCTCGATGTCCCGGCTGCTCGTCCCGCGCACCGGCCGGGTCGTCCTGGACGGCAAGGAGGTCCACCGCACCCCGGCCAAGGAACTCGCCCGCACCCTCGGGCTGTTGCCACAGTCACCGGTCACCCCCGAGGGCATCACCGTCCTCGACCTGGTCGGCCGGGGCCGCCACCCCCACCAGCGGGCCTTCTCCCGCTGGACGACCCAGGACGACGCCGCGGTCGCCGCCGCGCTGGAGGCCACCCACACGATGGAACTGGTGGACCGGGCGGTCGACGAACTCTCCGGCGGCCAGCGCCAGCGCGTGTGGATCGCGATGGCGCTGGCCCAACAGACCGACCTGCTGCTGCTCGACGAGCCCACCACGTTCCTCGACATCAGCCACCAGATCGAGGTCCTCGACCTGCTGACCGACCTGAACCGGACCCGCGGCACCACGATCGTCATGGTCCTTCACGACCTCAACCTGGCCGCCCGCTACGCGGACCAGCTCGTTGCCCTGGCCGCCGGACGGCTGCACGCCGCCGGAACGCCCGAGGAGGTGATGACCGAGGACACGGTCCGGGCCGTCTACGGCATGGACAGCCGCATCATCGAGGACCCGGTCTCGGGCAAGCCCCTCGTCCTGCCGATCGGACGCCACCACGCGACGACCGGGGACACCGAAGCCGCCCCCGCGTCGAAGCCGGCCGGGAGCCGCTGACCATGCACGCCAAAATCGCCGCCATACTCCCCGACCTCTCGCCCTGGCGCTCCTCCCGCGACTTCCGCCTGCTCTGGACGCAGGGCATCGTCACCTACGTCGGCAGCGTCATGGCGCTGATCGCGCTGCCGCTGCAGATCAAGGAACTGACCGGCTCACCGCTCGCGGTGGGCGCGATGGGCGCCGTCGAACTGGTGCCGCTGATGGTCTTCGGCCTGTACGGCGGGGCACTCGCCGACGCCGTGGACCGGCGCAAGGTCATCGTGCTGACCGAAGCGGGACTGGGACTGCTGGCCGCCGTCCTGCTGCTGAACGCGCTGCTGCCCAGCCCCATGCTGTGGCCGCTGTACGTGGTCGCGGCCGGTGTCGCGGCACTCGCCGGACTCCAGCGGCCCGCCCTGGACTCGCTGCTGGCCCGGATCGTCCCGCACGACCAGCTCGCCGCCGCGGTCGCGCTGAACTCGCTGCGCTGGCAGACCGGCGCGATCGCCGGACCGGCGCTGGCGGGCCTCGTCGTCGCGTACGCGGGCAACAGCACCGCGTACGCCATCACGGTGGTGAGCTTCGTGGTGTCGGTCCTGATGTGCCGCCGGCTGACGCCGGTGCCACCGGTCGAGCAGGCGGCCGGGCCGTCACTGCGCGGCATCGCGGAGGGAGCCCGGTACGCATGGTCCCGGCCGGTGCTGCTGGGCACCTACGCGGTCGACCTGGCGGCGATGTTCTTCGCCTTCCCCAACACCGTCTTCCCCTTCCTCGCCGACGAGCTCGACGCCGACTGGTCGCTGGGCCTGATGTACGCGGCGGGCTCCGTCGGGTCGCTGCTGGTCAGTCTGACCAGCGGCTGGGTGTCCCGGACGCAGCGGCACGGCCTGCTGGTGGTGTTCGGCGCGGCCGGCTGGGGCCTGGCGATGGCGGCGGCCGGCTGGACGTCGAACGTCTGGCTGGTGCTGCTGTGCCTCGGGCTGGCGGGAGCGGGGGACATGCTGAGCGGACTGGGCCGCTCCACCATCTGGAACCAGACCATCCCGGACCGGCTGCGCGGCCGGCTCGCCGGCATCGAGGTCCTCTCCTACAGCGTCGGCCCGCAGTTGGGTCAGGTCCGCGCCGGGGCGATGGCCGGCTGGACCGGCGTCCGCCCCGCAATCTGGACGGGCGGACTCGCGTGCGTCGCGGCGGTGGGCCTGCTCGCTGCCGCTCTGCCGAAGCTCATCAGCTACGACGCCCGCACCGACGAGGACGCCCGCCGCCGCGCCGCCGAGGGCACCGGAACCGCACCGGGCCGTGAGGACACCGGCGCCGACCGGTAGCCCGCTGTCCCCTCACGATCGAACGGCCGGCGACCTCCTCGGGCAGGAGGCCGCCGCCGGCCACGATGCGCCCTCGGCGGCGAACCGCGGCGCGGCGGCCCAGACCCAGAAGGGTCGTCCGTGGGAGCGCGTCGCCGTCGTACAAGGGTCACCGGTACCCGGTCGAGGTCATCTCCCACTGTGTGGCTGTACCACCGCTTCCGCCTGTCGTTGCGCGAAGTCGAAGAGCTCATGCTCGAGCGCGGGACCGTCGTCTCGTACGAGACGATCCGCCGCTGGTGCGGCAAGTTCGGGCAGATCTACGCAGGCGCGCTGCACCGCCGACAATCCCAGTTGGGGGACAAGCGGCACCTGGGCGAGGTCTTCATCAAGATCAACGGGCGGTTGCAGTACCTGTAGTGGGCCGTCGACAAGGACGGGGACGTCCTCGACGTCCTCGTGCAGAACCGGCGGGACAAGGCCGCAGCCCGACGCTTCTTCCGCAGGCTCCTGAAGAAGATTCGCACGGTGCCGCGGGTGATCGTTACCGATAAATGCCGCTCCTACGGAGCGGCACACCGCGAGATCTGCCCTGCATCGAGCACCGCTGTCACAAGGGCCTGAACAACCGGGCGGAGAACAGCCACCAGCCGACCAGGCAGCGCGACCGAGCGATGAAGGGCTTCCCCGCTCGGTCGGTGCCGCGCAGCGGTTCCTGTCCGCTTTCAGCGGCATCTCGCCCCACTTCCGGCCCCACCGTCATCTGATGCCCGCATTCGGCTATCGAGCCGAGATGACCGTCCGCTTCGCGACCTGGGAGCAGATCACCGGCGTTGCCAGCCTGCCCACCGCACTGTAAATACACAGCCGGAACCCGACTCCACCACGCCCCGGCACACCGTGAGCCTTTTCCAGGCTGACGGTGCTGACCATGTGCTGGGCATGCATGCGCAACGACGAAGCTCCTGGTAGACGGGTTCTCGACCAAGATCATCCGTGTCTCCAGAAGCTTCGCGTGCTTGTCTACCCATCCTCGATCGATCTGTCCAATCGCACCCTGCGGGTCCTGACCGGGCGGCTGAAGAGCAGGCGGCAGGAGATCGGGACGCGGTGGCGGCGTCTTCCCGCCTCGCGACAGGCCCCGCTCGCCCTGGCCCACCTGCGGTGCGGTGACATCTACGCCCAGCTGGCCGCCGGGTTCAGCATCGGGATCGCGACCGTCTACCGCTACATACGTGAAGCCGTCGAGGTCCCGGCCGCCATCGCCCCGTCCCTGGCCGAGGCAATGTGGACGATCCGAGAGAAGGCGTTCGTCATCCTGGACGGAACCCTGCTGCCGAGCGACCGCATCACCGCCGACATCCCCTACTATTCCGGGAAATACAAGCGTCACGGCATGAACGTGGAGGAAAGCTGTAGTCACTGCCGGGACGGCCGGAATCGGTTTGGAGACGGCGCTGGGGCTTGCTGCCGCCGGGTTCGCGGTCACCGTGGTTGGAAGGAGCCCCGACCGGGGTGCCCAGGCGGTGGACCGGATCAACGCCATGGGCCCGGCGCAGCCTGGTCGGTTCCTGGCCGCCGACCTCTCCTCGCTCGACCAGGTGCGTTCGCTGGCCGACCGGATCGCAGCCGAGCACCAGGCCTCAGGGGATCCGCTGGCGGTGCTGGTCAACAACGTCGGGGCGATGTTCCCCAGTCGGCGCGAGTTGGGCGGCGTCGAGGCGTCGTTTGTCGTCAACCACCTCTCGCCGTACCTGCTGACCGAACTGCTCCTGCCCACGCTGACGGCCGGTTCGCCGAGCAGGATCGTGAACGTGACCTCGGGCGCGGTCGGGGTCGCGAAGCAGGTGTTCGACGCCGTCGAGCCGCCCGGCGGCTACTACGGCTTCCACTGGTACGGCCGCGCCAAGCTCGCCTACACCCTCGACCTTGCCGCGCGGCTGAACGGCACGGGCGTATCGGTCTTCGCCGCCGACCCCGGAGGCGCCGCGACCGACATGACCAACGGAACCCTGACCGACCCGAAGATCGTCTCTCCCGCCCTGCGACTGCTGTGGCCGCTGGTGTCCCGCAAGTTCGAACGGTCCACCTCCGGCCCGGCGTCCGCGGCAGCCAGGTCATCGATCGTCGCCGCCACCGACGACGCGCTGATCGGCAAGACCGGAGTCGTCATCGGTCCCCAAGCGCGTCCGGTCGCCCCGTTTCGCCCGGCCACCGACCGTCGCGTCGCCGAAGCAGTGCGCCGGCTCAGCGAAGCCCACGCTCCCGCCGCGGCCAGGTAGGCGCTACGCCTGCGCCGGTGGACATCGGACCAGCCCGCCCCGACCCCACGATGCCGGCCCAGCACCACCGGTGACCAACGGGTCGAGCCCTCGCGCACCCTTGCAGCTCCACGCCCCGCACCGCCGTCACGCAGACGCGCAAAGCTTGCTGCCGCCGGTCACTGAAGAACGAACGCTGCACATGGTCACCCCTGCACACCTTCGCCAGATGAGGACACGTCCATGACCAACTCAATCCCGAACGTCCATGCCCGCACCGTCCACGGCTCCGGCTCCGGTCTCCTCCTCACCCACGGCGCGGGCGGCGGGATCGAGGCCGACTACGGGCCGATCATGGAGGGGCTCGCCGCGCAGCACACCGTCGTCGGGGTCGACTACCCAGGCTCGGGAAAGAATCCCACCACGTCCACGCCCCTGGAGCTCGACGCGCTGGCGGACCAGCTCGTCGCCGCAGCAGACGCCGAGGGGCTCGACACCTTCGCCGTCTGCGGCTACTCGCTGGGCGGCCCGGTCGCGATCCGTGCCGCGGCCCGCCACCCGGAACGCGTCACCTCCCTCATCCTGACCGCCACGTTCGCCCGTCTGGACACCCGTACCGAGCTGGCCGCTGCAATCTGGCACCAGCTCTACGAGTCCGGACAGCACCTCCTGCTCGCCCAGTATCTGACCCAGCTGACCGTGAGCGCGCCGGTGCTGAACTCCCTCACCTCGGAGCAGGTGCGCGCCGCCGCGGAGCAGGCCGCCTCTGTGCTGCCGCGGGGCACCGGGGCCCAGGTCGACCTGGTCCGCCGCGCCGACGTGCGCTCAGACCTCGCCCTGATCACCGTCCCGACCCTCATCGTTGTCACCACCGCCGACAACCTGATACCCACTGCCCTCCAGTACCACCTGTCTGAGGCCATTCCCGGCGCGCGGACCGCCGAGCTCGCCACCGGGCACCTGCCCTTCCTGGAGCGGCCCAAGGAGTGGCTGGAGATCATCACCGCCTTCCTCGGCCGACGGCAGGACCGGGACTGAAAGACCTCGCGGGGGGGGGGGGGGGCCCGGCCCCCCCCCCCCCCCCCCCCCCCCCCCCCCCCCCCCCCCCCCCGCCACTTCTCCTACTTCTTCGCCGCCTTCTTCGCGGCCGTCGCCTTCCTCGTGG